>JAIPBL010000001.1 GCA_021739645.1 Saprospiraceae bacterium | reverse complement strand
GGCCATGCCAAAGGCGGCGCACAGCGGGGCGTGAGCATGGCGACGCAGGTGGCCTTCGGCCATGCCAAAGGCGGCGCACAGCGGGGCGTGAGCATGGCGACGCAGGTGGCCTTCGGCCATGCCAAAGGCGGCGCACAGCGGGGCGTGAGCATGGCGACGCAGGTGCCCTTCGGCCATGCCAAAGGCGGCGCACAGCGGGCGTGAGCATGGCGACGCAGGTGCCCTTCGGCCATGCCAAAGGCGGCGCACAGCGGGGCAAAACATAAACCATCATAAAAATCAGCGTTCCTCAGCGTCAAAAACTCAAATCAAAAACGAATCAACGTGCAACAACAACTCAATACCAAAAACAACGACATCCAAATCTGGGTAAAAGACAAGCTCGTGCCTCGGGCAGAGGCAAAAATCTCCGTTTTCGATAGTGCCGTGCAGGGCGGCGATGCGGTTTGGGAAGGCATTCGGGTCTATGATGGCCGGATTTTCTGCCTCGACCGCCACTTGGAGCGGATGCAGAACTCGGCTCATGCGCTGGCCTTCGCCAATGTACCGAGCAACGAGTTCGTCACGGACGCCATCATGCAGACGCTGCGGGCCAACGGGATGCGGGATGGCGCCCACATCCGCCTGACACTGACGAGGGGCGAAAAAATCACCTCCGGCATGGACCCACGGTTGAACCAATTCGGCTGCACGCTTATCGTACTGGCGGAGTGGAAACCGCCCGTTTATCCGCCGAGCATCAAGCTCATCACATCGAGCGTCCGGCGGAACAACCCGATGTTCCTCGATTCCAAAATCCACCACAACAATCTGCTGAACAATATTTTAGCGAAGATAGAAGCCAACTACGCCGGGGCCGATGAGGCCATCATGCTCGACTCGAACGGCTTCGTGGCGGAGACGAACAGCGTGAACATCTTTTGCATCCGCAATGGACAGGTGCTCTCTCCCACCCCGGACGCTTGTCTGCCCGGCATTACAAGGGGTTTGGTCATCGAAATTTGCAAGGAAAATGGCATCCCCGTTCTGGAGCGAAACCTGTCTTTGGTGGAGTTTTACACGGCTGATGAGGTGTTCTGCACGGGCACGATGGGCGAATTGACGAGGGTTTCGGAGATTGACGGTCGGATGATTGTCAATAAGTCGAAGTTGGAAATCTTGGAGGAAATTCAGGTGCTTTTTAGGAAATTGACGAAGGAATGGGGAACACCGCTGCGCTAATGGTTTCTGGTTTCTGGTTTTTGGTTTCAGGGAGGGCCGTTCAAATTTGCAGTGTCTTCCCTTAAACCAAAAACCATAAACCCGAAACCTCATTCCCCTTTGAAAACCGGCTTCCTTTTCTCCAAAAACGCCGCAACGCCTTCCCGATAATCTGCCGTTGAGCCAGCTAGGGTCTGGTATTTGTCTTCGGCTTCCAATTGTTCCGAAAGGATGTTTTCAAAGCTCATGTTGAGTAGGCGCTTGGTGTAACCGAGGCCCTTCGTCGGCATTTGGGCAAGGTGCTGCGCAATAGCCAGAGCCGCCTCGTCAAAGCCTTCCGTGGGCAGCGTCTTGTAAATCATGCCCATTGCGGCAGCATCCGTAGCCGACACTTTTTCACCGAGCATCATCAGGGCGGACGCTTTTGCGAAGCCAATCAAACGGGGCAAAAAGTAGGTGCCACCGCTGTCCGGAACGAGACCAATTTTACTAAAAGCTTGAATAAATGCAGCCGATTCAGCTGCCACGGTGATGTCGCAGGCAAGAGCGATGTTTGCGCCAGCACCCGCCGCTACGCCGTTCACCCCGCAGACGATGGGTTTTTCGATGCCCCGCAGTCGCTCGATGATGGGGTTGTAATGCTCCCCCAAGATGGTCTTGAAACTTGGAGAATTGCCGGGGTCACTGACTTCCTGCAGGTCTTGGCCAGCACAGAACGCCTTGCCTTCACCCGTCAGGTAGATGGCCCGGACGCTGTGGTCGTGGTTGCATTCATCCAGCGCCGCCTGCACTTCGAGCGCCATCGCCCGGTTGAAGGAGTTGAAAACGGACGGGCGGTTTAGGCGGATAATACCAACGCCATTGTTTTTTTCGAAAAGGATATTTTTCAAAGTGTTTGTGTTTTATTGGTTAATCAAATAGGCTCAAATACAGTTATCGTTCAAGTCCGAAAGGTAGGCTAAGTTCCATTTTTTTAGGTAGTCGCTTCGCCAAAAGCAGTTCAAAAAGGATAACCAAACGCAAAATTGCCCCGAAGGCCACCCAAAAACTGGCCTTCCTTAAAACCTGTTTGTCCTATCATACGACTGCCCAATGGCAAGTAAGGTTTGGATAGTGGCACAGCCACATCGAAGCGCAGGATAAAAAAACCGAGGCTGAACCGCAGCCCCAAGCCAGTACCAGATGCCAGTTCTTTGTAAAAATCATTGGCCGAAAACTCGCCACCGGGCAAGTCGGGGTCTGATTTCGTGAGCCAGATGTTGCCCGCATCAAGAAACGCCGCCAATTCCCACATCTCGCCCAACTTTTGGCGAAGCTCGGCAGCTGCCTGAAATTGTAGGTTGCCGGTATGGTTCGAAAGTCCGATTCCCACATCGCTGAGCGGCTCGCTGCCCGGCCCGACAATTCGGGGAGCAAATGCCCTGACACTTGACGCCCCGCCGATGGTGTACAAATCGAGGACGGAGAAAGTGCTTTTGGGCGTCATGCGGAGGCCAGCAAAGACAGACAAGCGGTAGGCGAATATCGTTCTGTCACTCAATGAGCGATATTGACGCCAATCGCTTTCGGTGAAAAAATTGAGGGGATAACCCAAATTTGCTGCATCTGCGACAGCCTTGGGGAGCAAGTAGCCACTTCCCCGAAGGGTAAATCGTTGGCGGAAATAATTGGTCACCTTGCCTTTTGCGGTCAGCCGGTTGTCGAAAACAAAGGTGTAGTTCGGACGAAACTCGACCTGTGTGGCCAGAAAAAGTAGGTCGCCGGAGTCGTCATCTGGAATTTGCGCAAGCAAACTGCTTTTGAGCCCCGGCTTCGCAATACTGGTGTACTGGAGCGAGGCATTGAGTGGATTCAATTCGTGTGAGACGGAACCCTGCCTGTTTTTTTTCCAAACAAAGCCGCCCTCACCTTCCAAGCGTTGCAACCCAAGCCTGAACGATGGGTATGCGTTGAGTTTTAAATCGAAGAAAAGCGCTTTGTGGCGAAAGGAAAAACGGGTGGCCGCCAGCGCATTGCTTTTTTGACTTCGAAATCCGAACATGTTTTGTGGAACCGTGAGCTGTGCCGCCGCTTCGCTGCTGAATAATTGTGAAAAATCGGAAGCCCCACTGCTCAACCCAAAGTCCAGGTAACTGCCGGCCCAACTGAGCCGTAGGTTTTCGGCAGCTCCAAAGGTGTTGCGGTGCTGCCAGGTCAGGCCCGCCTCGGCGCCACCGTACAAGCCCGGAGAATACAGCCCGGAGAGCTTTGCCTCCACTTTTTGCGGCAGGGCAGGTGTGAGCAGCACGTGCGCTTCCAACAGGCTATCGGCCAGCATGGACGGCTCAAAGCGGATGTTGACGAATTTAAAAAAACCGAGATTCTGCAAGCGAAAAAGAGCGGTTCTATACTTTTCGTTGGAGAAATATTCGCCGCATCGGAAAGGAATATTCGCAGTGATAACCTTCTTTTTAACACTCGTTTCCGTAAAAATAAAGCTGATACAATCGTCCACCTGCTCCATCCGCTGGCCCTGTCCAGCGTTCTGGATGTCGTAGTCCGGGAACACGAGGATTTCCCCGATTCGGTAGCGGCGTTTATCCTTGTCGGTCACGTCGTCTTTGAAACGCAAGGCCAAACGCACCACGGTATCTGATTGAAGTGTATCGGCCTCAAATATCAAGTCATCAGGCGAGAGGTAGTACCACCCTTCGTTGCGCAGGCTATCGGTGAGGCGCTGCCGTTCCAATTTTAGCAAATCCAATTGGTAAGCAAGGCCATCCTGCAACAGCGTGCTGGCTTTCAGTTCCAATAGCCGGTGCTCCACTATCCCAGTGTCGGGTGGGAAGGTCAGATTGGACATGACCTTTGGCGGATCCAACAAATGCACGGTATGTTTCAACTTTTTTTTCTTCCAGAATCCTTTTGGTTTTGACTCGATGTTGACTTTAAAAAAGCCATAGTTTGCGGCTGTTTTTGTGAGCAATTGCTGGTGGATAGCCGCTATTGATGGGTCATAAAGGATGGGGGGTGTTCCTAATTTCTCAGCCACCCAGTTCCTAAATCCTTTCTCCTTGTTGGGGTTGTGAAAGGTGTTGTAAATGCCAACGTTAATGCGCAACCATAGGATATGCCGATTTGGGCGGGGCAGCACGATGTCCTGCGCCATACTCGCTTCCATTTTGGCGGTTTCCCAACTTTTATCCGCTTTCTCGACCTTTAGTTTTGCGCCAGTGTACAACTGCTCTCCTTTGGGCAGTAGCAAGGCTCCCGTACAACTGGAAAACAACAGCGCATTGGCGACCAATAGCGTCCAAAAAATGGGTTTTATGTTGCTAAAACTGTTCATTCTTTGTCCTTTTTCCTCAAACTTTTAAATTCCTTCGTAAAAACCAGGCCTGCACCCGAATTCCGAATGACATCGCTGTTCAACAGCTCCAATCCGTTTTCAGAGAATGCCCGAATTTTCAACCCCCCGTTTGGTGTGATGGAATATTCCACCAGGGCATTTTCGAGGCTGCTGCTCCACTGGCTGCCCGTGCTGCGGTCTTCTTCTGCGCCGCCACTCACTTTGAAAGTCAATCGGTTGTTCAAAAAGGATTTTTGCAAACTGAGGTTGTAGTTGGTGCTGCCGGTGGCCTGGTTGTCCGAATTGAACGTCACGTCCTCTTTCACCTGCAAGCTAACATCCACGAACTTGATGTATTGCCCAGCCAAGGCGTTAAACTGACTGGTGAGAAAATCGTTGAGGCCAAGACCAACCGAAGCGTTTTCCAACTGCACCCCACCTCCGATGAAAGCATTGAAAACCAACAGGCCAAAAACCTGCTGGGAGAGCTGCACGTCGTCGTTGTTCAGGGAGGTTACCGCCGATTGTACGGTGCTATTGTCGGAATTATTTACACTCCCGCCTTGCGTAACCGCTTGGTTGTCAGGGTATTCAATGTCAATTTTCAGCCCTGGTGAGGCCAGGTTGTTGGTTACTTTGAAGTTGAGGAAAAACGTTTGGTAATTGTTCAATGTTGGGTCACTACCATCGTTTTGCCCAACGCCATTCAACGCCAACAATGGCGCTGGCGAAGTGCGCACGACGTACCTTGCGGTGATTTGAAGGTCAGGGTTAAATGGGTCACCTGACCAAGAAAGGTAGCTGTCCGGAGCCACTTCGAACCGGCGTTTTACAATGTTCTGGTAAGAATAACGGTACTGCCCCTGTTTCACCTCGGCACGACCAGCCAGGTTGATGGTTCCATCAGGGTAAATTTCCAAGGCAATCCTCCCCTCCAGCGTGCCCTCGAAAAAGTCGCCTGAGCCGGGGTCGGTCACCACATTTAGCTGGAGTTTATCGTCAATCTCTAGGTTCAAGTTGAGTTGTAAAGGATACTGTTTTGAAACTGCCTTCCGCCGGGGCTTCTTCTGCTCGACGGGTTTTACAAAAACCACTACCCCTTCCACGGTAGCTTGCTCCTGAGCTGGGTCATAGATATAATTGAACGTGGAACCCTCCAATGGTTTTACGCTGATGGTGACAATTGGCTCCGCTAAAGGCCCCCTGACTGTACCGTTCGCACTTGCAATGACTTTCCCGTAGTACAGTGGGTTTTGGCCTTTTTTGGTGTTCAGGACTAGCCATTTTTTGGAAGAAACCACTAGGTTGTATTGGATATCTTTCCAGTTTTGGGTTTCCAGCATTCCGTTGATAGTCAACAAGTTACCTTGCGGGTCGGTAATCGTGAGACCAGTGAGGTCAAGGCCATTTGGTTTCAAAACCAGTTCCTGGTCGCTTAGTAAATAACGGACATTGGTGAGCACCACGGTGGCCTGTGCCGCTTTCAATTGCAGGCTGCCCGAAGGTTTTGGGGCATTGGTGGTGCCTCCGATTTTGAGATTTCCACTTGTCCATCCGGCAAGGTTTTTCAAGCTGCCCGCCATGAGCACTTCAAAAGCCGCAAGGTTGACCCGTTGCATATCGAGCACGAAATCGAGCGCCTGCTCGCCGTTGGCGGTGGGTTTGGTGGAGCCATCCAACCGGAATGCTTGCTGGTCATTGGCGAAATGCAAATTCTTGGCGGAGACCGTTTTACCAACCAAGCTTAGGCTGTTGTCCGCTGGAACTGTCCAGGGTTTGTAGTCAATGATTTGGTTGGATGAAAAATGAACGGTATAGCCATCCTGAAAGTCATCCGTTTCAGCGAAAAGGCCGATTTTGAAGCGTTCTTTTCCCAGGCTGTCCAAGGCTGCCAGCAGTACGTTGGCCGTTTTCCCGTCCAGGGTTCCCGACATGGAAAGGTTGCTGACGAAAGCTTCGCCGTATTGGTCCAGCTTGGGGATTTCAAGTTTAAAATCGGCGGTTTTGCCATCCCCCTTTGCGTTCAGCAGCAAGCTCTCAACGGTCCAAACATCATAAGTAGCTCGAGGCAGGTTGGAGGTAAAGGTAAATCGGTGGCTACGGGCGTCAAGGTTGCCTGCTATTTTTAGCTCCTCCATTTCGTAGAGGTTTGGAACTATCCCGGTTGTGAAAAAGTCAGGCTCTTTAAGCGTCAATTCAAATGCCAAGGAATCACCAGATTCATGCTGCAACGTCTGCGGTTGTTCCTGGTTGGTCTTGAAATAATGCTGTGAAAAATCCGCTATCAAGTCAGGCAATCCTGCCGGGTCGAATTGGCCACGAAGCCAGGCATTCAGCCAATCTGAAGTGATAGTTAGGTCGTTCTTGCGGTTCAGCAGACTTGCTCTCAGTTGCACATCCCCAGGTTTCACATGCTGCGATTCATATTGTACGTCAATATCCTGCAATAAAACGGTAGCCTCCAAGCTATCCGAGGAGAGGCCAGTTGCATTGCCGCTGAGGTGAAAACATGCCGATGTGTTTTTCTCTGAAAACCCCAGTGCATCCAGGTCAAGGCAGTCGAAAACGGCATCCCAAATGAGTGATGGCTGGGCGCCTCCCAACTCGCCATTGGCTTGGAGATTCAGGTGGAGGCGTGGGTCTGGATTGTTCAATTTTACATTGAATTTCTTGCCCGCCAAATTCCCTTCCAAGCCGATGTTGTTCATCGTAAAACCCTCCCAAGTAAAGGTCTGGAACGCCCCAGTGAGTGAGGCAGTTGCACTTTTGCCAACATCAAAACCTTGACCTTCGAGGTGAAACATGAAATCGGCTAACCGTAATTGCGGAAGCAGGCTATCGGCAGCCAATTCATTGATTTTCAATTGGTTGCCTTTCAAATTCACCGCATACTTTTCCCCTTTTTTAAAACCATCGAGTTGTAAAAAACCGAGGTTACCAAAGCCAATTTTTGCGGTCGCACGAAGGTCATTCAACAGCCCTCTGACTGTTCCTTCCAGCGCAAGCTTGTCGGGCAAATTGACATATGGGGCAATGAGTGAGTCTGGCACGTATCCGTAAATTTCCGCCTTTGCCACTTCGCCAGCAATGGTCATGTCGAGGCGAAGACTGTCCGTTGAGGTCAGGTTTTCAAGGGTGCCTTTGCCATTCAACTGGGTTATTTGACCCGCCCTTTCCAAAGCCATGTTGAGGTCGGTGTTTAGCTTGCGCAAAGTTCCACTCGCAGTTCCTGAAACAGAAATATTCTCGGGAGCAGAAATATCCGGTGGCAAATAAGCAGCGGCCATGCTGCCCGGCAACTCCAATTGCTTCAAATTCAAGTCCAGTTCCATGGTCTTGGTGTTGCCAAGCCCCTTCACTTGGCCAACTACATTGAACTTGGCCGTGTCAAGTCGGGATGGAGCTTTGGCCAGGTTGTCGAGGTTGCCAAAAATACCAGAGAGGTTCAGTGAAAGCAGGCCGTTCTGACCTTTCACTGTTCCACTTGCCTTTGCAAAAGCTGGAACTTGCCAGTTTTTTTCTTTCAAAAATGGGCTGAGGTCATTTTTATCAAAGCGGAATTCGCTGAGTTTTAGGTCAGCAGAAAGCTTGTTGGGTGTATCCAGGTTGGCGGCATTACCGGAGACTTGGAGTCGGCTGTTTTTGCCAAAAGCAAATTGGAAGCCATCAGTCTCCATCTGCTTCATCGTGCCAGCAACTTTGCCGTTAGCCGTCCAATTCTGGTCGGCCATTTTTTCCAAAAAGTCAAAACTCGGATCAGGTGGCAGGAATCGAATGATGTCTGCAACGGTTCCCTCGGATTGCTGCAATTCCACGGTGAAATTGGAGATGGGCGGCGCTGGCTTCTCGCCCAAATTCATGGTTATCGAGCCATTCAACCTAGTGGTATTTCCCTGAAAATCAAGGCCTTGCACATTGACAACACCGGGGGAATATTGCAAATTACCGTGCAATTGTTCCACCTTCACACCCGATTTCTCTTTTCCTGAAAGCTTATCCACCTTTACTCGGATTGAATCATTTTGATAGGAAAATTGATGGATGGAGGCATTGAGTGAAGCCAAATCAAGGTCTATCGGATTAAAGCGGTCAGGAGTTGGAATGGTACTTTTGTCAAGGTAAATCAAGTCGGTTTTTTGCAGTTCGACATCTTCGCTCACTACTGCAATTCCGCTTGCTGAAGACCGTACCCTCAAGTCATTAAAAGCTGCTTCATCGAGGTTGGTTTTGAACAAAAGCTTATTGTCTTCAAACAAAAATCGGGTCTTGGAAATGGCCGCATTTTTTACCAAAAAATCAAAAATCGTTGGGCTGGACGTGCTGTCAGGTGGCTCAATTGAAAGTTGTCGGACGGAAATATCGGCATCCTCCAATTCAAGTTTTTGGATGGAAAACTGGACGCTTTTCAGGTCGGCATCTTCCACATTGATGCTCGACTGTCCGATGCGGGCATTGATAAACTGTTGGTTGTCAATGTCTTGCCAATCCAGCGAGACATTTTTTAGGTTGAAAACAAAAGGGCGAAGGACGACTTGGAAGGAGCTGCTGGTATCGGTTGGTGGTGGCGTAGATTTTTGTTCTGGCGGTGCAAAAGCATCGAGGATAAAGCCAAAATTAAAGCGCTCATCCTGCCGGTTTATCTTCACCACTGCATCCTCCAGCCCAACCTTTTTGATGGATAATTGATTGTGAAAAAGCTGCCACATATCGGCATCAACTACCAGGCTGCCGACTTGGAGGAGGGTATCGCCATTTCGGGTATCTATTTTCAATCCATTGATTTCCAGTGACTTAGGAAAACGAACCCCGATACTTTTGACTTCCACATGCGTCTGGAGTTTGGTTTCCAGCCAATTTTCCACTTTTGGCGTCAGCCAACACTGGGTGACGGGCATATTCAAAATAAATAGCAAGAGCGCAAAAATCAGGAGGAAGATTGCGAGGAGGCTGGCAGCTATTTTGAAAAGACGGCGAAGTTTAGACAAGGGTATTTTTGATACAATATATATGGTGCAAAGATAACGTCAATCATAAGTTCGTGTTCAAACGAGTATTTTGCCTACGGCAAATAGGTTTTATACCTCCGTTTGCTTGGGGGCCATCGTGGCCAAAAGTCCAAGCTTGTAGAAATCGAATAAACGCAAAGATGGCGACGCACTGGACAACTGCCTGACAATCAATCCTTTTAACGCCGAAAACAACCATTCTATTGGCCGTTCAATGCCCCAATGTCGGCAGGTTTGGAAGCTGCTCAACAGACGGGTCTCCACTGGTTTACCCTCGTTTTTCAGTTTCACGAGGTTCTCAATCCCTTGCTCTGTTTTCCTCAAAAAAACCGCCACAGGCTCCAGCCCGATATGCTCCAACGGGTTGTCAATATGCAAAATCGGAATTTGCCGTTTTGCCAGCTCCATCCCGAACAAAGTGTCCTCGTGCCCATATTGTCGCAGGGTTTCGTCGAACAAAATACCGAGAAAAATGGGCTTCGGGACCAAGAAATTATTGGTCATAAAACTATGGTAAGGCAATCGGCTTCGTTCGGCGGCGGAGCTTTGCTCCCGCTGGCGGCCATAGTGCCAATGAAAACGCAGGGCAGGGTCGGCGGGTGGTTGGTCGGAGTAGCAACGACCACCGTACACGAGGCAATCAGGGGCAGCATGGTGCAGGTAATTTTGGATAAAAACGGGTGAAACAACCCTGCTGTCACAGTCCATGAACAGCAAGTACTCAAAGCGGGCGGATCGGCCGAGCGTGTTTCGGATAGCAGAGCGGCCCAGGTTCTGCGGCATTTCCCGGTAGATGACATTGGTACGTTTCCAGATTTCCTTGTTCTTTTGTTTGAAATCGGGTGTTGAACCGTCGTCGAAGCATAGGATTTCGTAGCCAACCCCCGCCGCTTCGCACTGGCCGTGCAGGTCATTGACCAGCGGCCTAACGTCAAAATTGAAGATGGGGATGAGAATCGATAGCATTTGCAGAAGCGGTGGCTTGATAATTTTTACTTTCAACAAAAACTGAAAGTAACCTAAACTGTTACCTTTACGCTCGCAAAAATGCACAATTACATGACGAAGCAACTAAAAATCGAGTTTCTGCTCAAAGACCCCAACCTTAGCCAGCCGCTTCGCAATATTGCGGAGAAAGTTTTTAACAACGAACGCATCACGCCCGATGAGGGTTTGCTGCTCTACCAAGAAGGCAGCCTCGGCTTCGTGGGCGCTCTCGCCAATCATATCCGTGAACGCAAACACGGCGACCATACTTTTTTCAACCGCAATTTCCACATCGAACCGACCAATGTCTGCGTCTATGACTGCAAGTTCTGCTCCTACTCCCGGCTGATCAAAAAACGGGGAGAGGGCTGGGAATACACCATGGATGACATGATGGACATTGTGCGCAAGTACGACGGCCAGCCTGTGACGGAGGTGCATATTGTAGGTGGCGTGCTGCCGCAATACGACGTGCAGTTTTACGCCGATTTTTTTACCAAAATAAAAAAACACCGCCCCGACCTGCACGTGAAGGCGCTGACGCCAGTAGAATATCACTATATTTTCAAAAAAGCCAAAATCGACTATGCCGAAGGCATGAAGTTGATGAAGGATGCAGGCTTGGACAGCATTCCCGGTGGCGGTGCAGAGATTTTCCACCCAGAAATCAGGGAGAAAATTGCTGCCGATAAGTGCACGGGCCAGCAGTGGCTCGACATCCATGAGGAATGGCACAAACTCGGGATGCGCTCTAACGCCACGATGCTCTACGGCCATATCGAAGGCTTCGAGCACCGCATTCACCACATGGAGGAGCTTCGCAAATTGCAGGACCGGACGGGCGGGTTCCAGACTTTCATCCCGCTGAAATTCCGCAACCAGGACAACCAAATGTCGCACCTCGAAGAGGTAAACGTGGTGGAAGACCTTCGCAACTATGCCATCGCCCGAGTCTATCTCGATAATTTTGACCACTTGAAAGCCTACTGGCCAATGATTTCCCGCAATATTGCGCAGCTCTCACTGTCCTATGGCGTGGATGACATTGACGGTACGATTGATGACACGACGAAGATTTACTCAATGGCTGGCTCAGAGGAGCAAAGCCCGGCCATGAGTACCAAGGATTTGGTGAAACTCATCAAGGCCGTTGGGCGAAAGCCTATCGAGCGGGATACCTTGTACAATGTCGTGAAGGATTACACAGAAGAGGTTTTTGAGGAAGATAAAGTATTCAAAGGGTATGTGGCACTGCCTGTTCTGAATTAGCTATGAGTTTTGAGTTGCGAGCCATTAGCAGTTTGCGGCCCAAAACTCGAAACTCGAAACTCAAAACTCGCAACTTGAAAAAACTAAAAGTCACCGCCGTCAGCTACCTAAACACCAAGCCGTTGCTTTACGGTCTGGTAAAAAGCGGCTTGAGCGAAGAACTCGACCTTCAGCTCGATATCCCCAGCGTTTGCGCCAGCAAACTGGCCAGGGGTGAGGCGGATTTTGGCTTGATTCCGGTCGCTGCCATTCCAGAATTGGCCACTCCGCATGTCTTTTCTGATTACTGCATCGGTACTGTTGGTGAGGTGAAAACGGTCTGTATTTTCAGTGAGGTGCCGCTGGAGGAAGTGACCGAGCTTTACCTTGACTTTCATTCACGCACCTCTGTCGAGTTGGTAAAAATCCTCTTGGAAAACCACTGGCACTGCTCGCCTACCCTACTGCCTTCAACGATTGGTTTTGAGGGGAATATTGGCGGAACGACCGCTGCACTAATCATTGGTGACCGAGCGATGGAAAAGTTGGGGAAACACACCTATACCTACGACCTTGGCAAGGCATGGCTAGCACATACTGGGTTGCCGTTTGTGTTTGCGGCTTGGGTTAGCAACAGGCAGCTATCTTCTGATTTCATTGAACGTTTTAACCAGGCCATGCAATTGGGCATAGATTTCATCCCACAGTTAATGCTCATTTTGCCACAACAACACCCCGGTTTTGATTTGGAAAAATACTTCACTGAGAACATCAGCTACCAATTGGATACGGCAAAACGCAAAGCCCTCCGACTTTTTTTACAGCAATTGCCAAATGTCAAGTTGCCGATTTTCGAAGGTGAAGCGCTTATCACGGGCTAATTCCAATAGCAACTTGCCAGCTTTCGCTTAAAAAAACTACATGTCCAAGGCACTTGGTGTCTTTTTCACAATACATTTGCCGCTTAAATTTTTTTGCCATGCTAATCATCGCAGATGGGGGCGCTACCAAGGCTGATTGGGTCATCGTCAAGGACGGGGGCGAGCAATTAACCGTCTCAACCACGGGCTTCAATCCAACTTACTTGCCGGGTGAAAAAATTACCGACATCATTCGACGGGAGTTGGTGGAGATGCTGCCCTTTGAAATAACAGGCCAGGCTTTTTACTACGGCACTGGCTGCAAGGACCTTGACCGTCGGCAAATCGTCATTGATGCCCTTCACCGGGAATTGCCGAAGGCGGAAATCAACGTCACGCACGACTTACTTGGAGCAGCACGTGCCACTTGCGGCCATGAACCGGGCATCGCCTGCATCCTTGGCACGGGCTCCAACTCTGTGCTTTTCGATGGCAACAAGGAGGTGGACCAAGTGACCAACCTTGGATTCCTACTTGGCGACGAGGGCAGCGGGGCGCAGATTGGAAAGATGTTCTTGCAGGCGTACTTTTACCGGGAAATGCCAGCGGATTTGCACCCCATCATCGAACAAGTTTGCCCGAATGGCCGTAAAGACATCATCGAATCGGTGTACGGTGGCGGTATTCCGTCCGCTTATTTGGCTTCGTTCACCCAATTGTTTGCAGCGCACCAAGACCATGCTTTTGTCCAGGAAATTGTGAAGAAAAGTTTTACCGAATTCCTGACGAGGCATGTTTGCAAATACAAAAACCACGAGAGGCTGCCCGTTAGTTTTGTAGGTTCGGTGGCCTATCATTTCCAAGGCATTTTGAAGGAGGCACTGCATGAGCTTGGTTTGCACACAGGCGTTTTTGTTCAAAAACCGATTGGGAACTTGGTGAAATACCATTTGGGAACTTTGTAACACTAAATTTCTTTCCACGGAAACATAACCAGGCGTCAATGCCTGGAATATTAAATCAACAAATAATGAGTCGTACAATAAAAAGATTAGCAGTTTACACTTCTGGCGGCGATGCACCGGGCATGAATGCCGCCGTTCGGGCGGTGGTTCGAACCTGTGCTTACCATGATGTCGAAATTTTTGGCATCACCGGGGGCTACGAAGGGCTAATGGATGGCAACCTGAAAAAACTAGAAACCCGTGATGTTGGCAATATCATTCAGCGAGGAGGCACCTTTTTGAAAACAGCACGGAGTGAGCGTTTTACAACTCCTGAAGGTAGAAAACTTGCTGCGGCAGCCATCAAAAAACATAAAATTGAAGGGCTGATTGCCTTGGGTGGTAACGGAACTTTCACTGGTGCCGAAATTTTCCACAAAGAACATGGTGTCCCAGTGGTTGGTGTTCCCTGCACCATCGACAACGACCTGTACGGAACGGATTATACCATTGGGTTCGACACGGCGCTCAATACTGCGGTGGAAGCTGTGGACAAAATTCGGGACACCGCAGAATCCCATGACCGCCTTTTTTTCATTGAGGTGATGGGTCGAAACTCTGGCTTTCTGGCTTTGCACACGGCCATCGCTTCTGGGGCTACTTTGGTTTTGTTGCCAGAGAAAGAAACAACTTACGAGGAACTTGCCAACGTACTTCGCATTTCTGCCAAACGCAAAAAACTGTTCAGTCTCATCATTGTCGCCGAGGGCAACAGACTGGGAAAGACGGAAGTAATTGCCGAGGAATTGAAGTCGAGGGTTGGTGCTTATGACACCCGGGTTTCCGTCATTGGCCACTTGCAGCGTGGTGGTTCACCATCTGGAGCCGACAGGCTGCTGGCTAGCCGACTTGGCGCAAATGCAGTCGTGGCACTCTTGGATGGCCACAAGAACGTGATGGTTGGAATTGATAACAATCTCATTAAATACACGCCGCTAAGCATCGCCGTCAAAAATGAAAAGGAAATCAACATGGACATGCTGCGCCTTTCTGAGATACTTGCATTGTAGTCAGCTATCCGAGTCATCATGCTCCGACAATGACGTCAAAGAACTTTGGCTGATGCCAAAAAGCACCAATGGAATCAAGCCATGCGGCAGGCGGTAAACCGTTTGAAAAGCCCATTCGTGCAAACTTTGAAGCGGGAAGTCCCAATAGAAATTGCCAAAAATTCTCGCAAACGAGGTGAGCAACCCCCAAACGACAGCATACAGCAAGAACCATCTTGACCATTTTATTGGCAAAAAGATGCCGATGGCCACCACGAAATCCATCCAACCTGCCACTGTTAAAATGTCCCCCGCTAAAGTTTCGGAGCAGCCCAGTATCTTCATGGTCATGCTCATAAAAACCCCAGGCCTGGGGTAGTATCCAACGGCGTACAGCCCGTGACAAATGAAAGTCAGCGCCGTTGCCAACTTCATGGCGAAAATCAAACGAGGCGAAAAAATTTCCCTTCTAAAATAAACAATCAAGAAAGCTGGGGCGCAAAATTGCAGCGCATATTCAAAAAACTGCCCCACATGTAGGAAGTATTCTTTCATGTACAGCAATGCCAAAACCACCTGCCCAGCTACGCCCAGCCAAATTGGCCAACGCACCCATTTCGGCATTTTTTCATAAAAAAAGCAAGCCACTGCACAGAAGGCATAGAACGTACCAATGCCAAGCATCCAATGCTGAACAGCCTCGTCCACCGCAAGGTTGGTCACGAACTCATGCCAATTCCAAGGGGTGAGCGCCTCGATAACGGGCTTCATCAGTTGGTCGTCCCATAGCAGTTCCCGGTAGGGTGCATCCCAAAAAATATGCTGGTAAGCCCGACCAGCAAAAACACTGGCTGCGGCAATCTTTAACCACAAAAAAGCTCGATTAGAAGTAGGTTCGGTCATTTGGCAAAAGTAGTTTTGTTTCAATGAACCTTTTTGCTTCTTGATTGATTTAGTGCCTGAAAAGGAAACTGGACACCCACTTTTTACTTTTTACTTTTACCTTTTTACTTTCAAAGTCATGAACCTCGAACAATTAAAACAGGAACTCACGTTCAAAACAGCCAGAAGCTCCGGCCCTGGTGGCCAGAACGTGAACAAGGTAGAAACAAAAGTGGAACTCCGTTTTGATGTGTCCAATTCCCGCATCCTCGATGAGACTGAGAAACAAATGGTATTGACCAACCTCTCCAACCGCATCAATGCTGAAGGCGTTTTGCTGCTTACCAACCAAACCACCCGCTCCCAATTGGACAACAAGGAAGCGGTCACTGCCGAATTTTTTAGGCTGATTGAACTGGCAACTACTCCACCTAAAAAGCGAAAGAAAGTAAAGCCACTGACCGCCGACCGGGAGAAACGGCTTTCCATAAAAAAACAGGTTTCTGAAAAAAAATCCCTCCGTTCAAAGGTCACTTTACACTAGGAAAGTGACCTTTGCTTTTTTATTGAGATTGTCAACAGAACCTTACGACCTAGGCTTTGTTGTTTTGCAAAAAAATCACCTCGTATGTACCTAACCGAAGCAGCAACCGAAATGACTGATACTCCAACAATTGACCATTCAAAATTCAAGCTCAATACCATTGCCGAAGCCGTCGAAGACATCCGCAACGGCAGGGTCATCATCGTCGTGGACGACGAAGACCGGGAAAACGAAGGTGACTTCATCTGCGCCGCCGAGTGCATCACCCCCGAAATCATCAACTTCATGGCCACGCACGGCCGGGGATTGATTTGCACCCCCATCGAGGAGGGCCGGGCCGAAGAGCTTGGCCTGAAAATGATGGTACCGGAAAACACGGCACTCCACGAAACCGCTTTCACCGTCAGCATCGACCTCATCGGGCAGGGCTGCACCACGGGCATCAGTGCCTACGACCGGGCCACTGGCATTCGGGCACTGGTGAACCCCGCCACCCGACCTGAAGACTTTGCACGGCCTGGTCACATTTTTCCCCTTCGGGCAAAATCCGGTGGTGTGCTGCGTCGCACAGGGCACACGGAGGCCAGCATTGACCTCGCCCGCATGGCGGGTTTTCGTCCAGTTGGCGTTTTGGTGGAAATCCTGAACGAAGATGGCACCATGGCCCGCCTGCCACAGCTCATCAAAATTGCGGAGCGGCACAACCTGAAAATCATCAGCATCAAAGACCTGGTAGCCTATCGAATGGAGACCGAGCGGCTTATCAAGCGGGAGTTTTCGATGCCGTTTAAAAACCGTTTTGGGGAGTTCCAGCTAATCACCTACTCGCAAGTACCCGGTGGGGACACCCACCTAGCCATCATCAAGGGCATCTGGCAACCCGAAGAAGCAGTCACCGTGCGGGTACACTCCAGCATGGAGGGCAACGACCTTCTCAGCATCCTCCTCGATGACTCCGGCTATCGGTTGGATAAATCATTGGAAGCCATTGCGAAGCAAGGAAAAGGCGCCCTCGTCATCATGCGCCACGGCGAAAAAGACCTGCCGCTGATGGCCTGCCTCCAGCAAATGGCCAATGGCTCCGACAAGTCACCCAAGCCCTACCGTGGCCGCCGCAACCAAGAAGTCGAGCAGCGGGATTACGGTATCGGGGCACAAATCCTCCGAGACCTCGGCATCTCCAAAATCAAGCTGCTGACCAACAACCCCACCCGACGGATTGGGATGATTGGTTTTGGGCTGGAGATTGTGGAGGTTGTTGGTTGGGAGAATTGATAAATCCACTCAAATCACTCAATAATTGGCACAAAACCGACGGCTGATACTACATTTGCGGAACAGTACATTTTTAAGAAAACCACCCGCAAATGAAATTCTTAATCTACCAAGTTGATGCCTTCACGGACCAGATTTTCCGGGGCAATCCCGCCGCCGTTGTGCCGCTCGAAGACTGGCTTCCAGATGTAACGCTTCAGCAAATCGCCGCCGAAAACAACCTCGCCGAAACTGCTTTTTTCCTAAAAAATGAAGCCGAATTTCATCTGCGCTGGTTCACGCCAGCTACTGAAGTTGACCTCTGCGGCCATGCCACGGTAGCTACTGCACACGTGCTTTGGGAGCATTTGGACTGTGGCCTCGATGAAATCACCTTCCATTCCCGCAGCGGAATTTTGGGTGTAAAAAAACAGGACGACTGGTACGTCCTGGATTTCCCGACCGACAAAATTGCCCAAGTTGAGGTACCTGAAATGGCCCAAATCGCACTCGGGGTGAAACCACTAGAAGTTTGGAAGGGAAGGGAGGATTACTTGTTACTTGTTGAAAATCAAGCAGTTGTGGAAAATATTGACCCTGACTTTAGGCAATTGGGGAAGTTAAAAGCACGTGGGTTCATCATAACCGCAGTCGGCAAGGAGGTTGATTTCGTTTCTCGATGTTTCTTCCCGGCCTTTGGCATTGACGAAGACCCCGTGACCGGCTCGGCGCATACCACACTGACACCATTTTGGGCAAATAAACTGGGGAAGCCTGAACTTACTGCCCGCCAAATTTCAAAAAGAGGAGGCTACCTAAAATGCCAGTTTCAAGGTGACCGCACCCACATCAGTGGGCAAGCGAAGACTTACCTTGAAGGCACGATTGAAATTTGAAAAGTTGACAAAAATGCACCTATCCGAAATCCTCACCCACCTCGGCGAAGACCGTCACAATTACTTCAATGCCGTATCGCCGCCCATTATCCAGAGCAGCAATTTTGCCTTTCCGAGCTTAGAGCAGTTCCGAAAGGATGTAACTGACGAGCTAGCCAATCATATTTATACCCGAGGCAATAACCCTACGGTGGAGATTTTGCGAAAAAAACTGGCGGCACTGGAAGGTGCGGATGATGCCCTGGTGGTTTCGAGCGGAGCGGGTGCCACGGCGATGGCCATGCTCGCCAACCTGAAATCTGGCGACCATGTCATTTGTGTCAAAAACCCGTACTCTTGGACGAAGAACCTACTGCTCAATTTCCTCCCTCGATTTGGTGTCACCCACACTTTTGTGGATGGCACGGAGGTGGCAAACATTGAAGCCGCCATTCAGCCGAACACCACCTTTCTTTACCTCGAAAGCCCGAACACGATGACTTTCGAGTTGCAGGACTTGAGTGCTTGCGCAAAATTGGCGAAGCAGCATGGCATCGTCACGATGATTGACAACAGCAACTGCAGCCCCCTCTTCCAGCGCCCAATCGAACATGGGATTGACATCGTGATGCACACGGGCACGAAGTACCTGAATGGTCACAGCGACGTGGTCTGCGGCGTCATTTGCGCCAGCCAAGAAATGATTCGGAAGATTTTTCAAACGGAAATAATGACCCTCGGCAACATCATCAGCCCACACGATGCTTGGCTGGTAATCAGGGGTTTGCGAACCTTGGAGCTGCGGGTGCAGCGGAGTTATGAAAGTGCTTTGAAAATAGCGAAGTGGTTGGAAACCCACCCGAAAGTGGAGCGGGTGCTGTTCCCATTTTTACCCTCCTTCCCACAGTTTGCGCTGGCGCAAAAACAAATGGCGGGCTGTGGCGGCCTCATCACTATCTTCCTGAAAACGGATTCGATGGAGCAAGTAGAGGCGTTTTTCAACCGATTGCAACGCTTCCTTTTCGCCGTCTCCTGGGGCGGCCACGAATCGCTGCTAGTGCCGATGGCAGCGTTTTACGACGTGCCGGGTCGGGACAACCCGCCCTACCCTTTTACCTTGGTGCGCTTGTATATTGGATTGGAGGACCCAGATTGGTTGATGGAAGATTTGGCGCAGGCACTGGATGTTGTGTAATTTACTGCAGCCTTCCCAGCTTCACTATCCGCTGCCTACCCTCATCGTTCATTCTGATGAAAAGAGAATCTTTCGTAAGGTCGAGAATCTGCACTGATTTTTCGGTGGAGGCTTCATTCAGCGTATCCATGGTGAAAAGTAGGCTGCCACTGACGTAAAAAGTGCCCGCTTCCTTGTAGTTGAGGGTACTTCGAAAATTATAGTACCCCTGGGGGGAAAACTCAAAACCAACTTCGGAGGGCGGTACCGGTATCGGCATCCCGTCCTCGATGAGCGAAATCGCCTGCCATTTACCGACGAGTTTTTTCTCCTGCACATTCCCACATGCTACCAACAAGAGGGGTAACAATATCAAACTCAATCCTTTCATTTTAGCCATTTTCTCTGCTATCCATGTATAATTGGGTACAAAAGTACGAATGCTCCTGACCCGACCAAAAAACCAACCAACGCAAGCCAGGCTATATTTTTCAAGTACCAAATAAAGTCAATTCGCTCCATGCCCATGGCAGCAACACCTGCGGCAGAGCCAATGATAAGCATGCTGCCTCCTGTACCTGCGGTGAAAGCAATGAGTTGCCAAATTTTGTCATCCATCGGATAAAGGTCCATTGGGTACATGCCCATCACTGCTGCCACCAACGGTACGTTGTCAACAATGGCAGACAGCACCCCGAGAATAATGACGACGACCTCTGTATTCGGGATGGCATTATTTAATAGCTCGGCCATGGACATGAGGAAACCCACTGGATGTCCATCGGCATGGGTGCCACTAACGACCGACTCCAAAGCGCCGACAGCCAACAAAATGCCCAAGAAAAACAAAATGCTCGACATTTCAATCTTGCTCAGGGCATGGCGGGCCGTGTACAGGTGTTTTCGCTCTTCGTAAAACCGGTCGCCTGGATGGATATATTCTGAAACCAGCCAAACAATACTCAGTGAAATCATCATCCCCATGTAGGGGGGTAAATGGGTGATTTGTTTAAAAATGGGCACAAAAATCAACCCGCCAACACCAAGAATCAACATTGTTTTGCTGCTTAACAACTGCTGTCGTTCCTCGCTAGCAGCAATATCGCCCGAACCCAAAGTAATATGGCCTTTAAAGTGGCGCATGGCCGTAGCAATGAGCAGTGGAGCTAAAAGACACAGTACCGAAGGGATGAATACATCTTCAATCAAACCCTCAGAGGAGACTTTTTTACCTATCCATAGCATGGTTGTCGTGACGTCTCCGATGGGAGACCAAGCACCACCAGCGTTGGCAGCAATAACCACAAAGCTCACAAACCAAATCCGCTCTTTGCGGTCGGGCACCAATTTGCGGAGCAACGAAATCATCACGATAGTGGTGGTCAGGTTGTCGAGCACTGCCGAAAGAAAAAAGGAAATGATGCAAATCAGCCAGAGCAATTTGGTTTTACTGGTAGTCTGAATTCGGTTCGTGATGACGGAAAAACCCCGATGTAGGTCAACCAATTCCACAATCACCATCGCGCCAATCAGGAAGAAAAGAATTTCGGCGATTTTGCCGAGGTGGTGCACCAACACACTTTCCAGGTCTCCCGGTTGGTGTTCTGCATTTACAACGCCAAGACCGGCGAATGATATGATTGCCCAAAGTATCGCTCCGGTAAATATCGCTGGAACGGTTTTGTCCAACTTTAGGGGATGTTCCAGTACAATGGCGGTGTAGCCGAGGATAAAAATGATGACAATGATGGGAATCATGACTGAAAAATTGAATGGTAATCAATGATTAATGGCGAATTGCACCGTATTTTCTTATTGTAACGAGGCAAAACCGGGGCGAATTTAGGCTAATCTATCATCCCTGCTATATTATTGCAGTTTTTTTTGCGAAGGCTAAACGAAGAGTGGGAGTGGATACCCAAAATCCAGAAATTCTTGTCTTTTAAAGGTGTGTAATTTGGGAAACAGCCTGGTTTTTTGCGGAAAATGGGATTTCACCAAAAAGCATGAATTGACGTGTGTTTGCGCTAAAAATACCCTGAAGCCTAACAGGTTCGGTGTATATTTGCCCAAAAGCAAACACAAACAAACTTCCCGAATACTATGACAAACAGATACTCCCGCCCAATTTTTGTGGCCATTCTCCTTGGCTTGACTGTTTTTGGTTGCAAATATTTTCAACCAACCAAATCGAAACAGGATGCTACAAAAACTTCGGATGCCTATGAGGCATTGAATTTTTTCGGCAGTGCCCGGATTTATCCATTTGACAAAATGCCCCCTGCTGGCTATATGCAAGCATGGCGGTACTTAAACCAAATGGCACCTGCCGAAACCGCTACCCGCAGCACTGACCCTTGGATAACATTGGGGCCACACAACCGGGCAGGCCGCACCCTAAAACTCGCCTTCAACCCACAAAATCCGAACACCATGTACGCTGGCTCGGCCAGTGGCGGCCTTTGGCGCAGCTACACGGGTGGCATGGGCACTACCGCATGGCACCGAGTGCCCACCGGATTTCCAGTGCCAGCAGTTGGCACCATCGCCTTCCCACCCAATGACTCCATGACTATTTTCATTGGTACTGGTGAGGTTTACAACCACCAGACTGCCGGTACGGGCAGTGCTTACCGCAATACTCGGGGCACTTACGGCATTGGCCTTTTGCGGAGCAAAGACGGTGGCCAATCCTGGACGAAAAGCCTCGATTTTTCGCAAGACCAAAACAAGGGTGTTTGGGATGTTGAAGTTGCACCATCCAACGCTGCCATCGTTTACGCTGCCACCTCTGACGGCGTGTATAAAAGTATCAACGGCGGTGATTCCTGGACACTGGTCCACAATGTTGTTTTGGCAAATGACCTGGTCATCCACCCCACGAATCCTGACATTGTAGTAGTTGGTTGTGGCAACCAAAGCTCACCTGGCTACGGCATTTACCGAACCAGCAATGGTGGAGCGAATTGGACAAAAATAACCGCCGGATTGCCTGATATTTTCAATGGAAAAATCATGCTCGACCGTGCGCCAAGTGCCCCGGATGTGATTTACGCCAGCATCGGAAATGGTCTCAGCTCGGCAGAGGGTGCGAGCTGGCTCTGCCGTTCCAGCGATTTTGGTACAACTTGGAGCGTCCAAACCACCACCGATTATTCACAGTGGCAAGGCTGGTATTCACATGACGTGGCCGTCAGCCCAACGAATCCGAACGAATTGGTCATTGTCGGGATTGACACTTGGCGGTCGAGCAATGGTGGGCAAACCATCGTGCAAAAAAGCCAGAGCACCAATGGGGGCATTGGCTTCACCAATGCGCCCATTGGTGGCCCGGACGGTGGGCCTGAGTTTGTGCATTCCGATATCCATGATGCCATTTGGCATCCTACCCTTCCCGGTGTTTTCTATGTTGCTGATGATGGCGGCGTCCATCGGTCCACGGACAATGGCGAGAGCTTCCAAAGTGCAAGTGGTCGGATGCAAACTGCCCAGTTTTACAACGGGTTCAGCAACTCTGCCACGGATGAGTTTTTCTGCATGGGCGGGTTACAGGACAACGGCTCCATCCGTTTGAACCCCGATATTGACCCTGTGACGGGCAGCACCGTTACTTGGCGACGGAAGTTCGGTGGCGACGGAAGTTGGAGTGCCATCAACCAGCAGGACGACCAGTATAGCTACCTCTCCTGGCAAAATTTGAATATGCTAGGCTCGGACGACGGTGGCAACAGTTACAATTACCTTAGCCCGCCTGTCCAAGGCCCAGTGGCATTTGTGGCCCCTTTCGCTTTGGCACCTTCAAACGGACAGGTCATTTATGCAGGTTCGGCCATTGTAGCCAAGTCAACGGATGGCGGCGACAACTGGACGACCACCAACAACGGCCAACCTTTGGATGGCAACCCGATGTTGAGCATCGCCATTTCAAACAGTAACCCGAACGTGGCGTATGTTGCTTCAGCACCTTTAAATGGCAACCCAGGCCATATTTTCGTGACACAAACCGGCGGAAATACTTGGGCAAATGTGAGTGCCGGACTTCCCAATCGTTTCATTCTGGACTTGGAGGTAGATCCCACCAATGACGCTGTTGCGTTTGCTGCGATTGGGGGCTATGGATCTGGTCACTTGTTCCGCACCAGCGACTATGGCGCCAGTTGGGAGGACATCAGCAACGGACTGCCCGACCTGCCAACCAGTGCCATTGCCATCGACCCGTTATTTCCGAACAATCTTTATGTAGGAAATGACCTCGGTGTGTTTTCGTCTGTGGATTTTGGTGCCACTTGGCAATCTTATCTCGATGGGTTACCGGAAGCGGTGATGGTTTTTGACTTAAAAATTTCACCTGCCAACCGAAAACTACGGGCAGCCACCCATGGCAGTGGCGTTTATCAACGAGCCTTGCTCGAAATGCCCTATGTGAGTGCAGGGAAGGAGGCTTTGGTTGAAAATATGGACTTGGAACTATTCCCAAACCCCACCACCAGCAAGGCATCCTTGAGCTATCAACTACCTGACAAACAGTTGGTTACAGTGGAAATACTGGGCAATTCTGGCAGGTTGTTCAAGACGGTTTTATGGGAAACGCAACTACCCGGAAAGCATACCGTCGGACTCCCGCTTGGAGAGCTTTCTGCTGGCATCCACTACGTCCGTTTAAAAGTCGGGCAATCGTTTACGGTGCAGAAGCTGATGGTCAACAAATAGAAAGATACGCTGCGAACTTGGCTTGAATTTGGCGATTTGCAGGTGTTTTGAATAATTTTACTGTTTAAATGCTAACTCGCAAATTCGAAACCAATATGCCCCGGCTGTTGACCCTATTTTTTCTGATGCTATTGATTGGTGCGTATCGCCCACCTGCTGATCCCGATTTTTACAAGACCAAAGCCTTGCCAGGTGATGGCGTTTTCTCCTTGCTTCGCCGTTACAACCTTGATAGAAACTCCTGCAACGTTTCTAAGTTTTATGCATTAAACGACCTTAAAAACGGCTCACAACTCAAGGTGGGCCAAGACTACACCTTGCCCATTTTCATTTACAATTTTGATGGAAAAACCATCCGTTCCTCCATTGGTATAAAGGATTGGCAGACTGCCAAAACCATCGAAAGCTACAATGAAGTCATGTTCGCCGATGGTTACCGACAGACTTCGTTCAGGAAGGACAAAGTTTTATGGGTGCCTTACCACTTGCTGAACTGCCCAGACACAGACGTAAAAAAAGCATCGCTCAACGACACGGCCTCCAATGGCGAGGTAAACCTGGCCATTGAGCCGTCCGGGAACCGCCGCTTTCCCATTTTTGGTAAAAAATATGAGCACGTACCGCTGAAGGACAACTCGCTGGCAGGCAAGGTCTATTTCATCGAAAGTGGACATGGTGGGCCCGATCCCGGTGCAATGGCCAAAGTAGGCAAACATACAGTCTGTGAAGATGAATACGCCTACGACGTGGCGCTGAGAGTGGTCCGAAAACTCATTGAGCATGGGGCAACCGCTTACATGATTACCCGTGACCGCAACGACGGCATCCGTGATGACCAATACCTCGTCTGTGACAACGATGAGGTAGTTTGGGGCAATGAGTCAATTTTCAGAGGGCATAAGCCCCGTCTATTTCAGCGCTCTGATGTCATCAATACGCTGTATGAAAAGCACAAAAAACAAGGCGTTGAGAATCAAAAACTCATCGTTATCCATGTGGATTCCAGGGGGAAAGGGCAACAGACCGACCTATTTTTTTACTACCACCCAGACGATAAGCAGGGAAAGATTTTAGCAACGAAAATGCACGAAAGCATGGAGGAAAACTACAAAAAGGTCAACAAAAATAGAGGGTACGATGGCACTGTGACTTCCCGGGACCTGCACATGCTTCGTGAAACAAAAGTGCCTGCTGCGTATATCGAGATGGGAAATATCAAGCATCCGACCGACCAGAAGCGTTTGTTCCTTGCTTCCAATCGTCAACTGATTGCGGATTGGTTGTTTGAAGGAATGAAGTAGAATTAAGATTTATATCATCGTACCCAATCCTCCTTTATCACCTTGCTTCGCAAAATTTGGGTCAAAATCCTTCAATCGAGCAATCATCGCCAAGATGATGTAAAAAACGATTGATGTCGGTAGCAAAGTAATTGCTTCCTGCGGATAGCTCGCCAGTGCAAGCAGGAAAACCGTTATGGTCAGGCTGAGATAAATTGTTTTTATCTTGGGGTCTTTTACCCTAAAATAATAGCGGATACTTGTGCGCATGGCTGTAAAAAGCAGACCCATATAAATAATCAGCCCAATCCAACCTGTTTCCACCGCTAATCGGACATAGAGGCTGTCATGCGCAAAACTGGCCAGCCAACTATCCGGTGTGAACCGTTTCCCCCAGTACCCGGTGCTGCCCAGCCCTGCGCCTACTGGGTGAGTGTGAATGTACGGCTGAACTTTAGCCTGGTTTTGCATCCGCACATCAATGGTGTCGCTGCTCTCTCCCCTGAAAGCAGATTGGATCCGCCAAACGACAGCATTGTTAGTTGATTTCATGACGAGGACACCACCAACCATAAAAAAGAACAGGCCTGCGATGATGGTTTGTCGTTTGAACGTCAAAATCAGAAACATGAGTACGCCCATTGGCAACATCACAAACGGTGTCCGTGAACCAGCATAAGCCATACCCAGCAACATACTGACCGACGCCACTATTAAAGCAATCCGACGCCAAACCTTGAAAGGGCCTGACGCCAAAACCAGACACAGCATAGCCATGTACCCCATCAATATTCCGAAAGTAGTTGGGTCAGAGAAAAAGGAAAAAACCCGCATTCGGTCCCACTGAAAGATGAGCATGAAACGCTCCTCGTCGGCGTTCAGCCAAGTAACCTCAGCTTGGCTGAAGCCAATCCATTCTTGTTTAAGGGAATACAAAGCGGACACAAAGCCCAAAAAAAGAATCACTTTCAACGTAGTGACGATTCGTTTATAGCTACTGAAAGCGTAACAGGCTATGAAATATAGTGCCAGCAGCAACGCCACAGAGCGAACGGTATAAACCCATGCAAGCCTAGAACCAGCCCAAGGGTTGAGCACTTCGAGAAGATTGTAATATATCCATGCAAAAATGAAGATGCTGATAGGATTTTTAGCAAAACTAAAATCCCTCTCTTTGATGAGGCGGGCAAGCATCCCGACAAGCATCAGCACCAGCATACCATCGAGCGCTGTGCCAATGGGGGCATCTGTGTACTTGGCAACTAGCCCCAGCAAAAAGCCAGCGAAGACCATGACATTGATTCCAAAATTGAGGTCTATAAAAATACCTGCAACCACAGGAATGGCCAAGATGCCAGTCACCAGCAGTATGGCAAATTTGAGCGGAAGCATGGACAGAACGAACGAAAGACCTACTGCAAACAGTAACAGCAGCACATACCCGAGTGGGTTGTTCAGCTTTTGGTAAACAACTTGCTTTACCAGCCAATCCTTGAAACTTGTAAATATCGAAATGGTGTAATTCATTTTCTCATAGTCGCAGGGGGAGGAAGACTGTTCCATTAAATCTTAAAAACAGCCAATATTCAGCGTTTTGCGAAAAACGAGTCAATTGTTCAATAGCCAATGTGTGGGGAAAATGCCTAGCTGGGAAGCCGAATGGAACTGGGGAAAAGAATGGGAACTGGTTCCACCTTTTCAGGTTTCTCCAAGCTCCCGATTCCTAACCCATTCAAATATATCTTGAAATTCACAAGAAGACAACCTTTACAAAACAAGCCAGTAATAACAGGAAGCAAAGCGCACTTGCCACGAATTCTATGATTTGCTCCTTCTGAGAAAGGGCAATTTCTGGTTCCTGAATTGCTTTTTTTGTGTTGCTCTCCATGAATTTATTGTCGTTTATTTCACGATTTTTTTACCCAACTTCACAAAGATAGGTGGTAACAAATCTTTCGCAAAATCTTTAGCCGATTGAAATGCATTGAATTTTCGCATATCGGTATCCACCGTCACCCCTTTCCGCTCTCTGAACAGTGTGGTATGGTCTTCTAAGCCTTCGTTAATCTCGCTGGTTGGCCGTCCGTTGGTGTAGTAATAGAGTGCCAACGACTTTCTGCTCCTATCAGGTGGACATGTAAGCGGATTAGGCAGTCCATGGTATGAAAAGTCCGTGGTAGTGAACATGGCCATCGTATTGAACCTTGGCGGTATTTTGCTTACGCAACGGGTCATGTCTTTATTCCACAATTCGAAATGACCACCATACTCATCTTTCCAATCTTTGTTGAGGTAAACAAGCACATTTAAGCGGCGGTCGAGGCCAGTCTGGCGGTGTTTGTTGAAGTCAGCATGTATTTTCAAAAAGCCACCGGGCTTAGTTTGGTGGAATCCGCCACCTTCGAAATATGGGTCTGGTGTGAGGGTTTCTTTGATGCTGGTCAATTCTTGCAAAAACATCAAAAATGGTTCTGAATTGAGGAAGTGGGCAAACGCTTTTGACACTGGCCCAAACCTGCGCTCACCACGTGAGGCCAGCTTTATTTCGTTGGGTGTTTGAAACTTGATATCGTCCTTGCCTTCAAGGTCTGGGAACTCATCCAGCATGGCATCCAACACTTCTGGGTTGAAAAAATCCTCAAAAAAGATGTTTGGGAAAGGGTCGCCACTTGCATATTTTGCTTTGTAATCAGCTGCAACGGCTTGCAGGTCTGCATACGCTTCGTTCAGGAAATCCTTGGTGTCGGGCACAAGGAATTTTTCTGTAAATGAATTTAGTGTGTGGGTCATAATCTTGCTTAAAATTCAATGGGATTGATAATTCGTCAAAACATTCCTCAAAGAAGACAAGTATCAAAACAGTTAATTGTCAAAAAACATTGAAGGTGAATTGCCAATGTTTTCAGTAAACTTTTTCTGCGCCTACAAGATGTTTGTCCACGATTTCCCAAAATTGCTTAACCCGCTCCGTCCAAGTATTCTGATTTGCGGTAAGTCTCCGCTGTTCAATCAACTCCTTGGAATCCTCTGCAATTGCCCTGTTAATGGCTTGCACAAAGTTTTCCTCATTCTCCGCTATATAAACTACGTCTGCAAAACTACGAATATCTTCTGAAAAATTAGTGGCAACGACTGGCTTTCCGGCTGCTAGGTATTCATTGATTTTCAAAGGATAAATGCTTGCAGTTAGTTTGTTTTTCAAGAACGGAATAATCGTCACGTCAAAATGTTGCAAAAAAGCAGGTAGCTCACGGATATTTTTACCACCGGTCAATATGACGTTTGGCATCTTATCCAATCCGTATTCTTTGTAGCATTCCGAGTTCAGCGGGCCTACCAGCACGAGCGTTTTGTCTGGATGTTGCTCCGCAATTTGTTTAAAAAGCGGATAGTTCAGCCTGTACTCGTTGATATTCCCAGTAAACCCAATGACCCTGCCTTTTACGCCTTCCAATTCTTTTGGCCTCGGCAGTGGACCTTGGTGCACTTTTTCAAAAATACTGATGTCCACCGCATTGTGGAGCACATAGGTATTTGGATTAAGGTGCTTTTTCAGACGGTGCAGGTTCCTGGAAGTCACGAAGGCAATGTCCGAATTGCGGAGTGCCTCATCCTCCACCCTAGCGCCGTGCTTGGCGGTATATTGCTCCTCTGTCATGTCGTCAATGCACTGGTACATGCTCAATTTTGCACCAAGTTCCTTCGGCAGTGCCCCAGCGAAGTAAGGGTTGAAGCAATTCAGGTAAACGAAGTTTTTGATGTCGTAATCCTTTATTACCTGCTTTATCGTATCGATAATGATACGATTGTTGAACGCTGCCCATCGGTCGTATTCCTTACCAGGGTTCATCCAGTTGATGGGCAGGGTGAGCGGTGGCTGCACGGCAATGACATGAGGGAGGTCGGGTATCGTCTCGTAACGCATCCGGTTCAGGAGCATGTCCTTCCGGCGGGCCTTTACCATCGGCTGTTTCCAGCCTTTCACGAAATCCTTGATGGAATATGGATGGTTGATATAGAAAACCCGGTTGTGCTTCGCAAACTCCCTTGTGAACGATAGCGATACCGATGAGAATGCATTGTCCCATGGGAAAAGTGTGAAGTAGATAATGTCGAGGTCAGCGTTCATAATTCTTCGCCTTTATTGGGGGGCGAATGAGATGGAGGTTAACAATTTGGAATTTTCAATTAAGCTGCTTTTTCCAATAAGACAAATTCTTTCGTCACCAAAAAGTCAAGTGGGAAAAATCGCAGGTTCGCATTTTTCAACGGCCCATATTTGTTGACGAAGCTATGGCTTTTTCGGTACACTGGCCGAAGACCGGAACCCTCCAGTGCTCCCATCAACTTGTTGTGTGTCAGGTGGTTAAGCCCTTGGTACGCTTGTAGCAAGTCGCTTTCCTCCTCTCCAACGATTTGTCGGTTGTTCTTTTCAATCATTTTCAAAAGCATTCCTTCCGGCAGAAACTGACACCACGGAATGCCCACAACATGTTGCACATGAGAAGCATAGGGGCTGCGCCAAGGCGGGTACGAGACATAGATGCCGCCGCCCGCCGCAAGGTTTTTGCTAAGTGCCTGAAATATGGCCTTTAAAATCGGTAGCTGAATGTGTTCAGCCACATCATTCAGCACTATGAAGTCGTACTTGCCTTCTAGTGGTTTGTCGAGCACGTTGCGCACTTCGAAGTTGACGTTTTGCGCCTTGTGTTTGGCCTTCAGGTCGTTCGCAATTTTCACATGGTGAGCATCAATGTCGATACCATGCACCTCGCACTTGAAATTGGTGGCATACCAGAGGCTCATACCGCCCATGCCGCAACCAAAGTCGAGCACCTTCTTGCCGTCCATGTTGAATTTCTCCCGGATGAGCCGCTTGTCCACGTGCAAGTGCGCTGCATTTTCATCCAAAAAATTCGATTCAGCATAAGCCAAACCCTCTTCGTACATTGCTTGAGTCATCATAATTTGTCAGTGGCTTTCTGTTAATTTTTGGACGACTTTTGGTCGCCAAACTGAATATTGGGGGCAAATTTTATCTTTTGTGGCCTTTTGGCCAATGAGTTTTTAGTTTATTTTTTCCTCTTCATGTTCCAATATTTCCATCGGGGCTACGCTCGATTTTGTTCCACTTATTTTTTGCAGCGCAAAATTCCAGAGCTTGCCGTAAAAGTCAATCATGTGATAAAATGGCTTCAAAGGATTGACTTTTAATGTTTTATGCAAATATGCCTGCATGAATGCGAAAGTAATGGCGTAGGCAATCAAAGTGCCAATTGCCGCACCCATGGCACCCATTTTGGGAATCATCAACAAATTGAGTAGTGCCGTAAGCAACAAGCTTAACAGGGTGTAAACAAAATTGACCTTGGGTTTACCAATTGAGTCCAGTACCGTACCAAACTGAACGGCGTAGGGTAAAAACAGGCCGAATAAAATAGTGATGCGCAACAAGTTGGCAGCATCGGAATAGGCTTTGCCTGCAGTCAAAAGTATGAGCCAGTCGGCCAGGAGCATCACCCCGATGATACAGGGCAACATGAACGCCAAAATGGCGCCGACCGCTTTCTCGTACAGTTGCTTGACCGCTCCGTTGCCACCTTGCACCCTTCGGGAGCTTTGTGGGAAAAGCATGGAAGCCATACTGGCAGTAGGCACGTCCGTGAGGTTGGTGATGCGAATTGCGGCGTCATAAATGGCAACCATTGCCGTTCCACCCAATGAACCCAACAGCAATTTGTCCACCGTTTTGTACAACTGGGTGCTAATATTGGTACCAAAAACAAACTTGCCATAGGCAAACAATTTTTTCACCCAATCCCAATCAATTTTACGGCTAAAACGAGCGTATTTCATCGCAAACACCCATGAAGCAATGGATGATAAAACTGCTGCAACCACCTGCATTAGGGCAAGTTCAGTAAGGTTTACTGGTATTTTTTCAATGAACAGGTAAAGGATAAAACTAAAAAGCACCCCGCCTTTTACGAAGTTGCTCCAAAAGATTCCTTTGAAGTCCAAGTTGGCCTGTTGGATATAGTTGCATTGGTAAAAAGGTATCAGAGCTATCGTTGTCAAACAGTATATCTGGAACAATTTGGCCAATATCGGTGCTTCAAATACCTCAGCGACCAAAGGCGATAGGGCAAGGCAGACCAACACTATCATCAGCGTCAGTATCCCGTTTAGCACAAAAGAGGCGGTTGTGATGCGTCCTGCTTCTTCACCTTGCTCAATGGACAGGTATTTTACCAGCGCATTCTGCAACAACCCGATGCGCCCTACCTCAATGACAGATACGATGGACAAAAACAGCACCCAAACACCAAACTCTGCCTGGGTGGGTATTGCCCTGTACAGCAGCACGGCTCCTCCGAAGCCGAAAAGCATGGAAGCTGCTTTTTCTGACAGGGTATAAAAACCCGATTTTAACCAGTATGAGTTGTTCATCAATAATGAATGGGAGTCTAATTTGTCTTTCGGGTATTGGGGTATTAAATGTTCTTCACATCAACCATGTTCAGGATACCCCCTAGCATCTTGCTATCCAAACCTCGCAAGTACTCTAATGTATCCTTGTCTTCGCTGCCAATTGGTGACTCTGCGGACATTACCGTGATCACTTTGTCAGCAAAAGGAACCAACTCACGGGTATCGGAGAACTTGTTCATGGCAGCAGCTTCCATAAAGATAAAATCGTACTTTTTGCCGTACTGCTCAATGACTTTTTTGAAGTTCTTGCCAGCGAGTACCTCTGCCGGGCTTTGGCTACCGCCTTTGTTAGCAACGATATCGATACTCTGCAAATTGGAATCGTTGGCTGCTGCAGTTTCAGGATTTGAAAGGTGGCCATATCCATCTCCTAACCCAAGTCCCATTTTTGATTTCGGACTATCGGTCGTTATTTCGATGAACGAATTGGTCTTGTACCCTGACAAAGTATTGTTCTTGAAATTGGTATCAATTATCAAAATCTTCCGGTCGTTCAAACTTAGGGCATAGGCCAACAGTACAACCAAAAAAGACTTTCCTTCTTGCGGCTTCGGGCTAGTGAAAAGTACACACTTTGCCCCTGAGCCTTCGATGACCGTTCGGATTTTCCGAATATCCTCCTTAAAAGTTTCTAATTCTGGCCTTGCTTGAATGGACAGGAACAAGTTGTTAAGGTTCATGTCATGTACTTTCACCTTGTTCACATAGCCAATCAGTGGCAACTTGGTAATCCGTTGAAATTGCGAGGGCGACTGTAAGCTGGAATCAATGAAGGCCAGCAAAAACAGGATAATACTGGCGATTGAGCCACCTGCCACTCCTGCAAACCCAGCGAAAATCGCTCGGTGCTTTGATTCCGCCTGAAAAGGAAATTCAGTAGCTTCGATGATACTCAACGGGTTTTCAGAACCTTCGGTATAGCTTTTTGCATTTTCGTATTTGTCCCTGGCGGAAGAGTATTCTTTATCAATTCGGTCTTTTTCTTCCATCAATGAGGCCAGCTCGTTGTCGTTGATGGTAAGCATATTGGCTTTCGCTTGAAGCCTGGAGATTTCCCGCTGGTAAGAATCAAACGACGCAATGGCAAGTTCCAAATCAAGTTGCTTTTTCACCTTGTCCTGTATCATTTGGATGTTCTGGTCATCCAATTTGCCCTTATGATTTGGACTTACAGGAACGATTCTTTGGATATTTGCCGCCTGTTCTTTTCTTAAAAATTCGATTCTTTTGTCAATAGCATCGGTGTTTTTACCGTTTGCAAACTCTTCAACCTTTTTCTCTTGCAGCTTCTTGATTCTTGAATCTATGTCATTGACATCCTCACTGTAAAGAATTTTATTTGAAAAATCTGAGGCTAACCCAATTCCCAGTGCCATGATTTGTTTTTCAAGCGATGCAATATTCGCTTTCAAAGCCGGTATTTGAAGTCGGCTTTCCTCCAATTTCAATTCTAGGTCTTTGATATGGGAAACTACGCCTTCCCGCTGGCTTGATGCATCAACGAGGTTGTTACTTCTTTTGTAATCGTCAATCAATTTTGTGATGGTGTCCAGTTCGACTTTTCGAGCATCAAATTGCTTTGTTGCAAAATCCAGCGCCTTGTTTTCCTTGGCAGAAAGGTCAGTCTCGTGGGTTTTAAAAAATTTCTTCAAAAAGACATCCACAACGAAATAAGAAAGTTCGGGGTTTTCGGATTCAAACTCTACACTGAGGTAGTCGGTCTCCCCTATCCGCTTGATTTCGAGTTTTTTCCAAAGCGATTCAAAGTCGTATCCATAGCCTTCTGCAAGCAGGTTGTTGTAATGCTCTGGGCTGGGCTTCGTGTTCAACAAGGAATCGTTGAAACTGGCCTTGAGTTTCAGCACCGCTTTGTCACGTTCATCTTCGGTCATTTCCACCCTAACAAAATCTGCTGGGCGAAACGGTTTTCCGTTTACCATTTTTTCAGCTTCCACATCGTGTATTAGCAGTGTATCCGTTAGCAGCTTAATGCTGGTCCGGCTTTTCATCTTCTCGATGAGGCTGTTGAAACTACTTTCGATTTGGAATTGCTGGATGAACGGGTTGTCCATCTGCAAGCTGACGCCTTTGTAGTCAATGATTCCGGTAGAAATCACTGCCTTTGATTTGTAGGCGTACGGCAATCTCCCAATGAGCAAAAAGGTGGAGATGGAAGAAATTAAAATGACGGAAAGCAGGAGCCATTTCCGTTTCAATAAAATGTTAATGAGGTACCCTAAGTCCATAGTGGTTGTTGTGTAAGTTTTCTCAAAAAAATAACCAGGGGAGGTGTAGCTTAAAATATTGGCTGTTCAAAGCTTTTACAAAAAACAAAAATAGGTTATAAGTTGAACAAGCCTAAGGGAAAAAGTATGGAAGTTAGTCGGTTGGTGTGTGTAGCCTTTTTTCTATTTCTGTGCAAAGATAAGTCGAAATCCATTGAAAGTAAAGCAATTACGTTTCCAACGGTCAAATTTTGTTAAAAACATGGGCAAAACGAAAAAAAGCGGCAACCCTCATAGTTGCCGCTCAATGACAGAGATTATCTTAGTCGAAACCAAAAGTCTTCTCTGTTCTCCCTCTCATTTTCGTTGGTTGAATGGGTCTAGTTTTTGATACATTACTAGGCAGGAGTAGCTATTTGAAAGCGGGACACAAAGCCCCATCAAAAAAATTACTACTTCGTTGCCCAGTAATGAATCCATGTTTTATTGCTTAGAAAAACGGTCCAGACCGACCTTCCAATCATTGCCAGCGAGGTAAACCCAGTAGCTGCCCGGAGCAAGTTCTGACACCTTGACTTTCTGAGTATTCTTACCAGTAGCCAAGCTTGCTGGTGCAGTCATTACTTGCTTGCCAGTAGCATCTACGATGAGTATGTTGGCATCGGTAGCATCGCCATTCCAGTCAACCTTTACGTTGACATAGTCACTGGCTGGGTTCGGGAAGATGGTGTAACCCCCGAGGCCAATCTCTTCCTTGGCAGAAAGCACTGCATTCGGGTCGCAATTAACAACCGCACTCCCAGAGATACCTCCGTAAGCTTCTCCACCTGCACCGAGAATGGTCAGGGCATTGCCAATGTTCGCGTTCTGGCTGTTTGGCGGCATGAACTCGTCAGCGAAATTATCCACTAACGTGATTGCACCGTTGCAACCGTATGCATTTTGGAAGCTAAAAAGTGGAAGCTCCACACCAGCTACATAATCAGGGAAAGCGATTCCTTGAATATTAAGACCGAAAGAAATGTAGTCGAAATCAGGCGACTCGGACGGCGAATTGTTGCGGGCATTGGCCTCCCAGAGCATCCCAGTCAGCATGCTCTCAATATCGACTGGGTCGAAATTGTTGGTTGGAACCTTAATAGTTACTTGACCAGTGCCAGTAATGTTCTGCGGAGCAGCATACGTTTGCTGTGGCACCACAGAAATCATGTAACGCTCAGTTTCCTGGCTGTAGGAAAGCTTGAACTGAACTTGTGCGATGGAAGCTGAAGAAAGGAACAGCAGAGCTGCTGCACACAGAGTGTTTACTTTGTTCATTGTTCTTGTTTTTATGTTCTTTTAAAAAATGGTTTTACAACCGAGTTATGCTTGCGGGAGGAGGATAAGCCAATTTGTGGGGGAATATTTTCTTAAAAAAGGAGGGAATCTTCTAAATTTCAGAATCCAAAATTATGCATTTATTTTCAATTATGCAAACTTCTTTTGAACTCTTTATATTAGTCGAAAACCATGCCGTTTTTAAAGTAAAACTAATAAGAAAACTTAATTTTTTATTGCTAATATTTATTAATTACCAACAGTAAAAAAACTGATTTACAACGCTTAGGTTCTATTAGGGATAATTAATCCCTTAGTCATTTTTTTTGAAAAAAGCAGACGATTTGCAAATGGTTTCGCCTAAAAGAATTTAACCATACTTTCATGACAAATTGCTTTATTATGAAAAATACCGCAAACCGTCCACTTTCATCTTAAACCATTTTTCACCATTAAATGCAAGAGAATTAGTACCTCTATAATATCTGATACTATACCCCTTGCACTTAATGTGAACTTATGGCGTCTATACTAACAGCTTATGGAAGTTGCTGGTAGATTATGTAGTTGATTGCGAAGGAAGTATTTCCTGGGTGTTGGAGCACGTTGAAGAATATCATATTGTCAACGTCGTTGCCAGAACCCTGGAAAATATACTTACCATTCAGGTCAGTGTCACTTGTTTTGTAGCCGTGCCCGATGAAGTTGAAGCTACTGTTGGTATTGTCTGGGTCAAGGAAGACATCGAAGAAAATGAAATCCCTGTCAGCACCACTACCTTGGTAAACAATCCTTCCGTCCATGTTGGCATTTCCAGCCCAAAGCGCCAGGTAACTACCCATTATTTTCTGTGCATTGGTGCCGTAGGTCTGTGTAACTGGATTCGTAAAGTCAATGAACGGTGCTAATGCAATATCCCTTGTTACTGAAACGGGGTCCTTGGTCATCACACCCAAATGGTTGCGGTGGCGCAGTACAACATAGTATTCTTCCGTTTTTGCCTTGAATAGTACCGGGCTAACCCCGTCAAGGTCAACAATATCACCATCTCGCTGAATCAAAGCTGCACGAGTCAATAACCTACTGGCCGGGTTCAACTTGCTGCGAAGCTCAAGAAATACCCAGTCAACGATGGCATCTGGCCCAGTTACCGCCAAAACACTAGCTTGGATTTGCTCACCGCCGCTGCCAAGGTGGACGAAAGGACTAGTACCTGTTGGCGTTTTCAAGTCAGTATATGGCTCTATGAGCGAAATATACGGATTGCCATCGTCATCAAGCGTCGTGCGCAGGTTGTCTCTCATCAAGCCAGTTGAAGTAACGAGCGGCCCTTGCAAGTAAGCCTTCATTTTGACAAAAGCAAATGGGTCTGGGTCCATGTAATCTGGTGTGCCATCAAGGTCGGTATCGTCATCAAGCACGTTCCCGTTGCCGTTCGTATCCTCGTCAATGGTTAGGATTCCATCACCATCGTCGTCTGGATTTGTTGGGTCAGATTCACCAGCATCCAAATGCCCGTTCTGGTTTGCATCCTCTACGCCGTCATTTAAGCTATCTTCATCCGTATCGGCACTTACCGGATCTGTTTCATGTAAATCCACCATGCCATTGTGGTTTGCGTCCTCGATGCCATCAAGTATCCCATCGTCGTCGGTATCAGTATCGAGCGGGTTAGAGTCAATGTCCGGATCGTAAGTACCGTCACCTCCAGTCTCCACATTGTCAGTTATCCCATCACCGTCACTGTCGCTATTCGGATTAAATTGATCAACATCGTCGTTATCGTTGACACCGTCGTTGTCGTCATCAGCATCATCTATGTTGGCCAAACCATCCTGGTCAAAGTCGCAGGCACCGACATGATTGTTTGGTACACACGGATCGTTATCGTCCGAGTCGAACAATGGGCTATCGGTGGGTGCATTGGCGATGTAACCGTCTCCATCCATATCCTCTCCGGTACAAGCCAAGCTGTTAGGGTCTGGGTCGCATGAATCGGTAGGGTCGGTACCTGTCAGACATTCATCCATATCGGTAATGCCGTCAAAGTCAGAGTCGCTTTGTGGGTCGAAGTCTGCAACGTCGTCCACATCGTTCACACAGTCGTTGTCGTCGTCTGGGTCCTGGTTGTTCACCAAGCCATCGCCGTCAAAGTCGCAGCTACCGAAGGTGTTGTTCGGGTCGCACTTGTCCAACGGATTGGTGCCGTTCTGGCATTCAACACCATCGGCAATCCCGTCAAAGTCGCTATCGCTTGCTGTGTTGTAGTCGCCAACGTCTTCTGCATCATTTACGCAGTCGTTGTCATCGTCCGGGTCAACACTGTTCACGAGGCCATCCTGGTCAAAGTCACAACCACCAAAAGATGGGTTCGGGATGCATGGGTTGTTGTCGTCTGGGTCGTCCGATCCAGTCACACCATCTCCATCATTGTCAGGGCTTTGGCAAGCGGTTGTATTCGGGTCAGGGTCGCAAGGATCCAGTGGGTCGCTGCCGGCCGTCGTTTCATCAATATTTGAGATGCCGTCGTTGTCGCTGTCGTTGTTTGGGTCACAGCTATCGGTATCCGCAGTATCAAGTACACCGTCGTTGTCGTCGTCAGTATCAGTGCCGTTGGCAATGCCGTCGTTGTCGCAATCACAGTCAGGTGTGCCATTGTGTGGGTCGCAAGCATTCAGCGGATCGGTGCCGTTTTGACACTCAACGAAGTCTGTTTCGCCATCTCCATCCGAGTCGCTCTGCGCATTGTAAGCATCCAAGTCTTCTGTATCATCGACGCAGTCACCATCATCATCAGCGTCCACGCTGTTTATTTCACCATCTTGGTCAAAGTCGCAGACGCCAACGGTTATGACCGGAATACAAGGGTCGTTGTCGTTAGGGTCGTAAAGCGGGTCGTTTGAACTCAAATCCCCGCTGTATCCATCGCCATCCGCGTCGCTGGTCGTCGGGCAATCTGGCGCCGAAGGCACCGGGTCGCAATGGTCGAGTGGGTCGGTGCCAGCCTGACATTCCTGGCCGTCAGCATAGCCGTCGTTGTCACTGTCGCTTTGCGTATCGTAGTCGTCAGTGTCTTGTGCGTCATTGACACAGTCGTTGTCGTCATCCGGGTCAATGCTGTTGATGAGACCATCCTGGTCAAAGTCGCAGACACCAACTGAAACAACTGGAATACAAGGATCTGCATCGTCTGGGTCAAAAGTTGGGTTGTCGGAAGTGACATCAGCGAAGTAACCATCACCATCCTCATCCACTTGGCCGCCACAAAGTGGGCCAACGGGTGCTGGGTCGCAAGGGTTCAGTGCATCTGTGCCAGCCTGGCATTCGTCCAAGTCAGAAATTCCGTCGTTGTCCGTGTCGCTGTTCGCATCGAAAGGATTGGAATCATCGCCATCGGAGAGGCAGTCATTGTCGTCGTCGAGGTCAAGGTTGTTGATTTGACCATCGCCATCAAAATCACAGAAGGCAAGTGTATTGTTCGGATCGCAGGCATCGAGCGGATCGCTTTCTCCTGCATCGACAACACCGTTTTTATTGGCATCTTCCACGCCGTCATCCAAGCCGTCGTTGTCCGTATCCGCATCGGCAGGGTTGGTTTCACCCGAACTTACATGACCGTCGTGGTTGCTGTCTTCAACGCCATCCAAGATGCCATCGTCATCCGTATCGGTATCAAGCGGATTGGAGTCAATTCCGACATTGTATGCACCGTCGCCCTTGGTTTCTTTGATGTCCGTTATACCGTCACCATCAGAGTCACTGTTAGGGTCGTATGCATCGGCATCAGCGCCATCAGCTACACCGTCATTGTCATCGTCCGTGTCCACTGAGTTGATTTGACCATCTTGGTCAAAATCACAGGTGCCAGCAGCAACACTTGGTTCACAAGGATTGCCATCATCTGTGTCAAACAATGCATCATTGGCTGGGTAATTTTCAAAATAACCATCGCCATCTGCATCTGTTGGTTGACAAGCCACCGCTGTTGTGTTTGGGTCGCAAGCATTGAGCGGGTCGCTACCAGCAGTTGTTTCATCAATATCTGCGATGGTGTCATCGTCGGAGTCGCTCTGTGGGTCATACGCATTGGCATCATCAGCATCGGCCACACCGTCGTTGTCATCGTCTGGGTCAACATCGTTGTTGAGGCCATCCCCGTCGAAATCACAAGTTGCCAGTGTGCTGTTCGGGTCACACTTGTCGAGTGGGTCCGTGCCATTGTTCACTTCCGTGAAATCGCTGAAGCCATCTCCATCGGTATCAGGGTAAATCGCACTGGTTTCAGTAGCATCTTTTTTACCGTTGTGGTTGGCATCTTCAACGCCATCGCCAAGGCCATCGCCATCAGTATCAAATTTGAGCGGGTTGCTGTCGAGGCCAATATTATACTTGTGGTCTCCCTGCGTCTCTACGTTGTCGGCAATGCCGTCGTTATCAGAGTCACTGTTTGGGTCGTATGGATCAACGTCACTACCATCAGCCACACCATCATTATCGTCATCGGTGTCAATGCTGTTAATGCTGCCATCCTGGTCGAAGTCACAGGTTCCAGCTGATACGCTTGGTACGCAAGGATTGGTATCATCCGGGTCGTACAGCGCGTCAGTTACTGGAAAGTTTTCGGCAAATCCATCACCATCATTGTCAATAGGTTGGCAATTTGAAGCTGACGGGCTAGGATCACAAGGGTTCAACGGATCAGAACCTAAGTTAGTCTCGGCACCATCTGCAAGTCCATCGTGGTCAGAGTCACTATTGACGTTGAAATCATCCTCGTCCTGAGCATCAGGTACACCATCGTTGTCATCATCATCGTCAACGTTGTTCGCTAACCCGTCACCATCGAAATCGCAATCACTAGAAGTAGCAATTGGGTCGCAATGGTCGAGTGGGTCGCTTTCACCGGGATCAATAATGCCGTTTTTGTTAAGGTCCTCTGCACCATCGGTCAGGCCGTCGTCGTCAGAGTCGGCATCAAGTGGATCCGTTTCACCAGCATCTATTTCCCCATTGTGGTTCTTGTCTTCAATTCCGTCATTTATACCGTCGTTGTCGGAGTCATTGCTCAAAGGATTGGTATCAATGCCGGCGTTGTATTGGCCGTCACCACCAGTCTCCACATTATCTGGTATGCCGTCATCATCACTGTCACTGTTAGGATTGCAATCGTCAACGTCGTTGTTGTCTTTCACACCATCGTTGTCGTCATCGTTGTCAGTGCTGTTCAAGCTACCGTCTTGGTCGAAGTCACAAAGACCGAGCATACAATTTGGAACGCAAGGATCATTGTCGTCTGGGTCGAACTGCGGGTCGCCTACTGTGAAGTTGGCGTAAAAGCCATCGTGGTCGTCGTCAGTTCCGCTACACGCAATATTGTTTATGTCAGGGCTGCAAGGGTCAAGCGGGTCACTGTCACCCTCTCCCAAATCGAAAATACCGTTACCGCCCGTCTCATCATTGTCCGTGATGCCATCGTCGTCAGAGTCAGAGTCCGGGTCGTATGCGTCCACATCGTCTGCATCAGTCACGCCGTCGTTGTCGTCGTCAAAGTCTTGACCATTTACAATACCGTCATTGTCAAAATCACAAAGCGCATTGGTGTAGTCTGGGACACAGGCGTTAAAATCATCTGGGTCGAAATCAGGGTGGTTTGGTGGGTAGTCGCCGATATAACCGTCTCCGTCACCGTCCGCTCCCACGCATGGTGAAATATGGGTGTAGGGACTGCATTTGTCTTTCGGGTCAGATTCACCCTGGTTTACAATTCCATTGAGATTGCTGTCTTCAATGCCATCATTTATACCATCCTCATCTGAATCTTTTTTCAGTGGGTTGGTTTCAGTGAGTGGTTCATAGATTCCGTTTTTGTTTTTGTCCTCTGTTCCGTCTTTAATTCCGTCACCATCGGTATCGGGGTTGAGCGGGTGAGTATCTATACCATTGTTGTAAACACCATCACCACCCGTTTCAATAATATTTGACAAACCATCATTGTCACTATCGTTGTGCGGATTATAATCCTCTGAGTCCTGTGCGTCAGCAACACCGTCGTTGTCGTCGTCTAGGTCGTTTTGGTTTGGATATCCGTCACCATCGAAATCGCAGGTAGGCGATTGGTTACTTGGCACACAAGCATTATTATCGTCAGGGTCATAAAGTGGATCATTTTGCTCCACTTCCGAGAAATACCCATCACTGTCAAGGTCTTGGAAAGCGCAAGTGCCACCCGTCGAGAAAGGAGAACATGGATCAAGCGGGTCGCTTTCACCAACATCAAGAACGCCGTTGTGGTTGATGTCTTCCTCACCGTCAGACAAGGTATCACCATCGGTATTGGGGTTGATAGGGTCTGTTTCGTCGAGTTCACGGTTTCCGTTGTGGTTCATGTCTTCAATACCATCTTTAAGGCCATCATCATCCGTATCATCATCTAGCGGGTTGGTATCCACGCCTACATTGTACTCCCCATCTCCACCTGTTTCAACGTTATCGGCAATTCCGTCATCGTCACTGTCGCTATCAGGGTTGAACGGATCAATGTCACTGTCATCGTCAACACCGTCACCGTCATCGTCAAGGTCATTTGCATTGGTGATGCCGTCTCCGTCAAAATCACAGTTTGGCAGCGTGTTATTTGGGCTGCAATAATCGAGTGGGTCGCTCTCACCGGCGTTGAGAATGCAATTTTTATTGGCATCTTCCACGCCATCCTTCAAGCCATCACCGTCGGTATCGGCCATTAAAGGGCTGGTTTCACCATCATCTTTTTTGCCATTTTTGTTTTTATCCTCGCAACCATCTTTAAGGCCGTCGTTGTCTGTGTCGTCGTTAAGTGGGTTGGTGTCAATACCAGGATTGTACACAAAATTCGAACCTACCTCAATAATATTTGACAAACCGTCACCATCACTGTCGTTGTTCGGATTGTAGTCATCCGAATCATACAAGTCGGAAACACCATCGTTGTCGTCATCAGTATCGAATTGGTTTGTAATCCCGTCTCCGTCAAAGTCACACTTCAAAGCAGCGACGCTTGGAACACAGGGATTGGTATCATTCGGGTCGAATTTTGGGTGGCCGTTCGGGTAGTTTTCAAAGAAAAGGTCGCCATCCGTATCATCAGGCACACAAGCCGACACGTTCGGATTCGGGTCACAAGCGTTTAAGGGATTGGTACCGTTGGCAGTTTCAGTTTTATCCACAATTCCGTCACCGTCACTGTCGCTGTCAGGGTTGAAGTCGTTCACGTCAGGGCCATCCAGAACACCGTCATTGTCGTCGTCCGGGTCGTTTTCATTGACGAGGCCATCTCCATCATAGTCGCAAAGCGGGCCTACGGCCACTGGGTCGCAGTCGTCAAGTGGGTCGCTTTCATTCACATCAATTACACCATTGAAGTTTGTATCTTCTTCACCATCCTTCAATCCGTCACCATCAGTATCTGCATTCAATGCGTCTGTTTCCACACCAATATCATGCGAACCGTCTTTGTCGGTGTCTTCAACACCGTCGCTGATGCCATCGTTGTCGGTATCGGCATCCAAAGGATTCGTATCAATGTTTTCGTTGTAAACCCCGTCACCTCCTGTTTCGATAATATCAGTTAAGCCGTCACTGTCGCTGTCACTGTTGGGGTTGTAGGGGTCAACGTCATAAATATCCAAAACGCCATCCCCATCGTCATCAAGGTCTTCGCCGTTAGGAATGCTGTCGCTGTCAAAATCGCAGGCGCCCACCGTTTGATTAGGCACACAAGGCAAGTTGTCATCTGGGTCATAAGTAGGGTCAGATGAAGGTACATCAGCATAGTAGCCGTCCCCATCTGCATCCGTAGCAGTACAAGCGGTAACGTTAGGGTTCGGATCACAAGCATTCAATGGGTCACTATCGACTCCTGGGTTATAGACACCATCGCCGCCGGTCTCATCGTCGTCGCTGATACCATCACCGTCGCTATCACTATCTGCGTTGAAGTTCTGGACATCATCTACGTCGGCGACGCCGTCATTATCATCGTCTAGGTCAACTGAATTAATAAGTCCATCCCCATCAAAATCACAAATTGGGAACGTGGTATTTGGACTACATTTATTGGTTGGATCCGATTCTCCTGTATCCACAACGCCATTGTGGTTAGCATCCTCTGCGCCATCTGAAAGGCCATCACCATCAGTGTCAGGATTGTTGGGATTGGTTTCCCCTGTATCAACTATTCCGTTGCCGTTTTTGTCCTCAATAAAATTGTAGAGACCGTCTGCATCGGAGTCAACACAGCTTGGTGCAGAGCCATAGTTAGCCATCCAAACATAAAAAGGAAACCCAGGTTTCCCAACGTCAATCACACCGATATCGTTGCCGGGGTTTGACCCAACCGAGTTCGGTGCATAAAAAGGATCATCTGTTTCTATCAATGTCACCGCACCGATACAAGCCGAAGTCCTTTTGAGCTTGAAAATGGCGGTTTCTTGTCCTACTATATATTGTATGTTATTCGGGAAGCCCTCATCAGTTAGCAATCCAACAGAAATGTAGTCAAAATTGGGATTCTCCACAGGCGCTTGTATGGTAGCTGCACTCCAAGATCCTTTCAAATTTGTCAACGCCGTATATACAAATCCATGCGGCACCACCAATGTTACCTGGCCAGTACCTGTAAGTGTATTAGTTGAAGGAGAAATAGTTGGCTTTGGTTTAGCATACACCGTGTATGTCTGACCATCGGTCCCCAAACCAATCCGGAAGTCGATCTGAGCGTTTGAGGACGCAGCCCCAGTTAGCAGCAGTGCGGCAATCAAAACATGTTTGACGTAGTAAAGGGTGCTGGTTTTCATAGTTTTTATATTATTTAAGTGTCAATGAGAAGGTATCATACCGGGAGGACGTGATATGCTTTTTGTTTTGCCGAAAGGCAAGGTTTTGAAATCCGTACTGGTTCAGTTCAATACGGGAATTTGAAATTTCGATTGGAAAAACGTTGGGAATGAATAGCTAACAAGCTGGACAGCTCTGCACTGAGAAACAGGCGTGGTAAACAAGCAGCAAAGGCAAGTGTAGCGAAAGTTCATGCTCAATAGTTTTTGCAATTAAATCTTAGGGAACAATTCAATCAAACCTGAAAGGGGGGAGAATCTTGAAATAATGCTTAGGGGAAGCCAAATGAGGGGAATCAGAACCAAATTTTCAAATACCGTACCAAATCACAAAAAACTTTCATTTCGAAATCCTTTGCCGAATTATTTTACCCAAAAGTCCAAAAACTGCAAAGCCCCAACGTAGAACGTCGAGGCTTTGCAGTTTTTGGATGCTAGCTAAAGTTGTTATTCAAAGTCAGTCTCGCCACAATTAATTATCAGTTGGCACTGCTTCCGGCAAGCTTTTGCAATAAAAAAAGCCCCAACGGAAACGTTGAGGCTTTAGTGATTCGGCTGGGATTCGAACCCAGGACCACTTGATTAAAAGTCAAGTGCTCTACCAGCTGAGCTACCGAATCTTATTTGGTTGTGCTTTTCTTTAAAAGCGGCGGCAAAGATAGGTTCTCTTGAGCCAAAACCAAGCAAGGGGACAAATTTTTAAATAAAAATTTGTTCTTGGCAAAAAGTGCTGGCTGCAAAACAGCCATGTGCATTGGATAGTTTCCCAGTTTTGGGGTATTTTTCACATTCCTTTCGGCGGCATCGATTTATAGATAGCTTCAAGAAAAATCTCGTAATTGTTGAAATCTTTCAGAACAATTCCCGTACCCGCATTGCGCAGCACCTCAAAGTCTCCCTCCCGCCGAATGCCAATGAAGTTCATATTCATGCGACGAGTGGTGTCCACATCCCAGATAGCATCACCGACATACACTGTCCTGCTCACTTCATGGGCCTTTGCCACCGTATCAACAACTTGACCGATGATGCCCTCCCGCTGCTCGTGGCCGTCGGCTCCAGCTAATACCATTGAGGTTGCCGGGATTCCTACATGCGCTAGTTTCACATGAGCTGGCCTCAGCCAGCCTCCGGTACCGATGCCAACGACGAATCCCTCGTCGTTCAGCAGTCGCTCCACGGTTCGACGGGCATTTGGCACTTCTTGGAATTCGGCCGGTTTTTCCTGTCGCTTCCGCTCCAGCAACGCCACGTACTCGTGCTGGAATTCCTCCATCTCTTCCACATCGGACGCTCGGTCAAAATGCTGTTTAATAACTGTTTTGAAAATCGTCGTGTCCGTCACATGCGGGTACTGCGTCCAGTCAATGGTTGGGAACTCCTGACCGTAGATACGCTGATAGGTCAGCGCAAAGCATTGGCTGTCAATTTTGTTACTATGGACTAATGTGCCGTCAATGTCAAAAATCACCAGGGTCTTTCCCATTTGCGCTTAATTATTTCACCAAAAATTGTCCGCTCGCCACTTGTTTTTGCTTCGCAAAAACTTGGAGCACGTAACTGCTAGCCGGCAACTTACTAACATCCAGTGGTTCTCCAGTTTGCAACTTACCTTTTTTTACCAACTTGCCTTCCAAATTAAAAATCCGGTAACTCAGCTTGGGGAAGTCAGGCAAATTTTCGATAAAAATCGAAGTGTCAGCAGGATTTGGATAAAATCGCAGACTTTGGTTCGAAGCATTGTTAGTAGATGAAATGCTCAAGTCGCCGAAAAGCCATTGATAGGCTGCCGGAAACTCCCTCTCCCAAAACCACTCACTATGTTCACCGTCCTGATGAAACGACTTGTAAAGCTCGCCAACGCCAAAGCCGTTATTTAAGAGAACGGTTTCCATGTGGTTCACATCGTTCACCACGGAGCCGTTGACTTCTGGATAGCCAGCCAGTTGGTAAATCTTCATGCCTTCCGTTTTTGGGGTGTTTGCACTGTGGTCAAAAATCTCCGGGTCGTTGAACCAAAAGGCCGGGGAAAAAATGCCTGCTTTACTAAAAACGTCTTGATGCTCCATGATGCCAAACTGTGAAATCAGGCCACCGAGCGAACTGCCAAAAATGCCCGTGAAATCACGACTTGGCAGCGTGCGGTAGTTTTGGTCAACAAATGGCTTCAGCGTTTCTACCATAAAATCAACGTACTGGCCGCCCTCGCCGCCCTCATTGTAGTCGGGGTTCACCCACGGGGCAAGTTCGTCAATTCGCAGCCCCCCCCCGTTGTCGATGCCCACCACGATGCAGCCGTAATCACCTTGGGCATGCAACTGGTTCAGCGATTCATCCACACCCCATTCTCCGCTGAAACTAGTCGCTTGGTCAAATAGGTTTTGCCCGTCGTGCATGTACAGCACCGGGTAATGCTTCTGGGTAGTTTCGTAATCTGGCGGCAGGTATATCATGATGCGGCGGGAACGGTTAAGCTGCGGCATGAAAAAATTGGCATCGAGTAGGTGGACGTTGGCAGCAGCGGTACTGCCCTGGCTGACATCCTCCCAACCTGCAATTTGGACTGTCAATGTTGCCAATCCACCTGTGTAATTGTACTCCCGGTCAGGCAAAAATCCGCCGTTGGCAGTGCCCTCAACCGTCGCCCAACTGCCCCTCGTGAACTTGTACTTCATCACCCCAATTGGAGGGCTGATGGTAATTTGAAATTGGCCATTGCCGAGGTCATCCAAAACGGAATTGACATCAGTGGGATCCCAGCCCTGGAAGCTGCCAGCGATGTGGATTGATTCACCGGCTGGGGTATTGGCTGGTATCGCCGTGACTTTGATGGTTAGCTGCGCAAAAAGATTTGCCGACAGGCACAAAGCGAGCAGAAATAGTAATCTGGTTTTCATACTGAAACGATTGATGGATTGAAGGAATAATGGTTTGAAGGATTGTGGCATCTGTTGCCTTCAACCCTCCATTCCTCCAATCCTTCAATCCTTTTTTTGATTTCTTAAAAAATGATCAGCCAATACCAAAGCTGCCATGGCTTCCACGATGGGGACTGCACGAGGCAAAACGCAAGGGTCGTGGCGGCCTTTTCCCGCAACTTGCACGGATTCACCAGCCTCGTTGACTGACTCCTGGGGCTGCAAGATGGTTGCCACGGGTTTAAACGCTACCCGGAACGGAATGTCCATTCCATTGGAGATACCGCCCTGCACCCCGCCGCTGTGGTTTGTGCGGGTTCGAACTTGGCCATTTTCGTCAGTAAAAAATGGGTCGTTATGTTGGGAGCCTCGCATCGTGACACCAGCAAAGCCAGAGCCGATTTCGAAGCCTTTGCAAGCGTTGATACTGAGCATAGCTTTTCCCAAATCGGCATGAAGTCGGTCGAAAACCGGCTCACCAAGACCGGGTGGACAACCTTGAACCACGCAACTCACGATACCTCCAATGGTATCGCCCGCTTTGCGAACCTCACGTATCAGGTTTTCCATTTGCTCCGCAACACCGAGGTCGGGGCAGCGGACCGGTGTGGATTCAATTTTTGAAAAATCGAGTTCCTCGTAATTTTTATCAAGCGCAATCTCCCCTACCCTGCTCACCCAAGCGGTGACGTTGATGCCGTTGTTTGCCAAAAACTGCTTCGCAACAGCACCCGCAGCCACCCGGGCCGCCGTCTCACGGGCACTGGAGCGGCCTCCGCCACGGTAATCCCGAAAACCGTACTTGGCTTGGTAGGTGAAATCGGCGTGGCTGGGCCGGTACTTGTCTGCGATATGGCTGTAATCCTTGGATTTGGCGTCTTCGTTGCGGATGAGCAGCGCCAGTGGCATCCCGGTTGTTTTGCCCTCAAAAACGCCAGAGAGCAGCTCCACGCGGTCGGCTTCTTGCCGCTGTGTGACAATGGCAGATTGACCGGGTCGGCGACGGTCGAGTTCTTTTTGGATAAAATCGAGGTTCAGTTCCAAGCCTACTGGGCAACCGTCAATTACCACACCGATGGCCGTGCCGTGAGACTCACCGAAGGTAGTTATGCGAAAGGTATGTCCGAAGGAATTGCCGGGCATATTTGAGTTGGCAGTTTGACAGTTGGCGGTTGGCAGTCAGTGCCTCGTTAATTGGTAGCGGCTGCGAACAGCGAAATTGAAAATGGGTGTAAAAGTACGGGAACTTGGAGGGGAAGAGGGAGGGCTATTGGGCTTTTTTTAAAAAAAATAGAAACAGTGGGTCAAATCACGCAGCATTGCATAAGTTGCTCATAATCAGGTCGTTCGGAAGCCATTCGATGAATGAATTTGTCCCGAACCATGCCATTTTGCAACACGAAAACACCTGGCATCTGGGTAGAGTCCCCAAGTCGCTTGGCCATTTCGAGTTCGTACCCCAGTTCCTGTTTGACTTTGTAGCCCCGAATCCAAGTTTTGAGGCCATAAAGCTGCGTGAAAGAGCCGCGTTGCAAGCCAAAAGCCTGGTAAAACTGCTGCGTTGGGTCACAAACAAAGGTTGCGCCAGCCAGTTTGAATTCCTGAAAATATTCTACCGCAGTGCTGCCATCGGCCATGTGGACGAAGACGATTTTTATACCGCTTTGCTCAATGGTTTTCCGGCGAAGTGAAATATCGTGAAGGGCTTCCTTGCAAAAAACACAGCCGAAATGGCGCAGAAATACCAGCATAACAGGACTTTGGAAGGTAAGATTATATACCGACGTGTCCTCGTTGGTTAGCATTTCTTCCAACAACAATAGTTCCTCATCTAAATCGATTGGCAGCATAAGCTGAAATAATTTTCTACGAAACAGCTATTTTCTCAAAGGGTTTAAAATGCTTGTTTCGGATTGGTCGAAGACGCAATTAGCAACCTCCAATATCTTCTCAAAAGATTACATTTGTATTTCCGAGCGTATGCTTCTAAAATTCCCCGTTTTACTATCAAAATTTTCTATCTATGGCTTCAAATGGCATTTTTAGTGTAACCTCCAGCGGCTTCAAATACGGTCAAACCAACTTTGCTATTCGTGGAAAGTCAAAGGCTTCAGTTGCACAAATCACTCACGACGGCGATACCGTTAGTGTGAGCACCGACGGCAATTTGGGTATCCGCTTTTTGGGAATTGACACCCCAGAAATCAGCTTCGACTTCCCCGGTAGGCGTGGTTTTTTGGGCTTGAACAACCCCGCTTGGGTTGATTTTTTTACAGGCCCAGACTTGCATGCTAAAATAACAAAGTTCAGCCCAGCTCTAAAGGAACACCTGAACGCCGTCATCGGTGATGGTGTCGGCATTGCCGAAAATCACTACAAACATGCCGACAAAGGAAAGCAAAACCTGAAGAAGGAAATCGAAGATGATATGAAGGCCGCAGGCAAAACCAAGGATGATTTTATGTTTTTCCAAGCTTATGCCAATGAATTTTTGGATACCTATGGCCGGCTGTTGTGTTACCTACGCCCGCACCGTGACAATTTTGAAGGTGAAACACCAGCCACTTCAGCCATTGACTACAACATCCGACAACTGGCTGGGGGCTTCGCAACGCCCTATTTTATCTTCCCAAACGTGGACCCTTTCATCCGCATCACCAACCCGTTGGATAAAAAAATCATTTCGCCAGACGGTTTTTGGAAATTTATGACAAAAGCCTCCAAACTGAAAGGCGCACGGGATGCCGTCAAAGGTGCACGCAATCGAGAGGCAGGTATTTACAACCCCGTTGACCCGCTTCGGCTGCTTCCTATGGAGCTTCGCACTATAGCCAGGGGCAGCAAGCCAAACCGCCCGGTGATTGACCTTGGCCAACCGGGTGTCAATAAAATCCTCGACCCGGAGCTGTATTTCACCATTGAAAACGTGGAAGACCGCTTTTATCTGCCAGGCATGTACACCGATTATTTTGTGATGGCTGGGTGGGAGATGGTAAAAGCGTAATCGACTGTAAATCATGCGAATTAGGGGTTGAAATGCGGCTAAACGTGCCGTTAGGCACGAAATATTGGTAGCAATATGCCCAAACTTCGGCCTGCGTGCCGTTAGGTACGCTACTTCTCGTGGGTCTGCTGCGTACCTACGGCACGCAGCAGACCCATTTTTATTCGATTTCTACCGACATTTTGTGCCTAACGGCACATTTCAACCCCTAATTCGTATAAATCAATTTTTTACGAAAAAGGCGGCAACTCCATCCCGGAGTGCCGCCTTTTTTCAAAGTTTGATTCTCAAATTATTTACCGACTTCTTCAAACTCTACGTCGGTAACATCTTCTTTAGCATCTGAGCCACCTTCCTGACCAGCATCGTGGCCATTGGTGTCAGCTGCGCCAGCTTGCTGTTCTTGCGTAGCTTGGTACATGTCCTGGCTGGCAGCCTGCCAAGCGGCGTTGAGGCTTGCAGATGCAGTTTCAATACCTTCCAAATTTTCGGCCTTGTGCGCTTCTTTCAACTCATTCAGGGCTGTCTCGATGGCACTAACCTTGTCGGCTGGAATCTTCTCTTTGTATTCCTTCAACTGTTTTTCCGTTTGGAAAATCAGTGAGTCAGCCTGGTTCAGTTTTTCCACCCGCTCACGGGTTTCCCGGTCGGTGTCGGCGTTGGCCTGCGCCTCTGCTTTCATCCGGGCAACTTCCTCCTTGCTCAGGCCAGTGCTGGCCTCGATGCGGATGTTCTGCTGCTTGCCAGTGCCTTTGTCCACGGCACTCACGCTGAGGATACCGTTGGAGTCAATGTCGAAGCTGACTTCCACCTGTGGCAAGCCTCTCGGTGCTGGCGGGATGCCGTCGAGGATGAACCGACCGACGCTGCGGTTGTCACGGGCCATTGGGCGCTCGCCTTGCAGGATGTGGATTTCCACACTCGGCTGGTTGTCGGCAGCCGTGGAGTAGGTTTTCGATTTCTTCGTTGGAATGGTCGTGTTCGACTCGATGACCACGTCGTAAACGCCGCCCATCGTCTCGATACCCAGCGAAAGCGGGGTCACGTCCAGCAGGAGCACGTCTTTGGTTTCACCCGTCAAAACGCCACCTTGAATGGCTGCGCCAATGGCAACAACCTCATCCGGGTTCACGCCTTTGTTTGGCTTTTTGCCAAAAAACTCCTCCACCACGGTCTGGATGCGGGGGATACGGGTCGAACCACCCACGAGGATAATTTCATCAATGTCGTTGGCAGTGAGGCCAGCATCTTTGATGGCCTGACGGCAAGGCTCGATGGTGCGCTTAACGAGGTCATCACAAAGTGCCTCGAACTTCGCACGGCTGAGTTTCAGCACCAAGTGCTTTGGCACACCGTCCACTGCCGTGATGTACGGGAGATTGATTTCCGTTTCCGAAGAAGAGGAAAGTTCGATTTTGGCTTTCTCCGCCGCGTCCTTCAAGCGCTGGAGCGCCATCGGGTCTTTGCGGAGGTCAATGTTTTCCTGTGTTTTGAACGCATCGGCCAACCAGTCAATGATTTTGCGGTCGAAGTCGTCGCCACCGAGGTGGGTATCACCGTTGGTAGATTTTACTTCAAAAACACCCTCGCCCAACTCCAAAACAGAGATGTCGAAAGTTCCGCCACCGAGGTCGTAAACGGCGATGGTCATGTCTTTGTGGCGCTTGTCGAGGCCATAGGCCAAGGCCGCAGCCGTGGGTTCGTTGATGATACGGCGAACTTTCAGGCCAGCGATTTCACCAGCTTCGATGGTGGCTTGGCGCTGTGAATCGTTGAAGTAGGCTGGAACCGTGATGACGGCTTCCGTTACCTCCGTGCCAAGGAAATCTTCCGCCGTTTTCTTCATTTTTTGAAGTACCATCGCTGACACTTCCTGAGGCGTGTAAAGCCTTCCGTCAATGTCCACCCGAACGGTGTCGTTGTCGCCTTTCACCACTTTGTAGGTGGTATGCGCCAATTCCTTGCTGATTTCAGAGTAGCGGTGCCCCATGAAACGCTTGATAGAAGCCACTGTCCGAGTTGGGTTGGTGATTGCTTGGCGTTTTGCGGGGTCGCCCACCTTCCGTTCCCCGTTGTCGAGGAAGCCGATGATGGACGGTGTGGTTCTCCTGCCTTCGTCATTGGCAATCACGACTGGCTCATTGCCTTCCATCACTGCCACACAGGAGTTTGTAGTTCCTAAGTCTATTCCTATTATTTTACCCATTGAGATATTATTTTATTTTAGTTCAAAAATGGTTTGCTCTTTCCCGACAATCAATGAACATGCCAGCGGGTTCTGACTGACTTTTTGGTCAATTTTGGGCAAAATTTTGTGAAAAATGGCAGGAAATGAAAGAAAATGGGGTGACAAAACGGCAGAGGAGGAGCGGTTTAAGGTTTGGGGTTTAAGGTTTCAGTGGCGGCTTTCAATTGATTTTTTGAATAAATCTATCAATGAATTGGCTGCTTGGGCAGGAGTGAGTTTGCCTGCTAAAACGGCAGCTTTTGATTCTACTAATTCAGCTTTTATTTCAGTTGATTCAAAGAAAAACCGATGGACGGATTGTTCTAGTTGCGAAGCAAACCATGTCCCCAATTGAGCTTTCCTGTTTTCTAAAAACCACCCATTTCCTTTCACAACCTCTTGATAATCAGACAATAGTTTCCAAATTTCAGCCAACCCATCCCCAGTCATTGCGGAGCAAGTAACCGCTTTTGGCTGCCAACCATTTGGTTTTTCTGGGAAAAGATGAAGTGCAAGAGCGTAATCCTTTCGAGCTGATTTGGCGAGTTCGATACGGTCGCCATCTGCCTTGTTGACAGCGAGCAAGTCAGCCATTTCGACAATACCCCGCTTGATGCCCTGCAACTCGTCGCCTGCGCCAGGCAGCAGCAAAAGCAAGAAAAAATCCACCATGCCAGCTACGGCGGTTTCGCTCTGCCCTACCCCGACCGTTTCTATAAATATGGTGTCGAAGCCAGCCGCTTCGCAAAGCAGCATGGACTCGTGGGTGCAGTTGGCCACCCCGCCCAGCGAACTGCCCGCTGGACTGGGCCGGATGAAGGCGTTTGGTTCAACTCCCAGCTTTTCCATACGAGTCTTGTCGCCGAGGATGCTGCCGCCACTGACTTGGCTGCTGGGGTCAATGGCCAGCACTGCAAGCTTTCGGCCATGCCCCTGCACGAGGAGGCTACCAAATGCCTCGATGAAGCTACTTTTGCCGACGCCCGGCGGGCCTGTGATGCCCATGCGGAAGGAATTCCCAGTATGCGGCAGGCATTTTTCGAGCACCTGCTGGGCCAATTCCCGGTGCTCGGGCCGGCTGCTTTCCACCAAGGTGATGGCACGGCCGAGCACTACCCTATCGCCCCGAAGGATGCCTTCGACGTAGTCGTTGGCCGACCAATTTTTGCTCGATATGGATGCTTTTTTGTTCAAATCAAAAGTTAAGAGGGCTTAACAATAGGCCAATTGGTGTCTTAACAGTTTTTGCAAATCCTTGAAAATGAGTGATTTGGAAAATTCGATACCATTTAACGTTTGCCATCAAAAGGCCATTTTAGGTTAAAGTAGGCATAAACCCAAGGTCTGCCTGCTACCCGAACTTGCGCAAAGGTATGGCACAGCCTTTCTTTGCCAGCAGTGAACAGGAATTCATTTTTATTAAACATCTAAAGCGCTGAAATCACACGCTCTCTTTTTTAAGTATCCAACTAAAGACGCTCGAAGGGTAGCAGGCAGCAGCCCCAGGTAAACGAACCCGGTTTTAATTCGACTTTCTGCTGCTGCTTTGCTACTTTTTTTGCCAGTGAGAGCGTGAACGAAGTGATAGGGTGAGAATGTGAGGACTCTCATGGTTTTACATTCCATAAAATGCAAGTCCGGTCATCACTGCACGAAATCAATTGATTCTTGTGTTTTGACCAAAAAACCTTGTTTACGGAATTAAAATGCCCCCCATCCCGGCCACCTTCCAGCACTTTTTCCAGTTCAAAATTTGAGGCATTCCAAATCTTGACGGTTTTATCCCGGCTGCCAGTGGCAAAGTATTGCTCATCTGGGCTGAAAGCGATGCTGTTGATGGTGAACAAATGGGCGGACTGTGAGCTGATTAACGCAATATTTTTGCCCAAATTCCAACCGTTTAATAGTGCATCCCGGCCACCGCTGAGGAGGTAACTAGCATCAGGCGAGTACCGAATTGAAAACACAGAGTTGTTATGCGCTGCCGCAATTTTGTGACGAAGTTCGAGTGTCGCCGCATCCAGCAAATAAATGGCGCCATCACTACCTCCTACCGCCAATTCCTGCCGCTTTTCACAGAAATCCATACACCTAAGTGCTTGGTTAGCAAGGTGATAACTATCCGTTGAACGCATTTCTGCAATAGCCCAACGGCTGAGTTTTCCGTCGCCACCGAGGGTAAAAACTTGACCGTTCACCACTTGAATGTCGAACACCCCTCGCTGATGGTGAGCGATGTTTTTGGTCGTATTTTGATCAAGTAGGTCAACCCAATGAACGCCACCGTCCATGTTTCCAGCCACGATTTTTTGTTCATTTTTTAAAAAGCAAAGTGAAAAAACCTGACGATCTACCTTGGCTAACAACTTGCCCAGTTCAGGGGCATCGAGGTCCCATTCTACCACCCAACCGTCACCTGCTCCAGTAATGATATGGCGCTCATTCTGCCCTTCGGCGAGAGCAAAAATGGCAGCATTGTGGCCTGTAAGTTGAGTAACTTTAGTGACTTGCATTTGCGGTGTGGTACGTGTTTGCGTTCTTTGCGGTAACACGGACTGTTAGTCCGTGATTTTCCAAAAACGCTGACTGATAGTCCTTTCAAATGGAAAAGCACGGACTGGCAGTCCGTGTTACATTTGAACGGACTGGCAGTCCGTGTTACTGCAAATGTCTGACAAATCATGGGGCTTTTGTTAAAAAAAATGGTGGGAAATGGCGCAGTCCTCGGCATCTGGCAGGTGGACGAGCCGGTTGTTTTTTTTATACAAAGCCTTGATTTGCAGGAAGTTGAAGAAGCTGAACTTGCCAATTTGAAGGGACGCCGGAGGCTGGAATGGTTGGCAAGTCGGTACTTGGTTCATGAGATGTTGCTATCATTGGGCTACGAAGACCGGGTGCCAGTGCTCAAGGACGAGTTTGGCAAACCACATCTTTGGGACACGCCGTTTCACCTTTCTTTTAGCCATTCTCACGAACTGGTGGCCGTCATTTTGGCGAAAGAACTAACGGGGATAGATGTGCAACGCATCGTACCCAAAATTGAAGTGCTGGCGCAAAAGTTCTTGCGGGTTGAAGAACTGGATAGTTTGAAACCGGAAACCCGTTTGGAACATCTCCATGTTTACTGGGGGGCAAAAGAGGCGCTCTACAAAGCACACGGGCGCAGGGAACTGGACTTTCGAGGGAATATTTTTATCGAACCATTTGATTATCAAATAGTTGGACAAACAACTGGCAAAGTTGAAAAGGATGGCGAGGAATGGCGATTTGAGGTTTTTTATGAAAAAATTGGGGACTATATATTGGTTTGGTGCCTTTGATTTGCGTCGCTGTCACCGCACATGGTGAACTTGTTCGGGGGTCAAAATTGGCATCCTTCGGAAACGAAGCAACAACTGAACGGTGGCCAAAACGTCCTTTTCACAATACAATGAAATTCGGTCAACATCCTGCTCTTCCCAATACACCCGACCTACATCACTACCGTCGATATCGTCCTTTGGCGAGGGGACCCCAAGCACGGCTGCTAGCAGTTTTAGCGAAGTGTAGGCTTTGTTGTCTCCGAACTTCCAAAGCTCCATGGTATCCAGCAAATACTTGACTTCCCAGGGCTTTTTGCCCGTAATCTGAAGCAGTGCTGGAAACTCCAACTGATTGATTACCAATCTCCTGCAAATGTACGGGATGTCAAACTCTTTGATATTGTGGCCACAAAGGTAGTGGCGGTTAGGGTCTTTGTAATGTTGGGTGAGGAGGTTGCAAAAGTCTTTGAGGAGTTGTTTTTCGTTAATATGGGCGAAGGATTTCAGCCGAACTTTTAGCGATTGATCGGCGTCCCTAACGATAATCCCGACGGAAATGCAGATGATTTTGCCAAACTCGGCGTAAATGGCCGCTTTTTGTGGATAAAGCTCCTCGACCTCCTCCCCTGTGACCTCCCTCCGCATCACGTTTTTAGACTTAATGGCCCAGAGTTCTTGGAACGTTTCGTCCAAATCATCGTAAGATGGTTGTTCGGAAACACATTCGATGTCCAGAAAAAGGATGTTGGCGATGTCAATGGATTCTAGCATTTCTTGTAATTTAAGAATGGCGAAGGTAAGTATTTGAACGTAATCCGTTGAACACTAATGCATTGCAATTTATCCTAACTTTGCCGAAAATTGATGGTGAAAGTAAAGTGTGATTTTTCAAAAACTGAACAATTGACTAGCTTAACACCTTGATTATCAATAAATTGACACCTATTTTTTCAATAAAACACTATTAATCATAAATCTGAAACATGGCAACTAACAATTCATCTCAGCAGCGGCTTTTGATTATTGCTGGCATTATTATCGCCACTTTATTGGTAACAAATAGCGTCTTGCTTTGCAACAAGTACAAACAGGACACATTGGTTGATACGCAAACCACCAAATTGGCAGAAGCCGATAACCTCAAAATCGAACTGGAAAAACAATACCAGGAAGCGCTTTCTGAGCTGGAAGAAATGCGAGGAAGCAACGAAGAGTTAAACGCCATCATTGACCAACAAAAAGAAGAACTGAAAACACAGAAAAACAAGATTGATGGCTTGTTAAGGGATGGCAAGGAAATAGGCCGGGCACGGGCAGAAATGAACAATATGAAAAGCCAAGTGGCGGGCTATGTCGCTGAAATTGAACGGATGAGGGGCGAAATTGATATGCTAAAAGGCGAACGTGACCAACTTTCCGAAAGAACCCGCAATCTCAGCGAAAACCTTGACAGTGCCAATGTCCGCACCAGCTTGTTGGAAGGTGAAAAATCGGCGCTTTCGGCTGAAAAACAGCAGCTTTCAGACGAAAAGTCCAAGCTCACCGAGAAAGTAAATTTGGCCTCCGTTATAAAAATTGACAAGGTGGAAGTGACGCCACTAAAAGAACGCAACAGCGGCAAAACGGTTAAGAAAAAATATGCGAAGAACGTGGACCAGCTCAAAGTTTGCATTCACACAACCGAGAACAAAATTACACGGCCCGGTGTAGAGACTTTTTACATCAGGATTTTGAATCCGGTCGGTGAGACAATGGCCATTGACGAGCTTGGTGCTGGCACATTTTTTAGCAAAGAAAACGGTGAGGAACTTCGCTATACCTACAGCAAAGAATACGACTACAACCAAGACGCCACTGATATTTGTTTCAACTGGAACCCCAACGTCGGAGCATTTATGAAGGGCAAATACACCGTGGAGGTTTACAACAAAGGCCACCTTGCTGGTACTGGCAAATTTGATTTGAAGTAACCTGAACCTGAAACATTGATAATTTTTCCCACATGCTGAACTTCCTTTTTCCGCTTGTTTTTTTGTTCCAAACACAAATCGTCACCGAACCAACCTTTGAATGGGTGACGCCAACCACGCACGATTTCGGAGACTTGGAACTGAGTGTGCCAGCGCCACATGAGTTTAAGTTCAAAAACACCGGAGATGCTCCGTTGATTATTGACAATGTGCGCTCCATTTGTGGCTGCACAGCAACCGAATGGACCGAAACGCCTGTTTTGCCTAATGAGGAAGGGATTATTAAAGTGGAATTTGACGCCCGTAAGGCTGGTTATTTTTACAAAAAAGTCACGGTTTATTTCAACGGCCAGAAAAAAGGGGAAAAACTGTATGTGGAAGGCTTTGTCGATTGACGCCACGAATTAGTCTGTTGTTTCAGCTTGCTGCTTGTATTTTAATTTACCTTTGCCCGCTGTAATAACGCCCTTTGAGGGCTATCTTTTCACATTGTCCTTTTGACTTTTTCCTTTCAAATTATGGAGATTCTGATATTCCTGATTGTCACCTACATCCTGTTCAGTATCACGATGATGAAGCTGTTTGAAAAAGCTGGTGTGGATGGCAAAAAAGCCCTGATTCCCGGCATCAACTTCATTGAAATGTGCAAGCTCGTGGGGCGTAAGCCCAGCCATGCAGTCTGGCTTTTGTTCCCAATTGTCAATATTTTCATCTTCGTCGGGCTGTGCGTGGACATGGTTCGTTCCTTCGGAAAATACAAGTTTGTCCATACTGCCTTGGCTGTGATTTTTGCGCCAGCTATTTTCTATTCCATCGGTAAAAACAGCAATGACAAGTACCTCGGCCCAAACCTTGTTGCGGAGCAAGAATACAAAAACAAAATACTGGAGGCTCAAAAAACGAACAATACCAGGGAGTTTCAAAAGTTGAACCGGCAGAACCCGTATGCCAAAAATCCGGCACGTGAGTGGACAGAGGCCATCGTGTTTGCGGTCTTTGCGGCTTCTTTTATCCGTATGTTCCTCATCGAAGCCTACGTGATTCCTACCTCTTCGATGGAAGGCTCTCTCAAAGTTGGCGACTTTCTTTTCGTGAGCAAAGCCCACTACGGCATCCGCACCCCGAAAACAGTTCTGATGTTCCCATTGCTGCACAATCGCCTGCCATTTTTTGATTGTGAAAGCTATATTTCAAAACCAAACCTGCCATTTTACCGCCTTCCGGCTATCAGTGAGGTGGAGCGATATGACCCTGTTGTCTTTAACTACCCAGAGGGTGACAGTGTGTACGTGTTCCCTGAGCGGACATGGAGCATCAACGACTACCGCCGTGGATCTGGTGGTGACCCACAGCAAACCCAGCGGTTTTTGCAAATCAAAACAGGGAACGCCGATTTGGTTGTTAGGCCAATTGACAAAAGAGACCACTATATCAAGCGCTGTATCGGCTTGCCAGGAGATAGTTTGAAAGTAGTTGACCGACAAGTTTATCTTAATGGTACCGCCGCAGAGAATCCGAAGCACATGCAATTCCTGTACACAGTGATATCGCCGTCAGGTTCATTGAACAGGGAGAAATTGGGAGAAATGGGTGTGAATACCCAGGAATCCTTTTTAGACCAAGGTATCTATTGGCTTGACAATGAGCAAGTTGAAAAGATTAAGGCCATGGACCCAGCCGTGAAGATTGATTTTTATCCTTTTGAAAAATTGGGTGGGCACACCTATTACCCACATGACAAAGTCAATTATGGCGCTTGGACCAACGACAACTACGGCCCAGTTTACATCCCTAAAAAGGGTGCAACGGTGGACATCAATCCCCAAAGCATTGCTTTGTACGAGCGAATAATTTCCAATTACGAAGGAAATAAGTTGGAGAAAAAAGATGGTAAATTCTTCATCAACGGACAGGAAGCCACCAGTTACACTTTCAAAATGGACTACTATTGGATGATGGGTGATAACCGCCACAATTCCGAAGATAGCAGGGTTTGGGGCTTCGTGCCGGAGAACCATATCGTGGGCAAGCCGCTCTTCATTTGGTTTTCCACCAAAAATGGTAGCATCGCCAACGGTATCAATTGGAACAGGATATTTTCCGGCGCTAACAAAATGTAATTGAACGTCCATCTAAGTTCCAATAACATTTCGTTAGCAAACCAAGGCTCAAACCCCGCAACAACCTTGCGGGGTTTGCGTTTTTTTTTGGAGCAAATACTGCAACTGTGTAATTTTGAAGATTAACCCCTCTTTTGACCACCCTCACAAAATGTTGAAAAATATGAAGCATTTCCTCACTACCATCATCGCTTTCATTGCCGTACCGGCAATAATTTTTTCCCAAAAAGTTGGCTATCAAATTAAGGTAAAAATTGATGGCTTCCATGAGAAGGAAGCCTATCTCGGTTATTATTTCGGTGACAAGCAATACTTGAAAGACACTGCCTATGTGGAGGCCGACGGCAAATTTTACTTTGAGGGCAATGAAAAACTAACAGGTGGCATTTACCTCATTGTTCTGCCTCCCGATAACCAGTTCATTCAGTTGTTAGTGGATGATAACAACCAATGGTTTTCATTGGAAACAAAACTCTCCGACTTGTCTGGCAGCGTCAAAATCAGTGGTTCAGAGGACAACAAGCAGTTTTATGACTACCTCAAATTTATCAGCGACCGTCGCCCAAAAGCCGAAGACTTCAAAAAGCAAATGGAAGAGGCCAAGGACGACGAAAAGAAAAAAGCCAAAATCGAAGAAAAAATCAAATCGCTGGATGAGGAAGTAATGGGCTACCAAAAAGACCTGGTGGCAAAATTTCCAAAATCAATGACCGCAATGGTCATAAAAGCGAATATGCAACTCGACCCACCAAAGTTCGAAGGCGAACAAAAGGAAAAAGAACTCAAGGCTTTTTATTGGATGCGAGCGCACTGGTTCGACAACCTTGACTTCGCTGACGCAAAACTGGTGCGCACCCCTTTCTTGTTTCCTAAAGTGGAACATTTTATTAACAAAATGACCGTGCAGCACCCGGATTCCATTAATATCGCCGTTGACAAAGTGCTCGAAAAAATGAAGCCTGCTGAGGAAAATTTCAAGTTTTACCTCATTCATTTTTTGAATCAATTCGCCAAATCCAACATCGTGGGCATGGATGCAGTGTACGTACACATCGCTCAGAAATATTACAAAACAGGTCTTGCGCCATGGACGGAGGAAGATCAATTGAAAAAAATTATTGAGAATGCTGACAGGCTCGACCCACTCCTCATTGGAAGGATAGCACCTAACATTGAGATGCAAACACAAAAAGGCGACAAAATTTGGCTGCACGATTTCCAGTCCCCCATTACCGTACTTTTCTTTTGGGACCCCGATTGTGGCCACTGCAAAAAGTCCATGCCGGAGATGGTCAAATTTGCCAAAGACTACAAGGACAAGGGAGTTTCGGTTTTTGCCATCTGCACCGCGCTTGCCACCCGTGATGACGAAGGCAACCTCACCATGAAAGAAGTGGACAAATGCTGGTCAACCATTTCTGAACGAGAAATGGATGTGTTCTTTAACGCGGTTGACCCCTATCACCGCAGCCGTTACAAGGCAGTCTATGACATTAAAACTACTCCTCAAATTTACGTTTTGGATAAAGACAAAACCATTCTTTCAAAGCGGTTGGGAGCTGAACAGCTACCGGAGGTAATTGACCACATCATTCAAGCGAAAAAGGAAAAATCAGGAGGGTAAGATAACAAAGTTTTGTTTTTAAAAAGCCTCACAGCGGATTCGCTGCGAGGCTTTTTTTGTTTTAAAAAATTAACAGCCAGTGTTTTACAAATTAAAATTCATTAGCATAAAACTGGCATCATATTAGATAATAATCACATTAACACATACTCCAGACGATAGTCAACTAGAAGCTACACACTAAAGACTACTGTCAAAATAGCAACTGCCCAATCTCCGATTTAACAGACTGCGCTGGCACGACCAGCCACAGCCATAGCATTTTTTTAACCGTATTATAATCCAGATCGATGAAGAATTTCACAATTCCCAAAAGCAGGTGGCAATTGAATTCAATCCTGCCCTTTGGCGCTAACAGCCGAAGCATTTGCCAACCTTTTCAAATCAGGTTAGGGTTTGCAACCTTACTTACCTTATTTCTTTTCTCACTAAATGCAGTAGCCCAAAACGACACCCCGTGTGAGTGCTCTCAACGATGGACGGAAGGTGCTGCATGGAATGCGAACGGTACTGTCAATGAAGACCCACCTCCAATGAACCAGCCAAATGGTATCATTAAATGCAGCAGTACTCCCGGTATTCAAAGCAATATCATGACGCAGTTTGGTTGTGTTTACAACCCCGCTACTTTTCCAATCGCAGTAATGAACTGCACCGACCCCATTACTGGCCTGCCAATCCCTTCTCCAAACTTGCCAAACTTAGGTGAGTCCATCATCATCTTGAACTTTGATGTCCGTCCCAATGTGGGCACGTTTCAAATTCAAATTAACGAAAACAACATGATGGACAAACTGGGTTGGGCACTGTACTATTCTGCTAGCCCTTCAACTAGCAGCGGTACTGCTCCACAATATCAAAGTGGAGATTGCAACAATCTTATTTTTTATACCTGCGGTGAGGCAAGCAACAACATTTGGCAAACGTTTTTCACGCCAAATTTCAGCCAAGCTACCAATTTTTATCTCGCTGTTTGGGATCAAGACGACGACTTCGACCTTGAGATTGCTAGCTTTCAAGCAAGGAATGGATGTGGAAATGGAGATTTATACTGCACACTCGAAACCGGTGCAGCCATGACCACCTGCCATCCTGATGGAACCTATACGGTAAACATTCCCATCTCAGGGCAAAATGGCAATTACGTCGGCACTGACCCGAATGCACTGAATTCACCCTCCGCAGCCGTTTGCCTAACAAATGAAGGTGATGGAGGGCCAACAATGGGCATTATTTCCCTAACATATCCCTATGGCACTGCCTACAATATTGATATTGCAATTGAAACTGGGGGGCCTTGCCCTGACCCATTATTGCCAACAGCCTGTTCAGCAAACGTAGCCGGAGCGGCCCCGGATTGTTGTACCATTCCACCAAGTTGCATAATTTCTGGCCCTGCAAATGTCTGCCCAAACCAGACAGGTATTGTATTTAGTGGCCCTGCAGGCATGGATTCCTACCAATGGACAATTATGGGAAATGGCACAATTGTCGGCTCAACCACTGCTCAAACTGTGACCGTTGATGCCGCTGGAGTTTGTGGCGGTGGATTTAGCCTTTCGCTAGCGGTTGAGCAGTTTACCTGTGTAAACCAATGTATGGTTAACGTGACAGTGTCAGACCCGACGCCACCGACGGTGACCTGCCCTGCACCTATCAGTTTGACCGCTTGCCCGTCGCAATTGACAAATAGTTTTAACACATGGATAGCGGGTTTTTCAGCCTTGGACAACTGTGGGCCGCCCTCTACTACCGGACTAGCCGGGGCTACTCCGCCGAGTATTTGCGGTGGTACTACTACCATCAATTTTACAGCAATTGACGATTGCAACAACATGGCTTCATGTTCCTCAACCTTTACCGTGGCACCCGCACCCGCCGTAGTGCTAACCTGTCCTGCCAACAGCGTCGAAGCAGCATGTCAAACTCAGGCTGCCATTACAAATAAGTACAACGATTGGTTGAATGACGCTACATTTTCAGGAGGGTGCAATGCGGTACTATCCTACAATAATCCAGGTGCACCTGCTGCATGTGGCGGTACAGCTACCATCACTTTCACTGTAGCCAGCAATTGCGAAGCAGACGTAACCTGTACTCGCACTTTTACCGTTAATGCAAGCCCGGTTGTACTGACTTGCCCTGGTAACCCAACTGAGGCAGCCTGTCAAACACAAGCGGAAATTGACGTGAAATACGCAGCATGGCTGGCAACGGTCGTTGCGAGCGGCGGCTGCAATGGCAGTTTGTCCAATAATAGCACAGGCGCCCCTTCCGCATGTGGCGGGTCAAAAACGGTCACGTTCACTTATTCCAGCAGTTGTGCACCAATCACCACTATTTGCCAAGCCACATTCACCGTCACCGCCCCTGCAACCGTGGTTTTGACCTGCCCAACAGACCAAGTGGAAGCATCCTGCCAAACGCAGACTGCCATTGACACAAAATATAATGCTTGGCTGGCCTCGGTTTCCGCAAGCGGCGGCTGCGGTGCTGTTTTGACCAATAACAGCACTGGACCTCCTTCTGCCTGTGGTGGTTCTAAAACCGTGACTTTTACCTATACCAGCAACTGCGCACCGTTGACAACATCCTGCACGGCAATTTTTACGGTTAATGCCCCAGCAGCAGCAGCAGTGCTCAGTTGTCCAAGTAACCAGACAGAGGTGGCCTGCCAAACGCAGCCCGCCATCGATATGAAATACAATGCTTGGCTGGCTTCCGTATCCGCAAGTGGCGGATGCGGTGGGATTTTGACCAGCAACAGCACGGGCGCACCGTCTGCATGTGGAGGTTCAAAAACAGTCACGTTTACATTTTCAAGCAATTGCCCCACACAAACAATGAGCTGCACGGCGACTTTTACCGTTGATGCACCAGCTCCCATTGTGCTGAATTGCCCGGCCAACCAAACTGAGACAGCTTGTCAGTCGCAAATGGCCATCGATGCCAAGTTCAGCGCTTGGATCGCATCCGTTTCCGGCAGCGGCGGATGTACGGGCACGTTTTCCAACAATAGCACAGGCGCTCCAAATGTGTGCACTGGTGGCACGTCAACTGTGACATTCACCTACACCAGTAGTTGTGCGCCATTTACAATATCCTGTACCGCCTTTTTCACAGTAGCTGCACCGCCAGCCATTGTGCTGACTTGTCCCACCAACGTGACGGAGGCGGCCTGTCAGTCTCAATCGGCCATTGACGCAAAATTTGCAGCTTGGCTCGCTACCGCTTCTGCCAGCGGCAGCTGCAATGGTAGCTTGTCCAACAACAGCACGACTGCTCCTGACGTATGCACCGGCGGCACTGCCACGGTAATATTTTCCTACGCAAACAGTTGTTCGACCACCCCGACAACCTGCACTGCGACGTTCACTGTCACTGCACCAACCAACGTTTCGCTAATTTGCCCAGCCAACGTTACCGAGTCGGCCTGCCAGACGCAAGCGGCCATTGACGCCAAGTTCGCAACTTGGCTCGCCACCGTTTCCGCCAGTGGCGGCTGCAATGCCATGTTGACCAACAACAATACTGGTGCTCCTGACGTGTGCGTTGGCGGTACTTCCACGGTGACTTTCACCTACATCAGCAGCTGCGCTCCATTGACCACGACCTGCATGGCAACCTTTACAGTCGAAGCCCCTCTTGGTGTTGTACTGACCTGCCCGATGGATGTACTCGAAGGCCCATGTCAGACCCAGGCGACCATTGATACAAAATATGCAAATTGGTTGGCCACTGTTTCCGTAACCAATCCATGCTTAGGTGTTTTGACCAACAACAGCACGGGCGCACCGTTGGCATGTGGAGGGTCAAAAACGGTGATATTCACCTATTCAAGCAGTTGTGTTGCCCAAACGACCACCTGCCAAGCGACTTTTTCGGTGACTGCTTCGCCTGCTGTCTCCTTGACTTGCCCGGCGAATACCTCCGTGGCATCGTGCCAAACTCAAACGGCTGTGGACAATGCTTACGCAGCTTGGTTAACAACCGTGTCTGCCAGTGGCGGCTGCAACGGCGCAATAACCAACAATAGCACAGGCGCACCTTCTGCCTGTGGTGGTTCCAAAACAGTAACCTTCACGTACACCAGCGATTGTGCGCCGCTGACCACCACTTGCCAAGCAACATTTACGGTGGATGCGCCTCCCACGGTAGTCTTGAATTGCCCTGTAAATACAACCGTTGCGGCCTGTCAAACACAGGCGGATATTGATGTTGCTTACGCAATTTGGTTGGCTTCCGCTAGCGCAATGGGCGGCTGCAACGGCGTTTTGACCAATAACAGCACGGGCGCACCCCTCGCCTGCGGCGGGTCAAAAACCGTGACATTCACCTATGCCAGCAGTTGTGCACCATTGACGACAACTTGCCAAGCAACATTCACAGTGACCTCGGCTTCAACAGTGGTCCTGAATTGCCCAGTGAATACAACAGCTGCGGCCTGTCAAACACAAGCGGATATTGATGTTGCTTACGCAAATTGGTTGGCATCCGCTAGCGCAACGGGTGGCTGCAACGGCGTTTTAACTAACAACAGCACAGGCGCACCGCTTGCCTGCGGTGGCTCGGCAACCGTGACTTTTACCTACACGAGCAGTTGCGCACCATTGACATCAACTTGTCAGGCAACTTTCACGGTTCCGACGGCTACATTGGTCGCATTGAATTGTCCGACAGATGTGACGGAGGTAGCTTGTCAATCTCAGGCCACCATTGATACCAAATACAACAATTGGCTGGCGCTGGCTACCGCAACAGGTGGTTGCAACACCGTGGTTGGCAACAACAGCACTGGCGCACCAAATGCCTGTGGCGGTAGTGTTACGGTAATTTTTACCGCAAACAGCAGTTGCGAAGCACCAGTAACCTGTACCCGAACATTTTCGGTGAACGCAGCACCAGCCGTTACTTTGAATTGCCCGGCACCAATGGTTATTCCGCCGTTCCAGACCCAAGCGCAAATTGATGCAGCATTCGCATCTTGGCTGGCCACGGCCAATGCAAGCGGCGGATGTAACGGTGTTTTGACCAACAACAACACCGGAGCGCCTACTGAATGCGGCGGAACGGCCACGGTTACTTTCACCTACGCATCTTCCTGCGCTCCGTTTTCGACTACCTGCGACCAGACTTTCACGGTGCAGGCATTGCCTCCGGGTGTGCAAGCAGCGAAGTACTTTGCGGGGATTGATTACGCTACAAGCGGGACAGTTGGGAATTTCGATGTGATTACGGAGATTATCGTACAAAACACAGGCAGCAGCGATTTGAACAGCTTGAGTTTAGTGGACAACCTAGCGTCTGCAAGCAATCTCGGGTCAGCATTCGTGGCGGTGACGGGTGCTCCGCAAATCGTGGCCGTTGGCGCAAAAGGCGCAACTACCACTGCCGCCACCATTCCGGCCACCAACCCCGCTTTCAACGGAACCGGCGACCTGCTTGCTGGTGGAGGTTTGCTGAAACCAAACCAACGCTACGTGCTTCAGTTTCGCTTTGAGGTAAACCCTGATGCGCCCGGCGCACCGGCGGTGATGAAAAACCAGGCGCAGGCGCTTGGCACAGTTGCCACCTGTTTTCCGCCTGTAGTTATCAACGATTTGTCCGATGCGGGAGACAACCCGTTGACCACAAATCCTGGTTGGGTGAGCGACAGTGGCGGCAGCAACGACCCTACCCTGCTCACCGACTGCTGGAACCAGCTCAACAACGGTATCGGTTGCAACGATTTGTTACAAGTCTCCCTCAATCAAAATTGTGAAATCTGGCTCACACCGGGTATGGTGCTGGAAGGTGAAATTCCGATGTGCATCAACCCGAACTCCATGCCACTTGGCAGCTACTACGAGGTGTTCATGGTGACGGATGCTTGGGGTGCGCCAGTACCGGACTTGAACCCAGCTACTGCGAACATCCACGAGATTAGCGGCGGTTATATCGGCCAATATTTGACCGTAAAAATTCAGGACAAAGTTTACAAAAACTCGTGCTGGGGCCAGATATTTATCGAAGATAAAATGGCACCGGTTTTCACCTGCCCAAGTACGCCCACCTCGGTTTTTTGCACGGCGAACCTGGCCAATGTGCCACCGCCAGTAGCTATCGACAACTGTGACCCCAACCCAGTTATCACGCTAGTGGGCAATCAGGTGATTGACAACAACATCTGCGACGACGGCATTTACACCGTGCGCAGAACTTACAAAGCCACTGACAATCAAGGGAATACGAGTGTGGTGAACTGTATTCAAAACATCAATATCACGCGTCCGCCCGTTGATTTTCCAGATGACATTACTTGGAGTTGCACGCAATATTCGGCCCACTCGAACATCGTTAATCCGACGAAATTGCACCCAACGATTGTTGATGTTGACCTCGTTGAACTCGGAATTGACGTGAGCCCAACCTTGCCGGACACGACACTTTCAAATACTGGCTCCGGCGTTGTGAACGTAAGCGTGAGTACCATCTGTGCTTACAACGTGCTGCACGCTGACCAGATTCTGAATGTTTGTGGAACAAGCTTTAAAATCCAACGGACTTGGACGGTGGTTGACTGGTGTACCGGTGACATCATCATCACGGGAGTGGGCGGTGAGGACAATGTGCAAATCATTAAAATTGCCGACAAAGTTGGCCCAACTATCACCCGCACACCGTTCAATGTGAGCATAAACGTACCTGCGGTTCACCCACAGCCATGCAAATCCACAGGCATTTTATTACCACCAACCGTTGGGGACAACTGCAACGCAGTGACCGTGCAGATTATCACGACAATTGGCGAAGCCATCTACATTAATGGTGTGGACGGCACGAACGGCGGCACGATTCCAGCACCTGGACTTGGCATTGGCACACACCAAGTGACCTACATCGCTACGGATGCCTGCGGCAATTCGACGACCATCATTGTGCCAGTCACTGTGAAGGACGACATCACGCCAACCGCCATTTGTATGGGCTTCACCGAGGTGGACTTGCCTTCTGGTGTCAACCCAACAGCAACGGTAGTGGCAAGCGTGTTTAACACAGGTAGTACCGACAACTGCTGCCTCCACCACTTCGAGGTGCGGCGGATGGAAGACCCCTGCAACGATGGCCACGACGATACGGTATTCGGCCCGTCGGTCGTGTTCTGTTGCGAAGACGTGTCGAACAACTCAATCATGGTTGTCTTCCGGGCATACGATTGCTTCGGCAACTACAACGACTGCATGGTTTCGGTAGATGTGAATGACAAGCAGCCACCTGTGCTTATCACCTGCCCTCCAAACCAGCGAATCACCTGCGATTTTTATGTTGACAATTTCGAGACCCAGCTTGCCGCACTTGGCAACCAGACAGCCAAGAGCCAGTTTTTGGATGCAAATTTTGGGCAACCAGTTTTTGCTGACAACTGCACAAGCATGACCGTAACCCGCACTTTTGCCAGCAATTTAACGCAGTGTAAAGAGGGCACGATGACCCGTACCTGGAAAGCAGCTGATGCTCAGGGCCAAGAGTCAGGGATTTGCACCCAGACCATTTTCGTTGACCATGTCTCGGATTTTGTGGTCCAGTTCCCAGCAGACATCACGGTGACTTGTGGGCAATCGCTGCCCAATTTTGGGGAACCAACTGTTTTTTATAAAACATGTGAGATGGTGGCTATCTCCTACGACGACGGCCTCTATGAAGTGGTGCCGGGTGCTTGCTACAAGTTCATCCGCACTTGGGAGGTGATCAACTGGTGCGTTCAAGGTGCCATCAAAGACCAAGAGGTAACGGAAGTTCCTGAGAGTCTGCTCGGCCTGCCTTTCCCTCAGTGCGACCTCGATGGTGATGGCGACTGCGACGCTCGCACCTTCCGGGACAGTTGGACGGCAACGCAAAAACCGACCGCCAACCAAGCCAACCAGCAATTCGGGCCAGACACAGACCCAGACTCCGACCCTTGGGATGGCTTCATCACATACGACCAAATCATCATGGTGATTGACAATGTGGCCCCAGTTTTCGTGAGCTGTCAGGTGCCTGATGTTTGCATCCAAGATTCAGTCGTTTGCGCAGCAACATTCACCCTGCCGCAGCCAACGGTGATGGATTGCAGCGGTCAGGTAACCATTACGGCTAATACGCCGGGGCTTGGTGTTGGTTTTGGGCCTTTCACACATGGGCCAGGTATTTTTATCACGACTTTCACAGCAAACGATGGTTGCAACAATCAGGCAATTTGCACGGATACATTTGAGGTGAAAGATTGCAAAGCACCAAACATCTCCTGCGTGAATGGGCTGATTGTAGGAATTATGGATGTTGTTCCGCCGACGGTAACCGTCAATGCCAGTGCTTTAAATGCTGGTACTACCGACAATTGTTCTGGCGTTATCCTAGCCTCGTTTTCTCCAAACGTAAACGATGCCACCAATACCTTTACCTGCGACGATATTGGCGTCAATGTCGTAGAGATTTGGTTTACGGATGAATCTGGAAACCAAGACTTCTGTGTCAACACCATTGAAATTCAAGATGGCCTGGGTGTGTGCCCTGCAAACCCACTCATTGTTGACCTCGGCGGTCAGATATTCAATGAAAATAACACACCTGTCGGCAATGTAACTGTAAGCCTCAATGGGCAGAACACCCCAGTGATGACTGGTGCTACGGGCAGTTTTTACTTCCCAACCGTATCAATTGGGCAGGACGTGACGCTCGTGCCGAACAAGGACGACAACCCTTTGGCAGGCGTAACCACTTACGACATCGTGTTGATGAGCAAGCACATCCTCAACACAGAACTGCTCAATTCGCCCTACAAAATGATTGCGGCGGACATCAACAATTCCAAGAGCATCACGACATTCGACTTGGTGGAGCTTCGCAAATTGATACTTCACATCAACTCCAACTTCCCCAGCAATTCGTCTTGGCGCTTTGTGGACAAGGATTATGTTTTCCCGATGCCAACAAACCCTTGGTTTGAGGTTTTCCCGGAAATCATCAACATCAACGACCTCCCAGCTGCGGTGCTCGATGCGGATTTTGTTGGGGTGAAAATAGGCGACTTGAACGCTTCCTACAGTTTTGTGGACGATGAAAACGAGGAACGCGGCAATGGAACGTTGATTTTTGCAACGCAAAACCAGCTCGTCGAAGCGGGTCAAACTTGCAGCCTGAGCTTCCGAGCCAAGGATTTTGAAGCAGTGGGCTACCAGTTCACCCTTGACTTTGACACGGACCTGCTTGAGTTCGTTGAAGTAGGTGATGGCCAGGCAACGACTTCGAATTTTGGTTTCACAAACCTGGAAGATGGGGCCATTTCGGCGAGCTGGAACCAACACGGGGAGCGGAACGATGAGCTAGCTGATTTTACCTTGGTATTCAGGGCGAAAACCAAATTGAACCCATCGGGGGCTATCTGGCTGAGCGACCGTTTTACCCGCTCAGAGGCTTACGATTCTGACGGTGAGTTGCTCGACATTCGTTTGCAATTCACTGATAATGAATTGGTTACTGATTTTGAGCTTTTCCAAAACAGGCCGAATCCGTTCAGCAAGGAAACCGTCATTGGGTTCCGATTGCCGGAGTCCGGCAAGGCAATGGTGACCATCACCGACGCAACTGGAAAGGTTGTGAAGTCATTGGTTGCACCATGTGGAAAGGGTTACAACGAATTTAGACTGAATCGGGAAGAACTGGGAATTGGTACAGGAATCTTGTACTACCGCCTGACTTCCGGCACCGAAACGGCAACTAAAATGATGCTGTTGACGGAATAAAACGAACGGTTCCTAAGCTTTTTTTTTAGAAATCAAGGCATGAAGCGTAGTGACGGAGTCGATAAATCTTCTCCAATCTACGGCTTCATGCCTTTTTTTGTAATTTATTTTTGAGCAAATCAATCCAAATGTGGCAGGTTGAAGGGCTTGGAAAACAACATTATTCCAAACTACAATACGAATTTTAAAAAAAAATTGTTAGTAGAATATCATCCAAACCTTTGTACCTTAGCCCCCGATTTCACTCACCAGAACCGATTTTTGGGGCAAACACTAACACTTTTTATTCCGATTTCTGCCCACCTGTACATCTACCCATCAAGTTATTGAGCCTGCAATTTGAAGACTTTGTTGCATTTTTTTATTCCAGACTAGCTGAACATGTTGACAATTCATTCTTTTTAAGTGCAAGTTAAGTGTGCCGAACTGGCTCAATCCAATTGTGAATTTTCGAAAATAAGATAATGACCGAGCTTCCACTCGATCAGCTTTTAATAATTATTACCAAAACTAATCGACTATGAATCCAAATCAACACCTAAAGGCTAACCTATTGGGTATTTTCAAAAAATTGATGTTGGTAATGGCAATACTACTTCCTATGCTCGTTGGAGCACAGGTCAGTGTAACCATTTCTGGCACTAGCCCAACTTGCAACGGTTATACGAATGGCGAACTGTCCACCAATGTATCAGGTGGCACGGCGCCGTACTCCTACCTTTGGAACAATGGCGCAAATAGCAACATTCTCCAAGGACTTGCCGCAGGCAACTATGCTGTTACAGTGACAGATGCCAACGGTGACCAGGCAAATGCCGCTTTCAACCTAACTGAACCAAGCGCAGTAAGTGTTTCAATTGCCGTTGGCAATCCATGTATTGGCGGTGGCAGCGCAACTGCAACTGCTGCCGGAGGAACGGGAGGTCACACCTATCTATGGGACACAGGGGCTACTACTCCCAGCGTTTCTGGACTCTCTAGTGGTCTGCATTGTGTGACGGTGACTGACAACAGTGGTTGCCAAGGTGTTACCTGCGCCGCTATTTCCAGCACAATGAGCATCAACATCCTCGTTCAGGGTCTGGCTTGCTTCAACTTTTGTGATGCAAGTGTCGAAGCCATCGTAACTGGCGGCACCCCACCCTATTCTTACAATTGGAGCAATGGCGCCACTGGCTCGGTTAACCCGAACCTCGGCCCAGGCACCTACGATGTGACGGTTACAGATGCCAACGGCTGCACCATTTCTGGCAGCAGTACAATTGGCAATCCCGTGCAAATCAACGTAAACCTCACAGTTGTCAACCCAAGTTGTGGGGGTGGAAATCCGACCGGTTCTGCTTCCGTAGCACCGACTGGTGGTACTGCGCCTTACACCGTCAATTGGAGCACAGGTGCCATGGGCAACAGCGTTAGTGGCTTGCTGCCAGGCAACTATTCAGTAACGGTAACAGACTTTTTAGGCTGTACCCAATCTGCTGCGGTTGTATTGATTCCACAAGCCAGCATTTTTTTGAATGTTTCGGCTACGCCATCATCTGCTTGCGGCACCCCAACTGGAACAGCTAATGCAACGGCCTCGGGAGGGGTGGCTCCATACACTTATGCTTGGAGCAATGGTGCTTCTGGCGCCTCAATTTCAAATCTTGCCCCTGGCAATTATACGGTCGTAGTTACCGACTCACAAGGTTGCGGAGCAACAGCCCAAGTAACCGTTGGCGGCACACCAGCCATTGACTTACATATCACAGGTGTGAGCAGTGGTTGTGCAGCAAACGGTTCAGCTGCCGCAATGGTAATGCCTGGCACAGGTACAGCACCTTACTCCTTTCTTTGGAACACTGGCGCCACAACTTCTGTCATCAACAATTTAACAGCGGGCACCTATTCTGTAACTGTCACGGATGCAAACGGCTGCACAGCTGTTGATCAAGTCACGGTATCTGGGACTTCCAACCTTTCTGTTGCCGCTACCGGATCAGCAGTAACTTGCTTTAACGGTGCTAACGGTAGTGCCACGGCAACAGCTACTGGTGCAACTGGCGCTGTCACTTACCAATGGAGCAATGGTAGCACCAACCAAACCATCAACAGCCTTTCTGCTGGCACCTATTTCGTAACTGTTACTGACCAAAGCTCAGGCTGTACAGCCTTTACGAGTGCTTTTGTCAGCCAACCCACCCAAGTTACCGTCGTGGTGACAAGCGTCAATGGCCAATGCAATATCCTTGGTTCAGCAACTGCAGTGGCCACAGGTGGTACATCTCCCTATACCTATGCATGGAGCAACGGTAGTGCTGGTTCCACAATTTCAAACTTGAACAGTGGCGCTTATGCCGTAACAGCTACGGATGCAAACGGCTGTGCCACTATGGGCATGACCTCAGTAAACAACAGCACGGCAGGGCTTAACGTAACGGTGAACATTACCAGCCCAATCAGTGCAGTGGGTGCCCAGAATGGTGCAGTAAATACTACGGTTAGTGGTGGAACTGCCCCTTACTCCTATTCTTGGAGCAACGGCGCAACTACGCCTGCTCTGATCAACCTCGGACCCGGTACTTATGCCGTAACTGTGACCTCTACGGATGGTTGTACCGGAACCGGCACAGTAACCTTGGAGGATCCAAGTTGCATTGGCGACAAGGTATGGATGGACATGAACCGGAACGGCTGCCAAGACCCCGGTGAATTTGGCCAAGCTGGCGTAACGGTTACACTTACAGGCACAACGAACAGCGGGGCTTCCGTAAACATGACCACCATTACTGCTTTAAATGGTAGTTATATTTTCAACTTCCTACAGTCAGGCACTTATCAAGTACATTTTGGGTTGCCAACAGGATTTGCTTTCTCACCTGCAAATGCCTGCTCAGACGATTTTACGGACAGCGATGCGAATGCCTCCGGCAATACCGGCAACATCGTCTTAGCTGCCGGACACTGCAATCCAACAGTGGATGCTGGCGTGTATGATGCTTGCCTGAACGTCATTGACCCTGGCACCATCTGCTGCGACCAGACCTTGTGCGGCCCCGGCAACGATGCTGCACCAATCAACTCCGTAACACCAGCGACAGGTGCAGGTAGTCCAGTGCAGTACATGTGGATGTACACCACCCTCGCTGGCCCATACAATCCAAACACTTGGTATCCAGTTGCATCTGGTGGCACTAGCGCCGGTTATGACCCAGGGTTGATTTATGAAACAACTTATTTTATTCGCTGCACAAAAGCGGCCAATTGCAGTGATTGGAAAGAGTCAAACATCGTCACGGTAACTGTAGGTGAGGATGCAATAGCCGAAATCAGTGGCCTTGACCTCGCCTGCGTGGGCGACCAAGTTCAGTATTCGGCGGCAAGTAACGGCCCCGGAGCTACCTACTCTTGGAATTTTGGCCCTTGGGCAACACCTTCCACCTCCACTAGCCAAAATCCTTTGGTGACTTGGAACCAAGCTGGCGTTGTTTACATCACCCTTTCTGTGACAGCCAATGGCTGTACTTCTACTGACCAGATGGGCGTGGCGATTTCCAACAGCCCAATCATTTGTGGCTCTGCAATTATTATTATCGTGAACAACATGCAGAATGCCGTAAACGTGGAATGGGAAACTGTTCAGGTGCCTGGCAACTATGAATACGCAGTACAACGCTCAAACGACGGTACAAACTTCACGAACTTGAGCACCCTGCCACAAGCACAGGAGCCTGGTATGCACAAATATGCTTTCACGGATTATTTCCCGAAAAAAGGAAACGCCTACTATCGGGTAGAAATCAGGGAAAATGGCCAACACTTGAAGTATTCCAGCAACGAACTTGTTCAGCGCTTTGATTCTAAGCAGCAGTTTATGGCTCACCCGAACCCAGTTGGCGATGTGCTTTCAATAGAGTCGAAAGGTGAAATAAACACTGACATCACCATGGAAGTGCTAAACCTTCAAGGCAAATTAATAGAGTCTATGACCATTGATGCAGCTACACTGAACAAATCAGTGAGTTTGGGCCATTTACAAAGCGGTACTTACCTGCTTCGTTTGCAATACAACAATGGCGTGAGGGAAGTTATCAAGTTTGTAAAGGGTTAAAACCCTGACGTTTTATCTAAAAAGCAAACGGGCTGCACCCAAAAAGTGCGGCCCGTTAGCTTTTTAAGGACTTTCTAAGCCCAAAATGCAACCGCCCGGTAGTCTTAGCCGTAGAGAATTGTCTATTTTTGCGCTGAAAATCTTTGTGACAAGACCCATCATCTATTGACTGTAAGCTCCTTTCAAAATTGCCATTTCAATTTAATTATTTTATGATGAAAAATCCGTTGTACGTATCACTGCTCCTTCTGAGCATTCTATTGATTGGTTGTAAACCATCAAATCCTAACTGGAAAACTGACGCTGAAAACCCTGAGTTCCTCCACAATACGATGCAGGCAATCACAGATGTGATTGTCCACGATATTTTTTCACCGCCAGTAGCAAGTCGTATTTATGCTTATCCTAGCATTGCTGCCTACGAAGCTATGGTGCCAGGCCACCCTGACTACCAGACCTTGGCTGGCCAGGTTACTGGTCTCGACCCCGTACCCCAGCCAGAAGCAGGAAAAGAATATTGCTACTCCCTCGCTGGTGCAAAAGCAATGGTCATAGTTGGTAAAAAACTTATTTTTTCCGAAGAAAAAATGGATGAGTACGAGGCTAAAATGTTGGCCGAATACCAAAAACTCAATATGCCCGAAGATGTTTACAATCGTTCCATTGCTTATGGTGAGGCCGTTGCTGAACATATCAACGCATGGTCCGACAAGGACAACTACAAACAGACCCGAACTTTTCCAAAATACACCATCAATGACGAGCCTCGCCGCTGGAAACCCACTCCGCCGGATTACATGGACGCCATTGAACCGCATTGGAGCAAAATCAGGTCTATGGTCATTGACTCAGCCAATCAGTTCATACCTGTAGAACCTACCCCCTACAACATGGCAGATAAAAATAGCAAGTTTTACAAGGATGCCATTGAAGTTTACAAAGTTTTGGACGTTCCTGAAGCAGAAAAAAATGACCGTATTGCCGTTGCACAATTTTGGGATTGCAACCCTTATGTTTCGCATCACAAAGGCCACGTGATGTTTGCCACCAAAAAAATCACGCCTGGTGGGCACTGGATTGGCATCACAAAAATTGCCTGTCAAACAGCAAAAGCAGACATCATGAAGTCAGCTCAAGCCTATACCATGTGTTCAATTTCGCTACTGGATGCCTTCATTTCCTGCTGGGATGAAAAATACCGGAGCGAGGTGGTTCGCCCCGAAACGGTCATCAACACCTTCGTTGACCCGGATTGGACACCACTGCTGCAAACGCCACCGTTCCCAGAATATACCAGTGGGCACAGTGTGATTTCTGCTGCTGCCTCCACGGCGCTAACCAGTGTCTTTGGTGACAATTTCGCTTATATCGATTCTGTGGAAGTAGCTTATGGAATGCCCCCTCGCAGTTTCAAATCATTTTACGATGCCTCCAACGAAGCAGCAGTGAGCAGGCTTTATGGTGGCATCCACTATTGGCCAGCCTGTAGCGTCGGAGTTGACGAGGGTAAAAAAGTCGGTGAATTTGTGGTCACCAACTTGAAAATGGTGAAATAATCACCGTTTGGAGTTAGCATAAATTAATCAAAAAGCGCTGCAAGAACCAATTCTTGCAGCTCTTTTTGATTAGAGCATACATCGCTATCAAAGTGAAAATAGTAGCCTGCAATACGCAATTCATCATCACATTCAAAGTGAATAAAAACTTACCGCAGCCATCATTTTCTTGAAACACGCCCACTTTGTGCCAAAGCCGTGAAAGTTCATTTTCTTTGCCAATTCTATTTTCCAAAGGCAAAGCCCAAATCACATGGATGTTTCAAAGAAAATCGGTCTGTTCGCCTCCCCGCTGTTGTTCCTGTTGATGCTGGCGATTCCACCTCAATTCGGCTTGAAAGCCGATGCCTGGCAGGTGTTGGCCATGGCACTGTTGATGTTGGGCTGGTGGATAACCGAGGCGCTGCCGCTGCCTGTAACCTCACTTGTTCCATTGGTACTGCTGCCGCTTTTGGGCGTCAGCCAAGCAAAGGAAGTTGCCCCATTTTATGGCGACCCGATTGTTTTTCTCTTCCTCGGTGGTTTCATGTTGGCGCTGGCCATGGAAAAATGGAACCTGCACCGCCGAATAGCGCTGACCATCGTTAGCCTAACCGGCACAAACGCCAACGGAATTGTTCTGGGCTTCATGATTGCAACCGCCGTGATGAGCATGTGGATCAGCAATACCGCCACCACCATCATGATGCTCCCAATTGCCTTGTCGGTCATTGGCCTGCTGACCGAAAGCCGACTGGCCAATGGCAGTGAAGAACAATTGAAGGGCATGGCCAATTTCTCAAAAACCATCATGCTTGGCATCGCTTATGCGGCCAGCTTGGGGGGGATGGCCACGCTGATTGGCACGCCTCCCAATGTGGTATTCAAGGCTTATATGGTCAATAACGGGTACGATGTCAACTTCTTTGAGTGGATGGTGGTAGGTGTTCCGTTGATGATAATCCTCGTGGCACTAACGTATTTTATGAACGTAAAAATCATGTTCCCCAACCGACTAGGCAAATTTGAAGAAGCTAGGGAGCTAATTGCTGGCGAACTTGCGGTGCTCGGCAAACCAAGTAAGGCCGAGAAAAGGGTTTTTTGGCTTTTCATGGCAACGGTTGCACTCTGGATTTCGAGTGGCTTTATCAACAAGGCTTTGTCTGGCATCAAGATTGGCGATGAAATGGTGGCTATTGCAGCAGCTATCGCCCTGTTCCTCATTCCGGTCGATTTCAAAAAAGGCAGCTTTTTGCTGGACTGGGGCAGCACTTCGAAATTGCCCTGGGGCATCCTGCTCCTATTTGGTGGCGGTTTGGCACTCGCCGATGCGCTTTATAAAACGGGGTTGATTGACCTTATAGGCAGCGCATTCCATGACAACCAAATCAGTCGGGTGCTGTTCGTGCTTGCGCTTACAGCAGCGACGGTGCTGCTTTCAGAAGCCATGTCCAATGTGGCATTGGTGGTGGTATTCCTGCCAGTGGTGAGCGGCATTGCGACCGCAGTCGGCATCGAGCCAATTCACCTCGCTGTGCCGATGACGCTGGCAGCAAGCTGCGGATTCATGCTGCCCATGGCGACCCCGCCCAACGCCATCGTGTTTGGTAGTGGTCAGCTAAAAGTAATTGACATGGTAAAGTCTGGCTTTTGGTTGGATATCCTGTCCATTCTGGTGATCACACTTTTTGCGGAAAGTATTGTGCTTTGGGTATTCTGATGTTTTATTTTTTGACGCTGAATGACGGTGTCTAAGCCAACCTGCATTCCCGCTGCCAATACGAACGGCCAGAAAGAAATAACTACTTGTAAACCAATGAATTAGCACGACTTCCCGTCCATTAGGGAGCCTATCGTGCAAGTGGAAAGGGCGCTGCGTAGCCCTTCCCTACAACCGTGAAAATGTTGGTGTAACAGGCAAGGATGCTCACTAGAGCAGGTTGGTTTACCCAGAATACAAGCATTAAGTGTGTTCTTCCCATCAATTACCTCCACAATTTCTAGTAAAGGAGCATTTACATTGGTTTCGTCAAGATAAAAGCCGCCACCAGGACCTTTTACAGAAGAGATTAAGTTGTGCCTGGACAGTGTTTGAAGAATCTTGGCCAAAAACTGTTGAGGAACTTGGAGAGCTTCTGCAATTTCTTTTACACCTGCATTTTTGTCAGTACCTTTGTGCTCAGCAAGGTATGCCACCGCACGTATGGCGTATTGACAGCTTTTAGAAAACATATTTGTTGGATTTTATCGGATAAGTTCCTCTCTGCCATGCAACTTAAAAAGGAGTACACAAAAATGAAAAATAAAGGATAAAAATACCTTTTTTTGCAACTGATAAATATCAGTTGCTCTCCTGACATTCGTCATCAGCCTCTTTTCGCCGTAGTCCAATCTTTGCCCTGTCAAATAAAGGATAAAAACATCCGATAATTATTCTGACATAAAATCCATCTTTCAAAACTTGACTATTATGAAAAAGTTAGCAACCAAATTTCTCGCTTTGTCCCTACTCATCGGTGTTTTCAGTTGCTCCTCTGACAAACCAGAGGCCGCCGCTTCAGACACACCGAAGCCCAAATCAATGCTTGCCGAAGAGGCAGACCCTATGACCAATAAAGGTCTTGGGCCAATTACTTCTGTTGAAATGTCAGCAACGGTAGACCAAACACTTGCCGACCACGGCAAAAGTGTTTATGATAAAATGTGTACTGCCTGCCATAAGCCTACCGAAAAATTCATCGGCCCAGCTCCCAAAGGTATTCTCGATCGCCGTTCACCAGAATGGATCATGAACATGATTCTGAACCCAGAGCAAATGGTGAAAGAAGACCCGATTGCCAAAAAATTGCTTGTGGAGTTCAACATGTCGCCAATGGCCAACCAGCACCTTACCGAAGAAGATGCTAGGGCTGTGCTGGAATATTTCAGGACGCTCTAACTATATTTTAAATTTCACAAACCTTAAAACCAACCATTTTTAAATTGAAAAATATCGCAATTATGAAAAATCAATCGAACCAACTTCAGCATTTTCTGCTTGGGTTGTTGGCTGTTTCAATGTTAGTCTTAGCCAGTTGCGGCAAGACAAACCAAGGCGCCAACACAGGCGCTCTGAGCGGCAATGCAGCCTCCAAAACATACGTTGCACCAGGGCAGCTAGATGAATTCTATGCCTTTATGTCCGGTGGATTCAGTGGCCAAGTCAGTGTTTATGGCCTTCCTTCCGGAAGACTTTTCAAGGTTATCCCGGTGTTTGCCGTTGACGGCGAAAAAGGCTATGGCTTCAATGAAGAAACCAAGCCTTTGCTGAACACCTCCCATGGTTTTATCCCTTGGGACGATGCCCACCACCCCAACCTTTCGCAGACCAACGGCGAGACAGATGGGCGCTGGCTTTTTATCAATGGTAACAACACGCCAAGGATTGCAAGGATAGACCTCAGCACCTTCGAAACTGTGGAAACCATTGAGATTCCAAACTCCGCTGGCAACCACTCCTCGCCTTATTTGACACAAAACACGGAGTACCTGATGGCTGGCACTCGATTTAGTGTGCCTATTCCTCAAAAGGATGTGCCTATTTCAAGCTATACCCAAAACTTCCGAGGTGCTCTGTCTTTCATCAGTGTGGAAAAAGAGTCTGGGGAGATGGATGTAGCATTCCAAGTGCTGATGCCAGGTATCGACTATGACCTAGCGAGCTGCGGCAAAAACCAGTCACATGGCTGGGCCTTTTTTACTTCCTACAACTCCGAGCAAAAAAACTCCCTGCTTGAAGTAAATGCTTCGCAAAACGACAAGGATTTCGTGGCGGCCATCAATTGGAAAAAAGCCGAGGAGTACCTTAAGCAAGGCAAAGCAAAGGAATACCCAACCGACTATATGCACAATGTTTACAATGAATCTACGCAAACTGCTACTTCCACTTCCAAGAAGACGGTGAAAGTGTTGGACCCGGCGGACTGTCCCGGGTTGGTTTACCTGCTCCCAACGCCTAAGTCACCGCACGGTATAGACGTCAATCCAACCGGTGAATACATTGCCTGCTCAGGCAAACTCTCTGCCGACATCACGGTTCACTCCTTTGCGAACATGTTGAAAGCCATTGAGAACAAAGACTTCGATGGCGAATTCCAAGGCATTCCTGTACTGAAGTTCGAATCTGTGCTCGGCGGCGTGGTGAAAGAGCCTGGCCTCGGCCCACTCCACACGGAGTATGACAACCAAGGCAATGCTTACACCAGCTTTTTCATTTCCTCCGAAATCGTGAAGTGGAAAGTGGGTACATGGGAAGTCCTGGATAGGGTACCTACCTATTACTCCATCGGCCACTTGATGGTGCCGGGCGGCAATTCCATGAAGCCAGATGGCAAATATGTGGTGGCTTTGAATAAAATCACGAAAGACCGCTACCTGCCTACTGGGCCAGAATTGACTCAAAGTGCACAGCTGTACTCGATTGACGGTGCAAAAATGGAACTGTTGCTCGACTTCCCAACCATTGGCGAGCCACACTACGCTCAAGGAATTTCCGCAGATAAGATTATTCCGAAATCGAAGCAATTCTTCAAATTGAGCGAAAACAAGCACCCGTACATGATTCCGAGCGAAAAAGATGCGAAGGTCGTGCGGGAGGGCAACAACCTCCATGTTTACATGACCACCATACGGAGCCACTTTGCCCCTGACAATATCGAGGGTGTCAAGGTGGGTGATAAGGTTTATTTCCACGTCACCAACCTCGAACAAGATTACGACGTACCGCACGGTTTTGCAGTGATGGGTGCCAACAACGGCGAGCTGCTCATCATGCCTGGCCAAACCGAAACATTGGTTTGGTATCCTAAAAAGGAAGGCGTATTCCCAATGTACTGCACCGACTTCTGTTCTGCGCTTCACCAAGAGATGCAAGGCTACATCAGGGTTTCACCTGCTGGTTCGGCCACCGCACTCAAATGGTGGCTGGGTGAGGAGAAACCAGTACAGTAATTGGTGATTAGTAACTGGTGATTGGTGATTGGGCAGACCCAGTCACCAGTCACCAATCACCAATCACCCAAGATTTATAAAATGAAAAGCTTTCCAAAGATTCTATTCTTCCTCGCAGCGGCGATGATGCTCACGCTCTTTATTTTTCCGATGTGGTCAATCACGCTCATTGCTCCACAATACCCGAAAGGGGTAACGATGTACATTTGGATAAATAAAATCACGGGGAGCGAGGAAGGCACCCTCCAAAACATCAACATCCTGAACCACTATGTTGGGATGAAACACATTGAGCCAGACGATTTCAAGGAGTTCGTTTACTTTCCGATCGTGATTATTGCCATGTCTGTCTTGGGCATGTTGTTGGCCTTCACAGGTCGCTGGAAATGGTGGATGGGTTGGTTAATAATTGGGCTAATCGGCTGTGCGTTTGGGCTTTATGATTTCTATCTATGGGAATACGATTATGGCCACAACCTAAGCCCTACCGCTCCAATTAAAGTACCAGGCATGTCTTACCAGCCACCACTAATAGGAAATAAAACACTGCTGAACTTTTTAGCAAAATCATGGCCGTATATTGGTGGCTGGTTTATTGGAGGTACCGTTATCCTAGGTACAATAGCCACTTGGCTTCAGAGACGAAATACCGTTGTTCAATGAAAAAAACCATCATGCTTTTGGCAATCACCTGCTTGCTGGTTGCTTGCCAGCCAGCGCCACAGCCCCTTTCCCTCGGACAGGATGTTTGCGCACATTGCAAAATGACCATCGTAGATGAGCAATTTGCAGCTGAACTGGTGACGACTAAAAGCAAGGTTTTCAAGTTCGATGCCATTGAATGCATGATGGCTTTTTTGAAAGAAAACGACCAGAGCAGCTACGCCCTCTACCTCGTCCGAGACTTTGAATCACCGAATGATTGGCAAGATGCAACCACCAGCTCGTACCTCATTTCCAAAGAAATACCAAGTCCAATGGGCGGCTATTTATCCGCTTGGAACAACGAGCAAAATGCCTTGAGAATGCAGGCAAATAAGGGTGGAGAAGTCCATACTTGGGCAGAAATTGTTACACTTTTTGAAGAATAATTCAAATCTCTCACATGTTTAGATGGATTTTGACATGCTTCTTAATCCCTATGGGGCAGGGAGCTATTTGGGCAAATAATATCCTTGTTTGCCCAACCTGCCCCGTTTTTTCCGTCAAAGAGGGGATTCGGCTCGCTGGCCCATGCGATACCGTGACCGTTGATGGCGGTCATTTTGCCGAAGGCAACCTGCTGATTGACAAGGAATTGTGGCTGATTGGCAAAAACTGGCCCGTACTAGACGGCGAAGGCAAAACAGAAATCATCACCGTCGCTTCCAACCACGTACATATCGAGGGTTTTAAAATCGAAAATGTTGGCACCAGTTACACCGAGGACCGTGCCGCCATCCGCCTCCAGGAGGTCAGCGATTTTTGCATCAAAAACAACCAACTCAAAAACGCATTCTTTGGCATCTATTCCCAGCACTCCAAAAACGGCATTATTGAGGGCAACACCATCCACGGCGAGGCCAAAGAGGAAGTGAGTTCTGGCAATGCCATCCACCTCTGGTACTGCGACAACATAAAAATTATCAACAATTGGACAAGTGGCCACCGGGACGGCATTTACCTTGAGTTTGTCAATTCCAGTACCATCAAAGGAAACTTGAGCGAGCACAACGTTCGATACGGCCTGCATTTCATGTTTTCGAACGATGACAACTACCTGCAAAACACCTTTCGGAACAATGGTGCTGGCGTGGCGGTCATGTATTCCAAACGGATAGGGATGCACGGCAATTTGTTTGAAAAAAATTGGGGCCCGTCTGCCTTTGGGCTGCTATTGAAAGAAATACACGACTCGGAGATTGAAGGCAACCAATTCCAAGAAAACACGGTCGGTATCTTTGCTGAAACCTCCAACCGGATTGTTTATACCAAAAACAATTTTATCCAAAACGGTTGGGCGATGCGGATTTCGGGCGGCTGCCAAAACCTGCAAATAACTTCCAACAATTTTATCGGCAATAGCTTCGACCTCGCCGTGCATACTTCTGGGGCCGACAACAAGTTTGACGGCAATTTCTGGAGCGACTATGCTGGCTACGACCTCGACCACAACGGCATCGGCGACGTACCGCACCGCCCTATGAAACTTTTCAGCCATGTGGTGAGCCAGACACCCGAATCCATGATACTACTGCGCAGCCTTTTTGTGGACATCCTTAATTTTTCAGAAAAGGTTAGCCCTATATTTACCCCTGAGAATGTGGTTGATAACCAACCACGGATGAAAAAATGGACAGCAGCGAGTACCGTGAAAACGACAAATACCCCCTTGCCAAAAGCATTACCAGGCAAGTTTTTGCAGCCTGCTTTGAATAGTCAAGAAGGTGCAGACAACCACTTCAAATGATTTCAATACAACAACTTCATAAATCTTTCGGTACAAATAAAGTGCTGAGGGGAATTGACCTGGAATTCGACCAACCAGGCATAACCGCCGTGCTAGGCCCCAATGGCTCTGGTAAAACAACGATTATCAAGTCCATCCTCGGCATGGTGCTCCCTGATAGTGGAACCATCTCTGTGCAAGGTGAGAACATAAGCGGTAAATGGCGCTATCGCAACCAGATTGCTTATTTGCCACAAATCGCTCGTTTCCCTGAAAACCTGACCGTGGCCGAGCTGATTCGAATGGTGAAAGACCTCAATACCAGCACCGCCCAAGATGAAGCAATAATTTCTCTTTTTGAGCTGCGGCCATTCCTCGACAAACGCCTCGGCAACCTCTCCGGGGGTACCCGCCAAAAGGTGAACCTCGTGCTCACGTTCATGTACGACTGCCCCATCATTTTCCTCGATGAACCGACCGCTGGGCTTGACCCCATTTCAATGGTCAGGTTGAAAGAACTCATTCACCAACAACGATTGCTGGGCAAAACCATCCTCATCACCACCCACGTGATGAGCCTAGTTGAAGAGCTGGCCGAGGAGGTCGTTTTTTTACTCGAAGGCCAAATCCATTTTAGGGGCAGCTTGAAAGAACTAAAGGAAAAATCGGAGGAAACAAATGTGGAGCGAGCCATAGCAAAGCTCCTCGAAAAACAGATTACCGAAATGTCGGCTTGAAAACCTGACCCATTCTCCTCCAGCTCTAAATAAACAGCATGTTCAAAATATTAAAATACAGCTTTTTCGACCTTATCCGCAGCCGATGGACCTACATCTACTGTGGATTTTACATGCTGTTCACGTTCTCGCTGCTTTGGCTGAGCAGCGACTTGTCAAAAGTAGTCATCAGTCTGATGAACGTGGTACTGCTGCTCTGTCCGCTCATCGCCACCATGTTTGGAGTCATGTACTACTACAATTCGAGGGAATTTACCGAATTGTTGCTGGCGCAACCCGTGAAACGAACAAGCATTTTCTTGGGACAATATTTGGGCGTAGCAGCCTCATTGTCAGCCAGTTGGGTGATAGGCGTAGGCTTTCCTTTTTTGATTTACGGCGTGTTTGGCTCGGCACAGGCAGGTAATTTCTTGATGCTGCTGTTGATTGGTGTGGTACTTTCGTTCGTGTTCAGTGCCATCGCTTTTTTCATTGCTTTGAAAAACGAAAACCGAATCAAAGGCTTTGGTTTGGCGATATTGGCCTGGCTGTTTTTTGCCGTTATTTATGATGGAATCTTGCTGCTCTCCCTCTCATTGCTGTCTGAATATCCGGTCGAAAAATTCTCGCTTATTGCCTCCGTACTCAACCCGATTGACTTATCCCGCATCCTTATTTTGTTGAAATTGGACATCTCAGCCTTGATGGGCTTCACCGGAGCGGTTTTCCGCAAATTCTTGGGAACGGGACTAGGCATGGTCGTTTCGATGGCGGTGCTGGCAGTGTGGGTGGTACTGCCAGTTTTGAGTATTCGGCGAGTGGCGATGAGAAAAGATTTTTGAAAAATATTCTGAATTTGGTAATAATATTCCACTTTTGTTGAAACAAACTTGGTGTAAATGGTCGTTATCAGCAAAACCCTCCTGAGCCAGTTCGGGCAGCAACATGCAGATGCCGCAGATGCCCTTGATGATTGGTACAAGAAGGTCAAACAGGCTGAATGGGGAAATTTAGCAGAACTTAGGCAAAGTTTCAGTGCTGTCGATTATGTTGGCAACGACCGCTATGTCTTCAATATCAAAGGCAATCGCTACCGGCTTGTTGCCATGATATTTTTCGACATTCGAACATTGTTTGTGCGCTTTATCGGCACACATGCCGAGTACAACAAAATTGATTGTTCCACCATTTGAATTTCATTGCCATGATTACTAAAATAAGAACCGCTACAGAATATGAACAAGTAATGCAAATCATTGAAGGCTATTTGCAAAAAGCTACAACTGGCGGTGGCTTTCAAAGCTTTTCCACCTATGAATCGGAAGAACTCCAAAGGCTTTCTCAACTTGCGGAAGTTTGGGAAGACAGCCTACCAATTATGCCACTAAAACAACCCGAAAACCTGCCAGAAATGATTGAACTCAAAATGTATCAGCTTAAATTAAAGCAGAAGGATTTGTCGGAATTATTGGGCATAGCGCCTTCCCGACTCTCGGAAGTGCTGGCTGGAAAGCGCAAAATCAACCTTGACCTGGCCAAACGGCTTCACGAGCGATTGAATATTGATGCAGGGTTTATTTTGAAATGTGCATGAAATAAAAGGGACTTTGAAATTGTAAATGATGTTGCCCAAATGGAGTACAAGGCGGATATTAACGGCTCATTTTGCAGTAACTTTTCACGCATTAATTGAGATAAGAATTAATCCGAAAACAAATCTCACGAAGATTGAAAGCTCCAAACCAAACCTGTTTTATTCCTACCCATCTTTGTCCCTTGCCAATCTAAAGCTACTCCCATCTTCCAAAAAAAAATTACCTTGCTTCCTTCTTTAAAAAAACGCAAGGTAAATGGAAGACCATAAAATTATTCGGAACAAAGAACTCAATATCTGGGAAGCGCTCCTCCCAGTCATCGTATTGGTTGCGCTGTTGGCCCACAATGTTTACGTATTTGGCGATAATGCCTTGAGCGGCTCCAACCAGTTCATCTTGCTCATTGGCGGGGCAGTAGCAGCCGTTGTTGGCTTTCGCAACAAAGTGAGCTATAAAACAATGCTGGAGGAAGTGGGCCAAAATTTCAAATCAACTTCTGGGGCTATTTTGATACTCTTGTTGGTGGGAGCATTGGCCGGGTCTTGGCTCATCAGCGGCATCATTCCCGCCATGATTTATTATGGCTTGCAAATACTTCATCCGAGTATTTTTCTGCCAGCCACACTGGTAATTTGCTCCATCATTTCCTTGGCCACAGGCAGCTCTTGGACGACCTCTGCCACCGTGGGCATCGCCCTCATCGGCATTGGCAAAGCCATCGGAATGCCTGTTGGAATGGTGGCAGGGGCGGTGGTTTCAGGTGCTTATTTTGGGGATAAAATGTCGCCGCTGTCCGACACCACCAACCTCGCTCCGGCCATGGCGGGCAGCGAGCTTTTCACGCATATCCGGTATATGGCCTACACTACGGTGCCGACCATCATCATCACCCTCATCGTTTTTGTGATACTGAACTATGCGCAGGACACTTCTGGGGTCGCCGACCCTGCCCCAATCCTCGCTTCCATCAAGCAATCTTTCAACATCAATGGTTGGCTTTTCTTGGTGCCATTGGCCGTCATCTTGATGATTGTCAAAAAAACACAGCCCATCATTGCCCTTTTGATTGGCAGCTTGCTGGGGGCGGTTTTCGCCATTATTTTCCAACCGGATGTGGTGCAAAAAATAGCTGGTGCGGATAGCCTGACATTCACCAGCGCCTACAAAGGTGTGATGATGGCCATGACGGAAGGCACGAGCATCGCTACCGACAACGCCACCCTCAGCGACCTCTTCAACGCCAAAGGCATGGCTGGAATGATGGGCACTATCTGGCTCGTCATGTGCGCTATGGTGTTTGGTGGAGTGATGGACGCCATCGGTGCATTGAGCCGCATCAGCAATGCCTTGCTGGGCATGGCACATTCGGTGTTTGGCCTTTTTGCCAGCACGGTGGCCAGTTGTCTCGCCATCAACGTGACTGCTTCTGACCAGTACCTTGCCATCGTTGTGCCTGGTAAAATGTTTGCGAAAGCATACCAAAAACGGGGTCTTGCACCCGAAAACCTGAGCCGAACCTTGGAAGACAGCGGCACCGTGACCTCTGTGCTCGTGCCTTGGAATACTTGCGGAGCCTATCAGTCTGGCGTGCTCGGCGTATCGGTTTTTGACTATTTTATTTATGCTATTTTCAATTACCTAAGCCCATTCATGACCTTGTTGTTTGCGGCTTTGAATATTAAGATTAGGCAGTTGGTGAAAGGAGATGAATTGGTGGTAGAAAAATAAGACTGGAAATGCAAGACGAATTAGCCCAAGCGACGGCGTGGCTTCGAGCCACGCCATCACTTCATTTTCAAATCAAAACTCCAGGACAGGGAAGACTTATTTATCCCCAAACTTGACCTTGTAATAAATTTTGGTCAATTCAAGCCTAAAGTCAATGCTCTGAAAATGCACCTCATTCTCCAACCCCGCCACCTCCTTTGAGCGCCAAACATCCGGCTCTTCCCGGAAATAACAGTAGGCTTCTGGTGCATCCTGCCGTAGCAGCACGTATTCTTTGAACGAAGGCAGGCTTTGGTATTCGACAAACTTCTGGCCACGGTCGTACCGTTCTGTGTTTTTGGATAAAGTCTCGATGATAAGCAGCGGGTTGATGATGGCGTCGGCTTCGTTGTCCGTCACAATCGGTTCGCCAGTAATTACAACCACATCTGGGTAGAGATAAAAATTGAATTTAGGTAAATAAATTTTCTGGTCACTACTGAAAATTTGCATCTCAGGATGTGAAATGATATGGGGGTAAAGCAAACCAAATACATTTGCTGATACCGTGTTGTGAGGTAAGGTTCCGCCAGCCATTTGTTCGAGTTTTCCGTCATAGAATGCGTACTTCCGCCCTGTCCTCCTTTCCAATTTGAGGTATTCTTGAACGGTGTAAGTACCTGTGGTTTCTGCGACCATGCTTTTCTTTTTTAGGCAAATTTAGACAATAAAGATTGGAGTTGCAACGCATAAATAGCCCGCTATTTCTCCTCCTCTACCTGTTTTGGCTGCTCCTCCACTGGCGCAACAACTGGCACAACCACCACCGTTTTCGCCTTCAACAAATCCTCCACAGACCCTGGTCGCCGCTCCATTTGCCAACTGAACCCAGCCATTTTCAGCCCCTCATGGTCGGCTTTTTTCATCGGAAAAAGTGTGGCTTTCGGCTTGATGTAAAACTTGATGCCCTCCACTTCGTTGTCACCGAAATATATCAACATCTCGCTGCACACGGTTTTGTTCACCCCGATATACGCCTTGTCGTCGTCAAGGGCATAATAGACCGATTCGGCATTCCCGACCACCCTAACCCGCCGAAGCTCGCTGCTGTCGAACATGGCGATGCTGTTTTTTCCCTTGATTTGGTTGAAAAAAAACTCGTCCGGTGAGTTGACGATGAAGCTGTTTTGCCGAAGGAAAATCCGGTCAATCTTGTCGTTTGCGAGTTGGATATTCACCGTGTCGGCGGTGAATTGCGAGGTGTCCGACCAGATGATGGGCGCTTTGAACAGCCGGAACATCGAGTCCACCGAGCTGTACGACAGCGAATCGCAGAGCGCTTGTAAATCCTTTTTGAAAATGCGCACATCGTGGAAGGCGAGGATGATGCGGTCGTCTTCGGATTTACGATTTACGACTGACGATTTACGATTGGGTGACGTGGTGGAATCAGAAAGGACTGAATCTTGAGGTACGATTGGGAGAGTTTTCAAACTGTCATTTTCCGAAGGAAGCTCAAAAAGTTTTTCAGGAACGACTGGCACTGGTTCGTTCGATTTTTTCGGGACTGGTTCGCTTTTGGTGGCGATTTTTTGCTTTGGTTTTGGAGCAACTGTGGAATCTAAAGTTGTGGAATCCTGGTTGCTAAGTTCGATGATTTGCAAGCTATCGGGTTCGGGTGCAGCAAGCGTATCGGGTTTTAACGACATCAGTGTGTCGGCGCTAACATAAAGTGAGTCGCCATCAATGACCTTGATGAGCAATGGCCTGCCGTACTTTCCACCGCTGGCTTTTAGGTAGTTTTTCTGCTTGCTGTGCTCCGCAAATTCACAAACCACGGTCAATCGCTCCGTCGTATCTTGCCATATCACGTTCCCCACCGCAATACCCATCTCCCGCTCTTTGTCGTAGTCAAGTTTGTTGGCATCGAGCACCTGGCTCCCATCCTCCACATGAGACCGCCCACGGGTGGAATAGGTGCCTTTTTTTGAATTATAGACAACCGTGTCCCCTGTTATGATTCGCTTATCATCCTTTACGAAGGCATGGCCTTGCAGGATGGTCACCCCAAGTCGTTCGTTGTAAATGATTCGGTCGGCAGTGGCGGTGGTGGTGCTGTCCAGAAAATGAGCGTCACCTGCCAGAATTATTTCCTCCTTGTTTCCGTCATATTCCATGCGCCTCGCCCAGGCTTTTTGGTCGTTCTTGAGATACTGCGGATTCTTGTTAAAAATGCCTTTTTTGTTTGGGATGTCGTAGTTGCCGCTTTCCGTGTAAATGCGGGCGGTGTCCTGAACTATCAGCGTTGGCGCCACGAAGGTCACGACTTTCGAGCGGGCATTGAACTTCAGAGTGTCCGTTCGGAGCGAGAAATCCGGGCTTTCGACCACTACTTTTTCCCGAAAAAAAACATCGTCGTTGTCGGCGTGGTAGTAGCCTTTCACGCTGGTCAAAAAAGTGGAATCATCCGTCAGGGTTGCCCCTGTGAGGTAAGTGGCGATTTTGGTATTGGCGTCGTAAGTGAGGTGGTCGGTGAACAGTTTTTGCTGCCCTTTCACCAGCGAAACATCTCGGTAGAGGTCAGCAATTTTGGTATCAGCTCGGTACAGCGCCGAATCAGAGAAGATGGTGGTGGAATCACCTTGCTGGAGGATGAAATGGCCTTGTGCCAATACACGTTGGCTGTTGAGGATATTGGCGCTGTCGCAAAAAAGATAGACATCATCTTGGTTCAGTTCCACGTTGCCTATAAGCCGCTTAATGGTGTCAATACCAGTCAGGTTGTAGCTGAATTCGTCTGAAAAAAGGATGTTGATGAAATCACTGCCGGAGGTGTCAACCAGTGCAACTGGCGCGTTTGGGCGAGTTGCGGGAGCTGTTGGCTTACCCTTTTGGCCGAAGGCCGAAAGGGTAAAGAACAGACAACCTAATAGGATAATACTATGCCGCATCAATTTCATGTTGGTAAAAACGAAGGCTGTGGACGAAGGGTGCTGCGTTGGGGTTTTGGTAACAATTGTGTCGCCGAACTCCAGTTCGGCGGAGTGAGTCACTTGTTTTTCACACCGTCGAACTGGAGTTCGACGGCACATTGGAGTTCGACGGCACGTTTCAAACCCAAACCTCATCTTTTCCAATTGCTTTCAGCTTCGCAATGGTCTCGGCAGGGTTCGCCGAGCCAAACACACTGCTGCCAGCTACCAGCACATTGGCGCCAGTCCGAAGGATTTCTTCCGCATTTTGAAGCCCCACTCCACCATCAATTTCAATGAGGGTGTTGGTGTTTTTCGTGGTAATCATTTCCCGTAATTGCCGAATTTTCGGGATGGTATTGTAAATGAATTTTTGGCCGCCAAAGCCCGGATTTACTGACATCAACAGCACCATGTCGAGGTCTTCGATTACCTCACTTAGCAGGCTGACAGGTGTGTGAGGATTGAGTGCAACCCCAGCTTTCGCACCAGTTTCCTTGATTTGTTGGATAGTGCGATGCAGGTGCGGGCAGGCTTCATAATGAACCGTAATCACGTCAGCCCCAGCTTTCCGGAAGTCTTCAACATACTTCTCCGGTTCCAAAATCATCAGGTGCACGTCGAGGGGTTTCGTGGCCATTTTCTTCATAAACTCTACGATGAACATCCCAAACGAGATGTTTGGCACAAAACGACCGTCCATCACGTCCACATGGTACCAGTCCGCTTCACTGCGGTTGACCATGTCGAAGTCGGCTTGGAGATTGCGGTAGTTTGCGGCGAGGATGGAGGGGGCGATGAGGTGAGGCATTCTACAAAATTTTTAGAAGAGACATTGGGTTGGAGCGGAAATAAACAAGTTATTTTTTTGCCAAAGCAGCTTTAACTTTTTGAAATACTTCATTGGTCTTGACCGATTCTTGCTTCAAGCTCTCGTCCAATTGTTGAAAAAAATTCCTTTTTTCAGCTTCATTCATGTTAACGATTTCATTGTCCATCCTTTTCCAGAATGCATTTATTTCCTCTTCTGAAGTCATCATAAAGTACTCTAAATAATATGACTCAAAATCCCTTGCTTTAAGTGCGGTTGATGTCATGTCAACTATTTTTTAGTTCTTCACGAAAAGCCCAAATCTGCGTTAATTCGTCAAGATGAAAGTTAATTCTTTCGTCGGCATATTTGCTTCCTTCAGGAATTTCAAAACGATATTTTACATAAAACTGCAACTTGCCCTTCGTAATCAGCTCACGCAAAGCAAGTGCCTTTAGCAGCTCATTTTTCGTTTTCTCATCCATTTACACCAAAGGTATTATTTTTTTCAACCCTTCGCAACGTTCCCCACCACATACATCTGGTCCAGGGTTGGGGTCTGACTGCCACCTTTTGGCTCTAGCGTAACGGCAAAGGCTTGCGGGTTGTTGATGAAGGGGACTTCTTGCAAACCAGCTGCAGCTGCCAATTCGAAAACGCCCATGTCGGTAGGTTTGCCACCCACGATGGCCCAAAGTTGATACTGCTTGTCAACGGCGGGTTCTGGCAGTTTTACCACATCCAGTAGGGCTAATTTTTTGACATTGTTCCAATAAACCACAGCGAATGCATCGCCGCCGAGTTCGGTGCCTTTCATCTGCACCGGTTTGGTATCCCAATGACGGATGGCGATGAACTGCTCATTTATTTTATTGGCTTTTGCTTTTTCTGCTTCGCAATCTTTTTGATGTTGTTCCAGCTGTGTTTGAGCTGCCTTTACTTGCTCGGTAGCTCTTTCAGCTTGTTGCCAAAACAGAAAAACCGCTACGCAGGCGCCCAACAGCGCCAAGCCCAATATCCAGGTAGCGATGGAAGCGATACTGGTTTCGCCTTGAGGACCAAGCTCGTACCCATGAGGTTGGCTACTTGTATTTTCCTTGTTCGGCCTGACTTTAGCGCCTCCTTTTGGCACACCCTCAAGCCGCTGCATTATTTTGTCCTTCAAACCTGCTGGCGGCTGTACACCATGCAAACCAGTGTATGCTTCCAGTGTCTTTCGGATAGCTTCAATCTCCTGCTGTATTTCCGGGTGCTGTTCGGCCATGGCTTCCACTTCCCGAATTTCTTCAGGGGAAGCGAGGCCGTGAACGTACAGCTCCAAAATGCCGGATGTTATGTATGCTTGAAGGTTCATTTCAGTTGGCAGTTTTGAAAGTTGGCCATTGGCTGTCGTTGATGGAACAAGTCGAATTGACTACCCAAATACTTTTCTTAGTTCTTTAACGGCCAAACGCAAACGGGTATTCACCGTTCCGATTGGAATGTTCATTTCCTGCTCAATTTCCGATTGGGTATGCCCTTGGAAATAGGCGAGGTCAATGACTGTCCGATGTTTTTCTTCCACCTTATTCATGACTTCCAGAAGACCAATCGTGCCCACGGAACTTGATGTTGCTGGGTGTGTATGGCTATATACAACAAAGTCAAATTGATCAGTTTTCTGGCGGTTTCTAAAATCGCTGGAGCTGGTGGCGTCAATGGCAGTGTTCCGTGCAAGGTTCAATGCCCAGGTATAGAACCTGCCCTTGTTTTCGTCAAAACTGTTGATGTTCCTGAAAATTTTCACAAAAGCATCTTGTACCACTTCTTCCGCTACCTCTGGCGATTGCACAATACGGAGCACAACCCCGAACAGCACAGCACCGTAACGGTCATACACTATTCCGAGGGCGTTTTTGTCGCCAACTTTTAATGCAGTTATGATTTCTGATTCGTGCATTGATGTTTTTGATTAAAATCAAACGGCGGCAAAACTATGAAAGTAATCCTTAATCTATCGAAAGTCTTCTTGCCGTTTAGAAAAAACATTGCAGAAGCAATTAAGAGCGTAGGTGAAATAAGGAGCCGTTTTCGCATACGTTTTATAACGTTAATTCTATGAAAAATAAAAATGAAAAATAGGTATTTGGAAGGGGCAGGGCATCGTGTTTGTTCCCGCTAATTTTTGTTAGTTCCTGCCATTTTATTACCTTGCAAACTATGATTTAATAAAACTAAAGCAATATTTAATGGCAGTAAAGAAAGAATACCTTGATTACGTGCTCGGACAGCTCTCCGAAGTAGAAAATTTTACCCACAAGAAAATGTTTGGCGGCATCGGTTTTTTTCGTGGCGAATTCATGTGGGGCGCCCTGATGGGCGAAACCGACGTGCTCCGCTTGAAAGTGGACGAAAGCAACAAAGCCGATTTTGAAGCGGTAGGAAGCACGCCCTTCTCGGTGATGATGAAAGGCAAACTGCGGACGATGACTTATTGGAGCTTGCCAGAATATATCATTGCGGATAAGTCCCGACTCGCAGATTGGGTGGAAAAGGCCACCCTTGTTGCGGAGCGAACAAAAAAGAAAAAGAAAAAAGTGACCTCATAGGATTACGAAAAAAGGCTGCGAAAATTCGCAGCCTTTTTTCGTTAGAACCCATTCAATGCTACTTGAAAAGATTGTCGTAGGACTCGCCGCCGTCTCCCCTACCCTGCTTCTCTGGCCGGGAAGTTGGCCGGTTCAAGTCGAGGGAATCGCTGGAAGCAGACTTGGGGCCGAGCAGCATTAAGGTGCTTTTCTCCTCCCATTCTTCCAGCATTTTCAGGCCCTCTTCTTGGAACACGCCTTGTTGCAGGTCAATCGAGTCCATGAAATTGGCGGACATTTCCATGAATCGCTCCATTTCGCCCACCTTGTTGGCCACATCGTCGGCAATGTTTTCAATGGCGGCATCGAACATTGCCCGCTTGTCGGGGTCGCCGGAGATGACGCTCATGGCCGACTTCATGGCCGAGTGCGATGCCCGGATAGCCTTGCGTTCCTGCTCTTTTAGTTTCACTTGGTCCTTCGTGTCTTCTAGCAAGATTTCGGAGTTCTTGTACATCTTGTCGAGGATACGGTAAAGGATTTCCATCTTGCCATGAAGGGCAGCGTATTTCTCGTTCGTCTCCTGCAAGCGGGCAGCCTTGCGGGTGGCAAGTACCACCTGGCTCTCGTTGTTCTGTTGCTTCGCAACGCTGGCCAGCTTCAAGCTGTTGGAGATTTCTTTGTTGTTCTCCTCCATGAGCGTGCTCATCTTACGGATTTGACCTTTCAGGTTGCCAATCTGTTGGCTCATTTTGCCGAGGTTATCCTGCAAGTCCTCTACATAGCTTTTCAGGATACCCACCGGGTCTATCTGCACGAAAACGCCCGTCACCCAGCGCATCACGCTTTTGTACATGTACCAAATCAAGTTGCGCATTTTCGGGTCGAGGATGACGTAAATCAGCGCCGCAAGAGCCATCAACATGAGTACCAAGTAAATGGTGTTGGCGGCCAAGGCTAGGATGGCGGCCATGTTTACGGCCAGCAAATAGCCCAAGCCACCGAGTACAGCTAACAGGAAAATGGTACCGGTAACTCCTTCAGGGCGTTTCCAGAATGATTTTTTCTCGTAGGTTGGAGGTGCGATATCGGACATAATTTTATTGTTGAATTGTTTGATTGTTAAATTGTTGGACAAAGTAAACTTGAAACTGGTGAGCTAAGGTAAAAATAAACTGTGTACGTCCCCAAATTTCGGACGAAACGAGATTCATGCCCCACAAATCGGGGTTTAACTCCCACTTTTTTTCAAAAAAGCCCGCATGAGGATGTCGGTCTGTAAGTCGTTGCCTATCCAGAAATCATGCTGACCAAACCGCTCAAATCCATGTTTTTCATAAAACCGGATACCACGGGGGTTTTTCTCCCACACGCCCAGCCAGATGAAATCGAATTCCTGTGCTTGCGCAATTTCCATGGCTTTGTTCAACAAAACCTCTCCAATTCCTTTCCCAAAATAGGCTTTGAACGTGTAAATCCGCTCGACTTCTAGGCAGTTCTCACCCTGTGCGTCGGCCTGGGCACCAGGGAAATTGACCTTCAAGTAACCCACGACCTCGTCTCCGTTTTTTGCGAAGTAAAACGCCGAAGCGGGGTTCATCAACTCGCTCCGAAGCTGCTCCAAACCAAACGCCTTGTCAGCGTATATCGCAAAATCTTCGGGGTTGTTCATTGATTCAAAAGCCTCACTGAAGGCCCGAAGCCCAATATCACGGAGCAGCACCAAATCGGCTACACTGCATTCCGCCACTTCAACTGCCCTTTTATCTAACATGGTTTGGTTCATAATGCCAAGTAAACAAGTTCCCCGCTCACTCTCTCACTCTCTCACTCTCTATCACCCGTAAATCTCCTTTCTGCTCGCCTTTAACGTATTCATTATCAACGACATAACCGTCATCGGGCCTACGCCTCCGGGCACGGGCGTGATGAAACTGCACTTCGGTGCTACTTCGTCGTAGGCCACATCACCCACGAGCCGTGAACCCTTCGGGTGAGTCGGTTCGTCAATGCGGTTGATGCCCACGTCAATGACAACGGCGCCGTCCTTCACCATGTCGGCGGTCACAAACTCCGGTTTACCGATTGCGGCAACGATAATGTCTGCCTCCCGCACAATATCGGCCATGTTCTTGGTTCGGCTATGCACCAACGTAACCGTACAGTCACCAACTTTTCCCTTGCGGGAAAGCAGGATGGCCATTGGCGTTCCCACGATATTGCTGCGGCCAATGACCACGGCGTTCTTGCCGGACGTCTCCACGTTGTAGCGTTCCAGCATGGTCATGATTCCGAAGGGTGTAGCAGGAAGGTAGCTCGGCAGTCCGAGTGCCATTCGCCCAAAATTGACGGGGTGGAAGCCATCCACGTCCTTTTTGGGGTCAATGGCGAGCGTGATGTTGTCTTCGTTGATGTGCTTTGGGAGCGGCAGCTGAACAATGAAGCCGTCCACGTCAGGGTCGTTGTTGAGGCCAGCAACCACTTCCAACAACTCGGCCTCGGTGGTATTGCCGTCCTTGCGGATGAGGCTGGACTTGAATCCAACAGCTTCGCAGGAGCGGACTTTGTTCCTGACATAAACTTGGCTGGCTGGGTCATCGCCCACCAGCACGGCGGCAAGATGGGGTGTTTTGCCGCCCTTGGCTTTGATGGCGTTCACTTCCAGGGCTACTTCCGTCTTGATGATTTCGGAGAGTTTTTTTCCGTCAATAATGGTCATAATTCAATTTTGTTTTGGTAGGAATCCAGTAGTTTGAAAATAAAACAGCCGCTTGGGCTTGGCGGCGCAAATTTAGCAAAAGAAGGAAAGTTAAGCGTAGAATATCGTCAAGCGACCTTTATTTTGGCAGATTCTGTGGCAGAAAAAGAAAGGTTCCCGTGTTTGATATGCTTCAAACTTTGCGCCAAAGCAAAAAAGAGGTTGCCCTCGTTCACCCCGTTGATGCCAAGCCGGTTGTTCGTTTTTTGGATAAAATCAGCGTAGAAGCTCCAAATAGGTTCCGATGGAGGGAGGTTGGAAGGCAGTGGCTGCAACTTGCCTGCATCAATGGCCAAACTCAGCTCCACATGGGTACTGGTATTGGCGTGAATCCAATCCACAAACGCTGGGTCGCCCGCTTTGCGGTAGTTTTTCAGCAGTTCCCAAATGGCGGCGTGGTACGCTTGCACGTCCTTGCTTTGGTGTTTGAAATTCGATTGAAAGGAATCCTGTAACGCCGCTTTTTCGGTGGCCAGCTTGCCGTTCAAGTGCTTCGGCAAATACCCCGTTGCCCAGTTTTCATAAGCCCAAGCCGTGAAATCGCTGGCTTCCCGGAGTGTCAGCCCAAAGGCGTAAATCATCCCCAAATGCAGTTTGATAGCCGTGCTGATTTTTTCGGCATCCGACCAATTCCCGTTCCTGTCCTTTAAACTGTTGAGCACCATGCAAGAGGAAGCTTGGTTTTGTTGTTCCAAAATAATCTTATGGTGCTGACCAATCCTTGGGTAGAATTCTTCTTGGATAGCTGGAAACTGCACCGAGTTGTTGGGCTGCCATTTAAGCTTGTCGGGGAAGGAAGCCGGATATTTAAGTTCCATCAAAAAAGATGGCATCGCCTCAAAATACTGCTGAAAATGCTCCGTCAGGTTGGGTTTCAGCATGTTTTCCAACAAAAATTCGGTGGATTTGAACCAGAGCCGCAAGTGCGGGCCACGCTCCATGCTTCGCTCAAAGAAGAAGCACTCGGCAACGCCGGTTTGCAGGACTACATCGGTGTAGGGTTTGACCGCTTTGGTGAGCAATGTTTCCCAGTGTTCGTTGTAATGCAGGCACGTGGTCAACCATTTGGTTGCGCTTATAGCCATTTGATAGTTTTGTTCTTTTCTTAATGTAACTCGTAATCGGTTGGGAACAAATACTTGGCCAAACAGCCTTGGTATCGAAAAAAAGTCTAATAAATTTTATACCGTCAATGCGCTATGCCTAAAAACAAAGCGCAAACCCTCCTTTTACGGGAGAATTTGGGTTTAGATGCAGTGGTTTAGAATTTTTTTAGGAAAAAACATCGGTTGGCTTGAAGATTCCCGAAGTCTTAAAACAGCATTTATCAAATACCTTGGTCTTTGCTTTTATACGCATTGATAGTCGTTACGGTTGTCGTCGCTTTTGTCATCCGCCTTTGGCGGACCCATCCACGTGTAGGGTGCAACGTGACGTAGAGCGAGGTGTAGACGGGTTGCCTCCGGCAATGACAAAAGCGACGCACAGCGGGACTACAACTACGGTGTGAGGGACTCATTTTGTAGATGGTGCATGGGCGAATCGTTGCAAGTGCCGCTTCGCTTAACACTTGTTCAAACATTCACTTTTTCGGAGAATACTTAATTTGTGGGTGGCTCGAAGTGTGGAGGACTTGTGCTAACGGGGTTGGCGTGAAGTTTTGGGGGCAAACTTATGTAAACAGGTTACTTGTAATCTAAATCAACCTGAATTCCAAGTAATTTATCGGCGTCTGAAGCATCGCTCAATTGCATAACGATACTATCAGTAATCAGTCGTTGATATTCTTCTTCAGTCAATTCTTCCCGAAGCCCATGTAGTACGTACTGGTTGGCGGAAATAATATATTGAACCCCACTCTGCTCACATTCTTCCCCTGCGATGCGAAACATAGCAGCAATTTGCCGGGTATCCACGCCATCAAGGATTTTACTATCATGAAATATAAATTTCACTGAGTGATTATGTTCACCTTTTAAAATTGTCCAATCAAAACAAAAGAGTTTTACTTCTCCGACTGCATCACCGGCATCATCCTGAATCTTAGCGGAAATATTGAACCGGATAGTGTTCTCACCTGAGTTACTTTCAATTGAAATACCTACTGTGCGATTGCTACCGTAAAAACGCTCGGCAAAGCTTTTAAACAGAAGGATGTTTTTGCGACGAATGAGGTCGTTGTCCTCTAGGTACTTTTCAGTATTGATATTTTCCTGAGAAATCTCTTGTTTAAGTTGCTCGGTTTTAAGATTGTACTCTTTGACCATCTTTTTGTAGCCATTGAGTTTTTCAAGTTTGCTTTTCAAGGAGGCAAGCTGATTTGTCAGTTGAACGTAATCGTCAAGTGCCCCGTGCGAATTAAGATATTGCAGCTTTTCATCCTCCTGTTCCGAGAGTCGCTTGATAATGGCATTTAGGTCTTTGAGGCGGGACTCAAACTTTTGCCGCTCTTCTAGGAGACGCTTGCGACGGTCGTTCAATAACTTATGATTGAATACTTCCAAATCTTCCAGACGCTTAACTACCAAGTCGCTGAAAGAGACTTGGGCTTCTTCGTAAAGCCGCTTCACCTTTTCAAATGGGATGTCAGGCTGGATGTTCAGGCTCTTCTCAATTGCAGCAATCGAATTTTCCACTATTACCGTTTCATTCCGTTTTTCCCGGAGTCGTGCTGAAATTTCATCTGCCTCCCTTTGGATAGTCGTATAGTTTTCTGCCACCACAAACTTTTCGAGGTCTCTGCTCAATTGAGCAATTCGCTCTTCGAGATTGACTATTTCGACTTCGGCGTCCTTATCGTCTTTGTATTGAAAAAATTCTCGGAGCGTACTATCTTTTTCAATGCGTCTTTTTGCATCAGTGGATTCCTTTAAGTCATTGTTTAACTGGAATTTTCGCTCGGCCAATCTAATGTCCAATCCGAGTAAATAAGCGTTATTGAGCAGCCTGTTATAGGGCGGTTCTTCTTTGATAAATTCATCGTAACTATTGTAGCTGCTTTTTTTTGGTCTGATAAATCTCGAAATCAAGCTACGAAAACTAATCTCCTGTTGGCTTGGCAATATACCAAATACCTGCTCACCCATTTTCTTATTAAATTCCTTCAAGGTAAATTCACCTTCATCCAAAGCGATAACCTTTTGATTGTTCGTGCTTCTTGAAGTCTTGTGGATTGTGCCATTCAGGTCAAACTCCAACGTGAATGTCCATTCTGGCAATTTTTCCTCAAATCCCTTTACAGGATTACTTCCTAAACAAAAATGCACTAATGCTACACAAAGCGATTTGCCGACACTGTTGTAGGTATTTTGATTGTCTTCTGTCCGTTTTTCGGCAGTAATGAGAGAGATACCCGTCGGGTTGAACACCACGGTGCGAAAAGTAGATTGATTAGCACTCAAACGGATTAGTCGCATAAATGAAGTTCGCCTGTGTCGGCAATATTTAAAGCTCCGATTAAAAATAAAAAGTCCAATGCAAGCAAAACGTTATCGAAAGAGTGGTAGGCTGGCAGTTTTCTGTTGTTGATTTTTTCAAATTTCATCCAAAGCTCATCCAAAGTCGCTGGCTCTTTCAACATTGAAAGCAAAAAACCACCAAGCCCCAAAAGGGACTCTGAATAACGGATATGTTTAGCTGGCATTAGCATTTTTAAAAAAGTGTCAGTGGTTCAGCATCACCCGGTGGCGCTTCATAAATGTCGCAAAACTCGAAATAATAGGCCATCAAAATTAGTACCGCTTCAACAATTGGTTTTGTTTGTCTTGGCGTCGCCTTTTTTAGGATGTACAGAAACACTTCATCCCCTTTATCTTCATTTTCCGGTATTTTATCAACAGCTTCCTGATACAGACTGTTGAAAATCAGCCGCAAATCTTCTTTTGGAAATTCGCTATTGTTGCGAAAATAATGGTAGATGTCATTAGTGTGGATTCGCCCGTTGTCCAATCGACGGGCAATTCCGGAACTCAATTTATTAAATATGATTTTGCGAGCAAAATCAGGGTGTTCCGGGATTTCCTCTGCCGAGAAGTGGTAGGGCAAATCATTCAAGTAGTTTACAACTTCCCTCAAAACGGAATAATCAGGGGCTGAAATATTTTCTGGAAGTGGTTCAAAACCGTCCAATACATCAATTATAGCTTCATCCGACAATTCAAGAAAAATGTCTTCAAGGTTCTTGGCTAAAAACGAGTCTGCATTTACTTCGTAAGATTTTTTAATTTTTTCCAATTCTGGAAAAAGCGACGGGTAAACACCTTTGTATTTATCATTAACAACAAAGTAAAACTCTTTTATCGGACAAACTTGACTATGCCAATAATTGTAAAGTCCCTGAAAATCAGTGTTTAATTTTTCAATCGTTTCAGATTCTCTTGCGGTAATGTCCTCTGGTGCGTAAACTTGATAGTAAACTCCTGTTGTCCGGTCAAAGCCGTCATTTTTTCGGTCGCCGTATCGGCCTTGTGGTTTAATCGGGATAAAATTTGGATTGTGCGCTTGCATGACCCTGACGAAGAAATCTTCGAACGCCTGCCCGTTTTTCTCGTACACCTTGAGACGGAACTTCAATCGAGCAAGTCGTTTTTCGTAAGTATTCATAATATTGAAAAGGGGTTTTGATGGTGGCAAAAGTACCCTAATTTTAAGGGAATCCTACTCTTTATCTGAGAAAATTAGGTGGTAAATTTAAGTTTCCATCACCGCACCTCAAACACCTTCCCATCCTTCCCCACCCCCGTTATCTTCAGCGACTTCCAGCCCTTCGGCAACACTGTTTTTCGCTGCGCAATGCCTTGGTCGGTAATCTCCAGCCCACCAAAACCTGCTAGCACCGCCTGCAACATTCCGCCAGCGCCTGTGGCAAAATACGGATTCGTGCCGCCCGCCGTCTCCGAGAGCACGCCAAACGGTGGCACCTCGTTCGGTTTATAGCTTTTGGGAAAGAGGGAAGCCGCTTTCTCCGCCTCGCCCAGCCGGGCGTAGAGCAGCACGAGAATGGCATTGCCCATCGCTGGCCCCTCCGGCGACATACGGGGCAGGTAATAGGCCAAGTCCCGGCGAATATCTTCGGGCTTGCTGACGATGTTCAGCGGATAGGCCAGCAGGTTCACGTCGGCCTGTTTGATTTCCACGCCGTCGTAGGTGGCGTTTTCCTTCGTCGTCCCGTCGGGGAATTTCAGGATGGGAATATTGTCGGCCACATGCTCCCAGTCAGGGTTTGGCACCTCGCCCAATTCCCTTGCGGCCTGTGCTGCGTACCGCAAGGCGGTGATGGCCATGCCATTCGTGAAGGCGTTATTGTCAATGTTCTCCTGCCACTCGTTCGCCCCGATGACGTTGTTGATGTCGTAATGGCCATCCCGATAGCTATCAGGACTGCGCTCCACCCTACTCGACCAAAAGTCGGCTACCTCTTTCAAAATCGGATAGCCACGGGTGCGCAGCCAGTCCTTGTCGTGCGTCACTTGGTAGTATTTCCAGCAAGCCCAGCCCACGCAGCCGGTGATGTGGTGCTGGAACGGCCCCGTCAGCGCCCAAACGGGTGTATCCTCCGAGCCATCGGCGCTGCTCTCCCACGGGAACATGGCACCTGCATAACCGTGCGAGAAGGCGTTTTGCCGAGCAGCTTCCAGTCGCTCGTAGCGGTATTCGAGGAACGATTTGGCGATTTCCGGGTGCAGCATCAGTATCGGCGGGTACATCCAAAGCTCGGTGTCCCAGAACACGTGGCCATTGTAGCCAAGCCCGCTCAAGCCCATCGGCGAGAGGCTATACGCCGTGCCTTCCCTTGCGAAGGAATACAAATGGTAAAGCGCAAACCGGATGTCACGGGTCGTGTTCATAGCCTGCCCCGAGAACTCGGGGTCGCCTTCCACGACGATGTCGCTCTGCCAGAGCTTTTCCCACTCGGCCTCGTGACGCTTGAGCAACCGCTCCCGGCCTTCCAGCGCAGCGAAGATGGTGAGGCGCTCGGCCTCGTTGTGCGGGTCGTTGTACTGGCTGCTGGCCACGGTGCTTGCCACCACTGAGAAGCGGTAAGTTTCACCCGCTTTCATCTGTTTGTGAAACTTGGTCAGGTGCATGTTGTAGTCCCAATCCTCGTGGATGAGGTCGGGTTCCGAGCCATGTTTTTCCTCAAAAACAAAGGCGCTGCTGGCGGCCACGGTCAATTTACCAGATGGGCTTTTACCAACGGAAGTCATCAATGGAATCAGCACGTGCGGGCGGTCAATTTCTGCATAACAATTCCGCACATCAGCCAAGTGGTCCGGCGCTTCGATGACGGCGGCGGGGGTGATGGTCACGGCCTTTTTCGCCGTGATTTCCACCACCGTCAAGGCGGTGTAGGGCAGGTGCCGCAACGACATGATGGTGTGTTTCACGGAAAGCTTATCCCCCACATCGAAAGTTGTAGTAAACGCCGCCTTTTTCATGTCGAGGCTTTGGGTGAAATTGGTGATGTCCTTCCGCCCGATGCGCCGCCCGTCCACGTCGAGGTTCATGTTGACGTGGTTAAAAGTCTTGAGGATGTTGCTCACCCGGCCACGTTGGTAGTAGTCATAGACTCCGTTCAGCACCACATCCTTCACCCGCATCGGTTCCGGCGAACTGACGATGCCGACCATGCCATTGGCAACTGTGACACCGTAGTAGTTGGCGGGGTCAATGTTGGTGGCGGTGACGTGCCAGGCATCGGGAGGGGAGGTCTGGGGTATGAGGTATGAGGTATATAGGAAAAGGGAAGCTGCTAAGATTAGGTATTTCATTGCCTTTGTTTTTATGGCAATGATAAGGAAAATTGGGATGAGGAATGGTGCAGCGATGGGTATGAAAATATCAATCCCATCGCTGCAGGGTTTTACTTTCCTATCAACGTATCAACGTCTTAAACGTCCCGTTCCGAAAAATAACCGTATCGGGGTCGCCCGCTGGATTGCTGGCAATGAAATTGGTATCCACGGCAAAAGCCGCCTGAAACTTGCCCTCTACCGCTTGGTTTACGAAGTCTATGGAAGTTATTTCAAAATAATTTTCCACCGAATCCAATTCAATCAAATGGTAAATGTCATAAATCGCATCGCCGTTGGCATGGTAGAAGTCCGCAGACGGAATATTGTCCGCAGGTGGCGCATTGATGGTCAACAGCTGTTTACCTAAATCCAATTTTAAGCCCCTGAAATAAAAATTTTGTCCTGTGAAATTTCGATAAAAGCTAACGTTGTAATAATCGGCAGGTACATTCCACGAGTCTATCGCAGAGGCAAGTCCGTTGCTGATGTCATTCGCCAATTCCCATTTGGCAGTGCCAACATAATAGGGCGTTTCGACGGGTTCGTCGTCGGTTGTTTTGCAACAACCAAAAGCCAGCAACAAGAAAAGCATCGAGCTTTTGAGCAATATTTTCATCGTAAAAAATTTAATGCAAATTAGAAATCCACCTGCTTTGCAGGTGGTTATGTTCTTTCGGCTTTGCCTTAAAAATAGCACGTTTTCAAGTCATGAGGGCCGTTAGGAACACGTATTGAGGGCAGGTCCCCTATGGGGGCTTTTCAAAGCCACCTGCTTTGCAGGTGGATTCTTTACTGCATCACCATCATTTTTGTCCGAAAACTACCTGTTTCCCCTTGAAAATCAACAAAATACAACCCATCCTGCAACCCACCCGTCCCGATTTCATTGTCCCCTTCGGCAATGGACTGGCGCAACTGCACCCGGCCCTGCATATTTGTCATGAGCAATTGGCCATTGGATGGAAAGTTTTTGACGAAAAACACCTCACCTGCCGGGTTCGGGTAGATGTCGAAAGGCAAAGCGACATCCACAACCCTGCTTACTTGTGGACATGGTTGCAAATTCTGAAGTGCCAAGAAAAGCAAGGTGGTGTTGGTAAGCGCAGGCGGTACGCAAGCAACATGGTCGAGCGTGGCACCCACGTCCACAGCATCAACATTGGTGGCACCAGCAGTATTGAGTGCGGCCTCTGCGACCAAGCTGTTTTGGTAGGGTACTTGGTCATCGGCAGTGCAATAGAAAAAACGGGTTGGCACTGTTGGCACCCAATCCAGCACATCGTTGTCGGCCATGGCAATGTTGGCGGGATGGTTGGGGTTGGTCTCCACTGCTGATTTGAAGTCGTCGTTGAAAACCCGGTTAGCAATGGGGGCACCTTCGCTGAGGGTCAATTCCGCAACCAAGAAATCATTTAGTTCCAAAAGGCTAATTGTTCCATTGTAGTAGTCGCTGCATTTAGCAAGGAAAACAGGTTTCACCACCTCGGCTAAGTCGGTGTAGAGATTACCGTAAACATATTGGTAACTGAACAACGTGTTGATAAGGTAGGCAGGGCGGCTATAGGGCTCATCGGAAAAAAGCAGGTCACGCATCACGCCACTGATGCTATAAGGCCCAGAAAGGTGAGCAGCTGCTACAACATTGAACTCGTTGGATTGGTCAAGTAGGCGGTGTAGGGCAGCAGAGGCATGTCCGCCTTGCGAATAGCCCGTCAGGAAGACCCTTTTTTGATAGCAAATACCTTCGTCATCCGCAAAATCTGCCAAGGCACGGAGCGCATCGGCCCCAGCACTCGCTTCCGTGGCTGCATGCACGTAGGGGTGAAAGCCGGGTGAGTCGCCCAATCCAAGGTAATCGGGTGTGATGGTGATAAAGCCCAACCCGCCGAACATTTGCGGCAGAATTGCTTCTCCATTGAGTTTGGAAGGAACATCATCCTTGCTCGATGAAGTACCGTGTTGGTAACAGACCATTGGGTAAATCTGGGTTGTATCGTCAGGAATGGCCATTAGGGCACTGGCCAACGAGGTATTGCCTTGTACATCGGGCGTCTCATAAATTACCTTGTAATACTTGATGCCGTTTTTAATGAAAGGGTTCCCCAATTGGGCTATTAATTGGTTTTTAGTTTTTGAGCCTAAAAATTGAGCAGTGACAAGGGTTTGCCCAAGGGCGATGATGGTTGCGAAGCAAAGAATCAGGCTAGTGGTAAGGATTTTTTTCACGAAAAAGGATTTAGTTTTGATGAATGATAGTGGGCGCAAGTTCGCACAAAATCTTTCTACCCTCCTATTAAATAGTTCGTTTTTGCAAAGCAGCTTTCTTAAACACTGGGCTACCGGACTACTTCTGTGAAAAGTTCAGGGGTACTTTTGCAGTAAAAAAACCTGCCAATATGACTTAGCGGGGCATGAAGCTGGCAAAAAAACATCCTTGGCAGCCGAGAATGCGTTCCATTTATCAACTCAATTTATTATCAAAATGCGCATTGACTTTCCTGTTTCCAATTATCAACTCAGGGGGCATAGTGGTGAGGTTTTGAATTTAAGGTGATGCCTCAAAGCTAGTTGACATACAATTTTCAGATTAATTTTTCTCCATAAAACAGGATGCCCAATGCGACTACCAAACATGGAAGCAACCATACACCAAATGCGACAGGAAACCCGACCATTATCAAGGCGGCAATTATATAAATTATAAAACCAGTCCCAAATTTGAGCATGCGTTCCAATCCACTCATTTCCTTGGTTTTAGCAACTATGAAATATGGAATGAAAAAACTCAGTAATGCCGCACCTATTCTGCTGTTGAGATTGGCTGCCGAATCAAGGGTTAAGTAACCAATGACAAACGCCAATACCAAGTTCAAGATGATTAAAAACACAACGTTGACGATGGCAATGCTAATTGATTTGCTTTTAATGAGTTCCATAACCTAAGTATTTTGATTTATTATTCGGTCAAAAAACAACCTTACGATTTGGAGGCAAACGTTTACTAAAATTTCAGAAGTCTGCCCATTACCCACAGAATAGGTTTCATTGAAGTATGTGCATTGTGCGAAGCGAACATCCCCTAATTGGCTCGTCATATCAATTCCGATAGATTGATTGAGGCAACTTGGCAGCGCAGATATCAGCAATTTACAAAGTATCCTGAAATGGTGTTATTCAACTTGCCATCTTTCAACGCTTCTCTTTCTGTGGGTAATCAACAGACTTTCAGAAGCTTAGTAAACGTAAATTGTGAGCTTATTTTTTGAGCGTTTTAGATATTATATGGGTTGCAAATTACAACAAAATAATCAACGGAAATTTTCCAGTCACAGAATAGTCATTGGTTAAATCTTAACTTTAAGCAGAGCATGTTCTTGACAGCTCATGTCAGCCTAGTTCACTGGAAATAAAATTTCCTGTGTATTAAGGAACGTGGGTGAAAAAAGGTCTCAGAAAAAATTTGACGCATGATTTTCGACGCTGAAAGCCGCTGATTGTTAGGAGGAAGCATTGCGACAACCGCAAAACAGCACTACCTCGAACTATCCAATATCCAAAAACCCATACTTCACCCCCGAAAGGTACAGTCCCTGCGGGTAAGCACCTTTTGTAAATGCAGGTGCCTGCCCCGTTTTAAGGTTATTTTCAAATGCCTCCAACGACTCCCTGCCATACCCAACCTCCAGGATTTGGCCCACCAGTATCCGCACCATTCCCCGCAAAAAGCGGCTGGCAGTGAACACGAAAGACAGGCGCTCCCCGTCATTTTCCACCAACAATTGGGCTGCGGTGAGTTCGCAGTGGGTCGTTCTATAGCGGTCTGGCTGCCTGCACATCGCACGGAAATCCCGGTAACGGGGCAATATTTCTACGGCTTTTTGCATCAAACCCACGTCCATGTTTTCTTTTGGGTAATAGGTGCTCAACTCGCTCAGGAAGGCATCTTTCGTGGTATGTATTCGGTAGGTATAGGTCCTCGAAATGGCATCCTTTTGAGCATGGGCATCCCAACCTACTTTGATGAAATGGTGGATGGTAATGTCGTTCGGCAAGATTTTATTGAGGCGGAAAACGGGGTCGTAGTCAAAGTCGTCCTCCACAATGATATGGCAGAAATACTGACTGGCATGCACCCCCGCATCCGTCCGGCCACAACCGACACAATTGACCTTGTGGCCCAGCATTTCCTCCAGCGCCCCTTGCAGCGTTTCCTGAACGCTGGTGTGCTTGGGCTGCCACTGCCAGCCGTGGTAGTGCGTGCCTTTGTAGGATAAGTGCAGGAAGAATTTCATGGGGCAAAATAACGAATAAGTGGCGGGCTGCCTTTCTGTATTTTTCACAAACGGGTGTATCCACCTTTTCCAAGGTTCTCGATTGGCGGCGTGACTTCGAGTCTATGTCGTTCAATCTGCGTCCTATCCTCCAAGCTGGAAGTCAAGGAGGGGCGCTGGACATGCAGGCCCCGTCTGTCAAAAACACATTGGAGAAAGTCCAGACTTGGTTGGGGGCCATTAAGCATACTGGTCTTGGGGTCTCAGCCCATGCGGACAATGCCCATCTCAAGTATGCAAAAGCCGATGACAATTTTATCATCAACCTGCTTGACGTTTTTGGCACCGGCTGCTTCTAGCATCTCCATGCTGTCTGCGAGCATCTGCTTGGCCATTTCTTTCTCGTTTTCCCCAAAGTCGGCGTCCATGGTGAGTGAACCCTGCCCGCTGCCCTCACCCCCCCATTTATAGTCACCATTATCTCCTCAAAACGCTCAATCCCCGCCCTCAAATTCTCGAAAATATCATTCGCCAAAACATCCGGGTCGGGCAGGTTGTCGAGGTCGGGCAGGCTGTCGTCTTTCAGCCAAGTGATGTCCAAACTGGTCTTGTCCCGTTCCACGATTTCATCGAAGGTGAACCTGCGCCAGCGGCCTTCGGGATTGGTGTTGGCGTGATAGGTCTCCTTGCGCTGGAGGATATTGGAGGGGTGGTAGCATTCAATGAAATCGGCGAGGTCGCTCAGTTTCAGCGGGTTTTTCTTGAGCGTGAAATGGATATTCGTCCGGAAATCGTAGAACCAAATCTCTTTCGTCTGTGCGTGTTTCGAGGCAGGTTTGTTGTCGAAGAACAGCACGTTGGCCTTCACGCCCTGCTAGTAGAAAATCCCCGTCGGGAGGCGGAGGATGGTGTGCAGGTTGGTAGTCTCCAACAGCTTCTTCCGAATGGTCTCGCCCGCCCCGCCCTCGAACAGCACGTTGTCGGGCAGTACCACAGCGGCACGGCCATCCGATTTGAGCATGGTGCGGATATGCTGCACGAAGTTCAACTGCTTGTTGGAAGTCGTGACCCAAAAATCTTGGCGGTTGTAGGTCAGGTCTTCGCTGTCCTGTTCGCCATCGTCGTTGGTGAAGGTCATGCTGCTCTTTTTGCCCAATAGCCGCCTTCTTCTGCCTCGTGGATGATTACTTTTAACTTCATGGCTTACTGTTCAATTTTTTCCAGAGATAGTCCGAAATACAGATTTCCGACATTTCTTTCTCTAGCTTCCATGTATCGGCTGGCGGCCTACCCGGTGGCGGTTTACTTTTACATATCCTTTACATCCTTTTACACCCAAAAAGGTGCTCGTCGCCTGCTACGCCTGCATCTTTGCCCCATTGTTTCACCAAACCACATAATGACATGAATATTTACAAAATCGCATTTCTACTCGTTTTTTCATCCTTCATGGCCTGTCAACAGGTTTCTGAGAACGTTATGCCATTGGCCGCCGATTTCGCCAATCGAACCAACATGGCTGGATTGCAGTGTCAGGCAAAAATCCCGGAACCAGCATCCAATCTCGTTTTTCAATCCGCAGATGGCGGGCAAACCTGGCAGGACATCAGCGGTGGGATACCCAGCAGCACCAAGCCTTTCCTATTTTTTGCAGGCAAAGACGAGCTTATCTTTGGCGATGAAAAGGGGAATTATACGACCAAAACTGCCCTAGAAACCGCCAACTGGGAAAAGGAATCAATGATGGACCAACAGCTTATCAGCGTATCGGCCAACCCAAGCGGGGCGATAGCCATCAACAACAGTGGCCGATTTTTCAAACAACAGCAGGACAAGCGCATCTGGTTGCCAGTTTTCACCAACTTCAAAAGTCCTTTGGTGCGCAGTGTATTCACGGCCAAGGACGGCAGCATTTTCATCGGCGCCGACGATGGCCTTTTTAAATCCGCTGACCAAGGCAAGACCTGGAAACACGTTATGCAGGATGGTTGGGCATTAAATATGGCAGAATCGAATGGCATACTGCTCTGCACCAACGACGGTGGCATTCTGCGCTCCACTGACGGTGGCGAAAACTGGGATGTGGTGCTTTATGAAGGCGGTGTGGGCATCGCCGTGGAACCCATCGAGGGTGGTTTTGCCGCCATCACTTTCAATACCGAATCGGAGACTAGAAGGGTGCGCATTTCCGCCGATGGCGGCAAAACCTGGCAGGCCATCGATGCGGGCCTACCACCATCCATGCTCATTGCCTCTATCAAGCAGGTGGGCAAAGACTTCTTTTGCGGCCATCCTGAGGGCATTTTCCGCTCCTCCGATAGGGGTAAAACATGGGAATTGCTACTTCCCTCCTTCGGGAAAAAGGTGTTCAATTTGTCCGTTTCGAATGGTGTGATTTATGCGGTGCCGAGGGATCGGGGGTGCTGAAAAACTGGCTATATCAAGGGTTTTCAATCAAAAAAGGGTATTACTGAGAATAGGGTTACTAAACTTTTGAAGTTTAGTAACCCTTTCGGTGCATTGAAAGTCGTGTGTTTCGTTTCGCAAGCCCTACTTTTATCCCAAAATTGAAACAAAAACCATGCTTCCAAAAAAGAAAGAACATCCTAAAATAAAATCCGAACTACACCCTAGGAACAAGCATCGGGAACGCTATGATTTTAAATTATTGATGGAAAGCTGTCTGGCTTTAGTGCCTTATGTGAAGGTGAACGCTTACGGCGATGAATCCATTGATTTCTTCAATCCAGCAGCGGTTAAAACGCTCAACACAGCACTGTTGAAGCATTATTACCAAATCGAAAACTGGAACATCCCGCCGAATTACTTATGCCCGCCCATACCAGGCAGGGCAGATTATATCCACCATATTGCGGATTTATTGGCAAGATATAATCAAGGTAAAATCCCCACGGGGCCACAAATAAAGTGCTTGGATATTGGCGTAGGTGCCAATTGCATTTATCCTATTATTGGAAAAAAAGAATATGGCTGGTCATTTGTGGGTACGGATATTGATGCGGTGGCGGTTAAATCTGCCAATAATATCATTGAATTAAATCCCGCTTTACAAGGCAATTTCGAAATAAGGTTGCAGCCAAATCCAAAGGATATCTTTCATGGAATCATTAAAAAGGGCGAGCGTTTCGATTTGTGCATTTGCAACCCACCCTTTCATGCGTCATTGGCGGAAGCACAAGCCGGAACATCTCGAAAACTAAAGAACCTAAAAGGTAAGAAAGCAACAAAGCCAGTCTTGAATTTTGGTGGCCAAAGCAATGAATTATGGTGCGAAGGTGGGGAAGCGGGTTTCTTGCAAGAAATGGTGCGCCAAAGCAAGAATTTTGCCGATTCCGTTCGCTGGTTTTCCAGTTTGATTTCCAAAGAATCCAACCTCAAAAGCATTTATGCAGCCCTCAAGACCGTGGGGGCAGCCACCATCGAAACCCTTCCCATGGGACAGGGCAATAAACAGAGCCGTATTGTTGCTTGGTCGTTTTTATCGAAAGAACAAATGCGGAGTGTCACCGCTACGCCTTAATTTCTCAATCCCCTACACTATCTTGCCGTCCAATCAATATTTTCCACCAATTCACAGGCAAGATGAAAAACAAACACCATCCAATTCTATTCCTTCTATTGCTATTTGCTAGCACCCTTTTCGCCCAAAAAATAAACGTCGAACAGCTATCCGGCATGAAAATCCGCAACATCGGCCCGGCGGGCATGAGCGGGCGGGTGACGGCCATTGATGTCGTATTGACGCACTCCGACGTGATTTATGCGGGGGCGGCAAGCGGTGGCGTGTGGCGCTCCAACAGCGGCGGCATTGACTGGACACCCATTTTCGATGAGGCACCCGTGCAGTCTGTCGGAGCCTTAAAAATCAATCAGAATAATCCCGCCGAAATCTGGGTAGGCACTGGCGAGGGCAACCCTCGCAACTCGCAGAACAGCGGCGAGGGCATTTTCAAGACCATTGACGGCGGCAAGAACTGGGTGCGCATGGGCCTCGAAAACACCCGCACCATCCACCGCATCATCATCCACCGGGACGACCCGAACACGGTTTTCGCTGGCGCAACTGGCTCGGCTTGGGGGAACAACCCTGACCGTGGCGTTTTCAAAACAACCGATGGTGGCAAGACGTGGCGCAAGGTTCTCTTCGTGAACGATTCCACGGGCTGCGCCGACCTCGTCGTTGACCCATCCAATCCGAACAAACTCATCGCCGCCATGTGGGAATATGGCCGCAAACCCTGGACCTTTAACTCTGGCGGCCCCGGCTCTGGCCTCTACGTCAGCTTCGATGCCGGGGAAACCTGGACAAAGCGCACCGACAAGGACGGCCTACCAAAAGGCGACCTCGGACGCATCGGCCTCGCTTTTGCGCCCAGCAAACCAAACATCGTGTACGCCTTGATTGAGGCAAAAGAAAACGCCCTCTACAAAAGTTATGACGGTGGTTTCAAATGGACGAAAATGGCAGACGCCGACAAGGATGGCAGCAACGTGGGCAATCGCCCATTTTACTACCACGAGATTTATGTTGACCCAAAAAATGAGAACCGGGTGTTCAGCCTGTGGAGCATTTTATCAAAAAGCGAGGACGGCGGGAAGACCTTTGAATCCTGGGTAGGCTGGAAGGTACACCCCGACCACCACGCCTTTTGGATAAGCCCCGACGACCCCGATTACATCATCGAAGGCAACGACGGCGGCCTCAACATTTCGCACGACGGCGGCCGCAATTGGCGCTTCGCCGAGAACCTTCCGCTGGCGCAATTTTACCACATCAACTACGACATGAGCGTGCCCTACCGGGTTTGCGGCGGCATGCAGGACAACGGCTCGTGGGTCGGCCCATCGGCAGTCTGGAAGGCAGGCGGCATCCGAAATGCGGATTGGCAGGAGGTCTATTTTGGTGACGGTTTCGATGTGGCTATCCGGCCGGACGATGGCCGTTATTGCTACGCAATGTCGCAGGGCGGCAACCTCGGTTATGTGGATATGTTCACCGGGAACACCAAGGATTTGATGCCCGTTCACCCCGACGGTGTGGAGCTGCGGTTCAACTGGAATGCGGGTTTTGCCCAAAATCCATTTCACAACTGCGGCATTTACTACGGCAGCCAGTTCCTCCACAAAAGCCTTGATTGCGGGCAGACTTGGCAAATCATCAGCCCAGACCTTACCACCAACGACACGACCAAACAGCACCAGGACAAAAGCGGCGGCCTCACCATTGATGCCACCAATGCCGAAAACAACACGACCATCGTGGCCATTGCGCCCAGCCCCATTGACGAAAATGTGGTTTGGGTCGGAACGGACGACGGCAACCTGCAACTGACCCGTGACGGCGGCAAGACCTGGACAAACGTGGCCAACCGAATGCCCGGCGCTAAGGCGGGCGGCTGGATTCCGTTCATCGAAGTGAGCAAAAAAAATGCGGGCGAGGCGTTCGTGATTTATAGCGACTACCGCCGCAACGACTGGAAACCGTATGCCTACCACACCTCTGACTTTGGCGCTACTTTCAAAAGAATTGCCGATGAAAAGAAGGTGAGCGGCCACGCCCTGAGCATCGTGCAAGACCCGGAAGTGCCGAACTTGCTGTTCCTCGGCACCGACTTGGGGCTTTATTTCACCATCGATGGCGGCGACAATTGGAACAAATGGTCGAAGGACTTCCCCTCCGTTTCTACGTATGATTTGAAGATTCACCCACGGGAACATGACCTAATCATTGGCACGTTTGGCCGGGCCGCCTGGATTTTGGATGATATCCGTCCCCTTCGGGAAATAGCCCGCACAAAAGGAAAAGTGCTGGACGAGGACTTCAAAGTGCTTTCAGCAACGAACGGTTACCTCGCCGAGTTCGCCTCGGTGGACGGTGTACGCTTCACGGGCGATGCCATGTTTTCCGGCCAAAACCGCTGGCCGAGCGCAATGATTTCGCTTTGGGTGAAACCGACAAAACCCGTTGATGACAAAAAAGAAAAAACGGCGGAGGGCAAAGACGCAAAAGGAAAAAAGGAGAAAGCCGCTCCGAAAAAAGAAGAACCGAAAGCGGAGGCTGCCGAAGAAAAACCAGAAGGTGAGGAAAAACCGGAAGGCGACGATAAAAAGAAAGGCGACAAAAAAGACGACAAAGTGCGGGTTCGGGTCATTGATGCCAAAGGCGACACGCTCCGCACCTTTTCCACGAAATTGGACACTGGACTGGTGCGCATCAACTGGGGACTGAATGAGGACGGCGTGCGCTCCCCCAGTCGCCGCAAGGTAAAACCAGAGGACGACAAGCCCGGTGGTTACAGCGTTTTGCCCGGCACCTACAAGCTGATGCTGACCTACAAGGGCAAGACCGACAGCATCAGCGTAAATGTCCATCCCGACCACCGCATGAGCTTCCCATTGGCCAGCCGATTGGCAGAACGGGCAGCGCAGGATGAAATGGCGAAAATCGTGGAAAAGGCGACGGCTGGTTTTGACCGCCTCCAAGATTTAAAAGCCAATATCAAGCTCGTCAATTCCGCCCTCGAAAACGTGCCGGACAGCCTGAAAAAAGACATCGGCAAACTGGCCAAGTCCATTCAAGACAGTATCACTGTCCTCGAAAAGCGGTACATGACGCCGGAGGGACTAAAAGGCATCCAACGGGACCCAGAGAATATCACGGGCCACCTCTGGCGAACCCGCAGTTATATCGAATCATCCGGCGGTGCGCCCAACCAGTCTGCCCGTATAATGATGGAGAAAGTCAAAAAGGAAGTGACGGAGGTGGTGACCGACATCAACCGGTTGGTGGAGAAGGATTTTGCGGAATACCAAAAGAAGGTGGAGGCGCTGCAATATTCTTTGTTTAAGGAGTATAAGCCGGTGGGGGTGGATTGAGGGTTTTGAAGATTTGTTGGGGAAGTATTAAAAATACCCGCAGTTTTGAATGCGTTTTGTGGTTAAAACTGCGGGTATCAAGTAGTTAGCTAACACAAAAATGAAAAACAAACTACTCATACTAATTTTGTTTTTTTCGACAAATTCAAATGCTCAGGATTATTGTGCATTTGAAATGGATAGTTTGTGGGGATACAAGGACAAGGATTCAATCGTTATAAAACCACAGTTCCAATATGCGTTTGATTTCCTATATGGAAAAGGTGTCGTATTCCACAACAAAAAAGCTGGAGTAATAAATTCGAGAAAAGAAATAATTATTCCTTTCAATTATGACCAGATTCATTTTCTAAATATTTCGTTGATAAGAATTACAAATAGAAATAGAACAGATTATCGTGGAAAATACGATGTAGGAGTAATAACAGAAAGCGGAAAAGAAGTCTTACCAATGGTATTCAACAGTATCTATTTGAAAAATGATAGACTATTTGTTGAAAAAAGGAGGGACAGTTTATTGATGGAAGGAGAATTTGCTGGATGGATTTCAAAAATAAGGACGTATGGAATATTTTCACCCAACGGCGAACCTATTCTTGAGCCAATTTATGATTCGTTTGAATGGATAAAAGATGGTTTGATAAGGATTCGCAAAGGACAATATTACGCAATAGCAAATTCAAAGGGAGAGTTATTAACTGATTTGAAATACACAGGGATTGATGACTTTTATAATGGCAAATCAAAAATTAGGGTTGATAGTTCATGGGGTTTTATTAACATAAGAGGTGAAGAGGTCATCCCGCCAAAGTATAAAATGGTAAGTGCATTTTACACGGAAAAAGCAACATACAGAAAGCATAATGGAAATCTTGGGTTTATTGACACTACTGGAGCAGAAATATTTGAAAGTAATTTTGAGATATTAAGAGAGCCGCATTTAGGTTGTGCCGCAGCAAGAAAAAAAGGCAAATGGGGAATGATATCTACGGCTGGGAAAATACTAATTCCATTCAAGCATGATGATTACGTCAGAGAATTTGAAGGAGTGATTGCTTTTAAAAGAAAAGGTAAATGGGCAATTTTTAATCAAAATGGAAAGCAACTGACCAAATATGAATTTGACTCGATTCTGATTGTTGGAAGCAAAGAATCACCAACGGGAGGTTATTGGAAAATTAGAGAAAATCAGTATAATCAACCTATTGCCCTTGTAACAAAAGGAGAGCAAAAGGGAGTAATTAATATTGACGGAGAATTTATTATTCCCTTAGGATTATTGCAAGAAAATCTGAGTAAAGAATTAGAAAAGTTAAAATTACGTTAGCTAACACTGCGCCAGCGCCCATGCCCAGCAAAAGCTGGGCACGTCGCCGACGCTAACCGTTCGCATCAAAAAAAAATCAATGCACAACGAAATTCTCGATATAGTTGAAAAAAACACAGGCCCTCGCACCTGCCCAGCATGCGGTCATCAATATCCTTTCGGAGTATTTGTTCGGCGATATGTGATGTCATACGGCTTATCAACATGGCCTTGCCAAGGTTGTCGTGAATCAATAAAATGCGATTTCATCAAGCTACAAATCATGTGGCTTGTGGGCCTTGTGATTACTGGGTTTGTATTGGGTGTTTTGACCGCATACTTTGACTGGGGTTTGCTCAACCTTATCTTATTGATTCCATACTTTGCTTTCGTCTTGCTAACCTTATTTTATGCAAAATTCGAAAAACATAATGGATAGCGGGTGTGCCATCGTGTCAGCATGACTTGAATCTAACGTCGTCAACTTACTACAAGGAGGATTGCACTGCGGATTTAGCGGGTCGAGCGGATTAAAACAGATGAAATCCGTTTTCATCCGCCAAATCCGCTCCATCCGTATTCCCATCCTCCTCGCGTGATAGACTTCGAGTCACGCCGCCACTAAACGCCCAAGATTAATGGTTGAATTTGTCCAATAAACCAATCCCTTGAAACCACCCACGGCATCCCAATCGTAAATCGTAAATCCGAAACCCCATCAAGGCTTCGCCCCTCCATTTTTCACATATTTCTCCAGCCAGCCATCCATTTCCCATGCCATGTGCAGGATGGATTCCCTGCCCCGGTAGCCGTGGCTTTCGTGCGGGAGCATGACGAGGCGCACCGTGGCGCCGTTGCCTTTCATGGCAGCAAACATCCGCTCGCTCTGCATCGGGAAAGTGCCACTGTTGTTGTCTGCTTCACCATGAATGAGCAGCAGCGGCTCCTTGATTTTATCAGCGTAATTGAACGGCGACATCTTGTAATAAGTCTCCGGCGTCTCCCAATACGTACGCTCCTCGGCCTGAAAACCGAACGGCGTCAAGGTGCGGTTGTACGCCCCACTGCGGGCGATGCCTGCGGCAAACAAGTCCGTGTGCGCCAAGAGGTTGGCCGTCATAAACGCCCCGTAGGAGTGGCCGCCCACGCCGATGCGCTTGGGGTCGCCCACGCCCATGTCGTGCAGGACTTTGACGGCAGCCTCGGCATTCGCTTGGAGTTGCTCCACAAACGTTTCGTTGGGCTCTTGGTCGCCTTCGCCAACGATGGGCATGGCCACATCGTCAAAAACGGCATAACCCTGCGTGACCCACAAAATCGGCGAAGCCCAGCTCGTGCGGATGAACTCATACGGCGAATCCTGCACCTGCCCTGCCGCCTCGGCGCTCTTGAATTCACGGGGGTACGCCCACATCACCACGGGCAGTTCGCCGTCCCGTGCTTTGTCGTAGTTGGCTGGCAAATAAAGCGTTCCGGTCAGGTCAAGACCGTCGGCCCGCTTGAACTTCAGGAGTTCTTTTTTCACACCTTTCATGCCCTCGAAAGGGTTCGGAAAATTGGTGACCTGCGTGATTTTGCCCTTTTTAATATCCCGGAGGTAATAATTCGGCTGCTCGTAATTGGCTTCCCGGCGGGTCAGCACGAGGCCCTTTTCCATGTCCAAAATGGAAATCGGTGTTTCATAATACGGCGCTTCCGAACGCCAGAGTCGGGTGGTTTTTTTCGAAGCCAAATCGAATTTGTCCACAAAAGGGCGGTTGCCTTCGGGGCTAGCGCCCTGCCCGGTGAGGAAGAGCGACTTGCCGCCATCGGCGGTGAGCAGCACGTTCCAGCCGGCAGCATTTCTTTCCGTCTGAAAACCACCGGGGTTGTTGTAGCGGTCCTCGGTGTTCAAGTCGAAAACGACAACTGGCGCAGCGGCAGGCTTCTCAGGTTGCCACTGCCGGACGATTTGGCGGCGGGTCTGCCACCAGCTTTCATAAGACAAAGCGAGGCCGTCATTGCCCCAAGTCAGGCCCGCATAGCGCAGGTTGAACGAGATGCCCTCCTTTGGTGCTCCCGCAAAAGGCGCATCGAGGTAAAACATTTTGTCCCGAACATCCACTTCCTTTTTCGGGTCGCCGCCGTCCTGCGCTTCCACCCAATAGAGGCTGGCAGGTTTATCAGCACGCCAAGTAAAGCTGCGGGGACCGGTCGGCACAGCGTTGAAGCCCTTCGGGATGTTTTCGGCAGCGGGCAGGTCAGCGATTTGGCGCACCATGCCGCCTTTCCGGTCGTAAATGCGCACCGATTCCGGGAAACTACGATACGGCACGATATAAGAAAACGGCTTTTTCACTTCGGAAACAAGTACGTAATTACCATCCGGCGAAGCAGAAAAATCAGTGAAAATGCCTTTGAGGAAAGGTTGTTCGCTGCCAGTGGCGAGGTCGAGCCACATCAGTTGAGCGGTGGTGTAATATTCAAAAAGCGTCTCATCGAATTTGTTGCTGAGCAAATCCTGGTAGGTGCGCACCGGTGCGGCTTTGCCTTGGTTCGACTGCACGGTTGGCCCAGCGGGAGCGGCTGGTTTTTCAGGAACATCGCCACGGTCGGCGAGGATGCGCTTGTAGAGCAAGGTTTTTCCATCGGAAAACAACTCGAAAGCGCCACCAGCCGCACTATTGACGACGGCATCCGTGAGCCGCTTGGCCTTGGCAGTCGCCACGTCAATCGTCCACAATTCGATGCCGTTGGCAACGGTGTTCAGGAACACAATCCTCGACCCATCCGTGTTCCAAGTGACGCTGCTCATCCTCGGATTTTGCGGCAAGCCGCTGATGGGGATTTCTTTTTCGCTTTCCAAGGTCCTCATGGTCAGCTTGTTGTAATAGAAAGCACGGCTGGGGCCATTGGTGCGGGGATTGATGCGGATGCCGCCGATGCGGAGTTCCGGCTCGCCCACTTCCTCGATGGAGGGCAGTCCGGGCTGGCTCAGCAGGAGCATCATTTTCTTGTCGGGACTGATGGAAACGCCGGGCGTGGGCGCTGCATCAATCAGGTCAGCGATAGCTTTTGGAGGGGTCTGGTAGGTGGTGGGGTCTTGCGAATAACCAAGGTCTGAAAATAGGGCCATGATAATAACTAGGATGAAGTATCGGGTGATTTGTCGCATGAAAACGGAGTTTTGATGAAAGATGAAGGTACGGGGTAAAAATAGAAAAAATTGGGGGTTGGGGGTTGGCGAAAATAAAAGCTTGGTAGGTGACATGAAATGCAAAAATGCCGTTTAATTTGTCCGCTGCCGCAGGTGTTCCACATTCCAAGGCCAGCAGTAAAAGCTCACCGTTTGAGCAAGGCTCTATGAGCCAGCGTGATTGCGAACAGGAAAGCGCCAAAGTGGACTTTGGCGGTACGACGGTACTGCCGAAGTCCACTTCGGCAGCGCAGGCACAGCCAATTTGCACGACCCCGTTTCCGCAAGTGTTCCACATTCCAATATCAGCATTGCCCAAGTATCACGAAAAGCTCACCGTTTGAGCAAGGCACTTAGAGCCAGCGTGATTGCGAACAGGAAAGCGCCAAAGTGGACTTTGGCGGTACGACGGTACTGCCGAAGTCCACTTCGGCAGCGCAGACAAAGCCAATTTGCACGACTCTTTAAGGCTGAACAATTGCAACCAGAAACTCCACCTAAACCCGTTGCCGCAAGTGTTCCATATTTCAAATTGAACTGCCTCGAAATGCCCACCCTTACCTACCTCACCGTTTCATATATCACCTCCAACAGCCCCTTTTCCGGTGCAATCGCATCCTCGGCCAATTGCCAAAACATAATGCCGTTCAGTCCTTTTTCCATGGCATATTTTGTTTTCAAAGCAACAGAGCGTTCGTTGTCATACGTGAAATAAAGCTGGGCTTTTGCATTGTACATATAAGGCGCTTTAGAGACCTCATCCCAATAGCTTTGATAGCCCGGATTCTCGGCCAAATACTTCGGCAGTGACCGATAGGAAACGCCCCGTTTGAATTTCCCGGTTTGGTAAATTCCGTTGTTCACATCCGCCACGTTTTCCCAGACCCGTCCATAAAAAGCAGCGCCGATGGCCACCTTGTTCAGCGGCACACCGATGGAGTCCAGAAAGCGAACGGCATGGTCGGTGGATTCGACCTGTGAGGCGTTGGAAAACAGCGGCGTGTGGTGGCCCGTCTCGGTGCTGTAGCCATGCACGAGGTCATAGGACATGAGGTTCACCCTATCCAGCAGCGGCATGATTTTATGCCATTCCACGGATGCTTCGAGGAACTTGGTGAAGCCACCTGCGGCAAAGCTTAGCTCGTACTTCCAGCCCATTTTCTTGCGCAACTGTTTGATTAACAGCGTGAAATTCCGCTTGTCCTTCGGCGACCACGGGTGACCGGGATGCCCTTCGATGGCCGGATACTCCCAGTCGAGGTCGAGGCCGTCCACCTGGTAGGTCTCTAGGAGTTCGAGGGTGGATTTGGCAAATTCCCGCCGCCCTTTTCTCGAAGAAAACACCTCGGAGCATGGTTTACAACCACCCCACCCTCCCAGTGCCAGCATCACTTTCAGCTTGGGATTCCGGGCTTTGAGGCTGACGAGATGGCGGATGGTGAGGCTGTCGTTGGCATCGTCCACGGTGAGGCGGTTCCCTTTCAGGTGGCAAAAACTGTAAATGAGATGGGTGAGTTTTTCGACGGGGTGTGCGTCTATGTTTTCGGCATTTCCGGCGTAATAGGCGATGATGGCGATGTCGTTTTGCTGCGCAAATAATGGGTTGGAATGGCTGGCAATCAGGAGGAGAAATGCACCAAATAATTTGTGAATCATTGCTTTTTGTTGTGTTTTAGTGCCATCAACTAAAGGAACTGCTCTGCGACGAACATCCCCCTAACCCCCTTCAAAGGGGGAATTAAATCCTGCTTAATTGCTCAACTTATGAGGATTAGCAGACACGAATTCCCCCTTTGAAGGGGGTTAGGGGATGTCAGTCAGGGCAGACTTTTAAATTTGCGATATTTACTAAAAGCCATCGGTATCAAAGTCACCCGGCCAATGCTCTTCTATCGCAGCACCTTGACCTTCACCCCCGAAGCCTTCCCAGCCTCATGGTAAATCCGCATGGTCGCTTTCTTGAAATCAGTGCTGGAACAATGGTAAATGTCCAGCATTTGCTGTGGGTTCCGGTCGAAAAGTGGGAACCACGAGTTCTGCACCTGCACCATGATGCGGTGGCCTTTTTTGAAAGTATGTGCCACATCTGGCAGCTCATATTTCACCTCCGTCACTTTCCCCGGAACGAATGCCTCCGGCTTTTCATAAGAATTGCGGTAGCGGCCCCGAAAAATCTCGCCACGCACCAACATCTGATAGCCCGCCATGGGCACGTGCATGTCATTCTTGGGATAGCTTTTCAGCGTATCGGGAAATACATCAATCAATTTCACCACAAAATCCGCATCGGTGCCAGTGGTGCTCACGAACAGGTCTGCGTTGAGCGGGCCAGTGATGGTCATGTCCTCGGTAAGGATGTCCGTTTGGTAAACCATCACATCGGGGCGGCGGGCGGCGAAGCGCTGGTCGTCGGTCATGTACTCCCGGGTGCGACGAAGGTGAACATCTTCTGTATAAGGCACAGGTTTCATCGGGTCGGAAACATACTCGTCAAAGCTGGTTTTGGCGGTGGGCGCCGACATCGTGATGCTGCCGTTTGATTGAAAATAAAGCGTTTTCTCGGTCACGTTCTTCGGTGGCCAAGTGTCGAACGATTGCCATTTGTTGGCGCCGGTTATGAAAATATCGGCTTCGGGCAAGTTGATTTTGCCTTTGTCCTTGAGGTAAAAATTGAAGAATTCAAGCTCCACTTCTTTGTAGTGGTCGCCTGTATTTGCCCCAAAATGAATGTTGCCAAGTTGCTCGCCAAGGTCGCCAGACCACTGCCCGTGCGACCACGGGCCCATTATCAGGCGATTGGAAACGGTGGCAGGGTTCTGTTTTTCAATGGCTTCGTAGGTGTGCCAAGCACCCCAGCAATCCTCTGCATCGAAATGTCCGCCGACGGTCAGTACGGCGGGCTTGATGTTTTTCAAATGCGGGCGAGGGTCACGGGCTTTCCAGAAATCGTCGTAGTCTGGGTGGTTCATCAGTTCTGTCCAGAACTTGATGCTGTCGCCAAAGGCAATTTCTTTGGCATGTTTCAGTGCACCCATTTTCAGGTAAAAATCATAATTGTCCTGGCCGGGAATGTCGTAACCGGGCTGCCCTTCCCGGGTTGGTTTTGGGCGAGGCTTGCCGAAGCCGGAATAAAAACTGAAGCCGTCCATGAGCGCAAAAGCACCGTTGTGGTGGAAGTCGTCGCCGATGAACCAGTTGGTGACGGGCGCTTGCGGCGAAACTGCCTTCAGTGCCGGGTGCGCATCAATCAGCGACATGGTGGAATAAAAACCGGGATATGAAACACCGAAAACCCCAATCCTGCCGTTGTTTCCGGCCACGTTTTTCACCAGCCAATCAATGGCGTCGTAAGTGTCGGTGGTTTCATCAATCTCGTTTTTGTTCTTCTTCGGGTTATATGGGCGCACATCCATGTACTCGCCTTCGCTCATATGGCGCCCACGAACGTCCTGATATACGAAGATATAGCCCTCCTCAATCAACTTGACATTGGACATGAGGTGATAAGAAATACCTTCCTCCCCGTTCGGTTCGATGTTATACGGGGTTCGTGTCATCAGCATCGGGTATTTCTTGCTGGTGTCTTTTGGCGTGTAAATGGAGGTAAAAAGCCGCACCCCATCACGCATGGTAATATAGATTTCTTGTTTGTCGAGGCGTGCCTTTATCCATTCGGGGCTACCGGGCGGTGCATCCAATGCCTCCCGGCTAAAGTTGAGTGGCCATGCCTGCCCACCTTGCTTGAAAGTGCCCGTTATTCCAGCAAAACCCTTGTCCACCGTTCCGGTATATTCAATGGTATATTCCGGGACGGCAAAGTCCAGTTTGCCATTTTTAAAATCAACCTCCGGCACGGGAATGCCCTCAGGTGTCTGGTCGGGACTGTACAGCATGACGGTGTATTTGCCGTCTTGCTGCGCAATGTCGAGGTCGAGCCGGAGTTGGGCTGCTTGGACATCCAGTAGGCCGTGCCATATGCCGGTGAGGTCTTGGGCAGTGAGGAGGTTGGAGGCCATTCCCCAAATAAGGAACGAAAGGAGGAGGGTTGTCTTTTTCATAAATGTAGATTGATTTTATGCTTCAATGATGGTCAAATGTACAGTGCACTGATGGGTTTCAATAATTTGGTATTTTCTTTTGCCGAAAAAGACAAACGCAAAAGGCGTCGGCGCAGCCCAAGCCACACCGACGCCCCCTTCAGTTTGCATTACCTAAGGCAACCTATTTCTCAGTTTTTCGTCCCCTTTTCCACCGTCTTAATCAACATCCCCTTCGTCACTTTGTCCCTGAGTTCCATGCCGTTCAGTATGGCAAGCTCTTCCAGTCGGGCGCTAGGTTGGTTGTTAGCTTTAAGCGCATCGGAGAGCGTCTGGTCCTTAGCCACCGTCACGATGTTGATTTTATCGGCGTAAACGTTGATTTTGCTTTGGTCGCTCAGTGCTTTGAAGCCCTTAAAAGAATTGGCGAAGGTCGCTTCAAAGCCGTTGAAATTGGGCGTTTCGCTCAGGCCCGTGAACTTGTAGATATTGCCATTGTACTGAATCAAGTACATCAACAGGCGCACCTGTGGGTTCAGGTCAGCTGTCAGGGCAACTGCACTGTTCCCGTTCACAGAGATATTCTGGCTGCTGATGACCTGAAGGCTATCCGCAGAAATGGCAGCTTGCTTGGCCTGCGCCAGCGTCTTTTCACCGGACAGCGTGAAGATGATGGCGGCCTTGCCATCTTTCGGGGCTATCTGCACTTGCGAGTTGGAGTTGATGGTCTGCCATGCCTTCGGTGTTGGAAACTGAAACTTCAATTGTGGGTGATAAAACACGTCATTTTCCACATAGCCCAGCTGCGGGTCTTCGCCATACATCAGCCCGTCTATCATGCGCAGGTACTTGTCCCGGTTCACGTTCAGCGTTTTGGGAGAAGTGGCTTTTGCCTGCTCCTTGGTGGCCAGTTGGTTCACCCGAACGTACCGGTCTCCTGGGTCGGGGTGGGTGCTGAGGAAGGTAGGCAGGCTGGCGCCGGAAGCATCCTGAATACGCTCGATGGTCTTGAAGAAACCAGCCATCTCGTGGGCATCGTAGCCGATTTTGGTGGAATATTCCACGCCCAGTTTATCGGACTGGCTCTCGTGGTTGCGACTAAATTTTAGGAACATGAGGCCAAGCCCCGTCTGCGCCAAATCGGAGTACTGACGGAATTTTTCAGAAGCCAACATCGCACCGATGAAGCCGATTTGTGCCAATATCTGCTGGCTCTGCTGCTGCGCTGAGTGGCGAGCTGTCACGTGGCCAATCTCATGCCCCAACACCCCTGCAAACTCCGCCTCGTTGTTGAAATGCGCCATGATGCCCCGAGTGAAATAAACGTAGCCACCCGGCACTGCAAAGGCATTTACCACCGGGGAGTCGAGGATACGAAACTCGTACCCAATGGTGGGCCTGTGGCTGATGCGGCCCATGCGCTTCCCATAGTCGCTGATAAAATCTTGGAGTATTTTGTCGTCATAAAGGCCAAATTCTTGAATCACCTGCGGGTCGTAGGCAAGGCCCATTGCCTTTTCTCGCTTTTCAGAAATCAGCATCAGCTGCCGCTTCCCAGTGACTGGATTGATGGCACAAGAGAGAATGAACGAGGCGATGAAAAGAATGCCCAAGGCACTAAACCGCAGGCGAAGAAGGGAATTTTTCATGTTTGTTGCATTTTTGTTTTTTTGACGAAAAAACTGCTCCTTGTCACACAGCAATGTGCGAGCTAATCTACGCTAATAAAAGTAAAGCTATCGGAGAAATGTTCAAATGGGAATTGGAATTGGAATTGGGGAATTGGGTGTTAAGAACAAATTGAAACGTCAGCTTTTTGCCACGGACATCCCCCTAGCCCCCTTCCAAGGGGGAATAGGTTCCTGCTAAATTGCTCAAAATAGGCGGGGTAGCAGACAAGAATTCCCCCGTGGAAGGGGGTTAGGGGGACGTCCTCCCCGAAAAAGGTAACAAGAAAATTTTTCTTAACATCCCTAATTCCCAACTCACCGGGCATACTTCCGTTTGCGGAGCCAAGTAAACACAAAACCGAACACACCCAGCAGCACCAGTGGGCCGCCAATATTGAGCAGCGTCCAAAAAGTCTCTTCATCCTTGGCTTTTTGTGTGTCGAGCAGACGCAGCTTCACCTCCCGCCCGCGGGCAGCGATGATACCAACATCATCCCGAAGGTACTCGACGGCATTGAGCAAAAAGTCCTTGTTGGAGTAAGTGAACCGGTCAATCGGGTTAAAACCCAGCGCCAGTGGCTGGCCAGTTTTGGCATTAACGAAATTGCGGGCCACATCGCCATCCGCCACAACAACCATGCGGGTTGGGGCACTTTGCGCCTTGTATTCTTGTCCGATTTGTTGGAGTCCAGCCTGCATTTCAGTCGTTACCCGGTTTTCAAAAAACGAAGGAAAAACACCTTCCAGCAGTACCGCTACCGGGATGTTTTTTTGGTCAAAAGAAGCGGTAATCTCGTCGCCGTAACGCAGTATTTCAAAGTTGAGGCGGGTGATGTTCGGCTGCAATTTGCTGTGGTCGGAAGTCGTCAGCAGGATAGTTTTCTTGACGGGCGTTTTGGTTTTTATGGTGTCAATGGACGAAGGAAAATACAGGTTGATGCCATCCAAGTTTCGCACCAACGGGTGGTTGGAGTTGGGCACAATGACTGGAAAATAGTACCAGGGGAACAGGTCCATCGAGCCTTTTTGGTCAATGACCATCGGGATTTTAGAGCATTGCAGGTCGAGCACCAAATCGGGATTTACCCGAGCACCGTACTTGAACAGCATGTCGTTGATGTTCAGCGGGTAGTCCCTGGCGATGTAGCTGTTTTGGTTGCGAAGCGAATCCAACTCCACGTTGAGCGGGTCAATGAGCCAAAGCACCGTGCCGCCGTTCATCACGTACTGGTCCAGCAGGAACAGATCACGGTCGCTGAACGGCGCCTTTGGTTTTGCGACTATCAGCGTTTTGACTTCCGAGGGGATTATTGTCGCACTGTCCAATTTGAAAGTGCCCACTTCGTAATAGGCCCGCAGGCTGCGCACCAAATCGGCACGTTCTCGCTCATTGAGTTCGCCATGGCCCATCGTGAAGGCGATGACCTCTTTTGCCCCAGATTCCAGTTTGTGAAAAGCGTTCGCAAACTTGTATTCCAACTGACTGATGGAGGTGTTCAGTTTTTCGTCGGGGTTGGCACCCACGGCCTCTTCGTCCAGTAAGTCAACCACGGCGGTACGCCCTTTGTAGCTTATCTTGGCATAGGGGTAAATGAACTTTTCCTCTGTTCCTTCGGTGGTTTTGATTCGAAGATTGGTGGGCACGATGCCGTCCTTGGCCAGCTCGGTGCGGCGGGCATTTATTTCGTCCACGGTGCCCTCGCCAGGGTTTGTGTAGTTGTAGGTAATAAACCCTGACTCCGACTTGAAGTCGTCGAGCATCTCCGTCACAGACCGTTGCAGCCGCTTGAAGCCAGCGTTGAAGTCGCCTGCCAGCATCACGTTGATATAGACCTCGGCGTCCAGGTTTTTCATCATCTTCAACGTTGGCTCGGAAAGCGTGAATCGCTTGTCCTCTGTCAGGTCGAAATGGGTGAAAAAGACGTTGCCCAACACGTTTGCGAAAAGGGCAATGCCGACGATTAGGCCGAGGCGGAGGAGGGATTGGTTGCGTTTTTTGCTCACTGAAAATTAATCTTTAAGTTTTATTCGCCAATAAATATCTGACAACACAATTTTCAATTCGAATTTGGGCGGTTCGATAATGTCAGCGGGTTCGGTAAACCATTGAGTTTCGATGCTTCCATCCTCCCGCTTTGAATGAAGTTCTACCAGCATTTCATCTTGCATCACTACAAGATAATACCAAAGCGATTCTACGTTAAAATACTCACGTCGTTTGCGCACCCGGTCACGATGGCGTGAGTTTTGAGAAGCGACTTCTGCCAATAAAACCGGGTGTTTTACAATGTAGTCATCTTCGTCATCCACTTCTGGGGCAACAACCAAATCTGGGTATCGGTAGATATTCGATGAGGCAACTTCTGTTTTTACATCATGGTCAAAAATCAAGAAGCCTTTTTCAAAAAGTTGAACTTCAACATTTCTTTTGAAATTACCTGCAATATTGTTTGCTTGTTTTGATTCTCCAGCCATAGGTATAAGTTTCCCATAGTAAAATTCGTGTTTGACCTCAGACTTCTTCTCTATTTCCAGCCATTCTTTGACCGTATAGAGTTTATCGGATATTTCTAATGTTGCTGTCATTTTAAAATGTTTTTCTACAAAAATAAGCAGTTTTCACCACTTCCTTCTTTCCAGCGCCGTCACCGTCATCACCACGAAAATTCCAATCAGGGACAAAAAGTAAATCACATCCCGGGTGTCAATCACCCCACGGCTGATGGAGGTGTAGTGGTAGTCAATGCCGAGCATCTGCACGATATCGTCCACTTTGCCCACGAACACAGGCAGTTTGCTCAAAAACATAAAACCCCAATGCACCAAAAAGCTGAGGAAAACCGCCATCACGAAGCTGGCTATCTGGTGGCTGGTGATGGACGAGGCGAATACCCCAATCGCCACAAAAGCACCCGCCAATGCTATCAGACCAAGGTAGGAACCCATGATAGCGCCGCTGTCCAGGTTGCCTTTTGGGCTGCCGAGTTGATAGACGGTGATGTAGTAGAGGATGGTCGGAATCAGCGCAAACACTGCCAAAGCGAGGCAGGCCAGGAACTTTCCCATCACGATTTGCAGGTCGCTCAGTGGCTTTGTGGCCAGCAGTTCGATGGTGCCAGCCTGCGTTTCCTCCGCAAACGAGCGCATGGTCACCGCTGGAATGAGGAAGACAAAGACCATCGGCGCAATGTCGAAAAGCTGGTCGAGGGTGGCGTAGTTGTAGTTCAGCAAGCTCGTGTCCGGGAACACGAACATGACCAAACCCAAAATGGCCAGGAAAACACCGATCACGATATAGCCGATTAATGAGCTAAAAAAGGTGTTGATTTCTTTGAAGAATATGGTCAACATGTTTTATTGATTTTGAAGAATTTGCATGAATTCTTCAATTGTTATTACGTTAATTTTGGGGAAATCTATTTTCTTTAGGATATTGAAATGCCTATCATTTGAAACAATAAAATTTGCGTCGGCTGCAACTGCACAATCAATAAATTTATTGTCGTCTGGATCGTCTGAGATAATATTCCAATTGTAATAAACATTCACTAAAACTACATTTTGGGCATTGATTAATACTTCGGAGATATTATTGGCTACAAAAGAATTCGCTTTTTCTTGTAACTTCTCAACATACTCATTCAATATTTCAGTACTCACGAGTAATTCAAAATAACCATCTAAGAACTTGTCAAATATTAGACGAAATTTTGAATTGCGAGAAATACAAACCAACAAAGCATTCGTGTCCAGAACAATTTTTAAATCATTCATTGCGCTGTTTTTTACTTCTCATTTGTTCGTTTGCCCATTCATTCATAGTCTCTTGTGTCCAGCTTCTTTCATCCCAAAGCCTGTCCATTTCTTTTGTGGCCATCTCCGCAAAATATTTGGTCAACAATCCTCGAATGTCAATCAATTGATGTTCGTCCAAATTGACACTAAATACTTTAAGTAATTCCCTTTGCAGGTTTGTTAGATTTCCTGAATTTGAAACTTCCATATTGAAATAATTAAGTCATAAAATTCATCAAAATAGTTTACACAATTTTGGTTCCTTCTTATTCATCTTTTACCATCAAATAAGTCGGGTTTCTGTCCACGTATATGAGCAGTGATTTAAATAATTTATCCTTTAGTTCGCCTTTGGGCAATTCTGCGATGGTTTCCACCAGCAGCGAATCATCTTTAATCCAAGTCAACAGTTTTTCAACTTGAAAATCCGCTACCTCGCCCGTTTCGAAATGCAGCATTTTTTCTACAATAACCTCTTCGTCCCGCAACACATTCCCATGCCGGAACGGTCTGCCCGTCACCGGGTTGTAGGCTGCGACCCGGATGGTTTTTTGGCGGTAATCAGGATAGGTGAAATAGCAGATTTTGCCACGAAGTTTCAAAGCTGCGTAGTTTGGAAGGCTCTTGCTGATTTCCTCCTTCGGAACACGGATGGATGGAACTCCGTCCAGACAAATCGCCCAAATGGAATCCACTGAAAACATGGGCGTGTTTTTTTTCAAAAACACCGCATTCAACTGTGTCAAGGAAGTTTGCGGATTGGTGATAATATCCAGTTTCATGGAGTCGATAGGCAGGCCTGGCCGATTGGCCTTCAGTTCCGCAAGGTTGAAATAGATGCCGTCCGCAAAGCGGAAATTCTTCGTCAGCAAGACTGTATCTTGCCCGAAAAGGGAAGTCCCGAAAAGGGCCAATAAAGCTGCTATAAAAAGTGTTTTTTCCACAAATTACAATTCAACAATAAAGCAATTCAACAATCTATTTCGTCAACTCCGTAAACACATCTTCCACGCTCACCACCTCCTTGTGCATTTCCAGCAAAGTCAGGTTGTTGTCCACGGCGAAGCGGAAAATGTCCGTGCGGGTATCATTGGTGGAGGATGAAGAGATTCGCCAGCGGTTGCCACCGAGGTGGTCGGCACGTTTCACATTGCGGATTTGCTGGAGCTTGTTGGCGTTGGTGTTTTGACCAAATTCCACGGTCACCAGCAGCTCGCCGCCTACCCTGCCCTGCAACACCTCAATGGCGTCGTTCGCCACGATTTTGCCTTTGTTGATGATGAGCACCCGGTCGCAGAGCACCGTCACCTCCTGCATGATGTGCGTGCTGAAAATTACGGTCTTTTCCTTGCCCAACTGTTTGATGACGCTGCGAATTTCGACCAACTGGTTGGGGTCAAGGCCGCTCGTCGGCTCGTCGAGGATGAGCACTTCGGGGTCGTGAAGCATGGCCTGCGCCAGCCCCACCCGCTGCCGATAACCCTTTGACAATGAGCTAATTAATTTGTGCTGTTCCTGACCCAGTCCAGTCAATTCCACCATCTCGGACACCCGGCGGCTCACATTTGGAACCTTGTGGAGTTTCGCCACGAAACCTAGGTATTCCCGCACGTACATGTCCTTGTACAACGGGTTGTGTTCGGGCAAATAGCCGATACGGCGGCGAACTTCCATTGGGTCGGCAGCCACGTCGAAGCCGCAGACTTCGGCCTGGCCTTCCGTCTGTGGGATGAAACAGGTCAAAATTTTCATCGTGGTGCTTTTCCCGGCGCCGTTGGGGCCGAGAAAGCCGAGCACTTCGCCTTTTTTTGCTTCAAAACTGACGTCGTTCACGGCCTTTTGGGGGCCGTAGTTTTTAGTCAAGTGCTGTACTTTTACTGACACGGGTGGATTTCGGATTGAGGAATTCAGATTGCGGCAGGGTCTGCGCAAAATCTAAAGTCCAGATTTTTCAAATTCGGATAGCGGCATACTTGCACAGCCAATCAATCCATTATTCGACATTGGAAAACGCAATCGGATTTCAGCAGTCTGTTTCCGAAATCCCCAATCCGCAATCCGCAATCGAAGGGCAAAGCTACTCAACGGCCATGAGGGGTCAAAACTTGTATTTGCCCAAAGACAAAATAGAATAAGAAAGTGAGGTAAACTGGACGGGAAGTTGGCAAGGAAACCAAGTTTGGTCGTGCGGCTGCACAAATCAGGTTTACTTTGCACAAAAAAAGCCGTCAAGCGATTACCTTTGACCTGCTCACTCACGCCAGTTTCAAAAGTTTCACTTCAGATTTTTCGCCAAAAATCAGTTCAACAAAATTAATTTCCCAAAACGGCAATACTACTTGACCTAATCACTGTAAATCCTGTATTCATGCGTCTATTTTACACACTACTTGTTTTCGGTTTTTTGCACACCTCCTTTTTTGTTGCTGCGCAAAACGCCAACCCTGAAAAAATCGCCAAAAAACTGCTAATCCAAATGGCAGAAGCGCCAACGGCTTTCCAGTCTGTTCACCTTGTCTTGACCGACCAAGTTGACCTGGAAGCCCTCGACGCCCAGTTTTCCGCCCAACGTGCGCTGCCGGAACAGCGTTCAGTGACCGTCATTTCCGCGCTAAAATCAAAGGCTGCCAGCACCCAAGGCAACCTTTTGACCCAAATCAGAAATTCACCGTTGGCCAAGGCTGGCTCGGTTGGCAGTTTTTGGGTGGCAAACGCCATCGTCGCAGAAATGAAAAACGAGCTGATAGCCGAACTGAGCAACCGCCCGGACGTGGTTTGGATTGGCTTGAACGCCGAGCCGCAGTTGGAGGCTTACACCGTAAACCCAGCGCCGCCTATTGCTTCGCCAAACGGCCATGAGGTCGGCCTGACCGTCATCGGTGCACCTGTCATGTGGGCGATGGGCTACACAGGTTATGGTCAAAATGCATTGACAAACGACACCGGTGTTGACCCCAGCCAACCAGCCCTGAACACCAACTATCGGGGCAATCTGGTGCCAGCACAGCAAGCTTTTTTTGATTACAATTCAGGGCAACAGTCGCAAATCCCAAACGTGGATGCCTTTGACTGCCAATACCACGGAACGCACGTCACCGGCACCATCGTCGGCCTCGACCGCATGAACAATGACACCATCGGCGTAGCTTTTAACGCCCAATGGATGGGAGCCGCCTCTATCGTATGCAACGGAGGCACGGCCCACCTGCTTGCCACTTTCCAGTGGTCAATGGACCCGGATGGCAACCCTGCAACGGCGGAGGACATGGCTGATGTCATCAACAACTCCTGGTACGACCCGGGGTTGGACACGATTGACTGTTTCAGTGTGTATGTGCCAATTTTGCAGGCGATGGAAGCAGCGGGCGTCGCAGTCGTTTTTTCAGCAGGCAACGCAGGCCCTGGCCCAAGTACCATCACTCCGCCGCACAACGTCAATTTGAACCTCGTCAATTCATTTACGGTCGGTGCATTGAATGGGAACGCATCAAGTTTACCCATCGCTGGCTTTTCAAGCCGGGGGCCATCGCACTGCGTGGCAACGGATAGTTCGCTGATAATCAAGCCTGAAGTTTCCGCCCCTGGCGTGGATGTGCGCTCCTGTTTGCCAACAGGCTATGGCCTTCTGAGCGGCACATCAATGGCTTCACCCCATGTTTCTGGTGCGATATGTTTGCTGAAAGAAGCCTTTCCGTACCTGCCCGGCAAGGAGTTTAAATTGGCATTGTACTTCACAGCTACCGACCTTGGCCAGCCCGGGGAGGACAACATTTATGGCATGGGCGTGATTAATTTACCAGCAGCGTTTGATTATTTGGTGGCGCAGGGCAACGTGCCCGTTTCCCCGCATGTGGACAACGATGTTTTTGTGGTAAATCTGGAAATGCCGGCGATCACCTGTGCGTCCGAGGTTTCGCCCATGATTTTGACAGTTGAAAATGGCGGCTCAAACCCACTGACTTCTTTTGAAATAAAGTATGAAGCAGGCAGCAATTCTTATTCCATTGGCTGGGTAGGCAATCTGGCACAAAGGGAGCGGGCTACCATCCAGTTGCCAACTTTGGGTGCATCACCCGGTAACTTCCGCTTCCGTGTGACGTTAATGAACCCGAACGGCGTACCGGATGAGCGGCCTTTGAACAACGTCATTGAAAGAAAAATCGAAGTGCTCTCTCGTGAGCGGCTGAAGGTGCAGTCAGAGGGGGCAGCCACCGCTTGCGAAGGTGCATCGGCGCTGCTTCGGGCCGAATACGATGGCCCCGGTTATGCCTCCGTCAAGTGGTACGACAAGCCGTTTGGAGGCGTGGCGATTGGTCAGGGCATGGTCTTCACGACACCGCCTTTGGCGCAAGCGGACACGTTTTACGCTGAGGCAATTTACACGGTACCTGCTGGTTTGCCCAACAAAAACACCGCCCCGAATGAATTGCTTGAAGATGAGGAGGTTGGTCTGGTATTCAATGCACTAAGGCCATTTAAGCTCAAATCGGTCAAGGTCTTTGCGGAGTCAACGGGCTTGCGTCAGTTTATCCTGCTAGACAACAATGGCGATGAGGTGCAACATTCCGTTATCAATGTCAACTCGGTTGGTTTTTTTGAGGTGATGCTTAACTGGGAGGTGCCAGCCCAAAATAACCTGCAAATCATCAAAAAGGGTGGAAAGGGATTTTATGGTAACACTGCCGATGTTAATTACCCCATCGAGCAGCCGGACCTGGTCAAAATAAAGGGCACCAACAATGGCAACAACAACGCCTATTACTTCTTTTATGATTGGCAAATTGAAATCCCAGAGGTTTGCGAACGCACCGAAACCATTGTTCCAGTGAATGCTGCGGGCAGCTCGCCAGGTGCATCTTTCAGCCTTTCTGCCGATAGCATCGACTTGACGGACAACCTACCTGTTCTTTTCACCAACACCAGCACCGACAATGTGGACAGCTTCGACTGGAACTTTGGCGATGGGGCCGGTAGCAGCGAAGAAAGTCCCTCACATACTTTCACGTCCATCGGCACTTACATCGTCAGCTTGGCAATTACTAGTCTCGATGGCTGTTCGGCTTATGCCCTCGATACCATTCTTGTGACAAACAACGGCGTAAGTGCCGCCGACCCTGGCCGTCTGCTTCCTGAAAACGTGGCGGTTTACCCCAATCCAGCAAGCCAAACGGTCAACGTCCAACTCGACCTTCATGCGGTGAAGATGGTGCAACTGCAACTAACCGACATGACGGGAAAGCCTGTTCGCTCAACTGCTCGTATTGCTTCGCAAAAAGCCCTTTTGCAGCTCGACATCGCTGACCTTGCTACTGGCATTTACTTTTTGGTGGTGAAAATGGAGGGTGAAAGTTCGGTTTGGAAGGTGGTCAAGATTTAAGCGGGTTAGAGGATGATCGGATGATAGCGTGAGCAAGACAATAGTCAAATTAATGACGCTTTTATTTTGTCAGAATGAAACGAAAATGCCTGTATTTACTGGTCTTTTTGGGACTTTTCACGAGCTTCGTTAGAGCATCGAAACCGGAACAGGTGCTCACTGGGGTTTATTTGATGAACCTGTATGACCTGAACTTGGACGAGAACAGTTTTTATGCTGATTTCTATGTCTGGTTCAAATGGAAAGGAGAAATTGACCCCACAGGCATTGAGTTCGTGAACATGGTGGAGAAATGGGGCATGACCCAAGAGCCTTTTGAGGACACCATCATTCTGCTGGACGGCGGCTGGAAATATCAAGGGTTCCGAGTGGAGGGCAGGTTCTTTCATCCGTTTGAATTGCAGCGTTTCCCATTGGACCGACATCCGCTCGAATTGCACTTGGAGCATCCGGATTACCCTGCAAGGGAACTTGTTTTTGTAAAGGACACCACCTCATCCCCCATTTACTACCGACCAGAATTGGCCTTGGCTGGTTGGGAACTGCTGGGTGCCGAACTTTTGACAAAAACACACAACTATGAAACCGACTTCGGCAACCCTGACAATCCTGCCATCAATTTCTCCAACTTCGTCTTTCGTTTTAGCATCACCCGTCCGGTAAGTTATTTTGTGCTGAAATTATTGCTGCCACTTACCGTTGTCATCTTCGCAGCCTTGGGCGCACTGCTTTTCTTTCCAAGTTACGTGGATGCTCGAATCAGTTTGCCGGTCGGGAGTCTGCTCACCGCCGTTTTCCTCCAACAGAGTTACGCAGACGCCCTGCCGGACGTGGGCTATATGGTTTTGATGGACAAAATTTACCTGCTCGCCTATGGATTGATTGCAGCGGTGATGTTCCAACTCATACTCACCGGCAATAAACTTCAACGATTCAAGAAAAAGGAACTTGACCTTCACCAGCTGAAAATTAGAGAACGGAAAATGGCGGCCTTTTTCCTTGCTGTTTATTTAACTGCAACGCTTTTGCTTGTTTTCTTTGATTAATGACTTTATTTCAAAATGGATAAATTCACGATTTCAACCTTTCAAAAAATGAAAAAAAACTCGTTCCTCCTCGTTTTTGGCCTTATCTCAATTGCTTTCCTTTTTGGTAGCTGCAACAACGAGGCGAAACAAAACCCTGCCATGAGCAGCCAGGTACAGACCGACAGCATTGCCATTTCATGTGAAACGGCATCCGCAGCACAACCACCCGCTCAGTCGGTTGGCCTGGACGCTGACAGTATTGTAAAACTGCCATGTGGCAAAAAAATCAAGTTCAAGGAAAACGGTTTGGAGGCCAAGCTTTTAGCACAAATTGAGGATAAGGCTATGGCGGTAGGTAAATTGCCTTGGCTTGACTTTGATATCGTTGCATTTGATGCCGGAACATCAAAACTGGTAATGCCACAGTCAGTTGGACAATTGAGCAATCTTGCTCAAATCGTGAGCTGCTTCCCAAATGCTAGGTTCAAAATAGCCGCAAACCTCGTACCGGGTCAAAATGAATTATCCACACTTGACAAGGAGAGAATCACGGTCATAAAAGCGACCTTGATTGGCCTTGGTGTGTCACCTTCAAATTTGGAGTCGGGGATTTCCGGTCTATCAAAAAATACTGTTTCAGATGGGAAAACTGAAAACAATATAACGCTGCAATTGCTGGCAAAATAGTTCGGTAGGTTATTGCGGAGGCTGTTTCTACAGCTCCATCAATTCAGCGTTTTCGAGGATAAAAATCAACCTGTCAGGGTCATCCTCATTGAATTTTAGTTTGCCCTTGAAGACATAAGGCCTGTCTATTTTATAGTCCTTAAACGGTTTTTTCATAATGACCTCCGCCACGCTGGCCAACCCGGCCTTGCCACAAAAAAAGCATTGGGTGTAGGTAAACTTGGAAAGAATCAGCCCGGCATAGCCAGGCGCATCGGCAGTTGGAATGATGTACCCTGAAAGCATGACCTCCTTGCCCTCCCATTCCCGGATTTTGTCAAAAGATTTTGGCCAAGTCATGAACATGCCGTATGTCTTGAAAAACTTCTTGCCGAATTCAACTTGTTCGAAAAGGGGCCAGCCGTTGGGGGTTTGGGCTGTGAGCGAAGCGATAGAAATGAATGCCAATGATAAGCCAAGGACAAAATTTCGAGCTTTGAAAACCCAAATTTTAAGACAAACTTTTTGCATGTTGAATTTTGAAAATTGTGGGCAAAAGAAAGCAATTTACTGCTGGTTACCAAGTTCAAACTACTCCACGCCGCCCCAACACAAATATTTAATCACCAAAAAATCATCCATGCCGTACTTCGAGCCTTCCCGCCCAAAGCCGCTTTGCTTCACCCCGCCGAATGGGGCCACGGTAGTAGAAATCATCCCAGTGTTGATGCCGACCATGCCGTACTCCAGTGCTTCGGCCACCCGCCAGATTCTGGCGTAGTCCCTCCCATAAAAGTAGGATGCCAAGCCGAACGGCGTATCGTTTGCTAGTCGGATGACCTCTTCCTCTGTTTCAAATTTGATAACTGGAGCAATAGGGCCAAAAATTTCCTCAGAGCTAATTTCCATACTGGGCAGTACACCAGTCAGTACAGTGGGTTCGTAAAAAGAGCCATTACCAACGATGGTCTTTTGCTTGCCACCCGTGAGCACTTTTGCCCCTTTATCTGTGGCATCTTTCATTAGTCGCTCCACTTTTTCCAAAGCCTCCACATTGATGAGTGGGCCGATTTCTATGCCATCTTCCATGCCATTACCCACACCGAGTTGACTGGCCGCTTCGGCGAGCTTTTGGGTGAATTTTTCATAAATGCCCGACTGAGCATACATGCGATTGGCACAAACACAGGTCTGACCGGCGTTGCGGTATTTTGAAGCGATGGCGCCAGCAACTGCAGCGTCGAGGTCTGCGTCATCGAAGACGATGAACGGGGCGTTCCCGCCAAGCTCCAGCGACAGTTTTTTTACCGTACCCGCACATTGCGCCATCAATAGTTTGCCAATTTCGGTGGAGCCTGTAAATGAGAGTTTCCTCACAAGCGGGTTGTCGGTCAGTTCTTTACCAACCTCCGGTGCATGGCTAGTCGTGATAATGTTGAGTACGCCCGGCGGAAAGCCTGCCTCTTCTGCCAATACGGCCAACGCCAGTGCCGAAAGCGGCGTGTCTTCTGCGGGTTTGATGACCACCGTGCAGCCAGCAGCGAGTGCCGGTGCGACTTTTCGGGTTATCATAGCATTCGGGAAATTCCAAGGCGTGATGGCCGCTGCTACACCAATCGGCTGCTTGATGGTCATAATTCTCAATCCTTTTCCATGACCGGGGATGACATCGCCATACACCCGCCTTGCTTCCTCGGCGAACCACTCCACAAAAGAGGCACCGTAACGGATTTCGCCCCTGGCCTCGGCCAGTGGCTTTCCCTGTTCGGAAGTAAGAATCACAGCGAGGTCGTCAAGGTTTTCCATTTGCAGGGCGTACCATTTTTTCAAAATATTGGCACGCTCAGCAGCGGTTTTGTCCCGCCAAGCTGGGAAGGCTTTTGCGGCAGCACCAATGGCAGCTTTGGTTTCGGCAGCGCCCAAGTCTGGCACCTGACCGATATGGGAACCATCGTATGGATTGGTGACGAGAAAAGTATTACCACTATATGCATCGACCCAATGTCCGTCAAAAAATGCTTTGTCCCTGAGAAGGTTTTTGTTCTTTAAAATCATGCTTGAATTATTTTTAGCGAGAATTCATGTTCAGGTGAATAATTAGGATTCTTTGACAAATTCACTTCCGCCATTTCTGGCTATATTTCTTGTTCAAGTCGGACCAAAAATCCGACACTATTTCCCAAGGAATTTGACCACGACGCTTGATTTCGCTCCGCAAATTTTTCAAGAGCTTATTGGATTTAGGGGAATTGGGTTCTGTCATGGACGCTACCAAAGACTCCGCAACTGTTTCCTGCCAATCCAGCAATGCCGTTTCAGGCTGATAGCTTTCATCTGAGGCCATGGTAGGTGTGCTAGTCCGTGCATCGCTTTGAACAGCCGGTACGTTTTGACTAAACTTAATCAGCCTTTCTCCTTCCCGAAAATCATCAAAAGTTTGCAGCCAATCTTCAGTGGGCCAGTGCATTTGTACGGAGCCTTCCATTGGGTGGTAAACGGCAGTGTAAAGCGTGCCAAAACCTTCCCGGAAACGGGTGTTGTAGAGCGGCGGCTGCAGAAAGGCAGCGATGGCCGCAGTACCATCGGGGCAGTCTTCCGATAGCATGTTTTCCAAAAAGACAGCCCGCTCAACGGTCTTGTTGAAATGTGCGTTTTCGTGCCAGTCAACGACTCCTTGATGGTTGGTGGCCATCGTTGCATCAGTGATTAGCGGCGATTTATCGGGCGCCAATTGTACGGTCTTAAAGTCACCGCTGCGGTCAATCACTGTGACATTGTAAGACATGTGAGAAGGTACACGGGTCAGCGTTTCAACGGCTTCTTCTACTGTGGAGCAAAACTCCAGGACATAACGCAAAATAAATGGGATGCCGAACCCCTCGCCAACGACCCTGCGGCCACCAAAAGTGAGGGAAATGGCCAAGCCATCCTCGTTCATGCCGTCCAGTAAGCCTATCAAGCAATCACTGCTGCCAATCACTTTTTTACCGTTCCAGGCGGTGAGTATTTGTGTCCCTTCAATGAGGTCGGGGTGGTAATCGTAATTGCGGACAAGCTGCACCGTTCCCAAAGCTAAGACCGCTTGGGAGCAGCCGCTGATGTATGCTGGTGGCTGGTATCCGGTGAGGAAGCGTGCCGCTACCTCGCTATTGCCCGCCAATTCGCAAAGCCGCTCGTAAGTTGGCCACATCCCTGGCATGTGGCGCTTCAGTGCAGCTTGTGAAATGCCCAGGCTTGGCGTGTAGGCAACTCCTTTCGAAGCGTACCAAGCGTGATAGGCCGCCCAATAAATATTGAACAATTTCTGCCATTTCGGGCCTGGCTGGGTTGGCTCAGAGATGGCATTGAACGTTAATTGCATTGAACTTCCGTTGAATTTTGTGCGGCTTGATTGGGTATCCAGTTAGTCGAAACAACCGATACTCCCCTATGTTGCCTCTTTGCTGCCTTATTTCAAAAATGAAACAAAACAGAAGCTCGCAACAACACAGGGAAGTAACAGTTATTTTATTCACTTACTGCCAAAAAAACGGCAGTTGCAATTTATTACATGTACTTAAACCCACCTGACTCAGCAACCCGCTCCGCTATTTCAGCAGGCTTGGCTGGTGGCACGGATTGGTAGTTTTGACGAACCGCATTTATCCATTTTTCGGCCCTTGGGGTCAGTTTGAAATCATCGGTCATCAAACGGCCACGCATCACGAGAATGCCCATGTCGGCACCTTCGTACAGGTAGTCGCCCTTACGGGTGATTCGAAGAAAAAATGCCTCTTGGTCCAACTCAACGTACCGACGGTGGGTGTCCATCCGGTCGAACAACATGGAGCCGTCATCCTGCAGCCGCCAAATGCCTGAGCGGGGCGCTTCCGTCACATATTCGATACTGTCTTCAGTGTGCTTCACCACGAGTTGGCTCCAGGAATCAATATTGTCAGGATTGCCCCAACGTTCGTTGAGCGCGTTCACATCCAGTTGATATTCTTGGTTCATCCATTCGAGGATGTGGAAGATAAAAAGTGGTGCATCGGAAAGGGCAAATACCGCATGGTTGGTAATGGAACTGGCGCCCGTGACCCTTGGGTTCAGCTCGCCAAGGTAAACGCTCTGGTCGTCCTGGTCGATCAAAAAGTCCAGCTCGAAATAGCCTTTGTAGCCTTCCTTGCGCAGTTGGTCGCCAAAAAGCTGCGTGTATTTTCTGGCTTTTTCCCTGATTTCAGGTGTAAAAGCACCCGCATAAATTTCATTTCCACACCAGCCGCCTTTGTACGGCGTCAGTTCTTTGAACCCAACCAATTCTGTCATCAGCGGAGCAACGACGGTTCCATGGCGTGTCACACAGGCTTCGATGGCCGAGCCACGGCAATTGATGCGCTTCATGATTTTCACCTCTTTTTCCTTTTCTATCTCCTCCGCATACTTTTTGTAATCCTTTTCATCTGAGATAAAAAACGTGGTGTGGCCAGAGTCTCCATAAGGCGATTGGATAACGAGGTGCTCGCCTAATTTTTTGGACACACTCCGCAAATGCTTGTAGTCCTTCACATTGGAAAGCACATAAGGCACACAAGGCACGCCCGCTTTCTCAGCGATGCGGTTGGTGTTCACCTTATTGTCCATGAAGTTTCGCATTTCGGCAGAAGGAAACATGATTTCCAGACCCAATTTCTTGGCAAGTGCCTCGGTTTTATCATCGAACATGAGGAAAAGCACCTTGTCCTGTTCGCCTTTTTTCTTGTTTTTCTTGATATACTCAATCACCTCCGGGTGTTGCAGCAGGTAATTATTGATGTCCTCAATACTTTGGAACTCTTCATGTGGCAGTTCTTCCTTTGGTGAAAAAACGTTGGAGTGAAGGCCGTCAAAACACTCAATATAAGTGATGAACTTAAATCCCTTAATCCATTCGTCGGCACCCAGTAGGTTGAAGTTGGTAGCACTTATGAAATAAATCGGTGTTTCATTTCTATAGAAAAAACGTCGGATATCGGATATGCCGCTCAATGGCCTTGTCGATACTTTTTGGGGAGGCTTTACTGTTGTTTTCACAGCAGGTTTAGCCACGGCCTTTACTAATTGAATAGCATCTGATTTAGCAGCTGGTTTTGCTACCGGCTTGGCAGCTGATTTAGCAGTAGTATTAACCTTTTTAACGGCTTTTTTTGGAGGATTAACGGTTGAATTAGTCGTACTCATTTATATTATTTTATTGATTTAAATTGTTGAATATTATTGTAGAAATATTTGAAAGGTAATGTCTAATTTTTATTGGCTATTGCTTTCATGGCTTCCTTTTTTACTACGCCATTTCCAGTCACTTTGTCTCGATTACTAATGGCTGAAGCAGTAAAAATTTTAAGCCCAAGCTCAGGACGGAAGCCATGTATTTCCGAAACATCCAATGCCAGCATGAAATGAATGATTTCCTCGCTAACTACTTGCCCAGGCACCAATACGGGAAAGCCCGGTGGGTAGGGAATGACAAAAGACGCTGAAACCAGTTCTCGTCCATCTTTGAAAGTATCCAAACAGTTTTCGAGCGGTACATACTCGCACTCATCTTCATGGTAAGAAAGAAAGTAGGCTGCTCGAATATTGCCTCCCGGTATGTCCGGGCCTGCCTGGAAAGCATGGTGAAAATGGCTGAAGTCGGGCAGTGGCGGATACTCTTCCATCAAGGAGTGGATGCGTTTTTCCGCAATCTCCAACTCCTTTTGGTTCAGTGACCGGAAGTTTTCGTCCAATTGTTTGGCGATTATCAGAAGTGCATTCATCAAGTAAGCAACTGAGCTGCGAGTGGTACCAATATTGGTCATCAATAGCACGGTGTTGCGGGAGGTCTTGTTAATCTGTATGTTAAACTGGTCCATCAGGTACTCATTCTTGAACGTATCGCCGTCAATACCAGCCTTGCCCACCGAAAGCGTAATTTTGGTGGGGTCGAGCGCAAATTCATCCTGCGACCAAGCCTCCTCCATCCGTGTCCAACCATCTTTTGGACTGTAATATTCACTGATTCCGGTTCCCCGATATTCCAAGGGAATTAAGTCCTTAATGGTCAGAACTTCGAAATATTTTTTCAGCAAAGGGTGGTCATTGATTTTTGCCCGCATGACCATCGCCATCTCAATACTTTTCTCCACCAGTTCATAGCCCTCGAACTGCACTTGCCGCCTACCTGCATCCAGCGAAGCCAATATTTGATAATTCGGCGAAGTGGAAGTATGCGTCATATATGCCTCATGGAAAGCATCGGTTGTTTTACGTTGAAAGTCTTCGTCCCAAATATGTATCATGGAACCCTGCCGGAAACTTGAGAGCGTCTTGTGCGTGCTCTGGGTGGAATAAACCCTTATTTTAACTTTATCAGGGTTAGGTAAAGTTGCTGTTTCGCCCGCGGCAAGCGATTTTACATGTTTCTCATATTTAAGCTTATATGCTTCACTATGGTATTTGGCGTATAATTTTTTTGCGACAAACATGCCAGTGCGCTGCTTATAGGTATAAGTGAAACCTGCAAATGCAAACCATGCCTCGTCCCAAAGAAAAATCATGTCCGGCTTGATGGCCAACACTTCCTCCATTACTTTTTCAACATTGTAAACAAGGCCATCAAAGGTGCAATTGGTCAGCAGCAGCATTTTCACCATGTCCAACTTCCCAATAGCCTTCATCTCCAACAACTTCTCTTTTATTACCTTCAAAGGCACGGCGCCGTACATCGAATATTCTTGGATTGGATAAGAATCCAGGTAAACTGGAAATGCGCCAGCCAGCACCAAACCATAATGATGCGACTTGTGACAGTCCCGGTCAATAAATACGACATCGCCTGGCTCAACCAGGGCTTGCTGTACAATTTTATTGGCGGTAGATGTACCGTTGGTGACAAAAAAAGTATATTCCGAGCCATACGCTTTGGCCGCCATTTCTTGCGCCTTTTTCAGTGGCCCTGTGGGCTGCAACAGCGAATCGAGGCCGCCAGTGGTAGAAGAAGTCTCAGCGAGGAACATGTTCCTGCCATAAAATCTACCAAAATCTTTTATCCAATTTGATTTAAAAACCGAGTTGCCTCGTGATACCGGCATGGCATGAAAAACACCCGTCGGTTTTTTACTGTAATCTACAAGTGCAGAAAAAAACGGTGTCTTAAATCGCTCACTAATTCCTCCTATTATACTCAAATGTAACTCCTGAACATCTTCTTTTCTATAAAATATGCGGTTAAAATTATTGAGCGTTGAATCTTTCAAATGGGTGAGTGCCGTATCGGTAATATAATATGTATTCAACTCGGGCCGGAATTGCCGGATATATTTTCCTAGTAATGGCCCTAAGTCCGACTCCAACTGTTCCGACAGGTCAATTTTCAATACATTTTCAATAAAAGGCTGAATAAGTGTCGTAATGTGTTTGGAGTAAAAAACCGGGCCATAGCGTACCACCACCGATTGGATATTATGGTTGAACGATAATGCGATGAGGGCATCTTGAAAAGAAGGCACTACAATTAAGCGGTAAACAAACTGCTCGTCTTTATCCTGTAACTCCAGCAAACGTTGGCGCAATTCTGTCTCGGCGACTTCGGAAAGGTCTTCCACGAAAAGTACCTCAAAATAATTCTTTTCAGCAGCTATGTTCGTCTTTTTGATTCCGCTCCTCTTGGAGCTTTTCACCCAATCGTTGACACCTTCCAAGGTGGCGCCATTCCGGTAGGCATCACTAACCAAGAGTTGGACTACATCATTTGTTTTTCTCAACAAAGACACGTACTCGCCCTGCTTACAGGTTTCTTTCAGTGACATTAGGTTAGGAAAACCAGGGAATGCAAAATAACGCTCGATATTGCCCAGTCGCTTGAGTGAGTCTTCGACAGAATTGAGGTGTTTTTTACAGTCTGCTGTTCCTTTTTCTGAGGTGGCAAGCTTGGCAGCCTCATTCTTCAAGGAATTCCAGGTATCAATCCTGAGCTGACCAATATTTATATGTAAGGCAGTGGTCGGTTTTATTTTAGTCATTATTATGAGTTGCTAAAATGTTATATTGCAATATGATTTTCTTTTGGTGTTGAATAGCTTATCAGTAAAAAAGCAATTCAATGATATCACAATCATATCGGTCTTTTTGGCTTTTCTAATGCTCCTAATGAATCGAGGTATGGATGCCTTACTCCTCGGTCATAAACATCGAAATGCACGGTATTGTCACGGTAACTTTTTAGTGGTTGACCAAGGCCCAGTATGCCCCTTTCTCGTCTGCGCCGCACCAGTCCCAAATCTATTTCAATAGGCATAAGCTGGGGGGTTGTGCCACCCTGACAAATCACCCTCCCATCGGGGTCAACGAATAATGAACGCCCATTTCCACCTGCATCCAAACCGTTCACATCAATTACATAGCATTGGTTCATAGCGGCGGTAGCTGTCACGATGGATTGCTCAACTTCCCGGTCCAATGTGCCTGTCAATGTTGGGTGAATGATTACTTCCACCCCGTTGGCAACCATGGTACGAGAGGTCTCTGGAAACCACATATCGTAGCAGATGCTAATTCCAAATTTCCCGACATTTGGCACATCCCACATCAGGAAATTACTGCCTGCGGTCACACCTTCTTCGTATGGATAAAAAGGGAACATCTTGGCATATCGTCCCACGATTTCGCCTTGTGGGTTAATGACCCTTGCGGTATTGTATATCTTCCCTTCCCAAAGCTGGAACATGGAACCAGGTATGAGCCAAATACCATATTTTTTGGCCAATGCCTGAAACCCAGCTTCATATTGATTGGGTAGTGCCATGGCATTTTTTTTAAGTGGCCCAAAGGCACAAAGCTCGCTGAACACGACCATCTGTACCCAAGGAAATACGCTCATCAGCACATCCAGCTTGATTTTCATCAAAGGAATATTGCTATGGATGGCAGAAACGGGCATTTGGATGCCGGCAATTGAAAATGGCTTCATTTATTTAATTGAAAATTGAAAATTGAAAATTGAAAATCCAAGGCATATATGCTTCACTTTGAATTCTCCATTTTCAATTCTCAATTAGTTAGTTGCTCGTTGAATTTCAGTCTCTAGGATGTCAAGTCCTTTATGGAGTTGCTCGTTTGTTATGACCAATGGCGATAACAACCTCAGTATATTTTTGTAAGTGCCAGCGTTTATGATTATCAGACCATTCTTCAAACAGCCCTCCATTATCCGTATGCACAAATCACCATCCGGCTGGAGCGGGTCACCATTTTTCACAAACTCCATCGCCATCATGGCGCCTAGTCCGCGGACATCCCCAATCGAAGGATAGCGAGATTTCATGAGTTCGAATCGTTCTCGCACAATATTCCCAACTTCCACACCTCTGGCGTTGAGGTCATTTTCCTCCATGAACTTGATGGTGGCCAATGCAGCGGCAGAACAAACGGGATTGCCGATGTAAGTGCCGCCAATGGTACTAGGCCCAGCAGCGTCCATCACTTTGGCTCGCCCTATTACGGCGGCTATTGGCATGCCCGAGCCCATTGATTTGGCCCAGGTGGAAATATCGGGGAGTACGCCAAAATGCTCGTAAGCACCCCAAGCTCCGGTGCGGCAGAATCCGCTCTGCACCTCGTCGAAGATGAGCATGATGCCATATTGGTCGCAGAGCTTACGCAAGCCTTGCACATATTTTTTCGGTGCAACGTTAAAACCTCCTTCTCCCTGCACCAATTCGATGATGATAGCTGCGAGGTCTTCAGGGCCAACATTGCTTTTCAAGTATTCATCCAAGCGGTAAAGCTCCTGCGTGGCAAATGTGTCTTCATCAATCCCAGTCCCATAATGATAATAGTTCGGGAAGGCGGTTCGGTAAACTTCCGGCGCAAACGGCCCACAACCCATTTTATAAGCCACTTTGGAGGTCAGGGTCATGGCCATCATGGTACGGCCATGAAATGCTTCGGTGTAGCAAAGTATGCCATCACGGTGCGTTGCCTGCCGGGCAATCTTAATGGCATTTTCCACTGCCTCGGCACCCGTGCTTGCCAACATGACCTTCGTGGGGCCATCGTGCGGCAGTATTTCGACCAGCTTTTCGCATAGGGCGATGTACGGCTCGTAAGTAGTCACGTTGAAACTGGTGTGGATAAATTTACGGGCCTGTTCGATGATGGCCTCGACGACGGAGTCTGGACAGTGGCCAGCATTTACAACGCCGATACCTCCTGCAAAATCAATCAGCTCCCTGCCATCGGCATCGACGACGATGGCTCCTTTGGCAGATTGAGCAGTGGCCGCATTGAACAGCCCAACCCCACTGGCTACGACAGACCTCCGCCTGTCCAGTAGCTCTTCACTTTTGGTTTTGCTTGCAATCATAAATAAAAAAAAAATTGTTTGATTAATTGTAAAAAGGTAAGCGCCTCACGGCAAGGCAGCCTGGAATCAGCTACAGCATTCGAATCTCGGAAACCTAGTCCATGGAAAAATTTAATCCTTGAAAAGGAAGGGAAAAGCACCCGGAAACGGTGTATTGTACCGATATTGGTAAAGATAGTGAAAAGAATCGAGATTTTTGGAATGATTTGGAGATTTTTCCAAATATTAATTTGCACTTGAACTTTCAAGACAGATGTATAAAATTGATGGGATTTCCTGAAAGTTGCATTTATTAGTTGAATCCAAGTTGTAAGTACGTCCGTGAAATTAGTTTAGAGAATAAATTGTGCAAGTAATTGATTTTCAACACAATACCAAATAACTAATTCCCAATACCTACTTAGCAATGCTTGGTTGTCGTAATGCGGGTAACAATCCAACAATAAAACATTCCAACAATCTTCAGTGCCGATGCCAGCGGAGCCGCCTGCGATGGGGTAATTTTTCATCGAACCGCTGTTTGATTGTGCGGCGATTCAATAGGGTTTTCTTGGAAAGGTTCAAAAAAATGCGAACTTGGATTTTGGAAACAATCGCTTCAATTCTTGATACATGCATGGAAAACTCGTCATTGCTTTTTTGCTTTTGACAACCATTCATTGGCTACCGGCCCAACCTATTACCACTGTTTACTTACTGCCCGGCACCGGCTCCGATGACCGGCTATTTGCCCTATTAAGCCTACCTACTGGGTATCAGGCAAAGCATATACTTTACCCGATTCCAGAAAAGAATGCCACCATGTCAGGCTACGCCACTTTAATTGCGCAGCAAATAGACACGACAAAGCCCTTCGTTCTGATTGGCGTCTCCATCGGTGGAATGCTCTCCACAGAGCTTACGGAACAATTGCATCCCAAAAAAACGATCATCATTTCGAGTGCAAAATGCCGAAAGGAACTACCCCGGCATTACCGATTTCAAAAACATGTGCCGATAAATAAACTGTTCGGGCCGAGGTTCATCAAGGCCATGTCGTCCGTAGCGCAAGCCGTGGTGGAACCTGACCGGAACAAGTACAAAGCCACCTTCAAGGCCATGCTTTCCGACAAAAATCCGCTATATCTAAAGCGTGCCGTGAACATGATAATCCACTGGGAAAGGGAAACACATCCACCCGGCATCATCCATATCCACGGGTCGAATGACCATACTTTGCCGCTTCGCAATATTACTCCAAGCATCATCGTCCAAAAAGGCTCGCACATGATGACACTGACACGGGCCGAAGAAATCAATGCCCTGATTGTTGAAAACCTTTGAAGTTATTCGCCCCGTCCCTTTTCAAAAAAAACTATTTTTGCCGCCTTTGAGAAAAAGCATTGGAAGTGCCTGAACTTTTGGCGCTGCCTTGTCGTAAGATTTAAGTCCCAAAACAATTTAACAATACAACAATTCAACAATGATTAACATCACCTTACCCGACGGCAGCGTCCGTCAATACGAACAAGGAGCCTCCGCGATGGACGTTGCGAAGTCCATCAGCGAAGGCTTGGCCAGGAATGTACTCGCCGCCAAAGTCAACGGCGAAGTCTGGGATGCCAGCCGTGCCATCAACGCTGACGCCTCACTCCAACTCCTGACTTGGGACTCCAAAGAAGGCAAAAATACCTTCTGGCACTCCTCCGCCCACCTCATGGCCGAGGCACTCGAAGCATTGTACCCCGGCATCAAGTTCGGCATCGGCCCGGCGCTGGAAAACGGCTTCTACTATGACGTGGACCCCGGTGGCCGCCAGATTTCGAGCGAAGATTTCAAAAAAATCGAAGATAAAATCATGGAGCTTGCCCGCTTGGGCAACACCTATCGCCGTGAGGAAGTGGGCAAGGAAGCGGCCATCGCTTTTTTCAAAGAAAAAGGCGACGAGTACAAGCTCGAACTGCTCGATGAATTGGCCGACGGCACCATCACTTTCTATCATCAGGGCAATTTCACCGACCTCTGCCGTGGGCCGCACATTCCTGACACAGGTAAAATCAAGGCAGTGAAACTACTTAAAATTGGCGGTGCCTACTGGCGTGGCGACGACCAACGCACACAGTTGACCCGTATTTATGGCATCACTTTTCAGAAGCAAAAAGAGCTGACCGAATACCTCGAAATGCTCGAAGAAGCCAAGAAGCGTGACCACCGCAAGCTCGGCGAAGAGCTGGAACTCTTCATGTTTTCGGAGAAAGTGGGCGCTGGGTTGCCCATTTGGTTGCCGAAGGGCACGGCCCTGCGTACCCGCCTCGAAAACTTTCTGAAAGACGAGCAATTGAAGCGGGGCTATCAGCCCGTCATTACGCCGCATATCGGTAAAAAGGAACTGTACGTGACCAGCGGCCACTACGAAAAATACGGCAAGGACAGCTTTCAGCCCATCCACACGCCACGGGATGGCGAGGAGTTTCTGTTGAAACCGATGAACTGCCCGCACCACTGCGAAATCTACGGCCACAAGCCACGGAGCTACAAGGAACTTCCGGTGCGCTTCGCTGAATTCGGCACGGTCTATCGCTACGAAATGAGCGGCGAGTTGCATGGCCTCACCCGTGTGCGGGGTTTCACACAGGACGACGCACACCTCTTCTGCATGCCCGACCAAGTGAAGGCGGAGTTCCACGGCGTCATCGAACTGACGCTGATGGTGCTGAAAAAACTGGGCTTCGAGAACTATACCGCCCAGATTTCGCTGCGTGACCCAGAGAACCGGGAGAAGTACATCGGCTCCGACGAAAACTGGGAAAAGGCCGAACGTGCCATCATCGAAGCCGCCGCTGAGGCTGGCCTGGAGACGGTCACGGAGCTTGGCGAGGCCGCCTTCTACGGCCCTAAGCTGGACTTCATGGTGAAGGATGCACTCGGTCGCTCCTGGCAATTGGGCACCATCCAAGTGGACTACAACCTGCCGGAGCGCTTCGATTTGACCTACATCGGCTCGGACAACGCACCGCACCGCCCCGTCATGATTCACCGGGCGCCCTTCGGCTCGATGGAGCGCTTCATCGGCGTGTTGACGGAGCATTGCGCTGGCAAGTTCCCGCTGTGGCTGGCCCCGGACCAGTACAGCATCCTGCCCATCAGCGACAAGTACAACGACTATGCCCTCGACGTGCAAAAGCGCCTCGCCGAGCACGACATCCGTGGCATCATTGACGACCGCACGGAGAGCATTGGCCGCAAAATCCGGGATGCGGAGATGAACAAAATTCCATTCATGCTCATCGTCGGGGAGAAGGAGGCGGAGGCTGATTCCGTGGGTGTGCGGAAGCAAGGAGAAGGGGATTTGGGAGCGAAGACGGTGGCGGAGTTTGCCGCTTGGTTCAAGGAGCAGCTTTAGTCCTATTTACGATTTACGAATGACGATTTACGAATGCGCCTGCTCGACTTTGGTTGGGCAGGCGCAGTTTGGTTTTGATACCTGCATGGTTTCTCTTAAATTTGACGAAAATTATTTAACATGATAGCCGACATTATCACCATATCTTCAGAAGTGCAAAGCGGGACGCCTGTGTTTGCCGCTACCCGTGTGCCCATCAAAAATCTATTCGATTACCTGCGAGGCGGCGATACGATTGAAGAGTTTTTGCATGATTTTCCTTCGGTGAAAAAGGAGCAGGTGGATGGATTACTTGTCCTAGTTGAAAACCTAATTACCCTAACGCCCCATGAAGAAAAAGCTGCTGCTTGACGAAAACCTACCACATCCATTGAGTAATAATTTTTCTGATGAATTTGAGGTTGTAACCGTCCATGATAAAGGCTGGGCAACCTTGAAAAATGGCCACCTGCTTGCTGCAATGACGGAAGCTGGTATTGAATATTTGCTCACTGTGGACAAGAATCTTCAGTTTCAACAAAATCTCGACAAATATCCTGTCAAACTGGTATTGATTAGAACATTTGACAATCGCTATAAAAACTTGGTTGGCTTAGTGCCGAGGATTGAGAAAGGAATTCGGGAAATGCCTGATGACTTAAAAGTGCTGGAAATAGATTTAAGGAAGGCATGACGATTGCGCCTGTTCGACTTTGGTTGGGCAGGCGCAATTTGGTTTTTACGCCTATCTTTGGTTTACAAAATTGAAAATTATGATAAACAATAATCGAGAAGGGAACCTATACCCTGAGCGAGAATTGGAAGACCTATCTCCCGAAGAGATAGTGAAAGCGCTGCAAGACATCGGTGCAGAGACTGGCCGCCGTGCGATTGCGGAAGCAAAGGCACTTGGTCTGCCAGTTACTTTTGTTGAAAATGACCAGATTATCAAGGAGTTCCCAGATGGTCGCCGTGAAGTTTTAGGCAATGTACCTCCTTCAACTAAAGTAGAAATCGGAACAGTTTATGAAGTCAAATCCCGATAAACGAATGCGTGTTTTTGCTGGGCCAAATGGGTCTGGTAAAAGTGCGGTCTATAATCTAATACAGCGACAATTCCGAATTGGCTATTATATCAATGCTGACGAGATACAAGACAAATTGTCGGTAAAAGGGTTTTTAAACCTTGATGATTACGGACTTCAACTTCCTCAATTAAGGTTCGAGAAATACTTAACTGAATCACCTTTTGCAGTCAAAGCCAGCGAAAGTGGCTTGGGTATTCACCTACGTTTGCAAGAAAATGTTTTGGTCAGCATTTCATCCAAAAGCAATTCCTATGAAGCAGCTTTTATAGCTGAAATGCTCCGCTGGGAATACCTATCGCAAGGGATTACTTTTTCATTTGAAACGGTAATGTCGCATCCTTCAAAACTGGATATTTTTCATCGAGCCAAGGAGGCTGGCTACAAATCGTATCTCTACTTTGTTTGCACCCAAAATCCTACTATCAACAAGGAACGAATTCAAAACAGGATAACGAAAGGCGGCCATCCTGTTCCTGAAATCAAAATCGAAGAGCGGTATCACCGTTCCCTTGAAATTTTGGCTTCCGCTGCAATGGCTGCTCACCATTCCTACTTTATTCGATAATTCTGGCGAAAAGGTTCGGCTCATTGCAGAACTTACACCGGATAGGAACATCATTATCCATAATGACATGATTCCAAGTTGGGTGAGTAAATATTTTTTGGATAATTTGAGGTGAAAATAGGGATTTCGCCTGTTCGACTTTGGTTGGGCAGGTAGAGTTTGGTTTTGATATCAATGCGTTCCAGTTTACCCAGTTCGAGCAAGTTTAGCGAAGCGAAACTTGCGGAGTTACTACCCACGGCACAAAGTTTGAGTAAACCCCACCCACTCAATCACAAAAGGCAACCTTTGCTCAAAAGCATTTCAAATGAACCCAACCTCCTCCCACCCCTCCCCGTCCACCCACTACCGCCTCGACATCGTCTCAGAAGAAGTGAACAAGTCGCATTGGATTGACTCCCCCTTTCTTTATGACAACCGCAGCAATGACATCATCATGCACCTGTACAGGCTATGGGAAGCCAAGAACGTGGTTTGGGCGAGGCAAGGAGAAAAGGTGAGCATGAACCTGCAACACCATGCGGACAGGAGCGTGACCTTCCTGTTTGAGGTGGATTTGGAGGCTGGGACTGCCACACTATCTTCCGTTGGCTACAACGTGGTGCTGACCGGAGAAATAGATGGGGTCATGGGTGAAATGCAGCATACGACGGAGCTTCGGACGATTTTTTATTGAGGGATTCAAACAATCGCTGCCCACAAACACACGACCCCCACAAATAGGAAAACCACCCAAGACAAATGCTTCCCCTTCGACCCCACAAACGCCGTTGCAGCAGAGAGCAAAAAAGTTGCTGCCAAGGCCGTGGCCACATTTTGGAAATTGAGTGCAGCCGAGGCCATCAGTACCAATATGGCCGCAAATCCCCAACAGGCAATGGTCGTGATATGCCATGCAAATCTCAGGGTGCGGCGGGTGAAATCATCGCTGCCGAAAAGCTTAGGCAGGCTGTCGCTTTTGAACAGTCGGATGAGGATATAGCGCTCGCCAAGGTAAGAATGGGCCAAGCCAGTGATGCCCAATAAGCCAGCCGAAATAAGTAGTAGAATTTGCATCATCGGGTAACAGCGAGAGCGGAATTTGGTTGCACAATAACGCATACTCACCATTTACCTACACTTACTCAAACGCAAATTCAGTTAAACACGCCACGATGTAGGTTTGCAGCATCAATAAACCTGTTACTTAGTTGGGACAGGACATTATACTTTCACAAACCATTCTTCATCTAAATTCAAATCACATGAAAAGACAATTGATTCTCTCCAGCGCATTGGCTTTGCTGATGACAGGCATCGGTTATTCCCAAGATTTTTCCACTGAAATTAACTTGGACTTGCCCACCACCACCATTAGCTTCGACGAAAAGGAATACAACTTTGGTCAAGTGGAAGCAGGCGACATCGTCCAGCACATCTACCGTTTCACCAACTCAGGCAACGAGCCGCTTGTGCTCACCAACGCCAAGGGGAGCTGCGGCTGCACCGTGCCGAGCTGGCCAAAAGAACCCATCCCACCGGGCGGCACAGGCGCCATCGTCGTGGAGTTCGACTCGAAGGGCAAGTCAGGGCCACAGACCAAACAAGTGACCATTACCGCCAATACCGATCCAGCCCAGTCCATTTTCTACATCAAAGGCGAGGTGATTGGCGACCCGCCAACGGTGGTTGAAAATACCCCAAAAAGTGCTCGACCAGCGGTAAAATTTCCAGTGAAGAAGGCAACATACGAGGCAAGTGTTTACCCCAACCCGACCATCGACGACTTTTGGTTGAAGGTTGCAGATGCTGATGGCTTAGCTACCAGCGTTGAGGTTTACAACGGCACGGGCCAGTTGGTGGACAAAAAGGAAGTTTCTGCATGGGAAGGCCAATTGCAGATGGATGCCCGGTCATTCGCAGCAGGCACCTACTGGCTATCCCTGAAAGTGGGCGATGCCGAACGGTTCAGCGTTCCTTTTGTGGTAGGGAAGTAAGAAATTGAGTAGGAAAAAAATGCTCCAATATGGCCCAGCCCATTTTGGAGCATTTTTTTTTTGCAAATATCCCCCGTTTCATGTCTGCAAAATTGCAAACCCAAATTGCGATTCAATTAATCGTTCCTGCATCCTTCTGTTTCATTCCCCGTCTTTACCTTCGCAAACTTTTTTCTCACTAATCAACTTGAAATCATGAACTTGAAATTTAGCAAGTTTGGCCAATTTTTCACTTTGTTTCTGTGCCTAGCGGCAACCAGCGTTTTTGCGCAAGAAAAAGAAAAAGCCTCTGAACAAACCCCAAAACGCAGCAACCACGGCTTTGCTTTCGAACAACTTGGCACGGCCCTACCCAGCCCCAACGACTACCGCACCGCCGACGGCTCGCCCGGCCCAGCCTACTGGCAGCAGCGCTGCGACTACCAAATCGAGGCGACCCTCGACCCAGAAAAGCGGCAATTGACGGGCAAGGAGCACCTTACCTACCACAACAATTCACCGCAAACGCTGCGCTATCTCTGGCTCCAGCTCGACGAAAACCAGCACGCCGCTGATAACGACCTGCACCATGCTCACCCACACGACATCGGCAAAAACATGAACGAAAATGCCATGAAAATGCTAGAATCTTGGACGTATTTCGAGGACTACGGCCACCGAATCAAGGCTGTGACAGACAACGCTGGCAAGCCGCTCAAGCATTTTATTGATAACACGGTGATGCGGGTGGAACTGCCGCAGCCATTGGCCCCCGGCCAGAAATTTGAGTTCAATATCGAATGGAGCTATGTGCTGATTGACCGCATCGAGAACATTACTTTTGGCCGAGGCGGCTACGAGTATTTTGAAAAGGACGAGAACTACCTTTTCACCATCACGCAGTGGTTTCCTCGGATGTGCGTTTTTAGCGACTTCGAGGGCTGGCAGAGTGACCAATTTACTGGCACTGGCGAGTTTGCGCTCAACTTCGGCAACTACGACGTGAAAATGACCCTGCCTGCTGATTACACGGTGGGAGGCACCGGTGTTTGCCAGAATTACGAGCAGATGCTGACCCCGGAGCAGCTCCAGCACTGGAAAAAGGCGCAGGCCAGCAGCGAACCGGTGGAAATAGTGACACTCGACGAGGCGAACAAATTGGAGAAAAAGAAGAAGTCAAAAGACCTGAAAACCTGGCACTACAAAGCCGAAAACGTGCGTGACTTCGCCTGGACGGCCTGCCGCCGTTTTATCTGGGATGCCATGTCGGTGAAAAACCAGGACGGCAAGCCAGTGATGTGCATGAGCTATTACCCGAAGGAAGCCTACCCGATTTACCGCCGCTACTCGACCAAGGCGGTGGCGCACACCATCAACACCTACGGCAAGTTTGCCATCCCGTACCCTTACCCGACGGCCATCAGCGTGGAGGCGCAAAACGGCATGGAATACCCCATGATTTGCTTCAACCCGGGCCGTGCGGAGGAGGATGGCACCTATTCCGAAGGAACCAAAAACTCAGCACTGACGGTCATTTTCCACGAAGTGGGGCACAATTATTTTCCCATGATTATCAACTCGGACGAGCGGCAATGGGCGTGGTTCGACGAGGGTATAAACACGTTCATGCAGTTCATTGCGGAACAAGAATGGGACAACAACTACGACTCTGGGGAAGGTCCGCCCCACCAAATAACTTGGTACATGAACCAAGACCCCGACCAGTTGGAGCCCATCATGACCAACTCGGAGAACATCGTCAACTACTTCGCAAACGCTTACGCCAAGCCCGCCACGGCACTCAATGTCCTTCGGGAAACGGTGATGGGCCGGGAGCAATTTGACTACGCATTCAAAGAATACTGCCGCCGCTGGGCTTTCAAGCACCCGACACCTGCCGACTTTTTCCGAACAATGGAAGACGCCAGCGGTATGGACCTTGACTGGTTTTGGCGGGGCTGGTTCTATGGCATCGAGAAGGTGGACGTGTCAATGGACAGCATCGAGTGGCTGAAAGTGGACTTGGAGAACGACCCTGAGCCGAAGGAAAGAACTTTCCCAAACAAGGAGGAGAAGCCTTTCGAGACGCTGTCGAAAGCACGCTACCGGGAGGAGGGCCACCAGTTCCCAGTGGAAAAAGACACTTCGTTGCAGGATTTTTACACTTTCAACAAACCTTGGGAGACAGCGGATAGCGTGTCAACGAGCTCGATGAAACAGTTCGATGAGACCTATTCCAAAAAAGAAAAAAAGAAACTTTTTGGTGACAAAAACTACTATGAATTGCGGTTCAGCAACAAAGGCGGACTGGTAACGCCCGTGATTTTGGAATGGACTTTTGCCGACGGCACGAAAGAAATCGAGCGTATTCCCGTTGAAATTTGGCGAAAGAACGAGCAGAAATTCACGCAGGTATTTGTCAAAGAAAAAGAGGTGAAATCCGTCAAACTCGACCCTTGGCGGGAAACGGCAGACGTGGACGAGTCGAACAACACCCGCCCAATGCCGACCGAGCCGAAACTGTTCATGGTTTATAAAAAGCACAAGTTCGAGCAAGGCGAAAACATGATGCAGAAGGCGAAGAAGCGGAAGACGCTGAAGCCTTAGTTAGTGATTGGTGACTGGTGATTGGTGATTGGGAGGAACCTCGGGACTTCCCAATCACCAATCACCAGTCACCAATTATTAGTCACCAAAATGAGCGAATTCCTCAGCTTCCTCCAACTAGGGTTCCACCACATCGCCGACCCGAAGGCGTTCGACCACCTGCTGTTCGTGGTGACGCTCTGCGCCGTTTACCGTTGGACGGATTGGCGGAAGCTGCTGGTGCTCATCACCGCATTCACCATCGGCCACTCGCTGACGCTGCTGCTGGCAGGCTTCCACATCCTGAACGTGCCAAAGGATTTGGTGGAGTTCCTGATACCGGTGACCATCGTATTAACGAGCGTCCACAACATTTGGGCAAAGAAGGGATTTCTAAGCCTGACACAGGAGGGATTGGAAAGCCCGGCACCAAGCGGCACTTTTTCCCGCTCCGTGTCAACGAACTACTTGTTGGCGTTGTTTTTTGGGTTAATCCACGGCATGGGCTTCGCCAATTATTTTACGGCCTTGATGGGCGAGGCGGGCAATATCGTCGAGCCACTTTTCGCTTTCAACGTCGGCATTGAGGTGGGGCAAATGATGATAGTGGGCGTGTTTTTTGGGTTTTATTTTTTGCTGGCGCAATGGCTCAAAATACAGCATCGGGACTGGAATTTGTATGTTTCGGGGCTGGGTGCGGGCGGTGCGTTGGTGTTGATTTTGCAAAATATTTTAAGCTAAAATGTTGATAATAAAATTGTTGTTGGCTTTTTTTATGGCCTTCGGCAAGCCCGCCGCTGCTGACCACGACTTCAAAATGAGCGTCACTGAGGTCGTTTTTTCATCGGATACAAAGGCATTTGAGGTGAAGGTTTACCTCTTCACCGACGACTTGACGGCTACGCTCACCGGCAATCCTTCCGCTCCATTACCAGCGTCCCAATCCATTGGCGACTATGTCTTGAAACATTTTGAGCTGAGCGTGAATGGCAGCAAGCAGGCACTCACTTTCCAGTCTATTCGTCAAAAAAACGACCAAGTGCTGGCCACGTTTTCCACGCCTGTTTTTACCCAAAAAATAGCCAAAATCAACGTTAAGAACTCGCTGTTGGTAGAGAAATTTCGGGAGCAGACCAACATGGTGTATGCCCTGCTGCCCGGTAAGGGTCGTGAAACGAAGCTGCTGAACGCAAGCACCACAGATGGAGCGTTTTCTTTTTAAGCTAATTTTTCAAAATATTTTCAATGAAATACCTTTCACTACTCACATTTTTACTCCTCTCAACCTCACTCACCGCTCAAGTAAAATCCAACCACGGCAACAAATTCGAGCAACTCGAAAACATACTGCCCGACCCGACGCCCTACCGTGGCGTGGATGGTGCCCCTGGCCCTGAATATTGGCAGCAGCGTTGCGATTACAAAATTGACTGCACCCTCGATGTGGACGACCAACGGCTGCACGGGGTGGAGACCATCACTTACCACAACGATTCGCCGCACAAGCTCGGCTATCTCTGGCTACAGCTCGACGAAAACCAGCACGTGGGCCACAACGATATGCACCACTTCAACGGCAGCAACATGGAGGAAGTGATGGACGAACGGGCGCTGTACATGATGGAGCAGTGGAAAGACCTGACGCAATACGGCCACAACATTGAGGCGATAACCGATGAAAGCGGCAAGCCGCTGGATTACGTCATCAACCAGACGATGATGAAGGTGAATTTGCCAAAAAAACTCTTGCCCGGCGAGGACTTCAGCTTCAACGTGAAGTGGAACTACAAGCTCGTCAATCGCATCAAAGGCCCCTGGGGACGGGGCGGCTACGAGTATTTTGAAAAGGACGACAACTACATTTTTACCATCAGCCAATGGTATCCCAGGCTGTGTGTGTACAGCGATGTGACGGGTTGGCAGAACAAACAGTTCACTGGGCGCGGAGAGTTTGCCCTTACCTTCGGTGATTTTGAGGTAAAAATGACCCTGCCAGACGACTACGTGGTCGGCTCAACGGGCGAATGCCAGAACTATGAACAGCTTTTGACCAAAGCCCAATTCGACCGCTGGAAAAAAGCACAGACCGCTGGTGCCCCCGTGGAAATCGTGACACTGGACGAGGCGGTTAAAAATGAAAAAAGCAGGCACAGTAAAAAGCAGAAAACCTGGCATTACAAGGCCGAAAACGTGCGGGACTTCGCCTGGGGCGCCAGCCGGAAGTTCGTTTGGGACGCCATGCCGCATTTCAACGAAAACGGCCAAAAAGCCATGTGCATGAGCTACTACGGCAAGGAAGCCTACCCGATTTACAGCCGCTACTCGACCCGTGCGGTGGCGCATACGCTCAAGACCTACTCGCAATATTCCATTCCGTACCCATACCCCATTGCCATCAGCGTGGAGGCGGACAACGGCATGGAATACCCCATGATTTGCTTCAATTTCGGGCGGGCTGAGGAGGACGGAACCTATACGGAAGGCAACAAGCTCGGCGCTATCGGGGTCATCATCCATGAGGTGGGGCACAACTATTTCCCCATGATCATCAACTCCGACGAGCGCCAATGGTCGTGGATGGATGAGGGGCTGAATACTTTCATCCAGACCCTGGCGCAAGCTGAATTTGACAATAATTGGAATTTGCGGCGTGGTCCAGCGCCGACCATCGTGCCGTACATGAAGTCAAACCCTGACGAACTGGAGCCCATCATGACCAATAGCGACAACATCGTGGAGTTTGGGATGAATGCCTACGCAAAGCCTGCCGCCGGGCTTACCATCCTGCGGGAGACCATTATGGGCCGGGAGCTTTTCGATGCGGCCTTCAAGGAATACTGCCAACGGTGGGCTTTCAAGCACCCATCTCCTGCCGACTTTTTCCGCACGATGGAGGATGCCAGCGGCGTTGACCTCGACTGGTTTTGGCGGGGCTGGTTCTATGAAATCGAGCCGGTGGACATTTCTTTGGACAGCATCGCTTGGCTGAAAGTGGACATGGAAAACAACCCAAAGCCGAAAGAAATTGTCAACACGAACAAGGTCGAAAAGCCTTTTCAGGATATTTCCAAAATCCGGAACCGGGAGAGCGGAATGCAGTTCTCAGTGGAGGCCGACCCTGATTTAGTGGATTTCTACACCACTTATCGTCCATGGGAAACCGCCGACTCGGTGCAAAAAACAACGACCGTGATGTATGATGAAGTGTTTAGCAAAAAGGAGAAGCAGGATAAATTTGGCAACAAAAACTATTACGAACTGCGGTTCAGCAACAAGGGAGGCATGGTGATGCCCATCATTTTGGAATGGACCTTTGCCGACGGCACCACGGAAATTGAGCGCATCCCTGCCGAAATCTGGCGAAAGGACGAGAACAAGGTCACCAAGGTTTTTGTGAAGGACAAGCAGGTGAAGTCGCTCCGACTGGACCCCTTCCGGGAGACAGCAGACATTGACGAAAAGAACAACACAAAGCCGATACCAGCAAAGCCGACGTTGTTTCAGGTTTATGAAAAGAGCAAGGAAGAAGAAGTGAAAAACCCGATGCAGCGGGCGAAGATTAAGCCATAGGTAGTCTTGAAATTGGGAAATTGGGATGTTGTATCAATTTCCAATTTATGATTGGCCTAGTTGTCCCGGCCTTTAAATATATCATCGAAGAAACCGAAGAGGAAGCATGGTTTTTTCTGCTGCCTTTTTGTTTCGGGATGTATTAATACTGACGATAGCAAATCTTCTAAGTCATTGGGTAGCGTCCCTTCAATATCGTATTTTTGGCTGAACAGAAAGACCGACATGCCCGCTGCGTTCATGTTTTCATCCGATATTTTATTGCCCAAATAGTTAAGGATAACTGGGCATACCAAGTTCACGAGAGCAGCAGTTGACCCTTCTTTAATATCCGCGTATTCGCTAATAAAGATTAGGATTTCATCCATTTTTTTACCAAAAATGTCGCTTTTCATTCGTTGGGTCACCTCTCTTGGGTCACCAAAAAACACTTCATCCTCGCTCAGGAAGTTGTCAAGTTGGTTGTGGAAACCCAGGTTGCGCCTATGGCTCAAAGTTTTAAAAATCTGAGAAAATCGGTGACTCGAAGACTTAATTGTCAAACCGTAAAGACAGGTTGGAATTAATACATTCAATGCCAAATCAATGCTTTTTTCTCTTTCAACCAAAGTGTCAGCAGCTTCGGAAATTAGGCTGTTCGGAATGGTAGCTTTTAGGTCGTTTAACATTTGGAACATGGGTACTTTGATTTAAGCAGGGTGTTTTTATAAAAAACGGTTAGTACAATGAATAGAATTCCTTTTAAGAAAGGGGGTTCTTTGACAAAGAGCCAAGAAAGGAAAAGGAACCCAGTCTCAATAAGATACAAAAACTTGGAACAGGTCACTTATATTTTCAAATAAAAATAAAAAATAAATCTTGGATACAACCAATAAGTAGGTATTTGGTTTGATCTTGAAAATCAATTACTTGCACAATTTATACTCTAAACTAATTTAACGGAAGTACTTAAAACAATCACCACCATGTTCAGACTATTCAAAAAAGACCCCGCCAAGCAACTGAGGGAACAATATGCCAAATTGCTCGAAGAAGCCCGTGATTTGCAACGCAAAGGCGACATCAAGGGCTTTGCCCAAAAGTCAGCGGAGGCGGAAGAAATCGCAAAAAAATTGGAGGAGATACAACAATCGTGAGGTTCGAGCTATTTTTGTATCAAAAACAACGATATGGACATCATCTGCATAGACGACAACTTCACGCCGGAACAAATGGCCGACATCCCGAACCGCCCCTTCAAGGACAAAATGTACTCCGTCCGGGATGTGGTGAAATCCGCCAACGGCATCGGGCTGCTGCTCAATGAAATCGAAAATCCTAAGAACGGCTGGACGATGCGCAATGGCATGAAGTTCACTTTTGAGCCAAATTTCAGCATCCGCCGTTTCTCCGATTTACAGCACCAGCCACTGAACTACGAGATGATTAGGGAGGTGACTAAAGTGGGCGTCTGAAGTGAACGTTGGAATAGTCATGAAAAATCACTTAGGCTACATCGCACTTTTAGTTAGCTTCCTGACACTGGGCTGCAAAAAGGAAAAACCTTTTATTCGTATCGGTGCCTTGGGGGATAGCATTACCCAGGGCGTACCTTCTGCAAACATGCCTGACGAGCTAGAATCCCTGGTACCAGGCGATTATAAAGTTTCCAACTATGGCGTTGGCGGGACTTGCCTTGTAAAAAATTGTTTTGCCCCAATTTGGGAAACAGAAGCATTTTCAAAATTACTGAAAGACAAGCCAAGCATCATCGTCATAATGCTGGGAACAAATGATGTGCATGGACTTAACTCAGCCGTTATGGCTAATTTTGAAAACGACTATCGGGACATGATTGATTTGTTCCAAGGATTGGACTCAAATCCAAGAATCGTACTTTGCTACTCACCCCCTTTATTCCAATTGGCACCAATTTCCGACTCATTGGTTAAAGTCGTGATTATACCCATCATTGACCATATTGCCGAAGACTATCATTTAGAAGTAGCCGACACCCATTACATGGTGGATGATTATCCTGCCCATTATCCTGATGATTTGCATCCAGATATAGAAGGCGCATTTACGTTAGCAAAGATAATTGCAGCGACTTTGAACCTTTGATTTGGCCGTTTTTCGCAAATTATACTGCTCACAAATAGGTTTTCCCGAATAGTGCAGCGTAAAATGCGATTATCCATTCCGGTAAACATTCCAACAACCTGCCTGTTTATCAGCAAAATATGCGCAAATGAGTTTCCTAAACGCCGAATGGCGAAAACTGGCGTTGACAAATTTTGAGGTCGAACCTTCCCTACTTTTCAAGTACCTTCCGCAAGGCACCGAACTGGACATCTGGAACGGGCGATGCTACGTCAGCCTCGTTGGTTTTATGTTCAAAAAAGTTCGGGTGCTGGGCATCCCAGTACCGTTTCACACCGAGTTTGAAGAAGTAAACCTGCGGTTTTACGTCCGCCATTTTTCCGAAGGCGAATGGAAACGGGGCGTGGTTTTCATCAATGAATTTGTGCCGAAAATAGCCATTGCCCAAGTCGCCAACCTACTTTACAAAGAGCATTACAAATCCATGCCGATGCGCCACCGCTGGGAAATAAAGGCTGCCTCGCAGGAGGTTCAATACGATTGGAAAATGGGCGGCCAATGGCATTCCCTCAAAGTTGAAGCAGGGTTAGAAGCACTCCCCTTGCAGCCGGGAAGCGAGGCGGAATTTATCACCGAACATTACTGGGGCTACTCTCGGCACGACGAGCACACGACCATCGAGTACCAAGTGACGCACCCGAAATGGGAGGTTTACGAAGTCAAAAACCACGAAATCAAAGCAGATTTTGCACTAAACTATGGCGAGGATTTCCGCTTGCTGAACGGCATGAAACCAACCTCGGTCATGCTGGCGGAAGGCTCGGCAATAACGGTGGAGCGTCGGCGAAAAATTTGATGGACAAACCGGGAGGGATAGGACACGGATTGGACGGATTGAAATGATTTTCACAGATTTATGTTTTAAAAACCGTGTAAATCTGTTTAATCCGTCCAATCCGTGTCCTATCCGCCCCAACTTCTTCGCTGGACGCTAACATTTACCCAAATCTCCTGTTGTAACTCACATGAAAATACTCCTCACCGGCGCCAACGGTTATATCGGCCAACGACTGCTCCCCGTGCTGCTCGAACAGGGGCACACGGTTTATTGCTGCGTCCGAAACCGCAGGCGCTTCAATGGGCCGACGCACGAGAACTTCAAAATCATCGAAGTGGACTTCCTCGACCCAGCGCCGGGCACGGTCTTCCCCGCCGACCTCGACGTGGCGTTTTTCCTCATTCACTCCATGAGCAGCAAAGGCGATTTTGCGGAGAAAGAAGCCCGCACCGCCGAGCATTTTTCGAGGTTGGTGTCCGCTTCGCAATGTCGCCAAATCATCTACCTCAGCGGGATTGTCAATGAGGACGAGCTTTCCGAACACCTCAGCAGCCGCTTCGAAGTGGAGAAAATATTGCGCAGCGGCAAGGTGCCAGTGACCGTTTTGCGGGCGGGCATCATCGTCGGTTCTGGCAGCGCCTCTTTTGAAATCATTCGGGATTTGGTGGAAAAACTGCCCGTCATGGTCGCCCCGAAATGGCTCAATACGCTCTGCCAGCCCATCGGCATCCGCAACGTCATCCAGTTTTTGTCGGGGGTAATGGGCCGGGAAAATACTTACGACCACGACTTCGACATCGGCGGGCCGGACGTACTGACCTACCAGCAAATGCTGCTGAAATTCGCCGAGGTGCGGGGGCTGCGGCGGTTCATCGTCTCCGTGCCGGTGATGACGCCGAAACTCTCCTCGTACTGGCTGTATTTCATCACGTCCACCTCCTACCACTTGGCGCAAAACCTCGTGGACAGCATGAAAATCAACGTGATTTGTCGCCCGAACAACTTGGCTGCCGAGCTGGGCATCGAACTGATGTCGTATAAAACAGCCGTGGAACTGGCCTTCCGGCGCATCGAACAGCACATGGTGGTGAGCAGTTGGAAAGACGCTTTCAGCTCTTTTGACACCAATCCCAAGCTGATGGAATACGTCGAAGTGCCGAGATTCGGCGTCTTCAAGGACGAAAAAAGCCGTATCGTGACTGGCCAAGAGCCGCAGGTGCTCGACCGGATTTGGAGCATCGGCGGCCAGCAGGGCTGGTACTACGGCGATTTTCTTTGGAAAATCCGTGGGCTGCTGGACAGGATGGTGGGCGGTGTCGGGCTGCGGCGGGGACGCACCCATTCCGACCAGCTCCACCCCGGCGATTCCCTCGATTTCTGGCGGGTGCTGATAGCCGACCGGGCGGGCAAGCGCCTACTGCTCTACGCCGAGATGAAACTGCCCGGCGAGGCTTGGCTGGAGTTCTGCATCACCGAAAAAGCCGGCGAATCGGTGCTGACGCAAACGGCGACCTTCCGGCCCCGTGGGCTGTGGGGCAGGCTGTACTGGTTGGCGATGCTGCCGTTTCATTTCTTTTTGTTTGGGGGGATGGTGGGGAGGCTGGGGAGGGTATGAGTGTGTAGAAGCGGCACTGGCAGGTCTCTGCTTGAACCCCGCCAGTGCCGCTTCGCTGAACACTGGCTTGAACTTTTGCTTTTTTAATAGGCATTGGTGTCTGCATGAATGAATAGGTGGACTACCTGCGCCAATGAGAGCACACTTAGGCCAACTGGGGCCGCCCGGTGAGCCACATCATTTCGACGTTGCGGGCGCACTCCCGCTCCAGGCAGCGGGAGGAGCGTATGCGGTTGAAGTAGCCGTAGAAGTATATCTTGAGGAGGTCGGAGGGGTCGTAGGATGGGGCGCCGAACTGGCTGGCCGTCACGGCCTTGAACCCGAAGGAGGCCAGGCCCATGGCGTCCACGAAGGCGTCTATGACCCGCACGGGGTTGTCATCGGCTATCATTTCTTCCAGCGGGGTGGCGAACAGGCCGTACTGCAGCCGGGATTCCCTTGTTTTTCTTGCCATGTTGGTTGGTGTTGTTGACATGGTAAAGATAGATCGATTTGGCTGGCTTCAAAGGTTTTGGAAGACTTTTTTCACAATCTGACGGTTGCACTCCCGCCCGTGCCGCCCTGCGTTGGCTTTGCGGGTGGGCTTGGGCGGCATGGTCGGGAGTGCTTTGATAGCAACATTAATATCTTGGTCTTTTCGTGATTATTATCAAAAAAGCAAATATGGCAATCAACCCAATTAATAATACCTTTGTTTCCAAAAAATGGGTGTATACCTCTTGAAAATTAGAATGATTCTTTTCACTAAAGGACACAACATCAACATATGCAGAACCAACAGTAAAGGTTGCAAAAATTAAAAAAAGAAATTCAACTGTTGTCTGATGTTTTGTATTTTCTTTTGATTCAATTGCTGAAATCAAGAGTTCCAGGTTTTCTTGAGAAGACTTGTATAATTCTTCCCCCTCAGTTATTTGAGTATTAACTTCTTTGAAAATTTTTACATAGGACAGTTGCCAAATATCATTATCGGCATATCTATACCTAATTTTCTGGAGTATTAGAGAGTAATTTAATGAAACATATCTTAGGGTTTCCGAATATTTTGTTTTTGACTTTTTCAGTCTTAATTTCTTGAGATATGATAAGTGTTGATTTTCAAGTAAGAATTTCGATATTTCGCTATAAAGAAGCGCAGCGGAATTAATTGTTGTAATTTCGGATAGTACCATTACATCTGGTGCAAGATAGTATGAGATTTCATCAAAGTCGACAGACTTTGTAAATACCCAGACAGGGGAAGCTTTTAAATTGTAGATGCAAAAACCTAAGCCAATTAAGTCTGGTTTTAAATCGGTATCTGCTTTCTCATTGTTTAAGATTTCACATAATTTTCCTGCTTCGTTCTGATAATCCTCTGAAATCAAAATATGTTCAGAATATAGGTATGTGTCAGTTTCGTTGATGTCAATTAAACCATAAAACGAGTTGGGTATACCAAACTTGTGCAACTCATATTTTATTAATTTTTGTTGCACAAGAAAATCAAAAATCGGGTTAAGGCTCAAAGTTATTTCAGTTAACAAACGAATGATATCAGCTCTTACGAAAACAAGATTCTGAAAACTATTACCATCGAATTCAGAATAGGTGATGAGATGTCCGAAATCCGTAATTCTCATGCTAAGATTAATCAAATTAATCTTTGACTCATTGGGATTCTCCAACGAACGTAACTTTACAAGTTGTTTATTAATAAGCTCATTTATCGAGCTAATCAGGTTTTTATCAAAGACCAAATCTAATGCTGGATGATTATCATGTTCCCTCCTGAGAATTTGTTCTTTTGAGAATATTCTACGTCTAACTTCTATTTCGCCATCCAGATGCTTGTCAGGAATTGTGATTTTTTTCTTACAAAAAAGTTGACCACTTTTATCAAAATTCTCTGGGGATGATTTGAATTGAGTTTCAAGCACTCCGTGAAATCTCCACGCTCTTACGAGTAAGTATTTCTTCATTTTATTTTTTTTTGTTATGATGTTGTTGCTAACAACTGATTGACGCATTGCATGTTTTGGATTGTCGACAATCCAAAACATGCAATGCGTCAATCCCCATCCTGTGCGCTACCCATTTTACCTCAACCAAGCTAATTTGATAGCTTTTGGAAAATTTTGGACTAAAAATGACCACGAGTTGCATGTTTTGGATTGTCGGTTTTTCGGATGACAATCCAAAACATGCAACTCCGAATTTTCAGCTCGGCAATACTCACATTTGAGCAATTCTTGCGCACTGTCACGGATTCTTTACAAATCTAATGTATGCTTTTCAAATATCCTAAGCAACATTTTCCAAGCAGCAATTTGATTACCCAAAAATCCTACCCTCCCCAAAAACCTTTCCCCCCTTCCCACATTTATTACCTCAGCTGAACTACTTTAGGCCTTCATTATGCCACCAAACCACTACGACATCGCCATTATCGGGGCTGGAGCCGCCGGGTTGCAGTTGGCGCTTGCCTTGTGCAGCGACCCGTTTTTTGCGCAGCAACAAATCCTCCCCTCGAAAAGGACGGCAAGGACCAGAACGACCGTACTTGGTGTTTTTGGGAGAAAGGCGTGGGGAAATGGGACGGCCTGCTCACGCAATCCTGGGCGCAGGGTGATTTTTTCTACGAAAAAAACCATCACCCGCTTGACCTGCTGCCTTACCGCTACAAGATGCTGCGGGGCTTGGATTTTTACCGCTTCGCAATACAGGAACTGGGCGCCGCACCGAACTTCACCTGGCAGTCGGAGGAGGTGGTTGATGTGGTGAATGGCGGACCGATTCGCATCGTTGGCAAGCAGGGAAATTACAAGGCCGATTGGGTTTTTGACAGTCGCCTGCCCCAACAATTCCCCAATCACCCAATATCCCAATAACTCAATATCCCAATCCCACAATTCCACCCTCGCCCTGCAGCCCTTCAAAGGCTGGGTCGTTCGCACCCCCGACGACCACTTCGACCCCAGCCGCTTCACGATGATGGACTATCGGCTGCGGTGGCAGGATACGACGTGTTTTACCTACGTGCTGCCCATGAGCCGCCGGGAAGCACTGGTAGAGTTTACGCTCTTCACCCCTACCCTGCCGCCGGAGGGCGCTTACGATGAAATGTTGCGCCAGTATTTTGATAAGATACTGAAAATCAAGGAATTTGAAATCGTGGAAACGGAGTTCGGCATCATCCCGATGACCGATTTTCCGTTTGAAAAATACTCGTCAGGAAAGCATGTCCGCATCGGAACGGCGGGCGGTTGGGTGAAACCGTCGAGTGGTTATTCGTTCAAGAACTGTGAGCGGAATTCCCAGAAAATAATCGAAAACATGAAGGCTGGACGCCCTGCGAACACGGGCCTTTTCTCCTCGAAATTTCGGTTTTACGATTCGGTTTTCTTGGGTGTTTTGCAGGCCCAAAACGAACTTGGCCCCAGCCTTTTCAATGGGATGTACGCCAAAAACGACATTCAAAAAATCTTTGCCTTTCTGGACAATGAGACGAGTTTGGTGGAGGATTTGGGCATTATTTCGGGGTTCCCGAAATGGCCGTTCTTGCGGTCGCTTTTCAACTACCTTGCTCGGTGATTTCTGGGTTGAATGAGTAATGCAAGCAATTGATTTTCAATGCAATACCGAATTCTCAATGCCAACTTAATTCCGCTTAAACAAACGGTAAACTGCCACCACGGCCAATAGGCCGATGCCAGCCAGCGATGCTATTTCTACTGCAATATCCGCTGAGACAAGGTCGGTAGTACGCTTGGAATAAATGCCAAAAAGTGCCCAAACAATCACCAGGGCATACCCAAAATCACGGCGGCTGAACAGCGTCCAGACACCCAAGAATGTGGCTGCCACAATCATCACCACCGTCCAAACTTGCGGGCCGCCCGGCTCACCGTTCCAGCCGAGGTGGGTGAGCAGGATGCTGGCATTGGCGATGCTGGCCACGGTTATCCAACCGAGGTAAACGCTGAACGGCAGGTGAACCAGCCACCGCTCGGCGGGAAAGGCCGCTGCTTTACCCACATTGAGCCGCAGGTAAATGACCAGCAGGCTGCCCAGCAGGACGAGCATGATGCCCATTGCCCAACCAATTTGCAGGTTCTGGAATACGGGCAACCACGCTGCATTCGCCGCACAGGAAATCACGAACAGCCAGCCAATTTTTTGAAAAAATGCGGGCGTTTCCTTGTTCCAAAAACGAGCCTGGTACACCACAAAGCCAATCAGGAGCAAGTAAATCACCCCCCAAATGGCAAAAGTGAAACCCGCCGGGGTGAACAGCGTCGGGAACATATCAGACACTTCTTTCGGCGTCCGCCCGGCGATGGGGAGGGCGTTGGCAAGGTAGTTCATCACCAGCACGATGGCCAGCATGAAAATATTGGCGACGATTAAAGGCTTGGCAGATTTTGTTGGCATGACGAATCGTTTGTTGTTTCCACAAACATAATTCTTTGATTCCGGTTTTGAGGATTCATTTCCTTTTCACCAAAAACTAAGCATGAAGAAATCCGATTTGCCCATGAAAATTTGCCCAATCTGCCAGCGGCCATTTAGCTGGCGAAAGAAATGGGAGCAGTGCTGGGAGGAGGTGAAATTTTGCAGCGAGGGGTGCCGGAAAAATAAGGCTACCCCCGTAGCGGATGCAGGCGCAAAACCACTATCTTTGCACGATACCGCAACTAAAAAGCGGCAGTGAAACATGGAACCATTTCGAATTACATCGCTGGAAGCACACCAAATCGGGCCGTTCGGCGATTTGAAAATGACCTTCCCGGAAAAGCCAGCTGGTATGGCGGACAAGGCAGAGGTGCATATTTTGACGGGGGAGAATGGGGTTGGGAAAAGTACGGTGTTGGAATTGTTAGCATCCTCATTTATTTATGGCAAAGTGGACAGTTCTATTCTTAAAATTAGAAATAAAGTCAAACATAACTTCTTTGAAGTCAAATTTTCGGAGGGCCAGTCTTCAGCAAAGCATTATTACCATGATGAAGTTAATTACGACCAAGACAACGAATTTTTACATAATAATTATTGGCACTTAATAAGATTACCAACGGCACCATACGCCATAGCCGCATTTTCTTATTCAGGTTATCGAAAAGTTGAGCAGTCATATATTGAAGGAATCAAGGAATTAAATACGCAGCCATTTGAAAATGTACTTGACTTTAGGTCTTCTATAAATCCTTCTCATATCCTGCAGTGGATTGCAAACAATATCGCAAAAGAAGCGATATTTGATAGGAATTTAGATTCAAAGGGGACAAACCGATACAGTAAAGCTTTAATAAATGTTGAAACTGCAATTTCTAAAATAATAAATAAAGCAGTTGAGTTTGATTTAGAGTCGGAACCATTCCAAGTAATAATTTCCGTTGATAATGAAAAATTAAACTTCAATCAACTCCCCGACGGCCTAAAAAGCATCATCTCGTGGCTCGCCGACCTGCTCATGCGCATGGACCGGGTAAAATGGGTGGACGACATCCCCGTTTTTGAGCGGAATTTCATCCTGTTTTTGGATGAAATCGAGGTACACATGCACCCCCGCTGGCAACGGAAGATACTGCCCGCCGTGCAGGGGCTTTTCCCGAATGCCCAGATTTTCATTTCCACCCACTCGCCTTTTGTCATCAATTCCGTGGATGGGGCATGGATTCACCGCCTGGTAAAACCGAATGGGGATAGTCAGGCATTGGAGCCAGTTTTGAGTGAGGATGGGAAGAGCATCAGCATGGTTTTGGACGAGATATTTGGCGTGTCAGAACAGTTCGGGGAAGCCGTGGAGCGTGACTTAAAGGTGTTTTACGAGCTACGAAACAGCATTATTAAAGGGGAAACCAATGGCAAGGAGCAAGCTGAATTGCTTGGGCTGGCCAAAAAACTACAGGGGCAAAGCACCACCCTCGACCAAATCGTTGCGATGGAAATCCGCCAACTTAATCGGGTAAAAAACTTGACCTTGGCTATCTAAAACCCCTACGCTACCCCATGCGGAAATTTGAACGAACACCAGCGCCGGATTTTCTGGAACAGAATGCCAAAAAATGGGGCGAAGAATACGCCGCCAAGAAGAAAAACAATCCTTCCTATCTTTTCAGTTGGAAAAGTTATCAAGGCAAACCCGTCAACCAGCACATCGAGCCACTCCTAAAAGCAATGACCGACGAGCATTGCGCCTATTGCGACCATTTTCCTTCGCAAACCTCTGATGATACCATAGACCATTTTGAGCCAAAAGGAGATGAACGCTTCTATTTGTTAGCCTATGTTTGGACAAACTTATATTCCGGTTGCGCTGATTGTCAAAAAGTAAAAAGGGATAACTTTGACCGTGATTTACTTCGGCCAGATGCTGTGGATTTCAAATTCCATCGGTATTTTATCTACGATTTTGACTGTCATTCCATTGAAGTCAGGGCAGATGCAAACCCTAATGACCAACAGCGTGCGGCAGCAACCATTCGGATTTTCGGATTAAACAGGAAAGGATTGACCGATGCTCGCCGCCATGCCTGGGAACGGTATATTGGCATGAATCCAGCACAAATTAATCTACTTGATTTTCCATACCGATTCATGTTTGAAGACTGAAAGATTCGGATTCCGTTCACAGGGATTTCACAATTTCCAAATTTCCTCAATTTCCACTTTCTCCACTTTCTCCACTTGCCCCCAGCCACTCCCGCCATGAAAGCACCCTAACTTGTCGGCAGTGGTGCTTTTTTTATTGAGTAAATAGTTGGGTATAATTAATGAATTTGTACATTTGCAAACTTTACCTCCTGAATTCTCACTCATTACAATAATAGCTTCCCAAAATCCGTGACAGTTTTGGCTTACCAAGACTGAGTAGTCTTAACTAAACATTGTGGTTTATTTCCCTGTCAAAAATGCATGGCAAACCTATTGCATGGCTTTGTGCTGCCCAGTCTGGTGATTGCGGTAATGCAGTGCTATATATTAATATGCAAGCTTTATTTCCACAATGGCATATACTAGACATAAAGCATAGTAGCCATATTTAACTACTTAATTTTCTTGCCATTTATTAACTAAAAACAACAATCTATGAACGCAACTTGTACCACCAGTAAATTACCTCCAACATCAAGCTTTGGAGGTACAAGTTTGACCAATTTGGCCAAACATAAACTGAAACACTTCAGCTTGCTATCCCTGCTTCTTGGGGCATTCCTATTTTTTGGAGCAAACGAGGCGGTGGCATCCGTCAACTTGACTGTCCACAACACGGGTTGCCAGGACATGAAGGTTTACAAAAAGAACTCGAACTCCGAAAGCTACCAAACCACCATTTTTTCAGGAGACAATTGGAATATTTCCACTTCCAACAACCAAGAGTTTGTGTTCCGCAAAACCAATGGTACTTACATCAGCAACTATGTTTGCACCAACTCCAACAACCAAAACCACAACTGTGATTCTGGTGGATGCAATGGAGGTGGAAACTGCGATAACCAGCTCGCCCATTGGAACCTGAATGCTTGCTCGGCGGGCAGCAGTTACAGCGAGTTTACGCCGAACATCACCACGGCCACTGGGTTTTCTTCCATCAGCGCTTCTATTTTCTCCAACCTTGGAGACCACTCCTGCAACTACGGTCAGAGCGGGGAGGGCATGTGCCATGTAATCAAAGACGGCTGCTCCTGGTCGAACAACGACAACAATGCCTACAAGTTTTCGGTGACGATAAAGCCTACCACAGGCAACTCGGTCACTTTGTCGAAACTGACCTTTTACGAGTCAGCACCTTCCTCCTACAGTTGGGTAGGTGGTGGCAGCGGCGACAATGACCCGCCCTCAAAATACGGTGTTCGAGTGACAAAAAACGGTACCGAAGTGTTCAAGCAAATCGATATTTCCACCACCAGTGCTTGGTCTTTAGAAACGATTGACTTTTCCGCTGACCCAGATTTCACGGTACCCGCCCAGACTACTTTCGATGTCGAGATACTTGGTTATTGCCGCCAAGGCTCAAATGGCTACGCCGTTTGGGATGTGGATGAAATAAAAGTCTATGGCTGTGCCGCCGATCCTTGTGCCGCCCAAGGTGGCGACAGCGATGGTGACGGCGTCTGTAACAACCAAGACTGTGCACCCAACAACGCATCCCTCCCGGCAACGCCCGGCACTGCCTGCAACGACGGAAACCCAAATACATCCAACGACTCCATTCAATCGGACGGCTGCACCTGCGCTGGCACACCGTCTGGGCCAAACTGCACCACCGACATCAATATCACAACTGGCAATGGGACTATTTTGGTAACCGGCCTGGGTGCCGCACCAGTTAGTTCTTTGCAGGTGTTCTCTTCCACATGGCAACCAATTTACAGTTGCTTCGCAAACTGTGGCGCTTCGCAAACGGTACCTGTGCCAGCAGGCAACTACTACGTTTACGCCAAATACTACACAGCAGGCTACCAGTTGATTTGTGAAAAACAACTCACGGTAACGGTAACCGGAAGCAACCCATGCGCCAATCAGGGCGGTGACTCCGATGGCGATGGTGTCTGTAACAACCAAGATTGCCAACCGAACAACCCAGCCTTTCCTGCCACTCCCGGTACGCCGTGCAACGATGGCAACCCGAACACCATTAACGATGTTGTTCAAGCGGGTGGCTGCTCCTGTGCAGGTACGCCCGTTTCTTCTTGCGATAACGTGACCAACGGCGGCACGATAGGTTTTGGCAATAATTGCGCAGCAACCACCACCGTGTGCAACACGGCAGCACCAAACATCACCAACTGCTCGGCCCCAAGCGGTGGCTCTGGCAACCTTGAAATCATCTGGCTGAAAAGCACAACCTCGTGCAGTGCCCCGACCACCTCGGCTGCTGACATCATCGCCGGCCTTGACCCACATTGGTCGCTGATTTCAGGTCAAACAGGATTGACCTACAACCCTGGGACAGTTAGCGCCAGCACTTGTTACCTGCGCTGTTCCCGTCGGGCTGGTTGTAGCAGCTACGTTGAATCGAATATTCTCAGCTTGACGGTAGATTGTGGTGGAGGTGGAACCCCGAACTGCGCCAACTTGGCCTACACGACAGGTGCCGGTAGCATCACAGTCACTGGCTTGGATGGCGCACCAGTCACTTCCCTGCAAGTGTTCTCTTCTACCTGGCAACCGATTTACAGTTGCTTCGCAAACTGTGGTGCTTCGCAAACGGTGAGCGTACCTGCTGGCACCTACTATGTTTATGGAAAATACTATTCGGCGGGTTATGCTTTTATTTGTGAAAAACAACAAACCGTCACTGTGGGCGGTACCTCCCCCTGCGCCAACCAAGGCGGCGATTCGGATGGCGACGGTGTCTGCAACAATCAGGACTGCCAGCCTTACAATCCAGCCTACCCAGCCATTCCGGGAACTGCTTGCAATGACGGCAACCCGAACACCATCAACGACGTGATACAAACTGGTGGATGTAGCTGTGCCGGTACGCCTATCGTCACGGGTACGCTTGCGCCTTCCAACCTGCACCCTAAATTCGTCAACCAACTGCCTGCCATTCCCCGCATCAACGCAACAGGCGGCGGCACGTACAACATCGGCATGGAAGAAGGCAGCCACTACCTCGGCCTATTCGACACCAACGGCAACCCAATGAACACGACCACCTGGGGTTATAGCTACAACGGCAGCAAGATGTACCTCGGCCCAACCTTCATTGCGCAGAAAAATGTACCGGTGGATGTGAAATGGATAAACAACCTTCCAATGACGCACCTGTTGCCAATGGATGAATCCATCCACAAGGCGAGGCCAAATGCAGGCGTTCCGACGGTAGTTCACCTTCACGGTGGCCATGTCGAATCGGCAAGTGACGGCTACCCGGAGGCGTGGTTTACCCAAAACTGGGCTGAAAAAGGAGGTGAGTTTAAGAAACAGACATATCACTACACCAATGACCAGGAAGCCGCTCCGCTTTGGTACCACGACCATACTTTGGGCATTACCCGCTTGAATGTGTACGCTGGCCTCGCGGGTATGTACCTCCTGCGGGACAACAACGAGCTGTCCCTGAATTTGCCAACTGGCAATTATGAGCGGGAATTGGTCATTCAGGACAAACAGTTTTCATCCGATGGCTCCATGTATTTCCCAGCGCTCCTAAGCGACCCGGAAGCTGCTGATTTCCCAACCAATCCAGCGATTGAACCGACCATTTTCCCAGAGTTTTTCGGGGATTATATTTTGGTAAACGGAGCCGCCTGGCCCAAACTGGACGTGCAGCCCACGAAGTACCGTTTCCGTTTGCTGAATGCCTCGGATTCTCGGTTCTACATTTTCAAGTTGTCCAACAATGCCAATTTCCAGCAAATAGGCACGGAGGGCGGCTTGTTGAACAACCCCGTTACCCTCAATCAATTAGTGATGGGCCCGGGTGAGCGGTACGACATTGTCATTGACTTTTCTACCATGATCGGCCAGTCTGTTGTTTTGCAAAATATTGGCCCAGACGAGCCTTTTATGGGTTTGGCTGCAGGGCAAATCCCTGCCGACCCTGCCACCACCGGTCAAATCATGCAATTCAAAGTGGGCAACAGTTCGACTGCATCGTTTACCATTCCCAATACATTGCGCCAGCCAATCCAATACCTCGGAGCAGCATCCAAAACCCGGCAGCTGTTACTTTTGGAGGGAATGGATGAATTTGGTAGGCTGCAACCAAGCCTTGGCACTGCTGCGGCGGGTTCGCTACGCTGGATGGACCCTACCACCGAGACACCGATGATAAACGAGACGGAAATCTGGGAGGTGTACAACAACACCGGGGACGCACACCCCATCCATATCCACCAGATTAGTTTCCAATTGCTCAACCGACAGGAATTCACTGGCGACCTTGACCCAGTGACGAGCCAACTGACCAATATTCAAATGGTGGGCGCTCCGATTGCACCACCGGCAAGCGAGCAAGGTTGGAAGGACACGTACATCGTACCACCGGGGCATGTGGCCCGTTTCAAGGTGCGCTTTGATATTCCGGGCAAGTTTGTATGGCACTGTCATATTCTCTCGCATGAGGACCACGACATGATGCGGCCTTTCGAAGTGATGCCCGCTGGTGGCGGTGGCGGTACTCCAAACTGCGGCAACGTGGCCATCTCCACAGGTGCTGGCACCATAAACGTATCTGGTCTCGATGGAGCGCCCGTGACACAGCTTCAGATTTTCACCTCAAGCTGGCAGCCATATTTCTCTTGTTTCGCAGGTTGCGGAGCTTCAAAGTCTGTCAATGCATCACCGGGCACGTACTATGTTAAAGTAAAATACTTCAGTGCTACTTACCAGCAACTTTGCGAAGTGAACCAAACGGTCACGGTCTCTCAATGGCTTGCTGGCACGGCGGACGAAGTTTTCCAGCTTTATGTAAACAAACAGTTGGAGCATACGGAAGTGAACTGGGTACACAACGTTGGCTACCTCGTTGGTCAATATGAATTGGAGCGTAGCCTCGACGGCTCCCTTTTCAAGCCACTGGCCAGCGAGCTGTCGAAGGGCAGCCATGCACCGGAACTGTACAGCAACTTCGACTTGGAGCCTGCCGTTGGCGACAACTACTACCGGGTGAAGGCCACGCTGTTGGACGGCACGGTAGGCTACTCGGAGGCCAAGATGGTTCATTTCGATGACCTGACGGACTACACACTGTTCCCGAACCCGGCGAACGATTTTGTGGAAATCAACCTCGAAAAAGTGGTAGGCGCTGAGAACGTCAACATTCAGGTGTTCAACAACCTTGGCCTCTTGGTCAAGCGTTACGACCTCGATGAAGTGAGCAGCAAATACTACCAGATGGACATCCGGGAGTTGCACGAAGGTCATTATATCGTCTGGCTGAATGTGCCAGGGAAGCGGTCTATGGCCAAACAACTGATGGTGGGCAAGCTGTAGTTTGAGTTTGTTTCACAATTACAAAAGCCACTGCCATATCAATGGCGGTGGCTTTTGTTGTTTTATTCACTGGGTTTTGGTGCCAAACATCCAATCAAACGCATCATACAACGCCAAATGCAGGATATCGGCGTGGCCGGATGTTTTGAACAATTTATGATGCATCCTGAACCCAGGGATATGCTGCGCATTCACCTTTTTATTCAATGTTTTAGCAGCCTTTACCATCAGTTTATGCTCCTTTTTTCCGACGCCGATATAAATGGATTTATTAGCTGGTTTAAATTGGGGCATATATTTCCACAGCGATTCTTTGTCCCACCACATACTCGGGCTTACGATGATATAATTGGTAAATAACTCCGGCTTTTTGAACAAAATCTCCGTCGCCAAAAGCCCGCCGAGCGACTGGCCGATGAGGGTTGTCGTGTCATTGGTTAGGTAATTAGCTTCGACAAATGGCTTTAACTCCGACTCTAAAAACTGAATGAATTTTGCAGAGCCGCCAGTTGTCGGAAAGTCTTTTTTGTCTTGTTCAACCGTGGTGGGAAAAGTAAAATCCCGCTTCCTGTCCACGTTGGCGATGCCGACCACGATTGATTCCGGGAGCATGTTTATCCACGGATAGTTACCGAACTGCACGATACCCACTGTATGAATGAAATCTTCCGATGCTGTCCCATCCAAGAGGTATATGACTGGAAAATTCCGCAAAGAATCGGGATGATAGCTGACGGGAATATAAATGTTCAGCGTCCGGTTTTCGTTGAGTTCATTGGAATGGAATTCAACGGCTTCGCCAATGATAAAAGGTGTTTTGGAAAGGCTTACTGGAACCTTACTGGCTTGAGAATAGGCGCTTATACTTGCCAATATGAAAAGTACAGCAATCAATTTAATTTGCTTCATGTTTGAGTTTATATTTGAGGATAGAACACTGATTGAACTGATTTAACTGATTTACACAGATAACATCAGCGTTAATCAGTTAAATCAGTTAAATCTGCGTTCTATAAATTCCGATAAGTTAACGACACTATAATTTTCATCCATTAAACGCTCCAAAATGCCAAAGCACCCCCGAAGGGTCGTGCAGGAAACACTCCTTGCCCCAATCCAATACCCGAATGGGCGCCTGCCGAACCCCGGCATATTTGGCGGGCAAGTCCAAGGCGACAAGGTGTTTCCAAAAGCTTTCAACATCTTTTACTTCCATGAAGACCATGGTGTTGTTTATCCAATCTTTGACGTAGGCATCTTGCAAGTAAAACCCAAGTTCCCCGGATTTGAAGAGGGACATGCCATGGGATATGATGATTTCTTCAAAGCCCAAATCCCGGTAAAACCTGCGGGAGGTTTCAAAGTTTTTTGCGCCGATAAAGGGGCGGATGGATATAGCATTGTGGTTCATATTTTCCGTTTAGCTGAATCTATTGGTCAGTTTTATCACATCTCATCCGGGAATACTTGCTTCTTTCTTTTTTCCATTTCAACCGCTATCACTTGTCCGCTTTCATCTTGTTCCCTGAGCCGTTTTATAATATTGTCATAGCTTATGGCATCCCGGTCCTGACTTAATTTGAAAACAGAGTCCATTTCAATAACTTCAATTTCAAACGCCACAATGGCCTTCATTAATTTTTCGGTATATGCTGGGGGCAAGTTGTCATAAATTGTTGCAGAGTCTGGGTTATTCCCCTCAAAATGAAGCGTCGTCAATCGAAGTATATCTATTAATGAAGCATCATCCAGAAACCTGATATTGCCCTTAATATGCACACTCATATAGTTCCAAGTAGAAGGCGTATGAGGGTTGCTGTACCACGTACCGCTCACGTATGCGTGATGCCCCGTGAAAACCACCAAAATAGCAGGATTCTGCAAAAAGGCTTTATGGTGGTCGGTATTCTTCATGATATGCCCCCTCAATATTTTCTTACCTTCCTTTTCTTCGATAAAAACCGGTATCTGTGTGGCAATGGGATTATTATCTGCACCGCAACCAGTTATAAATGCAAATGGGTACCGGCCAATAAATTCCACAATGGTTTGTTCATCGTGTTCCTTGTGATACGGGAGGTTGTACATCGGAATAAGTTTGTTTCAAGTCAATAATGTGGCATAATATCGTCTGCTTTTCGGCCCAAATATACACCAACCCCTCAAATCTCCAAGAAACAAAAAAGGGTGAACAAGGCCCCTCCACCCTGTTCACCTTTCCCAATTATTCCTGTGCTATCACTCCCCTGTTCCTATCGCCATCCTCCTTACTTTCGGTGGAGAAGTGCTCGCTGGCAGTATTAATGATTTGCCAAGCGACCCAGGGTCTTTTCAAGCGTCGAAATCAACTTGACAATCGCACCTTCCACCGCCTGGTCACGGGTGTTTGCAAAGTTCGTCACAGCGATGGGGCCCATGCCTTCCAACCGTGCTTCCAGCATACAGCGTTTGTCGTTTTGGCCGTCTTTATGGCTATTTTCATCAGAAAGATGCACCTCTACCCTCGAAATCTGATGGCTGAACCGACTGAGGCCGTCTGCAATTAGGTCAGTTAGTGGGGCGGTTACGACTTCTTTTCCAGCTACATTCCGGTCTGTGTTAAATTGAATTGTCATTTTTGAATAAATTTTTGATTAATTATTGATGTACCTAAAAAGGTATTTATTGGACGATTGTTCAATGGGTTTTAATAACTCCTCAAGTACCGCTTGGCTAAATACAGGCTCGGGCTTTTGCTTTTATGATGATGATTAGTTGGGGGTATTTTGGGTTCTGGCATACTTGAGACAACTGAGCTATGATTCTATATACATCGCTAGTAGCTGGCTTATTTATTTTCTTTTGGCCATTTGTATGCATTCCAGATAATTACAGTCGTCAATATAGATTCGATAATCGCCAAAAACACATAAAAACTATACCAAGGAGTAAGACTTCCGAATGCAATAAGTATCATCATTATGGTAAAAATGGACCCAAATATCATATTCAACCACCTGTTTAGAATTGGTTTCAGAATAAGGGAAATAACAATCATTAACGGAGGTATTACCATTATCAAAGAGGCAATAAACAAAGTCGTTGGAGAATTCAAAACGTTTTCTCCACTTATTAAACTATTCACTTTTCCTGGAGTATACAATTCAAAATAATCTCCATATAAATAGCAGAATGTTGCGGATGTCCACAATGCAGCGAGTTTAATTTTTATGTTAATGTCGAAATCTTTCATCTTTTATTTAATCTGTTGGCGCAAGTCTTCCTCAACCCGCCCACAAAGCTACACACTTGTCTCGTGAATACAACCACCGTTCCAGGAAGCGTTTAGCGTAGCGGCTCTTGCGAAGGGCCTGCTTCACAAAACGCAAGAGCCGCTTCCCTAAACTCTTCTAATGACTAAAATCATAAATAGCTTATTTTCAATGATTTACAAATTTAGTCATTTTCCGCACGACGGCATGTGTGCAGTCCGATACTTGCTCGAACGGTGGGCTTTTCTTAGATACTTGGGCACTGCTGGGCTTGGAATGTGGAACACTTGCAGCAACGGTTTTGTCAATCAGCCTTCCGGGCGGGGCAAAATGTTTGAATAGTTCAAGTGAATGTTGGATTAGGTCAAATCGGGCCTTTTGTTCGGGTGTAGATTTGAGCCGACAAAAACACCTAACTCCTCAGGTTAGTACCCAAATACCCGCAAAATGATAATCCATGCGCTGCAAATACTCCGTAAAGAACTGGAGGAGTTTCTCAAGCCAGTAACCGCTAACGATGACCGTGTAGTGGAGTTGGGCAATGTGGCGCCTTTGGACAAAATACAAGGTGAGGCCATCGGAAATGACTCCAACAAAGTGCTCATCACCTTGATAAATGTCCGGGAAGAGAAGGCCCTGAAAAATGGTCCGTTCAGCCGTCGAAACGATACGACGCTGCAAACGGAATATTTTAACCCTCCGGTGTTTTTGAACCTGCACGTACTAATAAGTGCAAACCAGGTGAGCTACGTGAATGCCTTGATATACCTGTCAAGAATAGCCGCTTTTTTTCAGTCAAAAAATGTCTTCACGCATTTGAATTCCGTGGAAGTTTCCGATTCGGACGTGCCTGCCACGGAGCAAATGGAGACCTTCAAGATAATCCTGGACCTCTACTCCCCGTCTTTTGAAGAGCTGAATCACATCTGGGGAACGCTGGGCGGCAAGCAGGTGCCTTCGCTCGTGTACGCCCTGCGGCTCGTCGAAATCAGCCCACGCAAATTAAACGCTACTGGTGGTTTGGTGGAGGAGGTGATTCTCAATGTTCACGAAAAAAACGCCAATTGAGCCATGCCAAGCGGAGATGTCATACAATCAAAATATCCGGTGCTCTTCCAGGTGAAAGTGCTTCACCACTATTTTCTGGATAAAAGCAAAACGTTGTTTGACAACTTATCGGCACTGGATAAAATCAGGATATTGGCGGAATACGATGTTCGAAACCTGTTAAAAATAGCACCCACACCCAGCACGCAACGAATCCTTGAAGGCCACAATTTGCTTTTTAAACCGCATGGACAAGGCTTCGCAGTGCTTTGTCAGGCCGACGGAAACGGCGTGGTGGGCAAAGGGAAAAAGCCGGAGGTGGGCGAGAAGCTCCGATTTTGGGTGAAAATAGTTGACCCGTATTTCATGCAGTATTCCGCAGGTTTTTTGAAAAACGAACTGGTGCGCATCGAAAAATCGACGGATGGGAGAAGCCCAGACCGATTTTTCAAACAGGTTTATCACCTGAAAAATGATGGGTTGGGACAAAGCAATTCGCTTGCTGCAACACCAGCCAGCTACGAGCCTTCGAGCGAATATGCCCCGGAGTCCATCGTCCAGCACGACGCAGATTTGGACACAAACATGGAATTCTATATTGCCCAAAGGGCCATTGCAACCAACACGCCACCGACCACTGTCGCCAATCTTGACTGGCTGAAATTAGAACAAATTGCTCCGCAAAACAGCAATATCAGGTACGTTTCGCAAGCCGATTTGACGGAACTGGAGTTGGCTGACGACATTCCGCAGGACACCTTCGCCTTGATAGAAATTGAAGCTACGGCTGGTGCTGGCGCAATGCATCTGTACGATGGTACGGACAAACTGAATGCTCCAACATTCGAGGTCAGGTTCAAAAACCGACTGACTTGGTGGCGGCACAGCCTACCAACTTGGGTGGAAGGGGCATTGACGAGTATCACGCAGCCGGAAATCCGCCCGCTGACGCTTCGTGGTAAGCAAAAAATTGACCTGATTTTTCAGGTTTCAGATGGCAACAACGGCAACGTTCCGCTGGAGAAAAAAGGGGTGGATGTGCCATCGAAGCAAACACCCGTTTTGCCCGAGACAACGAACAATGGAAGCGTAACCCGCTTATTGTCAGATATCTACATTTAAATTTAATAACCATTTAAACTCACCAACATGGCATTCGATTATAAGACCCCCGGTGTTTATGTGGAGGAAATTTCCAAGTTTCCGCCCTCGATTGCAGCCGTTGAGACGGCCATTCCAGCCTTCATCGGGTACACGGAAAAAGCCCAAAAAGTATCCCCCGGCGACCGTTTGAACAAGCCGACAAAAATTGGTTCTATCGCCGAATATGCGGAAATTTTCGGGGGTGGCGCAAAGCCAACCGTTGGCAATGTGACGCTGGACGATTTCAACAATTTCAAGTCCGCTACCTTGGCCAACCAATTCTACCTGTATGACAGCCTTCGGCTGTTCTATGCCAATGGCGGGGGAGACTGTTATATTGTTTCGGTAGCGACTTACGACAGCGCAGCCTTCACGGCCAGTGAATTTACCGACCCTGGAACTGGCATCATGGCCCTCGAAACGGTGGACGAGCCGACTATTTTGGTTTGCCCAGACAACTCACTTTTGACCACAGGCAATCATTTTTATGATGTTTATCAGGAAGCCTTGAAGCAATGCGGCAACTTGATGGACCGGGTCGGGCTGTTTGATGTCAAGCAAAATGACGCACTCGGGGCTGATTTCAGGTCAGGAATTGGCATCAACAACTTGCGCTACGGAGCCGTTTATTCGCCGTGGTTGGTGGTGAACATGCCCAAGAACATCCGTTATCGGGATTTCAGAACGGTCATTTTTAGGGAGACAGTCGCAACCACGCTCGCTGGCCTCACCACGGATGCTGCCATTCAGGCACAAATAGCCAGCTACGAGCAGGTGATAACAGACGGTGATTTGATTGCTGCCGCTACCACCTTGTTGAAAGGCGGTTCCCCAACTTTCCGTCAGCGTTTCGATGCATTGGATACCGCCTATAAAGCGGCGAAAACTGCACCGAACGCCCAAAATTTGGTTAACTACCTCTTTGATTTTGCTCGCCAATTGGAAATCCTTATTGGAGAAGCAGGCGGGTTTTTGACCAATGCTGGGTTCAAAGCAGATATGATAGCGTTGGTGACTTCCACCTGGAAGGGGATTTACAACACGTTAATCAGCCACGACAAGGAAATGGCAACCAAAATTGGCTCCTACACCGCCCGTTTCAGCTTGCTTCCAGTGCCATCAAATCCTGCGTGGGGAGGTATTTTTGCAGGCTCGGCGCCGGCAGATTCCAACGTTATTACGCTCCCAAATACCGACCCAGTGGCGGCACGGCTGGACCAAATTATACCCTCCATACGCACCCTTTTTGAGAGCGTAAATGCCACTTGGCTAGGTAGCGTGGCCGGGGCAATTTCGAAGCTGGAAAACGACAAGCACAACGGGCTGCTCCAGTCCTCTTCCATTTACAAGACTATTATTACCGGCATACAGAACACCAATACGAGTATGCCACCATCAGGTGCTGTGGCTGGTATTTATGCCTTCGTTGACCGCACGAGAGGCGTTTGGAAAGCACCTGCAAATGTCAGCCTAAGCAATGTGATTGGGCCAAAAGACACGTTCACTTCTTCCCAAATGGATGCACTCAATGTGGATGTAAACGCAGGCAAATCAGTCAATGCCATCCGTTCCTTCACAGGCAAAGGCACACTGATTTTTGGTGCCCGCACCCTTGCTGGCAACGACAATGAATGGCGCTATATTTCCGTTCGCAGGTTCTTCAACATGGTGGAAGAATCCACGAAAAAGGCGACCGAGCAATTCGTTTTCGAACCTAACGATGCGAACACCTGGATTAAAGTGCAGGCGATGATTGAGAATTTCCTCAACTCGCTGTGGCGGGTCGGTGCGTTGCAAGGCGCCAAACCTGAACATGCCTACTACGTGGCGGTCGGTTTGGGTAAAACCATGACGCCGCTCGACATCCTCGAAGGCCGGATGATTATCGAAATCGGGATGGCTGCGGTTCGTCCTGCCGAGTTTATCATCCTGCGCTTTTCGCACAAAATGGCAGAATCATGAAAAGTTGATAAGCGCTGATAGGGGTTGACGAAATTAATATCAACCCTTATCAACCTCATCAACCCTTATCAACAATTCAAAATCAAAAATCATGGCAGAATATCCGCTTCCCAAGTTTCACTTCCAGGTTGACTGGGGTGGTGCAAAAATCAGTTTCACGGAGGTCACCGGCCTGACGATGGAGCAAGAAATCATTGAATACCGCCACAGCGACAGCAAGGCATTTTCCAAAATAAAAATGCCGGGCTTGCGCAAATACAGCAACATCACCATGAAGCGGGGCACGTTTCAGGGCGACTTCGACTACTACAACTGGCTCAGCGAAATCCAAACTGACCGGGCCAACACCCGACGTGACGTGGTCATCCGGCTGCTCAACGAGTCGCACGAGCCTGTGGCTGCTTGGAAGGCAGAGCGTTGTTTTCCTGTCAAAGTACAGGCCAGCGACCTCAAGGCTGATGGTAACGAGGTAGCCATCGAATCCATTGAAGTGGCCATCGAAAGTCTGAGTCTCGTCAGGTAAAAAGGATTGAGGGATTGAAGGTAAAAAGGATTGAATTAACCAGTCTCCCAAGCCTTCAATCCTTTATTCCTTCAATCCTTCAATCCTTTAAAAATGGTCACCAACTATCCACCAGTCAGTTTTTACTTCCGGGTCGAGTTTGGTATCAGCAGCAACACGAACGACGCTCGGTTCCAATCAGTCTCTGGCCTGACGGTCGAGTACGACATGGAGACTTTTAAGGAGGGGGGTGAAAATCGATTTGAACACAAGCTCCCCGTGCGGACGAAATACACTGACCTCGTGTTGAAGCGGGGGCTGTTGACCGATTCCGCCGTGGTGGATTGGTGCTTCAAGGCGTTCCGTGATAGGGAGTTCCAACCGGCCGATGTGACCGTTAAGTTGCTTAATGAAAATGGCGATCCGCTGAAGACTTGGAAAGTTGTTCAGGCTTGGCCAAAAAAATGGACCATCAGTGATTTCAATTCAACGTCAAACGAGGTAGCTGTCGAGACCTTGGAGCTGAGTTACCGTTATTTTGAGGTCGTTTGAAACGGTCTTTTCACCTTAAAATAGAAAACTATGCCGCTGGAAATCAGGGAATTGGTCATCAAAGTCAAAGTCAATGAAGGTGGCAATGGTGCTGATCCGCAAGCAGGACGAGGTGGGCAATCAGTCGGACAGGGTGAGAATAAAAAAGCCATCATCGCTGAATGCCTGGAACAGGTCATGGATATTTTACAAAAGAAAAAAGAACGTTGAAAATCTCGTAACCAAGAACTAAAAACGCACTCCCCATGCCGAACGGAGAACTCGAAAAGATGATGATTTTCGCCTACGGCGATGCTGAAGCCTTGGAGAAAGGTGGGAAGCAACTGGATGGTTCGCCCATCAAAGTGCTCATTAACCCCGATTCGTTCACCGTGGAATACAAACTGAAGTTCTCCCAGGACGACCAAGGTCAGGGCACCAGTGGTCGGCAGCTAAAATACGAGTACACCGAGCCGGAGGAAATGACGTTCGAGTTTCTTTTCGACAACACCGGAATCATTGATGGAAAGCCGAAAGAACATATCGCCGACGACATTGCTGCTTTCAAAAAACTGCTGACAGAATACAAAGGCGAATCCCACGAACCGCCGCATATCAAATTGGCTTGGGGCACGTCGTTCCTTTTCAAAGGAAGGCTCAAACAATTGAGCATCAACTACAAGCTGTTTTCCGCAGATGGTCAACCGCTTCGAGCCGTGGCAAGGGCCGTGTTCAAGCAAAGCATCGAAGATGAAAGGCGTGCCGCTGCTGAAAACAACAGTTCGCCCGATCTGACGCACGTCCGTACGGTGAAAGCTGGTGACACGCTGCCATTGCTCTGCTCCGATATTTATGGCGAAGCTGGGCGGTATTTGCAGGTGGCTGAAGTCAACGGGCTATCCAATTTCAGAGAACTTAAACCGGGTATGGAGATATATTTTCCGCCCATCAAATAAATTTAAATCCGCTGGTTGTTAGTGCTGGTTTTGCTACTAAAACAAAAACAAGAATAAATGCCATCATCCATTCCCACCCAGGCCTCGCTCGATGTTGTTACGCTGAAAATTCGCAGCAATGGCAGCGATTTGCCTGACACTTATCAGGTTGTTGGTGTGGTAGTAAATGCCGAATTCAATCGAATCCCCACTGCCCGGATTGTGCTGCTGGACGGCGAGGCAGCGAGCCAGGACTTTTCTATCAGCAACAGCGATGAGCTGGTGCCGGGAGTGGAAATCGAAATCCGGTTGGGTTACAGTGCGCAGGAAGAAAGCGTGTTCAAGGGGTTGGTCATTAGCCAAAACCTGAAGGTGCGCCGCAATGGCACCTACCTCACCATTGACTGCAAGGACAAAGCTGTGAAAGCGACGCTCGACCGCAAATTCAAATATTTCAGGGAAGTGAAAGACAGCGATATGATGGAAGAACTCATCGAAGCAAACGGGCTGCAGGCAGATGTGGAGGCGACCGACGTCAAACACAAGGAATTGGTGCAGTTCGATGCCACCGACTGGGATTTTTTGATGACCCGCACAGATGCCAACGGCATGTTTTGCACGGTGAATGATGGTTCGGTGAAAATAGCCAATCTTGACCTTGGGCAGTCTCCCGTTCTAACTTTGACTTTTGGAGACAACATCCTCGAATTCGATGCGGAAATGGACGCCCGCAACCAGTACAAGGCTGTGAAAGCCAACGCTTGGGACTCCGCCAACCAGGAATTGGTCGTGTCTGATGCAAATGAGCCATCCTTTTCCGAAAACGGAAACCTATCTGCCTCCGACCTCGCCGATGCAATGGAAGTCGAAAGTTTTACTTTGACGCATACTGGCCGTTTGGAATCTCCAGAATTGCAAAGTTGGGCCGACGCCAAATTGCTTCGCCAGCGTTTGTCAAAAATCTGCGGTCGAGTCACCTGCCAGGGTATTGCAACAGTGAAACCGGGCGACATCATCGAGTTGGAAGGCGTCGGCGAGCGCTTCAATGGCAAGGTCATCGTCTCTGCCGTGCGGCAACAAGTGGGTGATGGAAACTGGCAGACAGACATCCAGTTTGGAGTGAAACCAGACTGGTTTTCAACGACTTATGACGTGCAGCAGCCCAGTGCAGGCGGCTTGCTTCCGCCTATCAGCGGCTTACAAATCGGCATCGTCACCACGTTGGAAGGCGACCCCGATGGCGAAGACCGAATTCAGGTTCGACTACCAGTGATTAGCTCTGATGATGAGGGCATTTGGGCCCGTATTTCAACGCTGGATGCTGGTGATAAACGTGGCACTTTCTTCCGCCCCGAAATCGGCGATGAGGTCATTGTCGGCTTCCTCAATGACGACCCCCGCCACGCGGTGGTTCTGGGCATGTGCCACAGTAGTGCAAAGCCAGCTCCTGAACCGCCTGCCGATAACAACCACGTGAAGGGCTATGTGACGAGGAGCGAGATGAAATTGCTTTTTGACGACGAAAAAAATATCGTCTCCATCGAAACGCCCAAAGGCAATAGGCTGGAACTGACCGAAGAAGATGGCGGCATCAAAATGGAGGACGAAAACGGCAATAAAATCACACTCAACAGCGACGGTATTTTGATTGAAAGCGCAAAGGATATCATTCTTAAAGCCGCTGGCGACTTGAAAATCGAAGGTGTGAACATGGAACTAAAGGCTCAATCCGATTTTATGGCTGAGGCAAGTGTCAGTGCCACGCTTAAAGGTGGCGCCACCACCACAGTCGAAAGTAGTGGGCAAGCCGTGCTGAAAGGTTCCCTAGTCCAAATCAATTAACCCAATTCCCTAATTCACCAATTCACCAAAATCTCAACCATGCCACCAGCAGCCCGCATCACAGACCTCATTGTCAGCGCCGCCACACAGGGTGCTCCGATGCCGATAATTCCACCGGGCGCTCTGACCGTGCTTATAGCGGGGATACCCGCTGCCCGTTTAGGCGATTCCTGTGTCCTTGATGCCATTGTGATGGGCTCGGCCACCGTGCTCATTGGAGGAATGCCCGCCGCCCGAATCGGTGACCCGACAGCTGGAGGAGGCATGGTGTTGCCGCCGGGCGCACCAACCGTGATAATAGGAGGATGATTTTTTGATAAAAAAATGAAATGAACCAAAAGCAACAAACAAATTTTCTCGGCCGAGGATGGAGCTTTCCACCCACCTTCGATGCCAATGCCGGCTCAGTGAAAATGCTGGAGCGGGAGGACGATATTCGTTCCAGCCTCGAAATCCTGCTGGCCACTTCGCTCGGCGAACGGGTGATGCTGCCCGGCTACGGCTGCTATTTAGAGGAGCTGCTATTCGAAAATTTGAACACCACGACGAAGACCATCATCGCTGATAAAATTCAGTCGGCCATCCTTTACCACGAACCTCGGATTGATGCAGAGAAAATCTCGCTGAACACCGTGCAGGAACTGGAAGGCGTCGTGCTGATTGAGGTGAATTACCGGGTTCGAAGCACGAACTCCCGCTTCAATTTTGTCTTCCCATTTTACCGGGAGGAAGGGACGGACGTGAACTTGGTGGCCACACTGACGGCCTTGACTTAGTGCTTTATCAACCAATAAAATGAACGATTGCGCCGAAATATTGAACCCAAAAAGGGTGGACCGGGAAGGCACTAGCCGCACGGAACGGATGCAAAATGCACTGCACCCCGACTTCGTGAAGCTGGTGGAACACGGCCCGGCGGACTGGATGGTGTTTGCGAAGCGCTTGGCCAGCCACCTCCATTTTTTTGATTCAAATAATGTAAGTGCAGGCAATTGGGAGCCGTTTTTTTCAAAAGACCCCTCCGTGCTGTTGGCCATCGCCGCTGTGCAACGGGTTGGTTTTTACAAACAAAATATCCAGGCCGACCTCAAATACCTGCTCGACAGCGACAACGAAGCCAACGATGCAGAACTGAAAAAACGCTTCGGAGCTATCTTCAACAGCGTGGGCACCTTGGCCACCCAGCTCGATTTTTTGCAAGCGGCATTGCCCGATGAAATTGGGTTGAAAAACACCCTGCAAAACCTCATCCGCTCGCAGTTGGCCGAACCGTTTGATCGCCTGAAACTCCACTACGCTGCTGCTGTCACCGCCAATTTGATTGACCTTTTGCCGCTGCCGCAATGGAGCATCCTAGGCAGTGACATCGTTGGTTTTGATGAAACAAACAGTCGGGAATTCGATGATGACTGGGACAGCGGCACTGACTGGACGGGCTTCGATGCCGCCGCCATTTTGGGCGACTCGGCTGGCTCCGTCTTCGAGCGGCTGAACTTCGCAGCAGGCCATAACCTCTTCGCCGACATCCTCGACCAGTTCCTGAAAGTTTACGCCAGGGTAGTTGCGGAAGCAAAAGCAAACCTCGAAAAAACACTCACTGAACTGGACAGCCATGAGCCACATTATGCCCTTTTTCTCGCATTTCTCAGGCTTATGGAATACGCCCGTGACCACGCCAACACATTGACGGCGAGGCATTTGGATTTTTACTACAAAGAAGTTTTACAGCTAAAAAAACGTCCCGCTGAACCGAACCAAGCGCACCTCGTTTTTGAATTGGCAAAGCACAAGGAAAGCCAACTGATTCAATCGGGAACGGCCTTCAAAGCAGGTAAGGACAGTGCTGGCAAGCCCGTGGAATACCGCCTCGCTGAGGATTTTGTGGCCAACAAAGCCAGCGTGGCAAGGCTCCAATCACTGAACCACGCCGACCAGCTTTTTGCTTTTCCCCTCTCAAACTCAAAGGATGGTCGGGGCGCAGCGCTCGACAGCAGGGACGGCCAATGGGATGCCTTTGTTCGCACAGGTACCGACTTGGATTTGGCCAATGTTGGCTTTGCCGTTGCATCGCATTTCCTCTTCCTCCGGGAAGGCCAGCGTCGCATCCGCCTGCGGCTGAAAGCGGGTGTTTTACCACAGAAAAGCATGACTAAACTGGCATTCTGCCAAGCCTTTGACTACTACTTGACCGGTGAAAAAGGGTGGGTGAAAGCCACGCTCGATACGGCCAAAATCCCTGAGGGAAACCTGACCGCCGATATTCAAATTCCGCTGCTGCTGGATGGCGGACAGCCACCCATCGTGCCATTGTTGGCCAAGCCGCATGGCGACCAATTACCCGAAGGGCTACCAACTTTGAAAGCCGTTTTGCGGCAGGATGGTGGCGCACTAGTGAGCGTGAAAAACTTGCAGGAAATGGCCATTTCGCCAGTGCAAAGTGGCGTGGATGTGGTTGTTGGTTATGACAATTTTGACAGCAACACACCCAATGGCGAGGGGCTGAAAGACCTGCAAATCGTATCGAAACTGGGAACGTTGAAACCTGACAAGCCTTTCCTCCCATTCGGGCCACAACCAGAAAAAGGCGATGCGCTCATCATCGGAAGCGATGAGGCCCTGCAAAAAGCAGGGGCTTCCATGCAGTTTCAGGTGCGCTGGAAGGGGTTGCCTGATTGGCGGGGCGACCTGGATTACGATTGGGTGAATGAGTTTACCCCCCGCCTCAACTTGCTTACACTTAAAAACGGAACTTGGGAGGATGCTGGTGCAACAGATGATGACGGCCTGCCGGGCCTCAAAGTTTTCAACGAAGATATGTTTCCGAAGGCAGAATTTACCTTCCCACCGAAGCGGTTTTCACTGTTGACTGGACAATCAGCCGAACCACATTTTGACCAACTCAGCTATGGTGTTAGCAGGCGAAATGGGTACTTCAAGTTGGAACTGCTGGACGATTTTGGGCACAAGCTGTACCAGATGACCCTGCCTCGCTACCTGATGCGAGTGGCCTTGAAAGAAACTCTCGCTACCGACCGGGGGGCACTGCGGGATTTGGTGTACAAGCTGGAAAATGGCCGCTACGTCCCGAAAAACATCTTCACGTTCACCCAAGATTATGTCGAGCATTTCTCAAAAGCGATGCCAACGCCACCGTACACACCGGAGGTAGAATCACTGACCATGAGCTACACGGCCTCGGTCAGTTTGGCCGATTCCGGTACCAGTTTTTACCAAATCACGCCGTTCGGCTACTGCCAAACTGAAAACCAAAAAGCCGCCAGTTTGCCAACACTGAAAGGCTGGCCAAACCAAGGTGAACTGCTCATCGGTATCGAAAATCTACTGCCACCGCAAAATTTGTCGCTGCTTTTTCAGCTTGCCGAAGGCAGCGCCGACCCGACCGTTTTGAAACCCGAAAAACACCTGACTTGGAGCTACCTCAGCGGCAATGAGTGGAAGGTTTTTACCACCGCCGAATTCAGCGACCAAACGGGGCAGTTGACTCGCTCCGGCATCGTTCGGTTCTCTGTCCCAAAGGATGCGACCACCGACGGCAGTCGCATTTTGCCGAAGGGCGTCCACTGGCTGCGGATGTCGCTGACGGAGAAGCCGGAGGCCATCTGCAAAATCATCAGTATCACGGCGCAAGCTGCGCTGGCCATTTTTGAGGATGCTGGCAACGCCGCCGATTTTTTGGCTGCGCAAACCCCGGCAGGTACCATCGCAAAATTTGTTGTACCGGATGCGGCAGTGAAAAAACTGATGCAACCCTACGCCACTTTCGGCGGTCGGCAAGTGGAGGCCGAGGAGAATTTTTATACCCGTGTGAGCGAGCGCCTGCGCCACAAGCAGCGGGCCATCACGGTCTGGGACTACGAGCACCTGATTTTGGAGGCGTTCCCGCAAATTTTCAAGGTGAAATGCCTGAACCACACCCGCTTCGAACCTGCCGAAACAGGTAAGGAAAAAATCTACAACGAATTGGCGCCCGGACATGTCACAGTGGCCACGATACCTGACCTGCTGAACCGAAACGCCATTGACCCACTGCGGCCCTACACCAACCTCGGCGACCTGGAACTCATCAAGGCTTTTTTGCAAAAACACGTGTCCTGCTTCGTGCAATTGCACCTGCACAACCCAGTTTATGAGGAGGTTCGAGTGAAATTCCGGGTGAAATTCTACCCCGGCGTGGACGAGACTTTTTACAAAAAACTTTTACAAAAAACCATCGTGCAGTACCTCGCTCCGTGGGCTTTTGGCGATAGTCGGGACATCCGTTTTGGTGGCAAGATTTACAAATCGGCGCTGATTGACCTCGTGGAAGAGCAGTCCTACGTGGACTACGTGACGGAGTTCCAGCTTTTTCACCAAGACAGCGGCGAAGACCGGGAGGAAGTGCAGGCTTCCATCGCGCTGGCCGTGCTCACGCCCGCACCAGCCGAGGAGCAGGATGTGACGGTGATTAGTGAAAAGGCAGTGGTAGCGGCGGTAGATACCTGTCGGTGTTGACGTACCGCCGAAGTCCACTTCGGCGCTTTTGTGCGGAAAGATTGCAGATACTTGGAGGCAGCCGAATTGGCAGGATCTGGGCTGCCAAAACGGACTTTGGCAGTACGGCCGAAATCCAAATTTTTTGAGCCAAAAATTGAAAATTATTTACCTCGAATAAAATGTCAAACCAGGTACTCATAGCAAAGCAACCAAGCTTCAAGCGCAGCGAAGACTACTACTTCCTGCGGCGTAAGGGCATTGAGTTCATCGAGCAGATGGGCAGCCTGAACTGGACGGACTACAACGCCCACGACCCCGGCATCACCATCCTCGAAGTGCTTTGCTATGCCATTACCGACCTCGGTTTCCGCACGGGTTGGGACATCAAAGACTTGCTCGCTTGCCCACCAGAAACTTCCTGCAACCCCGACTTGCAAGCCTTCTTCACTGCTCGCAACGTACTGACAACCAATCCATTAACCGTCAATGACTACCGCCGACTGCTGGTGGATTTGGAGCCAATTCGAAATGCCTGGCTGGTGTGTCGGAGCTGTGCATGCGAGACTGGATTGTACGGCGATTGTAAGGAAAGCAAGCTCGTTTACCACCACCCGGCTGGGCAAGACAAAGTGGTGAAGGTGACACCCCGTGGCACTTACGATGTGATGTTGGAACTGGAAAACGACCCCAAGCTCGGCGACCTCAATAACCGGAAAATCAGGCACCAGTTTACCCTAAAAATTGGTGACGACAACCGCCGCTACCCCGTGGTGGCCGAGGTTCGTTTTCCCGATTTAGGCACTGATTTTTGGAGCAAAGTTTTGGTGGAAACGAAGGTTGACGACGAGTGGACAGTCGTTCCCCGCAAGGTCAATGCCGTGCTGATGCAGCGGCTCTCGCTCAACACCGAGGGCATTGACGCCACCGATGTTCAGCTTCGCAATTGGCAAAACCTTTTTTACACCACCCTACGGGTGAAATTGGACAGCGGCGAGTTTGTTTTCATCGAGAATGCGACCGTGCGGCTGTTCGGAAAGAGCGCAGTTCGGGAGGTTTTTGAAAAAGAATGGCTGGAACAACAATTGGAAATAGCTGCCGAGACGGGCATCGTAGCGTTGTTTTTTGAAAAAATGGCCAAAGTGCAGGAGGCGATTTTATTGACGAAGGACAGCCTGCACGCCCATCGCAACCTTGCCGAAGATTTCTGTTGCGTGGGTCGGGTTTGCGTGCAGGATGTGGCCGTTTGTGCCGACATTGAAGTGTCGCCCGACGCCGACATTGACAAGGTGCAGTCACAGGTGCTGTTTGAAATCGAAAACTATTTCAACCCTGGCGTAAAGTTTTACTCTCTACGGGAATTACTGGAGGAAAAAACGCCGGTCGAAGAGATTTTCGAGGGGCCGCAGATGAGCCATGGCTTCTTAAAAACTGCCGACCTCGAAGCCGCCCAACTTAAGCGCCAGCTTCGCACTTCGGACATCATCAACCAGTTGGTAGAAATCGAGGGTGTGGTAGCGGTAAAAGACTTGATGCTCACCCGCTACGACGATTTGGGGAACCAAGTCACCGGTGTGGCGGATGTGGAGCGGGGCAACCCCAACCAACTCAGCGCCCGATGGACACTGGAAATCAGCGACCGCTGCCAGCCACGGCTGTACGTCGAAAACTCCAAGTTTTTGTTCATCAAAAACGGATTGCCGTTTCTGGCACGGGAGGAGGAAGTGCACCACACGTTGCAGCAGCTGCGGGGCGAGTCGGAGCGGCTGAAAATCAAGAACAACCCGACCGAAGACTTGGCCGTGCCGCAGGGTAAATTCCGTGACCCGGAAAGCTACTACCCCGTGCAATATTCCTTCCCGATTACCTACGGCATTGGCTATGAGGGATTGAGGGCTGGCGCACCAGCAGAGCGGCAGGCACAGGCCAAGCAGTTGAAGGCGTTCCTGCTGTTTTTCGAGCAATTGCTTGGCAATCAACTGGCGCAAGTGGCCAATACGAAAAGCCTTTTTTCGCTCGACCCGACGGTGGAGCGCACCTATTTTACCAAAAATTTGCGGAGTGAAAACCTCATCCGAGGCTCGGAGGAACTGATTGACAGTGACCTCGACGATGCCCGACTTCAGCAACTCGCCGAGTCGGAGCCAGAGTACCTCGACCGCCGAAACCGCTTCCTCGACCACCTGCTTTCTCGCTTTGCAGAGGATTTTACCGACTTTGCCCTCACGCAATTTTCGGTCGCCCAAGACCGACAGCAGGCACAACGTGACTTGATTTCGACCAAAATCAATTTCCTGAAAAACTACCCCAACGATAGCCGGAACCGGGCACGGGCGCTGGACTACCGGGCTACTATTTCTTCCGAAAATCATGCGGTGTTGCGCCGTCGGATTGCCCGGTTGTTGGGTTTGGACGAGACAACTGAGCAACAGATTTTCATCATAGAACACCTGCTGCTGCGCCCACGCTTCCCCGGCGATGCGGTGATGCCCGTTTGCCTCGACCCGACCTGTCAGACCTGCCACGATGTTGGCCCGTACTCCTTCCAAATGACGGTCGTGATGCCCGGCTGGGCAAGGCTTTCAGACGACGATTTGTACTGGCGGCGCTACGCTGACCGCACCATCGAAATGGAGGCACCAGCGCATATTTTGACCAAAATCTGCTGGGTAGGCGACGAGCAGTTAGAGTTCGACCCCTGCTCTACTGGCTTGAAACCAGTGGTGGAAACCATCTGCCTCAAAGGACTTTCGGCCACCAATGAGAAGCCGACGCCCGTGGAAATCGAACAGGCGCTGGAGGTGGCTTGGGCGGCGTTCAAGGCCAAATTCGACGAGTGGATGGTTGGCAAGGAACAGGAATTCTTTGAACTGAACAGCACCGAAGCGGAACTCGAAACTTTTTTTGAAAACAACGACCCGTTCGTTGACATTTCCGACCCGGTCATCAGCAATTGGGCGGCTTTGAGAGTTGAAATAATTGGTGAAATGGCCTCCTATTTCGCTACCGTGGCGGTGGAGGGTTTGCAGTACACCCGGCTCAAGGCGGCCTGGGAAGATTGGCTGTCCATCGCTGCTACCGACTGGTGTGCAGACATGCCATTGAAATCGGGTTTGGAGCAACTGTTGGTTGGTACAGAGGCCAAAAAGGTTTTTGAAAAAGAAAAAGGCAGGGCCTTGAAATCGGCGGAAGTGGCCGCTGCAAAGAACTGCGCCTGCGAACTGCTCGAAACATTCGGGCAGGCCTACCACGAGCGGGTGACCTCCAAACTTGGAACCCCAACCGACCAACAGGAGTGGGATTTGGCCAAAATCATCAAGGGCATTTTTGACGAAATTTTTATCACCAAAAAATTCAACTGCCCTGGGCTACACAAGTTGCTGGCCAAGGAAAAACTGGAAATCGTGGCACTTTTTACCAAAAATTACCCTAATGATTTGGTGGAAACCAGCCGGAAACTGAAGCGGCTGATTGGGCTTTTGAGCAATGTCAAAAGCATTTACCCGCCTGCCACGCTGCACGATTGCGACGTTGGAAATGATGACAATCCAGTGCGGCTGGGCAGCACGGCGCTTGGCGCCAGTTTTTGAATTTGTGGCCGCCCAATTTATTGGGCTGGCCGTAGGTTGAGAGATATATTCATGGTCAGCCCAATAAATTGGGCGACCACATTCACAAGAAAAATCAGAACCATGATACCGAAAGAAAATTCATTCCCGGTCTTCGAATCCAATCAGGTGCTGACGAATGCGCACCTCAACCAAATGCTGGAATACCTCGACGAGCAGAACCGACTCAGCCGAACCAACCTGATTGGGGTGGGCGTGGTGTGCGGCCTGGAGGTCAGCTTTGACGAGGCCAGTTCGACCGTCACCGTCACGAAAGGATGCGGGGTGACCACGGAAGGCTACCTCGCCAACCTGGGCGTGGCCGAAGATGAAACCGGGAATTGCACCCCGTTCCCGATTACCGATTTTTCGGCGGACAGGTTCAAGGTTTACACCGTGCCGAACAAGCCGGGATACACCAAATTCCACAACGGCTGTGACTCGAAGAAGCCGCAATACGAACTCTGGCAACTGATACCCGCTGGGGCTGCCGAATACGACACGGCTACCCAACTCGACCCTGATTTTTTGAAAAACAAAGTGGCGCTGCTGCATGTGGAGGTGAACAGCGAGCAGCTCCGAAATTGCAGTCCAAACTCCTGCGACGACAAGGGCAGCGAGACGGCCATCACGGTTCGTCCGCTTCTGATTTCGAGAACAAACGCCGAAAAACTAATCATCGGGCTGCCAGGACAGGACACCCTGCCGAACCTGCCTGAGCGCCTCGGCCTGCCCGACCTTAGTATGCCCCGCCTCAATGTCCCGAACACGAACATGGTGGATGCTCGTATGATTTTCGACGCCTACCGTGACCTGCTCGTGGGCGATTCGGTGACGATGTTTGACAAAATTGGAAAAGCATTGGCGGAAGCCTACCAAGTTTTCGGTCCGGTGGTGAAACCCGTTAAGCCAAATTACCAATTCATCAACAAGCTGCAAGCACTGGAGAATGAGTTTCGAAACCTGTTCCAATTCAGCTTTTTTGGTGGGTCAAAATTCCCCATTTACTACGCCCAATACTACTACGATTTGCTCTCCGACCTTATTCAGGCTTATGACGAATTCCGTTGGAAGGGGCTGGAATTGATGTCGCTTTGCTGTTCGCACGAGGAGTTGTTTCCAAGGCATTTGCTGCTGGGCGAGGTGTTTTCAAACCGGGAAGACAAGTGGCGGGAACTGCGCCATTACTTCCGCCCCTCGATGGCCATTGCCCATGCAGAAACGACTGCCGAAGAGGTGCGCCACTTGTTTGAGCGCATCGTTTTAATGATTGAAAAATTCCGAATTACCTCAAAGCTGCCAGAGGGCATCCGAGTTACGCCGAGCCGCTTTGGTAATGCGCCGCTCTCCAAAAAAGCCATCCCGTACTATTATTTTGATGAAGATGGAGAAACGCCGCTGCACCAGCGGTGGAACTACAAAAAGACAAAAAAGGGGCGGGCCAACCAGAACCTCGGCTATTTTTCCTTTGACTATGGCAAGGATGATTTTGTAAAAAATCCACTCGGTTATGACCTGGAGCCATACAATTTTTTCCGCATTGAAGGGCATATCGGCCGCTCGTGGACGGAGGTGCTCAAAACGCTGATGACAGCCATCCGCACCTTCCGACTGCCCTTTGACGTGGTGGTACTCAACGCTGACAACCTTGCCGTGGAGGATAAAAGCAACCCTTGGAAAAACCGCTGTATTGACAACGACCTCGATGTAATTCACCGCATTTGGGTGAACGAGGTGAATTGCCTTTATCAGCAAAAAATTGGCACACTGACCCAACCGAAAGGCAATCGTGGCTTGGTGACCGCCGCAGATTTTGTAATAAAAAAAGAAGCCGCTGCGCCATCACCATCAAGGTCGAGCAGGGCTGGTGGAATAGGTTCTGCGATTGGAATGACGGCAAGTTTCGCTGGTGCGTCAGCTTCGATGGCAGCACAACCCTTGTTTTTCGCCTCAACATCATTCAGCACCTCAGCCGCACAACCAAGCAGCTCCGCTATTTTTAGCAACGTAAACCCGACTACAAGCGCCATCGGCAGTAGCCTGCTCCTCAACATTGACAGGGTAGAAGTCAACACGCCGGACAAATTGAAAGCGGAGGTGAGCAGGGAATTGGCAAGCACTGCCGAGTTTTCCGGCCTGTCGGTCAGGGAATACAAAGTCGTGGCGGAACACAAGGTGAACGTGGTGGCTGAAATGCTGGCTGTGACTGAAGAACTCGTTAAACCCTCAAAATCCCTGAACTATGCCAAGCTCGACAAAAGGTTTGACATCTTGGACAGTTCAATTCAGGACTACCTCGTTGACCTTGGGCGCTACAACCCCAACGACAAAGACGCCACGCTAACCGAAGCCGAAGTGCAGGCGCTCATCAATGAATTGAAATCGCTTCAAAGCAGTTGCTTGCGCAAACGGCTAGTTGAGCTGAAAGCAGAGATGGACGCCAAGCAAAAAGCAGTGGACGAACTGATTTGGTTCAGCCGATATGCAACGAACCACCCCGACCTGCAGCACAAGGCGGGCGTGCCAGTTGGTGGCACTTTTGTGCTGGTTTTCCGGGAAACGCCGAATGATATTACCACGGGTAATGTGTTGGGCGGCGGCATTAGGAAGTTGGGATACGATATTCCCGAAGGTAAAGTGCTCGCCGATTTTTACATACCAACCCGCTGCTGCAGCGATTGTCCGCCTGTGAAATTCGTACTACCACCTTCGAGGCCAGTTTTCAATGTGGCATTGGGCTGTCCGAACGAAAACGATGTGGTTTTTGCGACCATCGAAGTCACCCACGGCATTGCGCCGTTTGAGGTTAAAATTGATGGTGGCGAGTACCAACTGTTCAATGGTGGTATGGACCTGAACCCAGGCGAGCATACCCTCGTGGTTCGGGACTCAGAGGGTGGCGAATCATTGGCCAAAAAAGTGACGACTGGCCAGCGGATGGACGTCAGGGCCGCCTCGTTTGATTGCGACGCAACGAACGAGTTTTATGTGGCAAGAATTCGGATTGAACACGGCCAGCCACCGTTCAAACTGGACGGGGTAGAGGTGGCGCACGAGGACGGTACCGAAACAGATGAGGGCGCATTTTTCATCACAACTCCACCCCAGCCAAGTGGGCAACCAACGACCGTGCAGGTCAGCGACAGCCGTGATTGTGACCCCATCAGCGTGGAACTGGCCCATTCTTGCGAAGCACAAGTCATTGTTGCCCAACCAGATGTCAGCACCACGGAAGCTGGAGCGCCTGTGGTTGTTGATGTTTTGGCAAATGATGTCGGTCAGGGGTTGTCTGTGGTTTCTGCAAAACTGGATAACCCAACGCTGGGAACGGTGATGGTCAACGACGATGGAACCATCACATTCACGCCAAGTTTACAGGCCACCGGGCAGGCAGTTGTCATTGAGTACGAGGTTAAAGATAATATCGGCAACTCTGCCAGCTCAACTGTCACCGTCACGGTCAGTAAGAAGGATTGCGACCTGCCAGGCGAGGGTAAAGCAGTTAGCTGCCTCCATCGGTTCTGGCTACAAGCAGTTCCGGGCGACAACCAGTACAAGAAGGTTTCGATGAAAGTCAACCGACTGGTGGTGAATGGTAACATTGACCTGACTGGTGCGGTGCCTCCGTTCACTGATGATGTTGCGGCGCTGACGCCTGACAAATTCCATGCTACCGTGCAGGAATGGGTCGAAGCCCTCAATGAAAAAGTGCAAGGAAACGTGTCCCCGGCCCAACGTGACTGGTGGAAAATTGCCTATGATTCGATGGATGGTGTGTACGCCATGCTGCGCATCGAGTATTTTACGGCGTTGGATTTCGATATCCAGGTCGAAGGCAGTTACAGAATTGACAACACACAAACGGATTTCACCGCCCAACTTTCACCAAAAACCGGTACGATAGGCACCGAATCACGACTCAATTTGGACACCAAGTTCGAAGTGCCACCATTTGATTGCATTGATTTTGATAAATGCAATAATGGTGAAAAAGCCCGGTGTACCGGAGAATCGCCCAAGCTGCGCATCGAAGTCAAAAACATAAGCCGACAAGGTGGCCAAACGGTCGTTGAACTGGAGGGTATTGACCTCATTGGCAATGTTTCACAGTGGTTCTGGGATATGGGGCAAGGTATTTCCAAACAGCCCAACGACCGACTGACCGTGGCTTCTTTCAAAAACAATCAAGGCAATTTACAGACGGTTCGGGTATTTGGCTTTGCCAAAAACGGCTGTTTCGGCATGGCATCGAGGGTAATTGACCTTGGCTAATTTGATAGAAAACGCAGTAAGATGCAGCAACAGCAAACACATATCATCGGAAGGCAAATCCTCGAAGTGGAGGTGGATGGCCGCTTTCAAAGCTGGGAGTGGCACGAGCGGTTGAGCCGTTTTGCCAACGGACCGTTAAATGGCCTCCTTGCTGAAGTGTTTGACCAAGTTTCGACCTCAGACAAGGTCATCCGTCTTGACCATTTGGAATTGTCCGCAGATATGCCTAGCGGCAGCGATTGGGAGGAGGAGTTGTTGGCGCAAATTGGTCGGCAATTGGTGGAAAACCTCTCCAAGTTCCAAAATGACGACAATGCTCAGTCACAAAATTTGAGTGATGGGGAAGGAAGTCTCATGACGGCTTTTTTCTATTTTTTGGAAAAGGGTAGGTTGCCTTGGTGGGCTAGTTCAGGCACAGCGGCAAGTTTTGAGGGGGAACTGCTCAAGGTTTTGGAAAACAACAACCTATCTAATTGGACGGAAAAATTCAATTCCACCATTCGGTCAACTAAGGTGAGACAACGGCTGGTTGGGCAATTTTCGGAAGCGATGCTTGGTAGGTTGGCGGTTGTTTTTTTGAATAAAAATGAGCAGGAACTTCTTGAAATAAAGGATTTCGAGAAAACGGTTTTTGAGAAAATTCCGAATTTTAAGACGGCATCAGAAGGTGCGTTTTGGAGGGCTGTTTTCGAAAAGCCAAACCAGCGTTTGGCAGAAAGCTGGCAAGCATCGGTCATCGCCCAGTTGGCGAGTCACCCAGAACTGATTTCCGAAATTAAGGATTGGCCGTCATCGTTTTCAGGACTTAATGCTTTCCACTTTTTTGCAAAACAAATGCCCGCCGAATTTGAAAAATTGATGGATTGGGCAAAACGCCAGCCAGTTGGATTTGAAACTTTGCTCTTAAAATTTATCCATCAAAACACACCAAATGCTGTCGAGTCACAAATCGATGTGGTTCGAAAAATAATGAGGAAAATGGCCGATCAAACTTCAAATTCAGTGACCGAGCAGCAGCAACAAACGAAAGAGGATGAACTTGATTTTATGGACGAATCTGATGAATTAATCTTGACGCCGAGCGAATCTGGAATCTTCATCCGCAACGCAGGCATGGTCATTTTGTGGCCATTTTTACAGCGACTTTTTGATGTTTTGGGCATTGCGAAGGATGGGGAACTCCAAGATTCGGAACGGGCGATTTGCTTGTTGCAATACCTCGCCACCGGTACCGAGGGAGACATGGAGCATGAATTGCCGCTGAACAAACTGCTCTGTGGCGTGCCGCTCGAAAAGCCTCAAAGCCGCAAGATTCAATTGACAACCGATGAAAAAACAACAGCCGACAACCTACTGCAAGCTGTCATCAGCCATTGGGCGGCCTTGGGAAACTCGACTGCCGATGGGCTGCGAGGTACCTTTCTTTGCCGGGAGGGGAAGCTCACCCAAAATCCTGTTGGAGGATGGTTACTTCGAGTGGAACAACGCAGTTTTGATGTGCTGTTGGCTAAATTACCTTGGAGTATTTCCATGATAAAATTGCCTTGGATGCCAGATTTAATCACGGTCGAATGGTCTTAAAAATTCAAGGTTCTTTGACAAATTCCGTGGAATGGGAAAATAAAGGGCGTAGCCCTATCCCCGTTTGTAGAAAATGGAATGCGTCATTTTTGGAGGGGCGTAGCCCCGGCACGATTGATTTTCACAGCTTTCCCCGGGCCGGGGCTACGCCCCTCACGACTATTTCGGAGAAACTTTTCTACAAACGGGGTCAGAGCTACGCTCTTGCTTCCACGGAATGTGTCAAAGAACCAAATTCAATTGTAAGCCTTTGAAAGCAACGACAGAAAAATCCACCACAGCTACCCGGTCGCAACAGCAATCGGGTCCGTTCTTCGCCAAGGCGGGGGGTGGGGACTTTTTTGCGCCAGCCATCCAAACCAAACTGAAGGTGGGCAAGCCGGGCGACAGGTTGGAGCAGGAAGCTGACCACATGGCCGACCGGGTTATGCGGATGCCAAGCCCCGAAAAAATGCCATCACAGGAGGAGCGGCAGCCAATAGTCGCTCGAAAAGTATTTGGGCAACCGGTGCAACGGATGGCACAACCGGAGGAAAAATTGCAGCGCAAGGAAAAAGAGGAGGAACAGGTTCAACGACAGGCAGGGCCAGAGAAGAAATTGCAACGCAGGGAAAAAGAGGAGGAACAAGTTCAAATGGCGGCGCAGCCGGAAGAGAAATTGCAGCGCAAGGGAGAAGAGGAGGAACAAGTTCAAATGGCGGCGCAGCCGGAGGAGAAATTGCAGCGCAAGGAAGAAGAGAAAATCCAGCAAAAGGAAGAGGAAATTCAGCGAAAAGGAAATGGCGTTCCCGCTGTAACTTCCAGTGTCCAAACGGGTATCACCAGCAAAATGGCGGGTGGCCAGGCTTTGGACACCAACACACGGAGTTTCATGGAAAGCCGCATGAATGCTGACTTTTCGAATGTGCGGATTCACAATGACGCAGAATCGGGCAACCTCAACAGCCAACTGAGTGCCCGTGCCTTCACCTACCAAAACCATGTTTTTTTCAACCGTGACCAATACCAGCCCGGCACTTCGGATGGCAAGCATTTATTGGCCCACGAGCTGACCCATGTGGTGCAGCAGGGGCATGCCGTGCAGCGGTCACCTCAGGTGACGACCACCGCCACCCAGCCTCATATCCAGCGGTTGGGCGTTGAAGATGCCCTCGGTTATTTTGCAAATGCAGCTTACAATATCCCTGGGTACCGAATGTTCACGATAGTAATCGGCGTGAACCCCATCAACATGCAGCGGGCCGACCGCAGTGCTGCCAACATCTTGCGAGCCATCGTCGAATTTCTGCCGGGTGGGCGCCTCATCACCTCCGTATTGGACCACTACAATGTGTTCGAGCGAGCAGGTGCTTACGTGGAGCAGCAAATGAACACGCTCGGCATCACCGGCAGCAGCATCCGGGCAGCGGTCATGTCCTTTTTGAACTCACTTGGCTGGCGGGATATTTTCCGGTTGGGCAGTGTTTGGGAGCGGGCCAAGCGAATTTTTACGGAACCAATTGGCCGTATTTTGACAATGGTACGCAACCTAGGGCGAGCCATTATGCAGTTCATTTGGGATGCAGTTTTGCGACCGCTGGCCTCGCTGGCGGCAGGAACCCGTGGCTGGGATTTGGTGAAAGCCATCCTCGGTCGAGACCCAATTACCGGAACGCCCTATCCACGGACTCCCGCTACGCTCATTGGTGGCTTCATGCGGCTCATTGGCCAGGAGGAAGTTTGGCAAAACATCCAGCGGGGCGGTGCTATTCAGCGGGCATGGGCGTGGTTCCAAGGTGCATTGTCTGAATTGACGGGCATGATCCGACAAATTCCAACGCTGTTTATGAACACGCTGCGCTCCATCAGCATCCAGGACTTTTTGCCCATCACCAACCTGTTCGGGCGCATTTTCCGCACCTTCGGCAATTTTGTCGGAAACTTCATTGCTTGGGCTGGCCGTCAGGTGATGACACTTTTGGAAATCATCTTTTCGGTCGTTGCACCAGGAGCGATGCCCTATTTGCGGCGAGCACGGGGAGCTTTTCAGCGCATCATTCGGAACCCGATGGGCTTTGTGCGCAACCTCATCAATGCAGTGGTTCAGGGCTTTCGAGGTTTTGCCAGTCGCATCGGCACCCACTTGCGCAACAGCATTGTGCAGTGGCTGACTGGCGCAATGGCCGGTGCAGCGATTTACATCCCACGAGCTTTCGAGCTGCGGGAAATCGTGAAGTTTGTATTTTCAGTGCTGGGCCTGACCTGGCAGAACATCCGGGGCCGACTCGTTCGTCACCTTGGCGAACCAGCCGTGGTGGCGCTTGAAACAACGGTGAGCGTGGTGCGGACGCTTATTACACAAGGCCCGGCGGCAGCTTGGGCGCAAATTCGGGGCATGCTCGGCAATTTGCGAAACATGGTGATGACCCAAATCATGCAGTACGTGACCACTACCATCGTACAAGCTGCCATGACCCGTTTGCTCACAAGTCTTAACCCTGCGGGAGCTTTCATTCAGGCCATTATCGCCATTTACAACACGGTGATGTTTCTTGTGGAGCGAATCCGCACCATCATGCAGGTGGGGCGTTCCGTGCTCGACAGCATCATGGCTATTGCCGCTGGTGCCATTGCGCCTGCTGCGCAACGAGTGGAACGGACGATGGCCGGAATGCTGACCTTGGTCATCAGTTTCTTGGCCCGGATTGCCGGCCTCGGCCGGATTTCTGATGCCGTGGTAGGTATCATCCAGCGTATTCGGCGACCCATTGATATGGCCATTGACCGGGTGGTGGCATGGCTGGTAGGGCTGGCTCGGCGGTTTGTGCGGGGAGTGGCACAGGCGGGGGTGCCGAGGGATCCGAATGAGCGGTTGAGGTTGGGGATGGCGGCGGCAGTGGGTGCGGTGAATCGGTTTGCGGGGAGAAGGGTGGGGCGGGCGGTACTCACTCCGTTGTTGAGTGGTATTCGCACCCGATATGGGTTCCGATCTTTGGATTTAGTGCAGCAAGGTCGAAATTGGGCAGTTGATGGGCAAATAAATCCCCGCACAACCACTGGGACCAGGGTGGGAGCAGCAGCAACTTCTTTTGAAGTCAGAATCAATTTCGATGGTGTGACGGAACGTAGGTCCACTTATCAAAGAATGCCTCCATCGCTTCGAAATGTAGGTGCCGAGGGGAGATTGCGAAGCCCAGCGCTCCAAGGCCGAGAAATCGAATTTCATTCCAATCAAATGTTAGGAGCTAGTACTGCTAGAGGTGGTGCAGAACGTCAAATACCTTCGCCAAGTCGGGTTGGGTTGGGACAGCGGCAACTTGGCCCCGATAGATATGAACGAGCTCATGGTATAGGCCCAGGATTTGGTACCGAGGTTGATTTTGTTGTTTACGCTCCCAGAAGCGTCAATCAATTTTTGCAAAACCAAGGCATTGAATCCTATCTAAGGGAAGCAGTTGGAGCAGGCGTGCAGGCCCGTGTCGGTGTTACCGTCACTACCCATCCTGGGACAATGAGAATTAAGTCAATAATTTATCGGGTTCAATCGCCAGATGGGCGAGGTACTACGGAGATAGGGATACATGTGAGTGGGAATGTTAGAACTCCACGCATCTCGATTAGCGCAGGAGATGCGGTGGCTGATGTAACTGCACGATTAAGGGCAATGTCTGCCGCAGCTGTTACCAGTGCATCTTCGTCACCTTGATTAATATTTTGGTCAAATTTAGGCGTCTATTTTTTTCAAAAAATGCGTACAAAAATAAATCCATCAAGGCCGAAAAAAGGCTCGTCACCCTTCTTCCGCCCCGCCCCAAACTTCATCGCCCACGGCGGCGGACGGGCAGGCTCCTTGCGTATCGAGGGAAGAACCGCTGCCAATTACTCCCATGCGCACACCTCCCAGAATGAAACGGTGACACCCGCCACAGGATGTGGGCGCTGTGGAAGGAGGGCGCCTTGTGTTGAAATATCGGGACAAGTAGTATCCACATTTACCACAAATCCGGTCGTAACCTTGCCTAGGGCTTCCCAATTCAGGGGATTGAACGACTGCCAGCGGCAACGGGTACAGGATGGAATTGACAATGTCCTCTCCCCCCACGAAGACAGGCATGTGGCCACCTTCAGAACTTATGACGGTGAATTGACCACACCATTTACCTTTAAATTATGTCAAAATCAAAGGGTCTTCAACAGCCGGGTCAGGGCTGTGCATACCCAACTAGAACGGCAACGGAGAGCGCAGGTACAGGCAGCAAGTGTCGCACTTGACACACCTCCTTTCTTCTTCAACGTTGACCTCACCAACTGTCCAGACTAATGCAAAATCAATCCGCCAACCTAAACCTTGCCCTCGATTGGCTGCGTTCCGTAGCAGGTGGCAGTTTGAAAATGCATGCCCGTCAAGTCGATAGTTTCGAGGTTGCATCGTTGGATTTTTTCAAAACAGCCACTGGCCTATCCAATTTTATTGAACAATTTAACCCATCCTACGAGGAGTTTGTCGTGCTCATGTTGGGGCTTGCGCCCTCGTTGCAGCCTGGTATTTTTCACCAACTCCTCGCCGAGCACCTCCCCGACGGCGGCGACTTCCCCGAGTTCGGAGGGGTGAAAGGCCAAAACCACCGGGACATCCTGCCCACTGGCGAAACTGCCCAGTTCATCCTCGCTGGCGATGACCTCGAAAAACGGCTCAATGTCCACCAACTGTTCAACACCGACCACTGGTTTCACCAAAAAGGTATCCTGAGTTTGGACGCCGTGCCGCCCGGGGAACCCGTGATGAGTGGCCGCATCATCCTCGACCCCGAAGTGTTGGAAATGCTGACGCTCGGCAAGGTCAGCAAGCCCCGTTTCAGCACAGATTTTCCGGCGGAATACATCCAAACGGGCATGGAGTGGGACGATTTGGTGCTCGCCCCTGGAACACTGCGGCAGATTCACGAAATTGAAAGTTGGGTGCGGCACCAAGTTACTTTCTTCGAGACTTGGGGCATGAGTCGGAAAATAAAACCCGGCTATCGGGTGCTTTTTCACGGGCCTTCTGGTACTGGAAAAACGCTGACGGCCACACTGCTCGGCAAGTCAACGAAGCGGGATGTGTTCAAAATTGACCTTTCGATGGTCGTTTCGAAGTACATCGGAGAGACGGAGAAGAACCTCGCCCGCCTCTTCGACAAAGCGCAAAACAAGGACTGGATTCTGTTTTTTGACGAGGCAGACGCCCTGTTCGGCAAGCGCACCGGCATCCGGGACGCCCACGACAAATACGCCAACCAAGAGGTGAGCTACCTGCTTCAACGCATCGAGACCTACCCGGGACTGACCATTCTTGCCTCCAATTTTAAGAGCAATATTGACGATGCCTTCCTCCGGCGGTTTCAGGCAATGGTTTTTTTCCCCGTACCAAATGCAGAAGAGCGGTTTAAACTCTGGCAAAAAGCTTTCCCGCCCAATGTGAAGTTGGATGAAAAAATTGATTGGAAAAGATTGTCCCAACAGTACGAACTCACCGGGGCCAGTATCATGAACATCGTGCAATATTGCTGCATCACGGCCCTGGAGCAGGGCTTGGAGGTCATTTCAGTGGAAAATTTGATGAGCGGGATTCGGAACGAGTTCGTCAAGGAAGGGAAAATTGTCTAAAAATTAGGGTAGGTGTTTTTGACTTTTCAATACTTTTATATTTTTGATTTCCAAACAGAATTGAAAACTGAACCACACGATGCCCAAATCAATCATCCATACCATCGGCCACTCCAACCTTGCAGCAAGTGACTTCTTGCACCTATTGCAGTTGCACGGCATTGACTGCGTGATTGACGTTCGCAGCACCCCCGCCAGCCAATACAACCCACAATACAACAAGCCCATCCTTGCCAATTTCCTCAAGGAAAACGATATCATGTACCTCCATTTTGGTCGGGAGTTTGGCGCAAGGCACACCAATACCATGCTCCACGACGACGAGGGCAAGGTGGATTTTGAAAAAGTGCAGCGAACTGCCGACTTCAAAGCAGGGGTGGAGCGCATGGAGCAGGGCGTTGAAAAGGGCTTTTTCCCGGCATTGATGTGCGCCGAGGCCGACCCGCTCGAATGCCACCGCTTCTCCATGATTTCAGCCTACCTCACCGAAAAAGGATTTGACGTGGTGCATATTTTGAAGAACGGAGAAGCCGCCACACACCAAGACTTGGAGCAAGCACTGCTCAAGAAATTTGCAAAAAAACTGCCTCAGCCCAATATTTTCGAGCCAAACATTACGAAGGAAGACCAAATAAAAGCCGCTTACAGGCTCCACAACCAACTGGTAGGCTGGTCGCCCAAAAAGGAGGAACTGGCAGTGAACGGCGATGGCGCATAACTATTTTCAACAGCATGATTAAACTATATACCATTGGTTTTACCGGAAAAAACGCCAGCCAGTTTTTTGGCTTGCTCCGCAACAATGAAGTCAGCACAGTCATTGATACCCGAATCAGCAATGCTTCCCAATTGGCTGGGTTTGCAAAAGGCACTGACCTGAAGTTTTTTTTGGGTGAAATAGGCGGCATGGGCTATGAACACAACCTCGATTTTGCGCCAACAAAGGAACTGCTGGACTTGTACCGAAGCAAGAAAATGACTTGGGAGGAATACGAAAACGCCTATTTGAACTTGATTGACATGCGCAAAGTCGGCGACAAAGTAAATCCTGAAAAATTGCACCAGCACTGCCTTTTGTGCAGCGAGCATGGCCCCGAAAAATGCCACCGCCGACTGTTGGCCGAATATTTCCAGCACCGGTTCAACGATGTGGAAATCGTGCACCTCGTGAAGTGAAGTTGATGTAAGTGGTTGAAAATCAGGTGCTTGGTTTTAAGTTTTCAAAATAAAACCATAAACACAATACCACTGCTATGACGAAAACCTACCTCCTTTGCCTTGCCAATTCCAAGAAGTACGGCGAGCGCTGCATTGCGGGCGTACAGCTCATTCCCGATGCCAAAAATGCCTTCCATCCCTTCAAGCCCGGTGGAAAGCCCAAATGGCTGCGGCCTGTTTCTGATTCCGAGCACGGCCAAGTTCCCGCCCATCTTGTAAGAGATTTTGCTGTGGGCGACATCCTCCAGTTTGACCTGCTGCGACCGTGCCCCAGCGAGTACCAAATCGAAAACTGCCTTTTTGCTGCAGGCAGCGTTCAAAAGGTGCGGCCAGCCGTGCTGACCGTTCCGCACCTCGACCAACTCGTTGAAAATCAGGAGGATGCACTGTTAGGCAACCGTGGTCGGAGTTTGGCTTTGGATGAAATTTCGAAGGCCAACCGTTCTCTTGTACTGGTGAAACCGAATGAAGTGCAACCCTATTTCACCACGCCATATAATACCAAGCCTAGGGTGAAATTCAAACTTAGCAATACCAGCTACGACCTGCCCATGACGGATGTCAACTTCTTTGACCAGATGCAAGAAGGCTTGGAAGGCTTAAATGGGCAAACACCATATATCACCATCTCCCTCGGCGTACCTTTTGAGGGCAAATATTACAAGCTGGCTGCTGGTATGGTTTACTGCCTTTGATTTTGAAAGTTTATTTTTGAAAAAAAGGACATTTTTACCCCAAAATTGAAGCGAACGATGCTATTACCTTTTTTCAACAAAAACGAAACCGAAGCCGGCTGCGACGAAGCTGGCCGTGGCTGCCTCGCCGGGCCTGTCTTTGCGGCAGCTGTCATTTTGCCCAAGGATTTCGCCCACCCATTTCTGAACGACTCAAAGCAACTCACAGAGAATCAACGGGTTGAACTGCGGCCCATCATTGAAGCGGCGGCACTGGCATGGGCGGTCGCACAGCTCGAACCCACAGAAATTGACCGACTCAACATCCTCTGGGCCTCCGTGGAGGGGATGCACCGGGCGGTGCGCAAGCTGGAGCTTGCGCCTACCTCGCTGTTGATTGACGGCAACCGCTTCAAACCTTACCCCGGCATCCCGCACCAATGCATGGTGAAGGGAGACGCCCGCTTCCTCAGCATCGCCGCAGCTTCAGTGTTGGCCAAAACATATCGTGACGAATACATGCTTTCCTTGTCTATCAAATATCCGCAGTACGGCTGGGAGCAGAACAAAGGCTACCCGACCAAGTTTCACCGAGCAGCTATTCGGCAGCATGGCGCAACACCTGAGCATCGGCGGTCGTTTCGACTCCTGCCAGCGGGGGAGCCGCAGCTGTCGTTTTGATGAATAAAATTGATGCTTCTCATGAGGCGTATCAAAAAAACAATTGAACAATTCAACAATCAAACAATCCATCTTACCGATATTAGCGCCCATTTTGAGAAACCTCCAATTGATTGGGGTGTTTAACAAAAAAAAATTACAAAATCCACAAGGGCATATGGCAAAAACGGTGTGGCAAGCAATTATCCGACTTCCGAACAGGTAAGATGAGCAACGCCCCACTTTTTCCTTTTCCCTTTGTACTTTTTACTTATTAAGATGACTGACTTCTCGTTCATTGCCAATGCCCATCCTACATTTATTGACTCGCTCTACGAGCAATACACTGCCAATCCAGCCACCGTGGATGAGGGGTGGCGCTTGTTTTTCAAGGGCTTCGACTATGGCTTCAACCAAAATGGCGCAGCCACAAACGGCATCGCCACTGGTAGTAACGGAACGGCACGCACCGTACCCAGCGAAGTTGACCTCGACGAATTACGGGTGCTGGCACTCATCATCGGTTACCGCAATCGGGGGCACCTAAAAAGTACCACGAACCCACTCAAACCCCGTAAGAACCGCAAGCCATCACTCGACCTCTCCGACTTCAGCTTGACCGAGGCGAGCCTTGATAAATTTTATGTTGGAGGAAAAGAAATCGGTCTGGAAAAATCGACCCTCCGCCAAATCATTGTGCAATTGGAAAAGGTCTATTGCGGCACTATCGGCTTTGAGTTCCAGCACATTCAGGACAGGGACCGCCGGCGTTGGTTGCGGCAAAGGATAGAGGCACAACATCCTGAGCACCAGTGGGGGCTGACACTCGACGAGAAGAAGCGCATTTTGCAGAAACTCAACGGGGCGACCGTGTTCGAACAGTTTTTGCACAAAAAATTCATTGGTCAAAAGCGGTTCTCGTTGGAAGGCGGCGAGACCACCATAGCTGCCCTTGATGCCATCATCACGGAAGCAGCCGATGCTGGCGTTGTGGAAGTGGTATTTGGCATGGCGCACCGGGGAAGGCTGAACGTGCTGGCCAACATCTTGGGCAAAACCTATGAGCAGATTTTTACGGAGTTCGAGGGTGAAATGCCCGAAGACCAGAGCTTTGGCGACGGTGACGTGAAGTACCATCTTGGCTTTTCTTCGCAAGTGACAACGCCCCACGACAAGCAAATATACTTGAAACTAGTGCCAAACCCCTCCCACCTCGAAGCTGTGAACCCCGTGGTGGAAGGTTTCGCAAGGGCCAAAGCCGACGTACTCTACGCAAGCGAGTACGACCGTATTTTGCCGGTTTTGATACATGGCGATGCGGCAGTGGCCGGGCAGGGAATTGTGTACGAATGCCTGCAAATGAGCCTTTTGAAAGGCTATGAAACAGGCGGAACACTGCATTTTGTCATCAACAACCAAATCGGTTTCACGACCAACTGGGAGGACGCCCGTTCTTCGACCTACTGCACAAGCGTGGCCGCCACGGTTCAGGCGCCTGTATTCCATGTGAACGGTGACGACCCAGAGGCCGTCATTTATGCTTGTAAATTGGCGATGGAATACCGACAGGAGTACAATGCTGACGTCTTCATTGATATGGTTTGCTACCGCAAACATGGGCACAACGAAGGCGACGACCCGAAGTTTACGCAGCCGCTTTTGTACGACCTCATCAATGCCCATGCGAACCCACGCGAGGTTTACAGCAAGCGCCTAATCGAGAGGGGCGACGTGCAAAAGGAACTTGCTGAGCGAATGGAAAAAGACTACTGGAATCAAATGCAAGCGCGGCTCGACAATCAGAAACAACACAAACTGCCATACGAATACCAAGAAAGTGAACTGGCTTGGAAGAGCCTCCGCAAGACTACCACACCGGAGGATTTTGATGAGTCGCCCTTGACGGGCATCGACAAAAAGACAGTTGATATAATCCTCAAGCACCTGCACGAGTACCCGAAAAATTTCAAACCGATCAACAAGTTCAGCCGGATTTTGAAAGGGTCGAAAGCGCTTTGGGAAGCGGATAAGTTGGACTGGGCGCTCGGTGAGCTTCTTGCATACGGCTCGCTTTTACTCGAAGGCAACGATGTGCGGCTCAGCGGACAAGACGTGAAGCGGGGCACGTTTTCCCATCGCCATGCCGTGCTGCATGAGGAAGATACCAGCCAGGAATACAACCGATTGGATGGCTTGTCCGAGAATCAGGGCAAGTTTCATATTTACAACTCACTCTTGAGCGAGTATGGGGTGCTGGGCTTCGAGTATGGCTACACCCTGGCCCGCCCCGATGCGTTGGTGATTTGGGAGGCCCAGTTTGGGGACTTTTTCAACGGTGCGCAGACGATGGTGGACCAGTTCATCATGTCTGCCGAGCGGAAATGGCAACGGATGAGTGGCCTGTGCATGTACCTCCCGCATGGTTACGAAGGCCAAGGGCCTGAGCATAGCAGCGCCCGTTTGGAGCGTTTTCTACAGGGCTGCGCCCGGAACAACGTGACGGTGGCCAATGTGACCACGCCAGCCAACTTGTTCCACCTGCTTCGCCGCCAATTGATTCGACCCTTCCGCAAGCCACTGGTCTTGATGACGCCGAAAAGCGGCCTCCGAAACCCGGAGTTTGTGTCCGAACTGAAAGAATTTCACACCGGAACCCGTTTCCAAGAAGTGATGGATGACCCAAGTGCTAACTCAGCCAAGGTGAAAACCCTGCTGCTCTGCACCGGGAAAATCTATTACGACCTGCTCGATAAGCAGCGTACCGATAAGCGGGAGGATGTGGCCATCGTCCGCCTCGAACAACTTTACCCGCTGCCGGAGAAACAGTTGGACACCATTTTCAAAAAATACAAAAACGCCAGAATCCGCTGGGTACAGGAAGAACCCGCCAACATGGGCGCCTGGACATACCTGCTTTTTCAATTGAACGGCAAACGCTCGCTGGAACTTGCTTCACGGGAAGCGGCTGCTTCTCCCGCTGTCGGCTTCAAGAAGTTGCACGACATGCAGCAAGCGGAGGTGGTAATGAAGGCTTTTGAGTAGCGGGCGAGCGGGGTGAGCGGAGTGAGAGAGGTGATCGTGTGAGAGAAGCCCCGTTAGCAAGTGAATTGCGGACGGGGCTTTATTATTGGCCTTTTTAAAACAATACAAAACTCACGAAAAGCAAAAAGAACACGGAGCCTATGGCCAGAAAGAGATAGGCGAAACTTAGGATGATATATTTCAAAAGTGTTTTAAAAATACCTTGTTTATACACTCGCAACATGGCAAGGAATGGGTAAATAATCATGAGCAACATGCTTATAATTACTACGCCTACGGACATTTTATAAAAAATAGCCAATAATGCGGCCAATAAAAAGGCAGCTGAGTGTACGTGCAGCGAAAACACCAAATGCTCATAATAGAAATAATGTTTTCGATAGTATAGCAAAAGGAGGAACAAGGCCAGCAGCGGCATCATCACGAGCATCATCCAGATAGCGTTGCCAAACAGGGAAAGGAAGAAATCATTGGCGCCATGGGCCATACGCATCAGTTGGGAGATTAATATCCGGGTACCAAATCCCTGTACTTTGTATTTGTTAAGTAAGGAGTCTGCTGAAAGCTCCATGAAGTCTTTAGTGGCAACTTTTACGCCCTTGTGGTTCAACCCCACATTAAAATGGGTACTGTCCGTATCCATTGTATCGCCCATGATATCCGCCCGTAGAAAAAAAGTATCCAATGCCTGTCTTTCTACTGCACTCCCAAGTTCAGGCTGCAAGGCCAACCGTACGGAATCCAAGCTCGCAATTTGTTTTTGGAGAAACTGGCTTTCCTCAAAGCGCTTGATTGTCCGTTCAGTTTGAGCATATACTTCGCCCTGCCGATATCGCATGGTAAGAATAGAAATCAGCACCAAACCCGTCACAAAGAACAGTCGCAGCGGATGGTAGTAACGCACATGTTTCCCCTCGAAATAGTCCACTGTGAGCTTGCCGGGAATGAGCAATGCCTTTAGAGTGCTAAAAATACGATTGTCTAAATTGAGCAGATTTTCCAATGCCCCGGCAATGAACTCCCGGAAGGTGACCCGCCCATCGTGGTTGCGCTGGCTGCAAATTGGACAGAACTTAGCGCCTTCTGGCAGCGGAGACTGGCAGTTGCGGCAAATTTGTACTGGCGTTTCGTTTTCCATGTCGGCACTTTTTATGGGTGAAAGATAGGGGTGGGGTTTGGGAAAATGGCAGCATTTTGACAAAGGGGCCATTTTGGCTGTGCCAAACTTACCACATGGTACAATTGATTTTCCTGCCAAGTGCTTATATTGCTGCCTTTAAGTAGCCATCTGTCATTACTGCAACCGCTAGGTCAAGTCTTGGCCATTACAAATAAACCTACCCAATATGCTATTTCTCCTCCTAATCTCCAGCTTTTTCAGTTGCGAAAAAGCCCCACAAATAGTCACGAATACCGTGGTGTCCACCGATACGCTGACCTTGCCGCAGCTCCTACAAGATACCGCCACGACCTTCCTCCTCGTGCGCCATGCGGAGAAAGAAAGCATCGGCAGCGACCCCAACCTCACGCCTGATGGCCATGCCCGTGCCGAAGCACTCATGCGGGTGCTGAAAAACATACCACTCAGTGCAGTCTTTTCCACCAATTACAACCGCACACAACAAACCGCCCTGCCCACCGCCAATGACCAAGGCTTGAGCGTACAATCCTACGACCCCGCTCTCCTCGACCCATTGGTGGACGGGGTGTTGCAAAACCACCCGGGTGGCGCAGTGCTCGTGGTCGGGCACTCCAACACAATACCCGGCCTGCTCAACTTCCTGACAGGAACGAACGCTTACCCGGATATCCCCGACTCGCAATTCGACAACCTCTATATCGTCTCGGTCTATGAAAAAGGCAAGGCGACGGTGCTGCATTTGAAGTATGGGGTGGCGACGCCGTGAGGCGGTTACTGTCGCTTGAAGATAAATGGTGAAGTGACGCCGAATCGTAATTTTTGGATTATGTTTGCTAAGGCTTTGTTGTCTTTGCAGCTTGAATCTAAGACTGGAAAAAAGCGGCTATTCTTGACAGGTATATCAAGGCATTCACGTAGCTCACCTGATTTGCACTTATTAGTACGTGCAGGTTCAAAAACACCGGAGGGTTAAAATACACCCGTTTGCAGCGTCGCATCGTTTCAACGGCTGAACGGACCATTTTTCAGGGCCTTTTCTTCCCAGACATTTATCAAGGTGATGAGCACTTTGTTGGAATCGTTCCCGATGGCTTCACCCTGCATTTTGTCCAGCGGGGCTACATTGCCCAACTCAACTAAACGGTCGTCGTTAGCGGCAACTGGTTTGAGAAACTCCTCCAGTTCTTTACGGAGTATTTGCAGCGCATGGATTATCATTTTCCGGGTATTGGGTACTAACCTGAGGAGTTAGGTGTTTTTGTCGGCTCAAATCTACACCCGAACAAAAGGTCCAATTTGACCTAATCCAAAATTCATTTGAACTATTCAAACATTTTGCCCCGCCCGGAAGGCTGATGGACAAACCCCAAACTCTTTTTTGAAACTACGGCTGAAATATTCCAACGACCGAAAGCCAACATTGAAACAAATTTGTGAAATGGGGAGGTCGGTCAGTTCTAGGCTCCCGAGGCTACGACGAAGGCGGTACCTGCGGATATAATTGGCGGGGGACAGGTTGGAAAGTTGTTTGATTTTGCGGTAAAGTTGCATTTCGCAGCAGCAAAGAAGCTTCGCCAAATCACTGCCCCGGAATTTCTCGTTAGAAAGGTTTTCTTCAATTTTTTCGTCAATGGTTTCCAAAAGAGCTGGCTGTTCTGCTGGCTTTGAAATTCCGGTAGGTTCTTCCCCAATACTCACAAAATCAGGAAGGGAGCAAGTATCTCCCTCCATGAATTCAGTCACAACGGTCATCATTTCATCAAGGGAATCCGCCTCGGTTTCTTTGGGATTCAGTCTTGCTTTAGATTTAATTAGCAGCACGATTTCTCTGGCCATTTGGGCGTCAATACCTTTCATCGCAAGCAGGAAAACGTTTTTGGAGTCCGGTGCGAACCATTTTAATTGGATGCTTTCTCTGGCATCTGGTTTTGCATTCCTAAAAAAAGGTTGTGCATCAAAGAAAGGCGCTTTCTTCTCATGCCTGGAAGAAAATGGATTCGGCTGAAATGCAGGGGAGTACTGTTTCATCTTGGTCTATTTTGAAAAATACTTGGTGGCAATAGGTATTCAATCTACCAAAAAGGTGGGCGGTTTGTTCTCCAAATAATTCGAGTATTTCTGTTTGCCAAAAATGAAAAAACCTAATGTAGGTGATACTCAACCAAAACTACCTAAGTTCATCTGGCAACCGATTGGAAAACCGCCGAAAAAAATTCCTCATTCAAAAAATCTAAAGTGAAGCGTGGTTTTAAATAGGGTTTTTGATTTTCGTTGTTTAGGTGTCTGATGACCTGTGGAGCAATTATTTTCTACTACTGACAAATGTAATGGCCATCAGGATATTCTGCAAAAATGTACAATGTTTTTTGGGAATAAATATTCGCAAATAAACAAAGCTCCAATATTCCGTTTGGAAAATCTGGAACAATGGAGGCCTTTTATCATCAAAATAAGAAATTTTAGCTCAAAACCAGATAGGTCATTTTAATCCGTAAACATCCTTGCTAATTTGACAGCTAGCGCATTTTTCAATGTTCAGATTTTTTTGAACAAATTTTGCTGAAATTTGAAATTTCAGACTTTCTGCTACCTTTGGCAATCCACTCTAAACCACTTATTTTACCACCTAACATTTCAACAAAATGAAAGATTCGAGAAGAAACTTCCTGAAATATTCTAGTATGGCAATGGGTGCAGGCGCACTCTGGCTCTACGGCTGCGGACCCAACAGTGGCACAACAAGCGACGCTGAGGGCGAACTGGCTGACACGACAGCCACCGCCAGTGGAACACCCAAGCCGCTATTTTTCAAGATTTCGTTGGCAGAATGGTCACTGCACAAAACTATTTTGGACGAAAAGGCACTCGACAACCTCGACTTTGCAGCCACAGCACGCAACAAGTTTGGTATTGAGGCCATCGAGTACGTCAACCAGATGTTCAAGGACAAAGCCAAGGACGCCGACTACCTGGCCGAACTGAACAAACGGGCCGCCGACAATGGTGTTTTTCAAAACCTCATCATGATTGACGGCGAAGGCGGGATGGCAGAAACGGATAAGAAGCTACTGAATGAGGCCATCGAAAATCACAAAAAATGGGTAGATGCAGCCGCTACCCTCGGCTGCAAGAGCATTCGGGTGAACGCATTCAGCAGCAACAAAAATCCTGCGGAGGCCGCCAAAGCTGCCGTTGAGGGACTAGGCAAGCTGGGAGAATATGGCGCACAGGCTGGTATCAACGTCATCGTCGAAAACCACGGCGGGTTCTCCTCCAACGGCGACTGGCTTTCTGGGGTGATGAAGCAAATCAGCAAGCCAAATGTCGGTTGCCTGCCGGACTTCGGCAATTTCTGTGTCAAGCGTGAAAACAGGGACGGCGACCCATGGAACGGCAAGTGTATTGACGAGTACGACCGGTACAAAGGCGTTGCTCAAATGATGCCTTTCGCAAAAGGCGTAAGCGCCAAGTCAAACGAGTTCGACGCTGAGGGAAATTGCTTGGAAACGGACTATCGGAAAATGCTAAAAATAGTGAAGGATGCTGGCTACACCGATTATATCGGCATCGAGTTCGAAGGGACAAAACCGGAGGACGAGGGCATCCGGCTTACCAAGGCGCTATTGGATAAAATTGGTGCTGAATTAAGCTAAAGAATGATGACTAGTGACTGAACAAGTAAGTCACCAGTCACTTTTCCAACCGTTTTTCAATTTCACGGAGGATATAAAATACCGCAGGGCAAACGCTGGCATTCGGCAAGTGAAGGCGCATGTTTTTTGAAAAATCAAGGTAATTGGTATGCGGATACTGACGGCAGGCTTTCGGGCGGATTTCATAGATACTGCATTTGTTGTCGTTGAGAAGAAAAGGACAAGGCGTGGCATTCATCACGGTGTCGCCATCCTCGTCCTCGGTGAGGTGTTGCCGCTCAAAATCAGCAGGCTTCATGTTGAAATCCCTACTAATTCGAGTGACATCCGCTTTGGTGACGATTGGCGGAATGCCAGTACAACAACCAGCACAATCTAAGCAATCTATTTTTTTGAAAACAGCATCATGCACTTCGTCGGCCAACACATCGAGTTGCTTGCCTTTTTTTCGACTCAGGCGCTTGATGATTTCCCGATTTTCAGTGGAGGCCTTTTCTTTTTTGCGTTTCCAATCCTCAATGAGCGGAGATGGCATGTATAATATTTTGCTCAAAGTTATTCAAACCAACATGGAAGAATCAGGTTACTTATTTGGCTTTTTCTCCGTGTTGTTTTCGTCGGGAATATCAAAAATAGTCGGTTGCGATTCCGTTTTTTCCAAACTTTTCTCTTCCATTTGGTCAATAAACCGTACCGATTCGTTCCAAAAATCCTTGAACCCCGGTTTGATGTATTCGTAAACGCCTTTCATCTTGCTGGGAAAAGCCTTTAGATGTTGGTAGGTCATTGAGCCATTGGAGTTTTCGGGAGTAACGATGTGTGCTTGATCGCCAAACCAAAGCAACAAGCTGAAAACCAACGTGTAAAGTGAGCCCAATAGAATACCGCCAGCAAACTTGTTGATGACATTGATGTTGGCAGCTTGGAGCGTTTTCTCTAAAAATTGCGACGCCATTCGGATGATAATCATTGTGAGTACAAACGACAACAAAAAGCCAGCAGCAAAATTCAGCGGGCTGTTGGAGTGGAAAGCCGTCTCTATGAAACGGGTAGCGGCTGGCGAAAACTTGAAGGCTACCATCAGCCCAAACACAATAGAGAAGACGGTAAAAACCGTTTTAATGATGCCTTTAGAAAACCCTTGGTAAAAGCCCCACCCCGCAATAATCAAAAAGATAACGTCAATAATCATATTTCAAAAGATAGTTTCCTCAAATGATTTCCCGTAAAAGCTTGCAAGATAAGGTGTTATGAAATTTGTTGGCTTATTTTTAGACGAACGCATGGATAACTCAGATTCTATCCGTAGTTTTGTAGGGTACTTAGGTTTTACTCACTTCATTCCCCATTTCTCAGAATTTACTTCTTCGGAAACGCCCCTTAGTCAAATTACCTCCAACTAACCTATTCGTGAAATATTAGGCGCCGCTTTGTTGAAACATTATTAAAGCTGTTGAAATGATGAAGAGATTTTTGTTGTTCGCTGCTCTATCTGGTGTGATTTTTTGTTGGAGTAATGGAAAACTTTGGTCACAAAGTAGTTCCAAAATCATACCTCTCACTTTGAAACAGGAAATGCCCACCGTGTTCCTTTTAGGAGAATACAACAAACTTTACGAGGAAATGATGTCTGAGCAAACAACCCTGCTAGATGTTTGCAACAATGACATGAACCTAGCTTATGGCAAGCTGATGGGCATGATGAAGGAGATGGAAGCCTATGCCTCACTTGTTGATTTTGATTTAAAAGGCATCAATGCTTGGATACATTTCTTTTGGCGAGCGGACGGTAGCATTGGCCATATTGGGTTTTACCTTAAACCCAACTCCCGAAACGTAAATCCGATTGTGATGAAAAATTTCCTCGAAGGATTTACGCAGCAATACAAACTGCCGTTGAAATATTCCAAGAATTTTTCCCACTATTCTAGTTTTTCCTTCCCGATTGTGCAACTCCAGCCAAATCCTGAAAACTTGAAAACTACTGCAAAAACAAATTCGAACCAAGGCAAATGATGTTGTCTGACCGGAACCAGATGGTTTGATTTGATTAGCTTTGTCATCAAATCACAAACCATTCGGCCATGATTAAATCATTTTTACCACTCTGTTTGCTCTTAAGCAATCTTTTATTTGCTCAAAATCAAGCTCCTTTCCTTTCCAATGTTGCGCTTCAATTGGTTGGAAACAATATTTTCATCATCAATTATGACCTTGCCGATGCAGAGTCCGACCTTATTTCGGTCAGCCTAAGAGCAGGGTCATTTGGCTCCTCCTCTCTTGACTACGATACAAATAATGCAACTGGGGACATCGGTGCAGGAATTATGCCTGGAACCGGCAAGCAAATAAGCTGGGACTTCAGTGCCTACAGCGCATCTGCCATGAACGATTTCCGCATCATGCTAGTTGCCGATGACCTGCAACCCGTTGACATTCAATCACTTGTTGACTTGGTGGATAGTACCCGCCTGATAGGCGACCTAACATTTATTGAAGGCATTCGGCATCGCACAACCGGCGCTGTGCACCTCCAAGAAACCAAGGATTTCATTTATTCCCAATTCCTCGACCGAGGACTGGATACCTACGAGCAGCCCTTCACATTCGGCAACTACAATGCACAAAACATCATTGGCAGGCATCCTGGCGCCGAAATATCAGGAGATACCTACATTCTTGGAGGCCACTTTGATACTGTGGATGATGCCCCTGGCGCAGACGATAACGGCTCTGCCATCGCTGGAATGTTGGAGGCCATGCGCATCCTCTCACAATATCCCACCAAGAAAACGCTAAAATTTGTGGGTTTTGACCTAGAAGAAGCTAACCTCATTGGTAGCACGAGATACGTTTCAACCGGCATCTTAAACGGGGAGGTCGTGGCAGGCATGGTTGATTTTGAAATGATTGGCTACTACTCTGAAGCACCCAATTCGCAAACCTTGCCTACTGGATTCAACTTGTTATTTCCTGATGCCTACAACGATGTTGCTTCGCAAGAATTTAAGGGCAATTTCATCACAAACGTTGGGAAAGTGGGTGACTCTGCAACCTTGATGCAAGCATACCAAACTGCCTCACAAACCTATGTTCCAGCACTTCGGGTTGTTTCAGTAGAAGCCCCTTCCGCTTGGCAGGCCCTGACCCCTGACCTCGGCCGCAGCGACCACGCCCCGTTTTGGGTGACCAACCGTCCGGCCATCATGCTCACTGATGGGGCCAACTTCCGCAACCCCAACTACCACACACCCGGCGATAGCCTAGGCACCATCAATTTCACCTTTATGGCCAATGTAGTTAAAGGTGCTGTCGCAACTCTTGCCGAACTGGCCGAGGTGCAGCACGCCGATACTTGGTGGGTGGACACCGACTTTTTTACCCAAACCAAAGAGGCATTTGGTTGTGGGGTGAAAATTTCACCAAACCCAACGCAAGACCTGCTTTTGATTGATTGGTCGGATTGTGAAACCAGGGTTCAACGCCTGACGCTGCTGGATGGATTTGGTCTAACGGTATTGACCATCGACCCAATTGGAAGCAAGCACGAACTGAACCTAAGCGGGTTGGCAAGCGGAATTTATTTTTTAAAAATGGAAGGTAAAACCGGCAGCAAGATAGTGAGGGTAGCCGTGCAATAAGCTCAAATTTCTCCACAATAAAAAATCCCGTTCTGCAGATTTGCAGAACGGGATTTTTTATTGTGGCAACCTTTTAATTCATCATTTTAAAAGCGTCACGTCGCCCCGATAGACCAAAATCCTGCCGTCCACGAATTCGACTTCGATAAGATAGAGGAAAACAGCGGGGTTTATCTCCTGCCCACGGAAGATGCCGTCCCAGCCAGGCGTACCATCTGGCGAAGGTGGCAGGTCTTTTTCTTCAAAAATCTTCTCACCCCAGCGGTCGTAAAGCCGAACGAAGTTGATTCGTTGTACGCCAATTCCCGTAAACACTTGGAACTTGTCATTGATGCCATCACCGTTCGGCGAAAAGACATTGGGAACGTAAACATTGCGGTTGCGGTCAATGTCCACATAAACCTGAGCCGTGGCTACACAACCGTTGATGTCAATAATCGTCAGCGTATAGGTCATGGGCGTGATGCCGTTAACCCTGGGGTTTTTGCAGTTGGCACAAGAGAGGTTTTCGGCAGGCTCCCAGATGAAGGTGTCAATTGGTAGCGAGGACACGATGGTCGGGTTGAGCATTGTGAGCGAATCGCCAAGTTCAACCACCACAATAGCGGGTAAGGTCACACTGATTTCTTGCGGCTCAGACACGGTGATAGTCGTGTCCACCACGCAGTTATTGAAGGTGTCTTCAATTTCAATGACATGCATTCCGCCCACGACTGGGCATAGTTGCCCCGGCAACCTACCGATGCAGGCACCTGTGGAGAATACGTAGGTCGCAGTTGGATTGCCGCCCCAAACGGAATCTACGGTAATCGTAGTTGTTTGCCCAAAACACTGAACTGGCGTTATTTCACCCAAAATAAACTGAATCGGTGGCGGCTCCGTGATGGTCTGTGTCAACGAGTCTATACAGCCTTTGGGGTCAATGACCGTGACGGAGTAGGTGCCAGCGGCCAAGCCAGTAGCCGATGCTTGGTTGGTGCCAGCCACGCCATTTTGCCACTGGAATATCGCTGGCCCGATGTTCAAATTGCCGCCTTGCGGCACCACCGTGATGATGCCATCCGACTCGCTGGGGCAGCTGATGTCCGCTGTTTGTGTCGGGTTCAAATTTACCACGAAAGGACTTGGCTCTATGATGGTTACCGTGTGGGTAAAATTGCAATTGTTGTCATCAGTAATGACAGCGGTGTAGTTGCCAGCAGCCAATCCTGTGAGCGTAGGGCCAGGTGTCCCGTTTTGCCAAAGAATGCTGTACGGAGGCGTTCCACCACTTGGAAGTAGGGTGATTTCGCCGTCAGCAAGTCCGTTGCAGCTCACGTTTTTGATATCCTGACCCGGCGTGATGGGGAGCGGTGCAGGTATGTTTACAAAAAATGTATCGTTGCAAATACCGTCAGAAACGATAAGCCGCTGGGAGCCCGCACAGAGCTGAACGGCGGTACTAAAATCAATATTATTTTCCGTTTCCCCACTAATCCAGATAAAGTCGAAGAGTCCAGTTGTCCCATCGCTGTACATGGCAAAAGCAAGCGCAGTGCCATCACAGGTTTGGCCAGTATTGGCACAACTGACAGAATCAATCCCCGTGAAATTTACAACAATAGATGGTGGGTCAATTAAGGTGACTGAATCAATGGCAGGTGGGCAGCCATCAGCATCGGTAACTGTGAGTGCGTAGGTGCCAGCGGTCAAGTTGCTGTTGACGAAAATATTGTTTCCCACAAGGCCATTTGACCAATTGAAAAAATAAGGTGTCGCTCCGCCGCTGACAAAAGCGATGATGTTGCCGCCGCTAAGGCCTGGGCATTGTGGGGGGCTTATTTGGAAACTATCAATTGTGATTTGGGAGGATGCAAGAACTTGAGCAGTATCAATTGAGACACAGCCACCAGCGTCCACCACCGATACCCAGTAAGTTCCCACTGCCAAGTTGGAGATGGTGGGGCCGGTCAGTCCATTTGACCAGTTATAACTAACAATGGGCGAACTGCCCGCCGAAGCCGTCACGGTTAAATTGCCATCATTACTTGTGCAGGAGACGATGTCATCGGGCAAAGAAGTGATGATTGGAGGTGTTGGAGCTATGATTGAAGTAGTCAACGAACCGGTACACATTGCAGCGTCCGTAACCGTTACCGTGTAGGTGCCAGCACTAAGGTTGGCAGCAGTTGAACCCGTGGATGGCGAGTTGTCCCAAACAAACGTGGTAGCGCCAGTGGCGCCCATCACGCTGACGGAGATACTACCATCGTTGCCAGGCTGGCAGGACTCATTTTGGGAATTTGCCAGTGCGACGTTGAGTCCAGTTGGCTCGGTGAAGGTGAAAGTCGTGTCGATTTCGCAGCCGTCCAAGTTTTCAATAACCACGGTATAAGTGCCCTCGCATAGGCCCCCGAGGGTGGTAGTTGTATTTGTTTCAGCAATTGGGGGTGGCGGCACTGGTGTGCCGAACCAATCAAAATTGAACTGCGTATCGATAGTACCACCTGTCGAAAAGGCTGTGAGGAATATGCCACCGCTGCAAGCACTGTTGCAATTGATAGGAGTAATGACAACGTTGGCATGTAGCACTTTGATGGCAGATAGCCAAATATTTTGGTCTATCTGGCATCCGTTATCATCCGTTACGATCAGTTGGTACGAATCGGAAATCAAGCCGATGACGTTCGACATATCGCCATTAATTGTCAGGCCGGCGCCAATGTTGGGCCATTCGATAAGGTAGTCGCCAAGATTATCTGGCGTACCACCTGAAATTACAACGCCGAGTGTGCCGTCTCCCATTCCGGAACAAGAGGCAGGACTAGAGGTGACATTGGCTACAAGCGGCGTTGGTTGGCCTAAAATATTGGATGAGGTTTGACTACAACCACTTGATATGTTGGTTACTGTAACCGAATAACTTCCACTAATCAATCCTGAAACACAGGTTGTGTTCCCAGCGCCAGCTACGCTCCATGCAAATGAGTAATTGTTGAGCGGGTTGCTAACCGGCAAGCCACCTGAAATAAGTTGGGCACAGAAGGAACCATCAGCGTCTCCGTTACAGGTCGGTTGGACATTTTGAAAAACGATATTGAGCGATGGAGGACCAGTTACAGTGACCTGTTCACTTGAAACAAGTGGTTGGCCTTGGCTATCAGATACCGTGACGCCGTAGGTGCCAACGGCAAGGTTGTTGGCAGTAAAATTACCGCCATCAATATTGATGACGCCAGGTCCGCCAATCGGGCCGCCATTGGTATTCTGCCAAGTGACCTGATACGGCGCAGTGCCTCCGTTCACAGTTGCCGTAAAGCTGCCGTCCATGCCGCTGGGGCAATTGACCGGTGTGGTGGTGAAATTGATGACAATGGCCGAATTGGAAACACAGACTTGCCCATCAATTCCATTAAAGCCAAGCTGTGAGCCAGCTTCATTGACAACTTCTATCATTAAGGGGGACGGAGGCGAAACAAAATCTATATCCGTACATTCACCATCGTCTCCAATGACGGTGAAGCAAATTTGGTATAAAACAGTTCCAGCGGGAACATTAAACCCAACTCCAGATAGACTTGCCCAAGAAAAAATCAACGTGTCACCAATAAGGTTAAAACTAGTAGCCTGCGTAAATCCGGGAAGCAACCCTGTAAGGTTCTGAACGCCAGTGTACTGCAAAACGGTTTCGTCCCAGGTAAGGCCGTATTGCATGGAAACAAGGTTCGTAAAACCGCCTTCGTTGGTTACATCCAGGCAAATCATGTCAGTTGGTGCTGCCGAAACAGACTGAATGCTTTGAGATACATTGACACAGCTACTCATGTTGGCCAGCAAAGAGGCACCACAACTTTTTCCATCTTCAATGGTAATGGTGTAAACACCGGGCACTGGAACTTGGAATGAAACCGTGGAGCCTTCTGTTGCAGGCCCGTTCAGAATCGTTCCGTGAACGGAATTGTTGCCGATTAGTGTAATGGCGATATTGTAGTTGCCGCCGTCAAATTCGGGCAATCCTCCTTCCACCTTAAAACTGCCTTTGCAACCACTAATACCGGTATTTGTATTGAGCGCAGAGGTCTTGATTTCGTTGAGGTAAACTACGGCGAATGCTTCATCCACATTCAGGTTGACGCAAGGGCCAACTTCTCCCGTATTGGGGTCTGCTTCGTAGGTGTTTGGGAATGCATCTAGGGTAATCGGCGCAAACCAAAGCAAGACCGGATTGCCATTGTTGAACACATTTTGTGAAACACCAGTGTTGCTAAAAGTAATATTGCCATTTGGCTGACCGCCGCCTGTAATCCATAAATCGTTGATTGGTGCTGGGTTAGTTATGATACAGGGGTCAGTGAGGATTGCGGTCAAATTAGGGCCGGTGGTAGTTGGCGGACAATTGAAGTAGCCATAGGTGATGCCCGGCACGGAGAGTGGGTTTGGGTCACCCGTTAGGTTGGCATTTCCGTTGTGCACTATCTTTATCTCATCCCCGTAACAGAAATAAATGGTGTCAAGGTCTATGTCATTGCTTTGTCCAATAAAGTTGGAAAAAGAGATTGTGCCCGCAAATTGGTCGGCACATGCCATCCTTTTTTCTTGCTTGCCAAGTTTGCCGCCCTTTTCTAACTGGATGGGAAGTGGGACTTGAGCAGCAGCATTTTTCACCAAAAAGAGGAGGACGAACAATGGGAAGTAACGATAAAACATTTGCTGATGATTGATTTTAAGAATACCTGTTTTTGAGAGAAAAGGCAAAATTAGTAGAATTAATGGTACGGGTTTCTCTTCACAATGGTTTCACGGTGCGGAGGTTGTCATTAGCCCTGGCAGCGCAAATGGAATACTTACAGTCAAAAGGTGACTTGGTCCCTTTTTGTTGTTCAATTGAACGAAAAACCAATTGATTATCGGCATCAATTCAATAACTGACTAATTGGCAATGAACTTCAACCTTTATAATTTGCCAAAAATAAGCCGCACTTGAAGGATATGTTGAGCAAACTGTCCATTTGTCTAATTCTTTACGTCTATCAATTTCATGGATAACAGTCCAAAGCCGGTCTAACATACGGGATAAGACTAATTCCAAGCCTTTCTGGCGTCAAGCTAGCACTTTTTGTACGTCACAGTTTTTCACGTTTAGCTATTGTGGCTCGAACGACCAGTCCTGCTTGGTTCCTTCAATTCCCAAAACAGTTAAAAAAGGGCTGTTTCATAGTTTATTATAAAAAAAATGTTTTTGGAATTAAAAGCAAGGAAGGCAGGAAAATCAGGCATCTTGGAGGCTTTTAAAAAATAAAAGCCCTGCACTTATTATCTACGGTTGTTTGTCACATGTTTTAGCCCTTATCTTTGCAGTGCATTTCATCTCCTTCTCCGACCAACACAAAATTTTGTCCCCCCTTATTGATTTTCCCCCTTTTTTGATTCTTTCAGCTTACGTTATTAACCAAAACAAACACAACATTAGATGAAAAGCACTATCCTTTCCTTGCTGCTTATGGCCAGCTTTGCGATTCAATCCGCAGCAAAAACTATTTATGTAAAACAAGGTGGAACAGGCGACGGCACGAGCTGGGCAAATGCCTTTGGCGGACTCAAAGAAGCCTTGGCAGTTGCTAGCTTTGGCAATGAAGTATGGGTGGCAGAGGGCACCTATGTTCCAGTCCGCTGTGATTACTGCAGTGTTTCACAGCGAGAAATGACCTTTAACATTCCCAGTGGAATCAAACTTTACGGAGGTTTCAGTGGCATGGAGAACAGTCTTGGCCAGCGTAAATGGTTCTCCCACCCAACTAAACTAAGCGGGGAGATAGGTACTGAGGAAGTCGCCGACAACTCTTTTACTGTGGTTTATTTGAAAAATGCGGGTTCCGGTACCCTAATTGATGGCTTTGTCATCACAGGAGGCCAATCTGATGCTTGGGGTCCAGTAGGGAGCCGCAATCGTTCTGGCGGCGGTATTTTCAACGATGGTTCAGGCAAGGATGGTCGCTCCAGCGTCATCATCAAAAACTGTGTTTTCCTAGAAAATTATGCAGCGGAAGGCGGTGCAGTTTTCAATCATGGCCAAGAAGGCGAGGCAATGATTGAATTTGACAACTGCACTTTTGTGGCAAATAAGGCAGGCAAAGGCGGTGGTGGTATTTTCAGCAACAATGACCTCGGCCTTGGCAATATTCAGCTAAAAAAATGTAAATTCGTGAAAAACGAGGCAGCCTTCGGTGGAGCTATTTTCATCACACAGAACGGTGGCGCCGGTAAAAACCAGATAGTTTCCACAAATTTTGTAGCCAACAAATCTACCGCTGGCAGTGTGCTTTTCACACTTGCTTTAGAGGATGTTTTCCAACCTGATTTTTTCCTTTGTGATTATTTGAACAATGATAACCGTGATGACGATGAAGTATTTTTATGCTCGGAGAGTACCGTGCCGCAGCGTCTGCTGAACAAATTGGCAGTAAATGTTTCAACTAAGATTTGAGTGATTTTCATTAGCAAGGATATAAAGGCCATTGGGGGTTCCCCGATGGCCTTTTTTGTATAACATCCCTTGCCAACAGGCGGCAAATCAACACCTCAACGGCATCTAAACCGCCAACAATATTGGTTGAGAAGAATGGCGACAAAGCATTTTGGCGACAGTTTTTCAATCACGATAAACAAAGAATAGTCCAGTGCAATAAGCTACCTTCACCCCCTATTTTTCACAAATTACAAGTTCATGCACCACCTCTGTACTGCCGCTTTTTGCCTTTTTTGCGCTGCAATTTTTGCACAAACAGCCACCTACACAACCCCTTTTGAGGAAAACAACCACGTCACAGCCACCTACAATGAGGTCATCGATTTTTACAAAAAACTGGATGCTGGCTACTTGCAAATGCGACTCATTGAAGCTGGCCCAACGGACTCAGGAAAACCACTCCATGTCGCTGTTGTGTCAAAATCTGGAGAGTTCGACCCTGCCAAACTCCGGGAGCAAGGCAAGCTCATCCTACTCATCAACAACGCCATCCACCCAGGTGAGCCGGAAGGCGTGGACGCCAGCATGGTACTGTGTCGGGACATGTTGCAACGGCAGGAACTTCAGTCGTTGTTAGACAATGTCGTCGTCGTCATCATCCCGATGTACAACATAGACGGGGCGCTGAACCGGGGCTGCTGCAGCCGTGCCAACCAGAACGGCCCGCAGGATTACGGCTTCCGGGGCAATGCCCAAAACCTCGACCTCAACCGGGATTTTATCAAATGTGACACCAAGAACGCCCGCAGTTTTGCCCAAATTTTCAACCAATGGCAGCCAGATGTGCTGGTGGACAACCACACCTCCAACGGCGCCGACTACCAGTACACCATCACCATGCTCGCCACCCAGCCCGACAAGCTAGGCACTGTACTGGGCAGCTATTTGCGCTACACCCTGTCACCTCGCCTCAACACACTGATGAGCCAGCGTGGCCAAGAAATGGCACCCTACGTGAATGAGTTCAAAGAGACGCCACTTGATGGCATCAATGGTTTTTACGACTCGCCGAGGTACAGTTCCGGTTATGCGGCATTGCACCACTGCATCGCTTTTGTGCCTGAGACGCACATGCTAAAACCCTTCCCGCTGCGGGTGAAAGCCACCTATGATTTCATGGAAGTGCTGCTGAAAGAACTGAGCATCGAGCATAGCAGAATCAAAGATTTGCGCAAACAGGCCGTTGCTGAGGCCATGTCCAACGAGTATGCAAACCTCGATTGGAAACTTGATGAAAAGCAGGTGGACAGTATCGTTTTCAAAGGTTACGAGGGAAAATACAAGCCCAGTGAAGTCACCGGCCTAGACCGCCTCTGGTACGACCGAAAAGCGCCGTTTACCAAAAAAATACCCTACTGGAATCACTTCGAACCTAGCCTTAAAATAAAAAAACCGAAGGCATACATCATCCCGCAGGCTTACTCAACGGTCATTGAAATGTTGCAAATGAACGGCGTACAGCTGCTCCGTCTCACTGCCGACGCTACGCCGGAGGTCGAACTATACCGCATCGGCAAATACGAGACTCGCCTGGCATACGAAGGCCATTATCTCCACTACAACGTTGAGGTGGAAAAGGAAACAGCAACATGGCCTTACCACGAAGGCGACTATGTGGCACTGACCAACCAACCTGCCGTTCGTTTCCTGATGGAAACAATGGAGCCGCAAGCCATGGACAGCTATTTTGCATGGAACTATTTCGATGGCATTTTGGGGCAAAAAGAGTATTTCTCGCCGTATGTCTTCGAGGATATTGCAGCGGCTTTCTTACAGGAAAACCCAAGCGTGAAGGCCGAATTGGAAACAAAAAAAGCAGCCGACCCGGTGTTTGCCAAAAGCCAATGGGCGCAATTGTTCTTTGTGTACAAACAGACTCCGTACTTCGAGCCAACGCTGAATCGCTATCCAGTTGGTCGAGTGATGAAATTGGGAGGGCTTCCGCTTGACTGATGAGGATCTGAAGATTCGACCAGCGCCCTCCCAAATCCTCGCATCCTCAAATCCTCAAATCCTCATGCTAAAAATCCACATCATGGGCGCCCCCGGCGCAGGGACCACCACCCTCGGCAAAGCTCTTGCGGAGCGGCTTGGCTGCCCGCATTTCGACACAGACGATGTTTATTGGTTCACGGAAGACGCCCTACCCTACCGCCGGAAGCGCAACCCCGACCACCGCCGGAAGTTGCTCACCGAACGGCTTGCCTCCTCTGAATCTTGGGTGCTCAGTGGCTCGCTCTGCGGCTGGGGAGATTTTTTTGCTCCGCAATTCGACCTCGTGGTTTGGCTGTGGTTGCCCGCCGAAATCCGTATTCCCCGTATCGAAAAGCGGGAGCGGCTACGCTATGGCAGTTCCCAACTTGAACCTGGGGGGAATTTGCAGGTAGTTTTTGAGAAATTCAAAGTCTGGGCTGCAAACTGTGACTACGAAAGTGGCGGATTGCGGAGCAAACAACAAGAGCAAAAATGGTTGGAACAGTTGGAATGCCCTGTGCTTAAAATGGAAGAGGAATTATCAGTGCTAGATTTGGTGGAGCAAGTTATGCGTGTTGTTTCATCTATCTAAAATTCAACAAAAAAACCAAAAATCCCGACCCGCCTTCATCCTATTTTTTTCAAAAAAATCAAGGATAAACGCCTGTCCATCCACCGCTGCCACCGCCACAATCACTTGGCAATCAGGCAATTCTGACAAGATTTCAAAATCCTCCATCGCCACGCCGCTTACCACATGCCCCCATTTGCTGGGCTGGTCGCAGACCCACCGGAATGGTACGTCGCAGGTGCGCAACAACGCAGCCAGCCGCTTGCCCTTCCGCCCAGCTCCCCAGAGCACGAGGGGGCGTGAATCGTCGTAGTCGGTGCGAAGAAACCACTGCGTTTTCAGGTCGAGATAGTTGTTGTCAAGGTACTTGGGGTCAGTGCGGGAAGTGCGGTCGGGACGCTCCCGCCAGTGGTGGAGCAGCTCGGTAGTGGCCACGATTTGGCAGCCCGCATGACGCAGGCGGAAGGTAAGGTCGTAGTCTTCGGGGTAAATGTCCTCAGCAAAGGCAGCTGCCCGCTCCAAATCCTCCCGCCAAGCCATCCAGACGGGCGAAGGCAGCACGTTTTCCCGATAAATTACTTCGAAATGACCGCCAGATGCTGCGAGCCTATTCAGCCAAGCCTCGTATTTGCGAAAGCCCTCCCCCACTCCATCTTCTCCAAAAAACTGTACGGCGCCTGTGGCAACATGCCCAAGGCCATGTTGCAGCAGCAGCTTTTTCATCAAAAAAAGGCGGTCAGGCGGCATAATGTCGTCGCTGTCCATCCGGGTGATGAATTGCCCAGTGGCCTGACGAAAAGCGAAGCGCATGGCGGGCGACACACCCGTTTTACCCAAAATATCGTCGTTGTGAAAAAAGCGGATACGGTGGTCACGGGCGGCATAAGCTTGCAGGATTTCAGGGCTGGTGTCGGTGGAGAAGTTGTTGACGGCGATGAGTTCCCAGTCCTGTTCCGTCTGCGCCAATATGCTATCGAGACACTCCGCCAAGTATGGGGCAGTGTTGAACGTTGGCAGGAGGATGGAGATTGGCATAGTTGGCATATCAACAGGCGCAGTCGGTGTCTAGGTTGGATAATTTCGACTGCTGGGGCAAAGATGAGGTTTTTGATTTTATCCAATAAAAAAGCGCTGACAGCTTGTTGGTTGCTGTCAGCGCTGAGTTTTAGATAGGTTGTTTATTCAAAATAATCGGTAACGGAGGCCTGTTCGGAGACCGAAGGCATACCATTTTGCGCCAGTCTCCGAATTGGAGGCGATACTTAAAAGTTGCATCTGGCCATGCGGCTGTAACTGTATTCCCAGCTTATCGCTGACTGGAATTTCTATTCCCATGGAAAGCCCAGCAACCGCATTTAGCTTCCTAAAATTGTCATCATAACCTGTTTGGACATAAGTTTGGCTTGTACCATCGCCATAAGAGGTGGTGTTTGCGTTTCGATAGGTGAGGTAAATGGAAGGGCCAGCATTTGCTTGTACGAATAGCCTTGTTCTGCCATTCAGCAGGTAAAGGCGATAGGCTACAGGCACCTCGACATAAAATAAATTTGATTTGGATTCAAAGCCTGATACATTTTCCAGGCTTGGTGCATTGGGGTCAAAACCACCCATTCCGTCATGCTGGCTGCCCCAGCGCAGGCCACCACTTTTTGATTTGTCGCCATAAGCCATGAAACGCAAGCCCAACACCCATTCCCTGTTAGAGTGCTTCGTTGGAAGTGACATCGCCATTCCAAAATCGTAGTTTAAACGGCCTTCTGTTTTTCCGATTTTGTTGGAATAGTCGGTAAAATTGAGGCTGGAGGTTATTTCCAAGTTGGCGTTTTTTTGACCGAAAACAATTATTGGAAGGGTAATCAAAAGGAAAATCGTAAAGTTTTTCAAGTCAAAGTAGTTTTATAAGATTTTGAAAATCAATTACTTACCCCAATATCAAAGCTGATACCGCAAGCTCGCCCCAATTCCCATTTCCCAGCTCCGCCGCCCAGTCGTCATGGGTGTAAGTGACCAACCTAGATTTGGACCTGCCACTAGCGTCAGGTTGTCGTTGAGCAACCAAGCGGCGGCTACTCCGCCGTGCAGCCCGACCCAAGTTGTTTTTAGGCCCTTCACCGATTGTCCGTCAGAATCCGTTAGGGCACTGACGAGGCTGTTTAGGCTCATGCCTGCTTTGCCCTCCAAATCCACTTTGCGGCTCCAAAACCATCGATGTTTTATCGTGAGCGGGAAGCTGTTGTAGCGAAGCTCCAGTCTGCTTGCCCGAAGGTTTTTGAACTGGTAGCCCGTTTGCACGGAAATTCTGGAATTGAGGTCATAGTTCAACCACAACCCAGCACCACCTGACAACGCCGTGTGTCCAGACAAGAATGTATCTTGTTGAAAAAGACGGCCCAATGGCAATCGAAATGCCGTAGCGCCACTCTCGATAGAAAACCTTGGATAGGGGTTTTGCGGCCGTTTAATATGCGTTTTCACCAACAAGGACCTGCTTATCGAATTCGATAGCACGGGCATATTACTCGTCGTCAGGAAATTTGGAATCGGCAGCATGGAAGCCACTTCTGATTCACTGGTGGTGGTCTGTTTGTCTGCAGTCTTTTCTGACAATATGACCGCCTCCACTGGGTTTTTCTGGCTAGCGATGGACTGATTCTCAATCATTTCCACAGGCAGCAATTCCCTCAAAATAGCTGCTGGTGTACTTCCGTTAACAGCATTTTGCTTTCTGGGTAAAAAACTAGTTGCCTCATTTTTAGGCTGTGTTGTGCTATTTTTTGGGGTAAAAATCGGCTCGTCAACTGCCGCTTGCGGTTCACCTGAAACCGGACTTTGCGGAGCATCGGAATTCAAATTTGGCCGTGATAGCACTGGCCGAGTTTCTGTAGCAGGGTTTGCCTCCAGCTTCATTCCGTCAAGCCGCTCAATTTGAAGTTGCTGTTTTTCCACGGTCTTTGAAAGCCGAGCCAACTGCGCCCTGTCCCGCTGCCAGAGCCACAGCACCATGACGACCAATGCCACTGCCATGCCAATACCAACCCATTTGCCGATTCTCGAACTCCAGCCAGCCCAAAACGAAGGCTTGACAGGAATCACCGGTTCCATCCTCGCCCAGAAGTCGTCAGAAGGCACCGGGGAATAACGCTCCAAGTTTGCCTTGAAGAACTGTTCCAGGTTGTCGTTATGTTGATTTTCTGCCATTTCTTTGCGATATAATTATCCTTGTCCATCTGTTCTAAATGGAGAACCCCATTTATCAAATGACTGAATAGTTCTAGATTTCTGCTCTCATGCTCTTTTCCAGCATTTTACGGAGCATGGCTTTTGCCCTTGAAAGCTGTGAACGGGAAGCACTTTCTGCAATACCAAGCATCTCGCCAATTTCATGGTGCGAGTATTCTTCCATCACGTAGAGGTTGAAAACCGCTCGGTAGCCCTCCGGCAACTGTTGCAACATCCGCACCAATGCTTCTTCCCGGTACTTGGCAAAGAGGTTGTCGTCTGCCTCAAACGTAACTGCTACTTCGCCAATTTCGACAGTGCTGAACGCTCTTTTGCGCTTGCGCAACTGTTCCAGCGACGAATTGACCATCACCCGGCGCAGCCAAGCGCCAAATGCGCCTGTTGGTTGGTACTGATAGAGATTGGCGAAGATGCGCACAAGCCCATCCTGTAGCCAGTCCTCGGCCTCATGCCAACCGGAGGCATAGCGCAAGCAAATGCTGAAAAGCATGGGCTTGTATTTTTCATACAGTGCCTGTTGTGCTTTTCGTTCGCCTTTGCGGCAGCCATGGATGATATCTTCGTCGGTTGAATTCAAAGGTTTTGTCCTGCGGTTTGTTATTGTTAATGCAATATCGCTTGGTTATGCTGCACAAGGTTTGTTTTTTTCAAAAAAAAGAGCGTGATGATAACCAAATGGTAAAAACTGTATACATTTCCATCTCAATCACCATCCGAACCAACCAGTAAAACAATCATCATGCGAAACTTTGTTTCTTTGGTCATCTGCGCATTTGCCATATTTTTCTTGGTTGGCAATGCCCAATACGTCCTCGCTGCCGATCCTCCAAAATCAGCCCTCTTGGTAGCGATTGGGGACTATCCTGCTGAAACAGGATGGCCGCAAATCAGCTCTTTGAATGATGTGGCGCTCATCAAGAATGCACTGATTAAGCAGGGTTTTGCCGAAAGCGAAATCCATGTGCTGACGGACGAAGCTGCAACAAAAGTTGGTATCGTACAGGCAATCCGCCAATATTTGGTGGAAACTGCCAAGCCCGGCGGCGTGGCCTATTTCCACTTTTCCGGCCACGGTCAGCAGGTTGCTGACGACAACAACGACGAATTGGACGGTTACGACGAAGCCCTCGTACCCATCAATTCACCCCTGAATTTTCAGGAGGGGGTTTACGAAGGCGAAAATTTGCTACGTGATGATGAATTGGGTCAGTTGTTGGACGAGGTACGCCGGAAACTAGGGCCAACTGGAAACATGCTGGCCGTGCTAGATGCCTGCCATTCCGGCACAGGTACCCGAGGTATTGGCAAGGCACGTGGGACGTTGACCAAGATGGCCTCGCCTGCGTACGTAACCGGCAATTCCAAAACGGGAAAAGACCCCTCAGCCCTCGAAGTTAGTGAAAAAGACGAGCGCAGTTTAGCGCCAATGGTGGCCTTTTTTGGAGCAGCACAGCATCAGCTCAACTTCGAGACGAAGGACGAAAATAAAAACGGCGTAGGCTCATTGAGTTATGCTTTTAGCAAAAAATTTGCTTTGGCCGCTCAGAGCACCACCTATCGGGGTTTGTTTGAGCAAATAAAGCTTGAAATGTCTGCCATTGCACCCAGCCAAAACCCCCAGGTTGAGGGTTCGCTCGACCAAGAGATCATGGCTGGACGGATAGTCGGAGCCCCCGAGTTTTACCGGGTGGCAAGCTGGAACGACCCTAGTTCCATTATCGTGGAAGCAGGTTGGTTGCATGGCCTTCAGCGTGGTGCTATCCTCGGATTTTACCCACCCGAAACTCGCTCCATTGCTGGCGCTACACCATTGACCAAAGGCACCGTAATCGATGGCGACCCAACCTCAAGCACCGTTGAATTGGATGCCGAACTAGACCAGGAGGTTGCTATGTCCGCGTGGGTTTTTGTGCTGGAACAGAGTTTTGGCGACTTGGGCGTCAGTTTCACCAACTCACTGCCACCAGGTCATCCTGTGCTGCCTTTTTTGCGAAGCAGGCTGGAAAAAATGCCCGTGGTAAAAGAGGAACCTGATGCGGAACTCAATCTCACCCTCAGCGACGACGCAAGCCGAGGTGCAGCGGTACAATTGATTACAAGTGGCGGTATCGTCATCGAGACTTTTAAAGAAAACCAGCGGCCAGAACTATTGGCCGACAACATTTTGAAACAAATGAAGGCCTTCGGCCAGGCCAGGTATTTGAAAAACCTTGAACTGGAAAGCTACTATTTGCCAGTCAGTTTTGAAATCATCCCCATCAAATACGACCCAAAAACAAAGGCATATTTGGGAGACATTCCCGCTACAGCGAAAATGGACGAAAACGGGAATTTACACTTTGATATTGATGACGGTTTCAGAATAAAAGTGACCAATGACGGGCACAAAACAGCTTATTTTACCTTGATCGACATACAGCCGAATAACGTTGTCACTGTGCTGATGCCCATGGAGGGAACAAAGGAAACACCCTCTGAATTCGTGGTGTCAGCTGGTAGCAGCTATGAAGTGCCAAAGCGCTTCGTCATCGGCCCACCTTCGGGAATGGAGGTGTTCAAATTGATAGCTACCGACCAGCCTATTGATTTGCGAAGCATTTCCAAAAACAGGGGGCAGAGCAGGTCCGTTCCAAAAAATCCTTTTGAAAAAGTCTTCACAGATTCATTTTTCAATGAGGACACCATGACCCGGGGCGGAAAGGCACTGTCCATGAGCGCAACCGACGTGAACGTTGCATCAAAGACGTTCGTGATTGAGTAGTCGATGATTAAGAATTGAAATAAAACAAATCGAATTAAAACATAGAACCTATTTATTCTTATGAAAAACTTCCTTTTAATATTACCAACCTTGTTCATTTTGGGAGCAGTTAGCACAACTACCTTTGGGCAAGATTATCAGGTCTTCTACAACCTGTACAACGACAGCGTGAGTTATGTCAAAAAGGGCAAACCTGTGAAATCGTTGCGCCTACGCAAGGGTGACGAGGTTCGGGTCCATTTGACTGAGTACAACCCATTCGTGAGCGATGTGGCGCTAAAAGTCGAAGAGAAAACGGACGATTCAGGTGGCAGTGGGCTGACCGGCATGGCCGGTATTGCGAGCTTGATCCCGGGGATACCTGGATTGGGTGGTTTTTTGAACCAAGACGGCGAAGGGGGCGGTGGAATGCTACCCATGCTCAGCCTTGACCTGCCCGTTTTGACTGTGAACGACAGTGCCATTACGCTGAAATCTATATTGTCGAAATTTCGTGGTGCTGAACAAATTAGCAAGGCCGATCAGACGATGAGGGAGATTGAATTCTTATTGAAGGACATCTCTTCGGTTCACAACCAACTCATAGCCAATGAACGGGCATTGCAGGTTAGCAATATTGCCTTGCTGAATGTGGAGCCGCTTCGAACGCAAGCCAACATTAGGCCGTCTCTGGTCAAGAAAATGTGCCGTGAATATTATGATGCCATTTTCCAAAAAAACGCCGATGAAGAAGTGAGCCTCAACGATTTGTTGGCTTGGCAAAAGCTTCCAGCAGAGCACCAGTTGTTTATTGAAAAACTAAAGGCAAAACAAAACGAGTTAAACATCAAAATAGGCATGTTAGAGCTTTTGTCCCGAGACCTTACTGCGAATAACGTGGAGGATGAAAATTACCAGAAATTCACCAGGGACATGATTGATTTTCAAATTAAATCAAGGGGTGTCAAGGAACAATTGAAGGAGGTCACTTCAAGGTCGATTCAGGCATCCAATATCCCCAGCAACCAGGAAATGGCGAAACTCCAACTTCAATTGGCAGAGGTCATTTCAAACGATTTCACCTACCACACGACTATTCAGCCAACTGCTGATGAAGTGAACTTGGACATCAAATTGATGCGGAAACAAGCAGAAGGTGATGAAGCTGAACCTGTATTGTTAAAAGAACGAAACCTGCGCATGGAAGTCCGAGGCGGCCTAAAAGTAAAGGCAAGCGCTGGCGTCAGTTTTGGGCAATTTTTCGAGCCTGGGCAAAGCTATACCGTGAACGACGGTGTCATAGTGGGTGACAACGACGGCGTTTTTACACCATCGATTACGTCTTTCCTCCACTTCCATGGGTACAGGGGGCAAAAGGCAACATTGGGAGGTTCCTTCGGTGCAGGCATTCCTTTATTGGGTGGCGGCGATGAGGGACAAAGTGTTGAGTTCTATGTTGGGCCCAGCATGATGTTTGGTACCAATCAACGGCTGGTTCTCTCATTTGGCCTGAAAGGTGGGCGTGTGCATCGACTAGGCAAGGGTTACAGTATAGGTGACCAGTTTGACGCCAATTTAGGTGATATTCCGACCAAGGGGAAGTATGAAATAGGCCTATTTTTAGGTGCTTCCTTCAATCTGGGCAAGTAATTATTACATCGGATTATTGCCATTAGTTGAATTGACTGACTGATAAAATCAACATGAGATAACAAGAATCATGCAATGAGTTGAATTGATATGGTGAGAAAATATTTCAGCAAACTTATTCAAAGCTTATCTTCAGCTAATATAAACCAACTTATATTTTACCCCAAATTCACTGTCGAAATTGGGTGTTTATTATTACCGTTTTTTTCATTATTCTGATACAAATCATTTGGATAATAAGATTCAAGTTTAACATCTGACACCTACCCGTTTAACCTTCACTACCAAGAAAAAAAGTGGTCGCCCAAAGTTTTTACCCTAAGAAACCCAGGTCGTCCGCTTTTTTTTATCTTGCATTTCAAATAAACAGCAGATAACATCTACACAAAAGAGCGGCCTTGTATAAAAGACCCAAAACAAAGCTAAACTGGCCATTATGAAAACCTCACTCCTATCGACGCTTGCCATTTATTTCTGTCTTTTTACCTACTCTCAACTGAATGCATTTGGAAATGACACATTACGCACGGGGTTGAAATTAGTGGTAGGAGATGATACTGAAATCGACCTTTCGAAATCTAGCCGAGCTGTTGTAATTGGCATTTCCACCCATCAAGACAGTTTATTGCCAGACCTGACAGACAACCAACAAAACGCAGAACTATATGCTGCATTTTTAAGATCAAGGGAAGGAGGGCTGATGCCTGCCGACCATTTAAATTTATTGACTGGCGATTTAGCCACTTTTGCAAGTTTTACAGCAGCGATTGATTGGCTGGATGAAGAAAGCCAAATGGGCGACCAAATTTCCGTTTATTTTGCCGGAAACGCCCGCCTCGTCAATGCTGACAATGGCCCTGTTCCTCACTTATTTCTTTCAGATTCTCCATTGATTTTAGGACGGGCAGGCAGTATGCCTTTGGCAAAGCTTTGTTATCGGATTCAGGATATGGCACGAAAAAAAAATCTGCGCTATAACTTAATATTCGACCTCTATTTGGGCTCAACCACAATCGTGGAAGACGACTATTGGCGTCAATGGCTCGAAGCAATTAAAAATTCCTTTCCGTATGCAGATATGGCAGAAACGCTTGACAAAACGCATAATTCCAAAAAAAATCACTCAGGATATTCACCCATACTGCTTGATGGATTGACAAGCCAGGCCGACTTCAATGACGATTTGAAAATAATGCCAAGGGAAGTTGCCAAGCACCTCCGCAATCAACATAAAAAAGCCCCGGGGGGATATGTCATGCTAATGGCTTTTTCTGATGAAAACACGGAATTAGCAAAGGTGGACGACACCCGTGGCTTACGAAACACAGGCAAAGGATACAGTGACTTCCCAGCAATCGTAAGGCGGGACATGTCGAACCTTGAAGACTCTCTGCTCTCAGAAGCTGATGAACGTACAAGGCAGTGGTACTTCGATTTCATGCTAACTAAAAAATTAGGCAAACTAATGGAGCCAGCAGGCAGATGTACTTCCGACCTTTATGACAGCCTATTGACCCAGCCCTCAATCCGTCCCTTGCACAGCCATCTTCGCAGACAACTTGCCGCCTCCCTTCAAGACGAAACCCAACAGGCACTGAATGACTACCTCCGCACCGACACCCGGGAACTTCAACGCCGCTGGAAACACGGTGGCAACTATGCCGCCTACCCCAAGTACATGGCGAGGACGGTCGAACTTTTGGGCGAAAAGCACTTCATGAACACCATCATCCAGTGCAAACGGTACTATTTCGAAGGGCTAACGGCGAGGCTGGATTTTGAAAAAAACAAGGACTCTTCCCAGCTCTTGCAAACGGCACTGGAAAAACAGCAGCTTGCGCTGCGGTATGAGCCGGAAGCCCCTTTCGTGCTCAACGAATTGGGCATTTTGCATTTCTTGACAAAATCGGGTGATGCCAAAACCCTCTACCTCCAAGCCATCAACCTCGCCCCACAATGGGGCATTCCTTATTTGAACATAGCCGTGCTGCACTATGAACAGCAGCAGTTCGACAGCGCCCTGGTCTATGCACAACTGGCCGCTGACCTGACCCCCTGGAACCCCGTAGCAGTTGCAACCCTCGGGGTTGCAAACTTGAAATTGAGGCACTTCGCCGCAGCCGAATTTTGGCTTCACAATGCGGCATTCATTGACCCTACCGAAGCAAGTATTTACTACAACCTGAGCTGCCTCAAAGCCCTGCAAGGCCAAACCTCACAAGCCTTTCAGTGGCTAGAACTTGCCTTCAAATACGGTTTCAAGGACATTGAATACCTCAGGAAAGACGAAGACCTCACGACACTTATTGATACAAAACAGTTTGACGTACTCCTCAGGAAATACCTCCCCGACCAAACTAAAGATTAAAAACCAACCCGGCCAGCGGGCGACTCCAAGCCGCCCGCTGGCTTTCATTTTTTTAAAATCGAATGTAAATGAAAAATCTGCTGGCCATCCTTTTCGTGCTGCCGTTTCTGGCGAACAGCCAAACCGAAAAAGGCGCCTCCCCGCTTAATCCGCAATCCGCAATCCGCAATCCGCAATCGGTAAGGGCCGTCGTCATCGGCATCTCCGACTACCAAAGCCCTGACATCCCCGACCTGCGCTTCGCCAACAAGGACGCCGAGGCCTTCGCCAACTTCCTGCGCTCCCCGGCTGGCGGCTCGCTGGATGGCGACCACCTGAAGCTGCTGACGAACCAAAACGCCACTGCCGGGCGCATCGCCGAGGCACTCGATGGCCTCATCGAACAGGCCAAGGAGGGCGACCAGGTCATCATCTACTTCTCCGGCCACGGCGATGTGGAGGGGAAAAAACTGTCGCAGCCGGGCTTCCTGCTCTGTTGGGACTCGCCCTCACGGGTGTACATGGGCGGCGGCACTTACTCGCTGGCTTATTTGCAGGAAATCGTCTCCACGCTTTCCGTGCAGAACAGGGCGAAGGTGGTCGTCATCACCGACGCCTGCCACACTGGGAAGCTCTCCGGCAGCCAAATCGGCGGAGCACAACTGACCAGCGCCAACCTCGCCAAGCAGTACGCCAACGAGGTAAAAATCCTCTCCTGCCAGCCCAACGAATTTTCGCTCGAGGGCGAGCAGTGGGGCGGCGGGCGTGGCGTGTTCAGCTACCACCTCGTGGACGGGCTGTTCGGCCTCGCCGACCGCAACGGCGACGGCACGGTCACGGTCGGCGAACTCGACCGCTACCTCGAAGACCACGTGACCGCCGAGGCTGCCCCGCAGAGCCAGGTGCCCATGCTGCTCGGCAACAGGACCGAACGGCTGGCGGCGGTGGACGCCGCCATTTTGGCGAACCTGCAAAAATCGAAGGCCGGCGGCCTGCCCGTTTTTGCCGCCACCGAGGGCCGGGGCCTGGAGGACGAGGTGATGGCGCAACTCGATTCGGGCATCGTCAGACAGTATTTTGCCTTCAAAAAAGCCGTGGCGGAAAAACGCTTTTTCCCCGGCCCGTCAACCGCCGGCCCCGCACCGACCGCCGATGAACTGTACGCCCCGCTCTCGGCCGAGCCGGGGCTGGCCCCGCTGCACGGTTTCATGAAAAGGAACTACGCCGCCGCCCTGCAGGACGACGCCCAGCAGACCCTCAACGAGTGGCTGAAAACCAATCAGGACGTATCCCTGACAGCCGTTGCCAGCGAGCGCCTGCCAATAAAGGTGTTCACCGAAAAGGTCCGGTCGTACCCCCGCTGCCTCGACCGGGCTGCCGGGCTGCTGGGCGAAAAGCACTACATGTACGCCGCCCTGAAAGCCCGAAAATATTTTTTTGAGGGCTACCTTTTGGCCAATTCCAACAAGAACCCCGACCGGGAACTGGGCGAACAGGCCTTGGCACTGTTCCGCCAGTCGCTCGAATGGCAGCCAGAGCAGCCGCAGGTGTATTGGCAGATGAGCGGGGTGTTCGGCTGGAACCTCCTGCAGCCCGATTCGCTGGAGCATTACGCCCGGCTGGCCCTTGAGGTCCATCCAAACTGGACAACGCCCTGCACCGATGCCGCTTTTTGGCTTTCTTACAAATACGGCCAACAGGACCGGGCAAGGCCGTTTTTGGAGCTGGCAAGCCGTATAGATTCCTGTTCGGTAGATGTAAGGAACGCGTGGGCTGTTTTTAATTTTGGTAAAAAAAACTTCAGGGAAGCAGAGCGGCAATTGAAAAAAGCCATTGCACTTGATTCGACGCTTGCCGCTCTCTTGAACAACCTTGGGTATATATACACCCACACCCGCCGCTACGCCGAAGCGGAGCCGGTCCTGAAAAAAGCCATTGCGCTCGATTCGACAAATGCCAATGCCTGGAACATCCTCGGAGTTATATACCTCTACACCCGCCGCTACGCCGAAGGGGAGCCGGTTTTGAAAAAAGCCGTTTCGCTCGATTCGACGTATGCCCATGCCTGGAACACCCTCGGGGGGATGTACCTCGAAACCCGCCGCTACACCGAAGCGGAGCCGGTTTTCAAAAAAGCCATTGCGCTCGATTCGACAATTGCAGATTTTTGGATTCAATTCGGGTCTATGTATAACCAAACCCGCCGCTACGCTGAAGCGGAAACGGCTTATAAAAAAGCCATTGCGCTTGATTCGACCAATATCTTTGCCTGGAACAACCTCGGGAATTTGTACATCGACACCCGCCGGTTCGCCGAAGCGGAGCCGGTTTTCAAAAAAGCCATTGCGCTCGATTCGACGAATCGCACTGTCTGGAACAACCTCGGGTATATGTACCTCAAAACCCAACGGTATGCCGAAGCGGAACTGGCTTTCAAAAAAGCCATTTTGCTCGATTCGACGAATATTTTGGCCTGGCACAACCTCGGGTATGTGTACCTCCAAACCCGCCGCTACGCCAAAGCGGAGCCGGTCTTCAATAAAGCCATTGCACTCGCTCCGACGCTTGCCAACCCCCGCAAGCACCTCGGCATGGTCTATTTCAAAACCAGCCGCCCCGAAGAGGCCCGGCAAAATTTCCTCAAAGCAATTGAACTCAACCCCAACTATGCGGCTGCGATGCTCGGCATGGCCTACCTCCTCGCCGCAGAGGGGAAAACGGAGGAAGCCATCGGTTACGTGGAGCAGGCCATCGGGAAGGGCAGCACCTTCGAGCAGTTGGAAGCCGACGAAGACCTCGCCCCGCTGCGGGAGCAGGCGGCGTGGAAGGGGTTAATGAAAAAATATTTTCCGGAGAAAGTAAAAGATTAAGGATTCAATTCCTCCTGAATGCGCTTGATTTGTTCTTTGAGCAGCGGCAGTTCACGAATGGCAACGCCCCAGATGACTTCCAAAGAGACGCCAAAATACTCGTGAACGACCACATCCCGCAGTCCGGCGGCATCTCGCTAGGGGACTTCGGGGTACTTGGACCGGACGTCGTTGGGGACGTTTTTGATGGCTTCGCCGATGATGGCAAGCCTGCGGATGACGGCATCCTGCTTTTCGAGGTTGGCTTCGAATGCAGGTTGGGTGGCACTGCTGACAAAGCCTTCGATGATTTCGATGCGCTCCAGAATGTCTTCGAGGTAAACGTTAAGCTGCCTCTTTGCCATAGATAGGGATTGCGGAGTGGAGGATAAGGTTTTTCAGCGATGGCTTGACAGCTTTGAATTCAACGAGGTCCACTTTTCTGCCGAGCAAGTCTTCCAGTTCGTGCTTGATGTGGATGAACTCAAGGAGTCCGATGGGTTTGGAGAGTTCCACCAGGAGGTCCACGTCGCTGCCCGCTGTTGCCGTACCGTCGGCAAAGGAGCCGAAAAGACTGGCCCTTTTGATGGCGTATTTGCGAAGCACTGGTTCTATGGTTCGCAATATTTCCGGCAGTTTTGGTTGCATGATTTTATTTTTCACTGGCAAATTTTGTCAAAAATGAACGATTTTCCAAGCTTGGACAAGCGATAGCGCCAGAATAAAGTTCAACGATTAATCCTAAAAGTATGGAATACCTACTTCTCGTCTTTTCTATGTTCGCCAGTTTCACCCTTTCCGCCCAGACCATCGACATCGGCACCACCATCCGTGCCGTCGTCATCGGCATCTCCGACTACCGGGAGCCGCTCATCCCAGACCTGCGCTTCGCTGACAGGGACGCCGAGGCATTCGCTAACTGGCTGCGCTCCCCGCAGGGGCTTGCCCTGCCCGACTCCAGCATCCGTTTGCTCATCAACCAGCAGGCCACCACCGCCCAGATGATCGTCAACCTCGACTGGCTCATCGAGGCCAGCAAGCCGGGCGACCGGGCCTTCATCTATTTCAGCGGGCACGGCGACGTGGAGCGGGTCTCGAAGTTCCAGCGTGGCTATTTGCTCGGATACGATTCGCCGCCCGCTGTCTATGGCGCAGGGGCTTTCTCGCTCAACTACCTGCAAGACATCCTGAGCACGCTCTCCGAGAACGACGTTCAGGTTTTCATCATCACCGATGCCTGCCGGGCGGGCAAGCTGGCGGGCAATGGCGTGAGCGGCACACAGGTCACTGCCAAGCAGCTCTCACAGCAGTTTGCCAACGAAGTCAAGGTCTTGAGCTGCCAGCCCGACGAGTTCTCGCTGGAAGGCGGGCAGTGGGGCGGCGGGCGTGGCTGCTTCAGCTACCACCTCGAAGACGCCCTCTACGGCTTTGCCGACGACAACCACGACGCCTCGGTGGACCTGCTCGAACTGCGCCGCTACCTTGAAGACCATGTGAGCGCCGAAGCCGCTCCGCTAAGCCAGGTGCCGATGGTGTCCGGCCCGGTGAAGACCAAAATTGCCACCGTGCGAGAAGGCGAAGTGGCCACCCGGAAAGCCGCCAAAGGCAACCAACCGGTGGCCTTCCGAGCCATCGAAAACAAGGGCATGGAGAGCCGTTTGCTTGAAAAAATGGACACGAGCGGGCAGCGGCTGTACGCCCAGTTCCTTGCGGCGATTGATTCCGGCCACCTCATGTCACCGCTAGGAAAAAGCGCCAACCACTATTTCAAAGTGCTGGTAGAGAACCCGGAAATGGCGGCGCTGCAAGGCACAATGAAGCGCAAACTGGCAGCGGCGCTGATGGACGAGGGGCAGACCATCCTCAACAAAATACTGCAAACCGACCCGCAGGTGCTGGACAATATATGGGCTAACCGGGTACACTACGACCACCTGCCTGCTTATTTTGAGCGGGCGGCGGAGATTTTGGGTGAAAAGCATTACGTCTGGCGGGATTTGAAAGCTAAGGAATATTACTTCCGGGCAATGACAATACGAGAGGATAAATACCCGGATAGCAGCTTCAACTGGCGAATAATAGAAAAAAGACGGCTGCTGGAAAATGCATTGGGATGGGACAGCACAGCGGCGGTAGCTTATTATGAAATGGGAAACACCTTTCCATACCTGACTGCCGAAAGGATATCTTTTTATAAGAAAGCATCAGAAGCAGCCCCGGGCTGGGCATTGATTCAACATGAACTAGGGTTTAACACCACAGATGCACGATATGCCATGCACTATTTCAAAAAAGCTATTGTACTGGATTCCAATTATTTGACGCCATATAATTCTATGTCTTTTGCTTACGATATACTTCCAGATGTAGATTCAGCTATTATTTGGCGGGAACTGTACGTCAAAAAGTTTCTACAAAAGATGAATACAGACCCACTCTCAGTCAAAGCTTTTGAATGCAACGATGTCGGGAATGCATTTTGTTTTTTGAGAGAATATGAAAAGGCAAAAGAGTACTTGCTTTTAGGTGAAAAGATTGCAGAAGGCAAGATGTTTTGGACTTATGAAAATTTGGGGGCTGTGTATGCAGAATTGCTGGATTTCGAAAATGCCGTTCAGGCGTGTCGAAAAGCAACGCCTCAATCTATTGCTTTTAACAATTTAATTGGTGACCTCTATTTCTATTATTTGAATGATCCAGTCAATGCATTGGTGGCCTACCAAATGGGTGGAACCAAATGGAGTTACGGCAAAGTTAATTCTTACGCATTATCTGGCGCTTTGGGAAAGGCTTTCGATTCGGCAAAACAAGTAATAGAGAAAGGCCCCCGGCGCGACCAAATCACATTCCTGTATGAAGCCGCTGAGATAGCCCGCAAAATGGAGATGCCAGATACCGCCAATTATTTTTACCATCAAATTATCGAAAAAGCGAAGATTGATTTCTTGCGAACTTATTATTTGCCGCTCGATTACTTGTTTGTGGCAATTGCTTATTCTAGGCTGGGTATGGAAAGTGAATTCCATCAACTATTGGATACTGCAAAGGAAAAGCTGAAGAACGACCCCTGGCTCTACTTTGACCTCACCTGCATCTACGCCCAATCAGGGCAGGAAGAAGCGGCTATCAAATCCCTTCAAAAAGCCATCGAACTCGGTTGGCAGCCCTATCTATTGCTTTCGCTAACGGGTACGCTTTGCGACCCCATGCTCAACCCCATCCGGGAAACCGATGCCTTCAAAGCGCTGGTGCGCCAGCATTTTCCGAAGTATTACGACATCGCCACGAGGGTGCCGGGGCGGAGGTGAGAGTCACTTCGCCAAATCCCGCATCCAAGCCTTTTCCGCATCCGAAAAGTCGGGCGGGGCAGGGTCTTTTGCGTAGTCAATCGAAAGGCTGTAGATGCCCCGCTGGTAAATCTGGTCGAGGGCGGGCTTGATGGGCAGGAGCACGTCGGGGTCGGGGCTTTTGAGCGGTACGGGCAGCACGGGCAGGGGTTCCCGCACCCGGTTGGTCCAGACCTGCATCCTGCCGGTGCCGGCCCGCCAGAGGCTGAACAAGTAGTGGTGTTCCGGGATGCCGAGGTCAACGACATGCCGCTTGCCCCGGCGCAGCAGGTCAATTTCGAGGAGGTGGATGCCGCTGAGGTGTAGGTCGTTCCGTTTTTCGTGGTAGGGCTGCCAGCCGGGCGACCGCTTGTTGACGGGCGAGAGGATTTCGATGCAGGTGATGAGGCGGTTCTTGGCCGTGTCCCGTATCTGGATGACGGGGATGCGGACGGTGACGGCGGTGGTCACGACAATATCCGGCTCGGTCAACACATCCGTTTCTGCGTAGGCAGAGACGAATGCCGCAGCTTCTGGCCGCTTCAAAATCGCCACGTCGGGGTAGGTGATGCCTACCTCAGAGCCAGGTTCGGTGTCTTCTACGGTGTAGGTTTCGACCCTTGCCACGTACCTCGGGGCAATTTTTGGGGCCAGTAAATCTGCGAAAGCGTTGATTAACCGGGTATGTACATCAGGCCAAAGATACCCTTCCAAGAAAGGGTCCATGCCCGGAAACGGCGATTTTGCTATCATTGTGAGGTCGTTTTCCCAGCTTTGCTGGATTATTTTTCAAAACCAAAAATACGGCATTTTTTAGCAATCAATATCCAAACTATGAAAAAGCCAATCTACCTGTTTTACCTGCTCTTGCCTTGCTGCCTTTTTGCCCAAACCGAAAAAGGCGCCACCCCCCTCTCACCTTCTCACCCGCTCACGCTCTCACCCGCTGTGACGAGGGCCGTCGTCGTCGGCATCTCCGACTACCAGGACGAGCAAATCCCCGACCTGCGCTTCGCCGATAAAGATGCGGAGGCGTTTGCCAATTTCTTGCGGTCGCCCGCTGGTGGCTCGCTCGATGGCGACCATCTCAAGCTGCTCACGGATTCGGCTGCCACTACGGCCCAGTTCGACGCAGCGCTCGGCTGGTTGGTGGACGAAAGCAAAGAAGGCGACCAAGCCATCATCTACTTCTCCGGCCACGGCGATGTGGAGACCAAAACCCGCAGCCAGCAAGGGTTTCTGCTCTGCTGGGACTCGCCACCGCAGGCTTATGTGTCGGGAGCTTATCCCATTTTTTTTCTGAAAGAAATCATATCAACCCTGAGCTTGGAGAACAAAGCAAAGGTAGTTGTCATCACCGATGCTTGCCGCAGCGGAAAACTGGCAGGCAATTCGGTCGGTGGCTCGCAGCTCACCAGCCAGAACCTTTCACAGCAATTTGCCAATGAAATCAAAATCCTATCCTGCCAGCCCAACGAGTACAGTATCGAGGGCGAACAGTGGGGCGGTGGCAGAGGCGCCTTCAGTTACTATCTCGTGGACGGGCTTTACGGTATGGCAGATGGCAATGCCGACGGCTCAGTGAACCTGATGGAAATTGGGCGCTACCTCGACGACCATGTGACCACGGAGGTCGCCCCGGAAAGCCAAGTGCCTATAACCGTGGGCAACCGCACGGAAAAGCTGGCGCAGGTAGTTCCAGGTTTATTGGCGCTAGTGAAGAAAAACAAGGCAGGAGAGCTGCCCACTTTCAGCCCAACCGATTCTAGAGGTATAGAAGATGATGTGCTAGTGATGGTGGACACGACTATTCGGGAGCTGTACCGATTGTTTAAAAAATCGTTGAAAGACAAGGAATTTTTAGAACCAGATGGCGCTTGCGCTGACGCCTATTACGAACGGCTCATCGCAGAGCCAAAAATGGGCCGGTTGCACAATTCCATGCGGCGGAACTTTGCTGCGGCTTTGCAGGATGATGCGCAACAGATGATGAATACTTTCCTTAAAACAGGTTTAACGAAAGAGGTACTTTCCTCTGCAAGGGCTGGCAAAATTTACAAGTCCTTTCCAGAAAACCTCAGCCGGGCAGCTGAACTGTTGGGCAATGAGCACTATATGTACAATACGCTCATGGCCAGAAAATCATATTTCGAAGGAAGAATTGGCACAACCAATAACGATAGAAAGAAGAAGTATTTTCAAGCCTTGGCATGGCAATCCGATTTGCCATTTGCCTTTGTGGAGTTGATACAAACATACGGCGCAGAACAAGCTGATTCGGCAGTCTTTTATGGCAGGAAAGCCATGGAAGTTGCGCCAAGTTGGGTAATTCCCTATTTACGGCTTGCATCGTATTATGAGCATAGCCACAAACAACCTGAAAAGGCAGAATTGCTTTTGGAACAGGCTTTTATATTGGATTCAAATGCCGTGATTGTATGGTATGAAAAAGCAAGGTTTTACCAAAGGGCAACAAAATTTGAAATTTCTGAATATTGGTTCAAAAAAGTAATTGGGAGTTCAAACGAAGATATCTGCTTCCCGTGTGCGCACAATGAGCTTGGGTACACCTACTTCTATACGAACCGATACGAAGAGGCTGAATTGCAATTCAAACAGGCTATAGCGTTAGATTCCACAGTAGCCAATATTTACAATAGTTTGGCTGCTATTTATCTGCAAACTAACCGCTATGCAGAGGCGGAGGAACCATTAACGAGGGCTATTCGACTGGATTCGACTTTCTCAAATGCTTATTCCAACTTAGCTACAGTTTATTCCTACGCAGGCCGATTCGAGGAAGCAGAGCACCTTAGTAGAAAATTCATCCAATTGGACTCAACCAAAGGAGAGGGCTATTTACTATTGGCTTGGGTTTATTTTGATACAAACAGGCCGAGTGAAGCGGAATTCCACGGGGCAAAAGCAATTCAGTTACAGCCGTCGAACGAAAATTACTACAGCTATTCCTGCCTTCTTGCTAGGTTAAACAAATTGGAAGCAGCTTTTGAAGCCCTCGAACAGGCCATCAACATAGGCTATGATTACACTTGGATGCAACAGGATAGCGACCTTGCCCCGCTGAGGGAGCAAAAGGAACGGTGGCAGGCCCTGATGAAAAAATACTTCCCCAACCAAGCCAAAGACTAAAAAACGCTGCTCGGACAAGTTTGAATTAATTCCCTTAAGATTTGCATTTTGAGTGTATGAATGCCGAGGCATCTACTCATTCCCGCGAAATTATTACCCTTCCAACCTTTAAAAAACTAAATTTACGGCAACGCCCCATTGGCTTCCCAAACTTCTTGACTATGAAAACAGTGCTTGCCCTTTTCGTCCTGCTGACCAATTTCAGCCTTTGCGCCCAAATCATTGATTTGGGCAATGTCACCACCCGAGCGGTTGTCATCGGGATTTCCAATTACCAAGACCCCGGTATCCCCGACCTTCGTTTTGCAGACAAGGATGCAAAGGCTTTTGCGAGTTTCCTGCGCTCGCCTCCTGGAGGCGACGTCAGTTCAGACCACCTGCGGCTGCTCACCAACGAATAGGCAACCGTGGCCCAAATGGTGGCAGCTTTCGACTGGCTGGTAAGCGAATCCAAAGAAAATGACATCGCCGTTCTCTACTTTTCTGGCCACGGCGATGTGGAAACGAAAACCCGGGCCAACCTTGGTTTTCTGCTCAGTTGGGATTCCCCTTCAAATTCCTATATGGCAAGGGCTTTCTCTGTTTACTACCTCCAGCAATTGGAAAAACTGATGAATTCAATGTGCTTATGAACCAGTATTTCAACCAATAATCAAGCACTTGAAGGATGAAATATGCTGATTTTGCTGGGTTGGAACTCAATTTTAGGGACTGAAAATAATTTTTTGCTATTTTTTTAAATTCACTGATAACCCTTGGAAGCATGAGGTATAGATGTTATAACAATTCCATTTTTGCCAATGGGTTTTGAATAGCGCAGCAGAAAACCGTGCTTGTGTAAAAAAAGCATTCTATCATAATACCCGAAGTTTCGTGAAAAAGCTCCGGCAGGAAAAATGCCTGCCGGGACTTCTTCCACCTGCAAAATTTATTTAGGCGAAAATATTCTATCGTACCACGAAGATTTTTGAGAAATAATTGTTGAGCTAAACAAAAAACGTATTTTGGCGGATATTCAAAATAACTGCCTTTATAGCTCAACACACAACATTCAGTTAACCGCTAACTACGATAAAAAGCCGCTCTCAATAATCAACTACTAATTTCATCACTTTTTAAAACTGACAATTATGAAAATGAAAGCCATTTTTTCTTCTGTTTCTGTACTTGCGGCCTTATTCTTTTGTTGCAGCCTGAACCAAGTACAAGCACAGGCTGCTACTAAAGGTAAGGCTCGCACCAATGCCAAAGCCGGTGCCAAGGTTGATGCCAAGGTTGATGCCAATGCCAATTATTGTGATGCTGTATTGCCTGCCATTGAAAAGCAACTACAAGCCGATGCCGATGCTACCTGTACCACTCAGACCACTTGTGTGGACTGTATGGACCGAACTTCCAAAATGACACTTGCCGCCACCCTCTATGTTCAACCGAATAAAGCTGCTTGCAACTCCGCATCCGACATTGTTGCCAACTCCGTAACCGACATTGTTGCCAACACAGATGCCCTTAGCCGAGGCGCTTCCAAGCAAGCCCCACATCGTTTCGTTGCAAAACTAATGCAAAGCCCTTGCTATGCTGGTGGAACCAACCTTGAAGTCGTTGTACCGGGATACGACTTGAGGAAAAAACAATTCTCCTTCTTGTGGGAAGTTGACGGCAAAAAGGCAGGCCATTTAACTTCGGTTCAGTGTGCTTGTGGCAAAGAAGCCAAAGTCAGGGTAACACACCTGCTTACTGGCGAATCCGTCAATTTGACGATGAAGTTGAATTCAACTTGTTCTACCAACAAGACCAAGTAAGGTTACAAAATGGAAGCTCGCTTTCATTACTGAATCAAATTGGGCATATTTAATTGCAACGAATTATCAGGATAAGCAAAAACCATAGCTTAAACTAATAATTCGTGAGATATGGACGTGCTTAATAAAATTCAATTATTTTATCCCGAAAATTCCAAACCACATTGTTTATCAATTTATAGCCATGTTCTGCTAACTTGTTTCTGAGCGATTATTGGCTGAAAAACTGTTTAAAAATCAGCAGTATTTCACCATTACCAGCAGCAGCTTAGTAAAATTGGGTCTAGAAAAGCAAATTATTAAGCAATGTAATTAACCAATTAATTTCAGTTCACCTTTAAATTGTCAATTATTATGAAAATCAAAGCTTTTTTTATGTCTTCAGCTGCACTAGTAGCAGTTCTCTTTTGTTTCAGCTTGACTTCCGTTCAAGCACAAGATGTCGGGGCTATTGGCACCTCCAAAGTCAAATACTGTGATGCTGTTTTGCCTGCCATTGAAAAACAACTTCAGGCTGACGCAGACGCCACTGGCACCACCCAAATCACTTGTGTGAAATGCAGGGAGAAGGCTACACAAATCGTTATTTCAGCCACCGTGGTAGCCCAGCCTAAAGATGCTGGCGCAACGGATATCAAGGAAGTTACGGATAACCTAAGCCGTGGTGGTGCAGTTGTAGAGCCTAGGTTTACTGCACAAATCATCCAAAGCCCTTGCTTTAGGGGGGGCACTAACCTGGAAGTTGGTTCTCCCGGAAACGATTTGTCCACCAGAGAGTGGTCTATCGTATGGGATGTTGACGGCCAGGCTTTGGGCAGCGGCTTGAATTTGGCTTGCGCTTCTGGAAAAGTCGCCAAAGTTAGGGTGACCTATCGGCCAACTGGCGATTTTGTCACTTTGGAAATGAAACTGAACGCAGAAGGCACTGATTCAATAAGGAATTAATGGTATGACAGAACTTGTATGCCACGAATTGAATAGAGGCGCCTGAATTAATAGGGTGATTATATCCAATTCGTGGCACAAGCTTCATTTGCTGGTGTCAAACCTATCATTTCATAAATATAAACATCATGAAAAATATAGTTCTTAATTGTATTCTGGCATTTGTGTGCTTGTTTGTCGCTGGCCAATCCTTTGGTCAAAAAACAGCCCCCAAAAAAAAGAAGACAGATAAAATAAGCCTGCAATATTGCGATGATGCAATTGCCTGGGCTAAAAAACTCAACCAATCTCAAGCTGATGCTGAATGCCGCACAGTCCACCAATGCGTGCCTTGCCAAGATAAAATAACAAAACAAAAGACCTGTAAATCAGTTACCGTACAACCAACTTGCAGCTCATCTGCTACCATCACCAAAAAAGTAGTCAAAGACGCATCTGGTGAAGAAGAGGCAGGAGAAGCCCCACCCTTCACCGTTGAAATTATCCAGGAAACTTGCGGCAAAGGCAAAATATCACTTGATGCGGTTGTGATGTCGGACGGCCAAGCCAGTTTTGACAAAAAATCGCAAACGGACTATGCCTTTCACTGGTTCATCAACAAAAAAGAAGCTGGCTCAAACAGCAACGTCAGTTGTATTCAAGCCGAAGAAGCAGAGGTGAAAGTCATTAAAAAATCCACTGGCGCAACCATCACCCTGTACATCGCACCGCCTACCTACGTTGAACCAGCACCATCAAGGGGCGCACCCGTGCCTACCATTGCTGCTGTTTACAAAAAAACTGGCTGCTTTGGATTTTGTCCCATTTATGAAGTGCAGTTCTACGTGGACGGTCGGGTAAAATGGGAAGGCAAAATGAACACCGGCACCCCAGGTATTAAGGAAGCCACCTTGGACAAAGAAACACTTGCCCAAATTGCCAGGGTCGCCGAAAGAATCAATTTCTTCAAAATGGACCGCAAATATCCCGATTACCAGGTCTGGGATGCACCTTCCACCATCATCTTCCTCAACCTGAACGGCAAGGAACACCAGGTGCAAGATATACTCGGCGCTCCGAAGGAATTGAAAGAACTGGAAAAGCTGTTTGATGATATCATCAAAAAACAGGGTTGGAGAACGACGCCTGACAAGAAGAAGCAGAAAGCGAAAAGCGCCGCAAGCAATAAAAATTGATACAATTCAATCAGTTTTTATCCTTAAAGAAATAGCTTAAATCAGGTTCAATAATACGCCGTTAGTGGGTTCCACCGCTGCGGCGTATTTTTTTATGTCAAAATATTCGCTCCTTTTTCGTTCCCTAAACCTATATTTTGAAAATAATAGCTGGTAAATAGCTATTATTCTGATAACCAAACCTCATTTTCGGAATATATAGTCATATCTAACAAAGAGCATTTTCCTCTCGAAAATAAATAACCATTATGCAATAATTAAAATCACCGCCAACAAATGAAAACATATCATCGTAAGGGAAGGAGCCTGATAAAACCATCCTCGTTTCTTCAGTCAAGCCTATCCTTTCCAAAGTAATATATCGAGAAAGAGCAGTGATTTTATTCCTCACCTGGTTTATGGCCAGGTGAGGTTTTTTTATTAAAAAACAATCATTTTTTACCTTTATCCAAAATGAAGGTTTTGCTTGCCCTCACCGACCTGCTCACTGCATTTTGTCATCTCGAAGGGATCTATGGCCAGTCTATCAACCTCGGTGGCCACATCACCCGTGCCGTCGTCGTCGATATCTCCCCCAATACGCTGGAACACAAGGCTTATGACCGAGCCAAACATGCGTGAACATGCCTTCCTTGTTTCAAAATCTTGGCAGGGCTTCCTAACAAAAATCCCAAATGGAAAGGAAATGGGGGTTTTGCACGAAAGCCCTGTAAATACTGAGGCTGGCTTGTGGTTTTTTCCCAAACTATGGCTATATTGCATCGAGGATTTCGAGGAAACATTGAGTAATTTCGAACTTAAAAAGCCCGTAAAATGAAAATGAACAGCATCCTTCCCATCCTGCTCCTCTTGCCTTTGTTCGCCTACAGCCAAATCGAAAAAGGCGCTACACCACTTCCTAACATCAATTTACCAGATGCTCGTACCACCCGTGCCGTCGTCATCGGCATCTCCGACTACCAGGACGAGAAAATCCCCGACCTGCGCTTCGCCGACCGGGATGCGGAGGCGTTTGCCAACTTCCTGCGCTCGCCCGCTGGCGGCTCGCTCGACGGCGACCACCTGAAGCTGCTGACGAACGAGCAAGCCACAGCGGGGCAGATAGCTGCCGCACTGTATTGGCTCATCGAGGAAAGCAGGGAGGGCGACCAGGCTATCATTTACTTCAGTGGCCATGGCGACGTGGAAGCAAAGTTCATGGGACAACCTGGATTCCTCCTGTGTTGGGACTCGCCCCCAAAAGTTTATATGGGAGGAGGTTCGATTCAGGTGGGGATGCTGCAGACTATCGTATCTACCCTTTCATCCGAAAACAAGGTGCGTGTTGTGGTCATCACCGATGCTTGCCGCTCCGGTAAATTGGCAGGTAGCGACTCGAACGGGCCCCAGCTTACCAGCGCTAACCTTGCCAAACAATTTGGCGATGAAATCAAATTACTCTCCTGCCAATCCAATGAATACAGCATCGAAGGAGAACAGTGGGGCGGCGGGCATGGCGCTTTTTCCTACCACCTGGTGGATGGCCTCTACGGCATGGCCGACGTCAATAAAGACTTGGTCGTGAACATTCAGGAAATTAGGCGATACTTAGAAGACCATGTTACGCCTGAAGTGGCACCGCTACAACAATCTCCCCAAGTGTTTGGCGGAAACGGTGATGTTCTGGCTTCGGTATCACCGACGATTTTGGATAGATTGCGAAAAGGCAAGCAAGAACAACTACCCATTTTTGCCCCAACCGAACAGCGTGCGATGGAAGATGATGTGCTGGCTACCGTAGACACGACCGCGCTTCAGCTGTACCGTTTGTTCAAAAAGGCAGTGAAAGAAAAGACGTTCTTGGAACCGGCAAATGCCTGCGCTGATGCATATTACTTGCGTTTGATGGATGAACCAAAGCTGTCAAGGCTACATGCGTCCATCAAGCGAAACTACGCAGCGGCACTGATAGATGAGGGGCAACAGTTTATCAACTTATTGCTAAAGACAGACCCGGATATCATCAATAACCTCTGGAGTTCAGGCCAAATTGATTACAAAGGTATTTATCAGAAATTAGGACGGGCGGCAGAACTGCTAGGTGAAGGGCACGTATTCTATAACTCCCTCAAAGCCAAGGAATACTATTTCAGGGCAAAGATGTTTAGCATAGGAGGTACCATTATTGACTCCATCAGTTTTTCTCATCGGAAACTTGTACTTACAGGCCTAGAATATGACCCCGACGCACCCTATCTGCTCGCAGAATTATTGGGGTACTATTCAATGGACAGCCTGCAACTGATGTCGAAACAGTTGGAACAATTAGCTCCCAATTGGGCACTGGGCTACCACCTTGTTGCCAATGCCTACTGGCTTTACGACCACCAAGTTTGTTTTGAAAACTATAAAAAAGCCATCACAGTGGACTCCACCTTCCTGCCCTCCTATTCCAAAGCTGCCACAGAATTGGATATACTGGGTCAACCAGCCGAGGGTCTGAAATATGATGCCATTTTTGTTGAAAAAATGCAGGAAAAAATCCAATCTGACTCAAGCCAAGTTTACGCTTTTGAATACAGGTCACTGGCTTCCACACTGCATAATTTGCGACGGTACCGGGAGTCTCTCATTGCCTCAGAAAAAGCAGCGCAGTTCTCAAAGAGCCAATTCCGAGGAACTGCTATGGCACTAACAGACATGGGGAGATTCAAGGAGGCGCTGGCAAGCCGAGGCTCTCCACCAGCACAAGTCGGTAGCGATGATTATACTGCCTCATCAATAGTGATGTTGTATTACTTCTATCTGAATGACACCGTGAAGGCTTGGGAAATTGCCCAAAAAATCTCGCTTTTTCCGCAGCCAATTCCAACTATGCTGGTTCAATACCTTTACGAATCAGGGCAGTACCTACGGTTGGTCAACATGCTCGACAGCCTCTCGTTTCGGATAGGAACCGATGCAGATATGCTTTTTCTGCAAGCCGAAGCTCATCGAGCAATGGGAAACAACGAGAAAGCCCAGGCAACTTACCAGAAGTTGCTTCAATACACCGAATCCATGCGGCAAAAGCAGTCATTTAATTTCTATTCTTACTTTGCTTACCACTTGTTGGGGCTTCAACGCACCGGCAATCCGCAACAGGCTGAAACACTAATCCAGGAGGGTTTCGCCGCCAGGCCAGCTGACTATTGGTTCCCATTCAAAGTCGCATGCTATTATGCCATGACCAACGAACCAGAAAAGGCGATACAATATTTAAATCAAGCAGAAAATATGGGTTGGATGCCGAAAGCTGCCATGTATGTGAGTGGCACGGTAAAAGACCCCCTACTCGACCCGCTCCGCACCCTCCCAGCCTTCCAAGCCTGGGAGAATCGATGGAGCCCACCGTACAAGGATTATTCAAAAAACTAAACAAATGAAATGAAAAATCTTCTCACCTTCCTCGTCCTCCTCGCTGGCATCTGCCACCCTGTAAGAACCCTTACCCAGACTATTCACCTGAACGGCCACACCACCCGTGCCGTCGTCATCGGCATCTCCGACTACCAGGACGAGGGCATCCCAGACCTGCGCTTTGCCGACCGGGATGCGGAGGCTTTCGCCGGATTTCTGCGCTCGCCCGCAGGCGGCGCATTGGATGAAGACCACCTCAAAGTGCTGATAAACAAGCAGGCGACTGTTGCACAATTTGCCATCGCCCTCGATTGGCTGATGGAAGTGGCCAAAGAAAATGACCGGGTACTGGTTTACTTTTCTGGCCACGGCGATGTGGAGCGGAAAAGCCTCACGCAACCTATCTATTTGTTATGCTGGGATGCACCTGCCCTGGTTTATCTGGCGGGCGGGGCCATTGGCACTTCCGATGTTCTATGATGCCATTTCCACCTTGGTCACGTCCATATCAAAGCTGCAATAAGTCAATGCCTGATACTGGCGAAGATTAGGCCCAAAGAGAAGTAAAGAATCCACCTTCTTAGAAGGTGGCTTTGGAAAGCCCCATAGGGGGCCAACACTTATTTAGGTGTTCCGCACGGCTCTTTTGACTTGAAAACGTGATTATTTTTCAGGCAAAGCCAATCAGAACATGACCACCACCAGAGGTGGTGGATTTCTAAGTTTCATTAAAAAACTTCGTATTGCAGCGGCGGCAAGACCCCATTCGGCCTCGTCGCCAGACATGTCCTCGACAATTTTGCCGAGGTTGCTGTGGGTGTACTTGCAGAAGGGAAAATTTCATCAATAATTTCAAATCGTTCATTGGACTTCCTTTTGCCAAAACCGCAGCGACAAACCTGTTGATGGGTTCGCCCCACTTCCAATTTAGCCCTCTAAAAGACTAATACCTCACCCTGAGCGGCCACGCGGCGGTGATTGAAAATTCTTTTGAGTTGCCGGGGAAAAAGCAGTCTTCATTTTACAGCTTAGGAATAAGCTATGGCATCAGCACATTGCTCTGGCCAGTGTCTACTACTTATGGTCTATCCAACGAAGGCTCGGAACTGTATTTCAATGTTGGGTTTTGGTTTTGAATCCTATCCTTCTTGGGGCATTTTTTCGGGGCATAAATGTGTCGAACAGGGTAATTTTTGTTTCTAAACTATTCTGTTTTTATGCAGTACTGCTTCTTAAATACTTCAATAGACAAAGGATATTTGCCCAGAATGCCGTTGTATTTTGCATTTTCCTCTGTCATTCGGTGCTTCGCTATTTCAACTGTAAAAGTTAGCATCCCCTGCTTTTTGATGTCATATTTAAAATTGTAAACCCTTTCTTCTAATGGTTTGAGGTTGTTATCCGAGAGTTTTTTAGCAACCGGATACCATTGCCATTCTTCACCTATCCGGTGTTCTACCTCTTTAATCATTTTACCGTGACCATCCATCAACCGGAACGTGATTACGAAGAATCGCTCCGGGTCGCCAGTTGGTACGGAATGTCCTGCGAAACTGTTTTTTAATTTAAGAACGTAATCAATTGTTTCCCCGACCAAATACATTTCTTTAATGCTGCTTTCTTCGATTTCCAGACTCTCCAGTTTTTTTGCTTCCGTATCAAAAAATTTAGGAATACCGGAACCTGGGAAATTATGAAAATGCGATAATTGCTTTTTCATTCCTGTGGAAACAGGACGCTCTATTTCGGGCATGTGGCAGGAAATACAGGTTTTTCCGCTCTTTTTTGCCCAATTATTTTCCCACTCGTCACCCGTTTCAAAGGTGCAAACCAAAACAGGGTTTAGCTCATCTATCACATTATGGCAACTTACACATAACTTCTCTGAGAGGAATTCCGGGTCTTTCACGGTTTTATGTGGTGCATTTATAGTCCCGATAGTACCAATTACATTCCCACCCCGGACATGGCAGGTCGCACACGTAATACTTTCCAATTGTAATTTTTTATCAAAACGGGGATTGGGTTCTTTTAACGGGGTTTTATAATCCCCGTTAATCAGGCCTTTTACTATAAACTCCTGCTGATTCTGCAAGGGAGTGTGGCAATTTAGACAAGTGAGGATGTCATCCTTTTTCCATTCTGCCTGAAACTGTAAATCCTGGAATGCAACGGCATGGGTGGATTGCTTCCATTCCTGGTAGATTTCCTGATGGCAGGCGCCACAGGATTCTGCACTGATGGATGTAAGGCCCACAGGGATTTCCTGATGGGGGATGGCTTTCTCCCAGTGTTTAGTCAAAGGGGTAATCTCATTTTTGGCAGCCTCTTTTTTATCAAAACCTATATTACAAGTGTAAAATGCAATTGAAAAACCGATGGCTGCCAAAACGCCAATTATGACGTGATTCCGTTTTATCCCCCTTGTTGCTTTGTTGCTTTGCTTCAAGTTTCATTTTTTTAAAAGTACCTGAACCACCAGTATTTTTCAAACCAGACTTTTGTCCAGTGCCAGAAATAGCCGGGTTTTTTCATTTTCACAATCGGTAGGGGCGAACCGTAAAAATTTCCGCCCGCATAACCTGCCTTTCCACCGCCCAATTCAAGGAAACATTGTCCATCTCCGTTAAAGGTTTTGTCAGAAGGCTTGCCTGCAATTTTTTGCGCAACATTGTGCGCAACCGTTTCTGCCTGATAATGTGCAAACACGCCTGCTTTTGGCAATGGCTTGCCCATTTCAAGCGGAATAAAAGTGATGTCCCCGATGGCATACACATTCGGGAAATTTGTCTCCATGGTGTGACGGTCAACTTCAATCCATCCCAATTTACCAACCAAAGAAGTTGCTTTAATGACTGACGGGCACTGATGTTTTGGGGTGTAAGCCAGCAAATCGAAGTCGGCAGTTTTGCCGTTACTGAAGGTCAACGTTTTATCAGTTGCTGATGTCAATTGATGTTCGGGGAAATATTTTATCCCTTTCATTTCTACCATTTGCCGCACGGCTCCCGACAGCTCTTTTCCAGCCACGCCCATTGGCCCCGGTTCTGGTGTGTAAAGTGAAATTTCTGTTTTGTCGCCCAACCCTTTTTTGCGGATATAACTTTCGATAAGCATTGCGGCTTCATAAGGGGCAGCAGGGCACTTGAATGGAAGTGAAGGAACTAAAACGGCAATTTCCCCGCCTTTGAAATTTTGCAGTTGTTCGTTAAAATTGGTTGCTCCATCAAGGGTATAAAAATCGTGTCCGTAACTGTTCAGGTTATATTCCGGAACTTGGTCCACCCCAAGCGAAATAACCATATAATCTCCTTTGTATTCCTGTCCTTTCACCGTAACAGAAATTTGTTCGGGGTTCACTGCTTGAATTTCTCCGATTACAAGATCAATACCATCGCCCGCAATTTTCCGGGTATTTCTGAAAACTTGTTCCGGTTTTCGCTTGCCAACCATTAACCAAAGTAGGGAAGGAGCAAAAACGTTCTTTTCTTCCTTTTCAAAGACAAGGATTTTAACAGGGTTGACTTCACCATCATTACCTACTGTTTTGTTTAATTCCATAGCGGTGATAATTCCTCCTGTTCCTGCACCTAAAACTAAAATTGTTGTGGCCATACGATTAAATTTTTGAAGATGAGTTAATAGTGAGATTCGGATACATGCCTCCGTTCAGAAATGATTTGTGTCACTCCATACGCGGTCAAAATTTGGTTTCAGGAATACCGGGAACACAGGTATAAAAACGTTGCTTTTCATTTCATTCTTGCCCACACCACCCCCGCCGAAGCGACCGTTAGTCCACCAATCACCGCCACCGACCATTCCAGCCCCAGCGAGTCGGCGATGATGCCCGTGAGCAGTGCTCCGACAGCATAACCCAGGTCACGCCAAAGGCGAAATATGCCGATGCTTTCCGCCCTTTGTTGTGGATGGGCATAATCCGCAATGGCCGCCAAAAAAGTAGGATAGACAATGGCCGTACCGATGCCCAGCACCACAGAAAGGATGGCAAAATGGAAAAAGCTATCCGCAAAGACCATCAGCAGCAGCGCAATGCCCTGCACCAACATGCCCCAAAAAAGCATGTTCTTTTTGTTGAAATGGTCTGCCATCTTCCCGGTGAACAACTGGCCGAGGCCCCAGACGATGGGGTATAGGGCGACGATTTTCCCAATCTGTTCCAGGTCGAAATTCTTGGTCGCCAACAAAATGGGAAACAGGCCCCAGACCATCCCGTCATTCAAGTTGTTGACCAGGCCCGCTTGTGAAATAGACCCCAGGTTTTTATGCTTCCAGGTGGTTTCCCAAAAGATATTTTTCAATTTCGGCAGGTCGCTCGTTGTCGTCTCCGCATGGACATGGTGAACGGTATCTTTTACAAACAGCCAACTTAAAATCAACCCAATGAACGCAAAGGCAATCCCCATGTAAAAAGGGTATGGCCGGGCGCCGTACTCCGAGGCAATCCAGCCCGTGAGGAAAGCAACGCCACCTACTGCGAGATAGCCGGCCGATTCGTTCAAGCCCATTGCCAGCCCACGGTCCTTTTCGCCCACGAGGTCAATTTTCATCACGACCGTACTCGACCAGGTCAGGCCCTGGTTGATGCCCAGCAGCACGTTGGCAAATATTATCCAACTCCACGACGGGGCGTAAATCAGGATAAAGGGGATGGGGAGTGCGATTAACCACCCCAGCATCAACAGGTTTTTCCTCCCTAATTTATTGGCTAAAGCCCCCGTGTAATAATTGGTAATGGCTTTGACAACCCCAAAAACGATGATGAAGGAAAGGATGGCGGTTTTGGCGGCGATGCCAAAATCCACCTCGGCGATTTCCGGCAAGATGGTCCGCTCCAGCCCCACCATGCCGCCGACAAAGGCGTTGATGACAACCAGCAGGGTGAACTGTTGCCAGTTTTGGCGCAAGCCGAGTTTTACTTCATTCATGGTTGGGCAGTATTGTTTGAATGATGGATGAAAGGAGGTTCAATGTGTCAATGCTGCCAAACGCCTCCCCTTTTTCAAAATCGCCTACTGTCTGCGCCATGCTGTTGGTGATGTGGGCAAAGCAGATAATGGCTTTGTTTTTCGCCAGGGCGAAGGCATAGAGGGCAGCAGCTTCCATTTCCACGCAGGTCACGCCCTTTGCTTTCATGGCAGCGATTGCCGGCGCCGTTTCCCGGTAGGGCGCATCGGTCGTCCAGCTTGTTGCCTCAAAAAAGGGACAATCTGCCGCCGCCGTTGAAGGGGACAGTTTTTGAAAAAGTTCGTCCGAAAGGCGAGCGGGTTCGTCGGGTGGCAGGTAGTGGTAGCTCGTGCCTTCGTCCCGCAGCGCTTGGGTTATCAGGCCGAAACGCTTGTGGTGGCCGGGCGGGAGGATGATGCCCGACGAGGTGACGCTGATGAGCAGGCGGCAGCCCGAAACGAACAACTGCTCCGCCACCAGCACGGCATACGGTGCACCGACCGCACAGGGCACGATGCCCATTTTCACCCCATCCAACTCAAAGCTGTAAAGGCTGGAATGGTAGCAGGCCCAGCACCCGTTTTTGACGGCCCTACCGCTCCGAAGTAGGTAGTCCGCCAAGTCCCCGTCGGGGTCGAGGATGCAGACGGACGGCACCTCGCAGTCCGGGATTGACCTTTGGCGGCGTGCTTCCCGCAGCAGGTTTTCGGGCTGGAAAACGGAGGGCTCGGCATAATGCTTCTCCAAGAGAATAGCTGCTTTTTTGAAAATTGGCTTTTGCATGGTAAGTCAAAAAGTTAATACTTTGTCGCTGTCCACCAGCCAGTCCGTCAATTCCGCCATGGTGCTCAGTTCCGTGCCTTCCAGCAATTGGAGGTGCTTCAGGCCCCTCGCTTCCGCACAGCTTCCGCATATTTTCACCTCAGCCCCTTTTCTCAGCGATATTTTCAGCATCCGCTCGATGTTGTAGTAGCCGTTCGGCAGCGTCTGGTTGGCAATGGCGCAGCCTGCGGCATCGGCCATCAGGAAAATCCTGACTTCGACGGTTTCGTGCGCCCGGGCCAGTTGGTTTGCGATGCGAAGAGCGTTGAAAGCTTTTTCACTCCCGTAAGGGGCATCATTGATGATGATAAGAATCTTGCTCATGATTCAGCGGTTTTGTTTTTGAAAACAGAGGTTTGCCAATCGGTCAGTTTTGCCATTTTTTGTCAGTTTGCAGCCTGTGGTCGAGGTAAGTTTCTTCCAGCCGCACGGCATTGAAACCGTTGGCTTTGAGCAGTTGCACCGCCTCGTCGGCCAGCGTGCAGAAAGGCCCACGGCAGTATGCGATGATGGTTCTGTGGCGGGGCAGTTCGCCGAGGCGTTCCCGCAACTCTTCGATGGGGATGGAACAGGCATCCGGCAGATGCCCGGTGGCAAATTCGTCTGCTGGCCGCACGTCGAGGAGAATCGCCCGGTCGTCGGCTGACAGGTCTTCGAGGGAGCGGCTTTGCGGACTGCCTGCCTCTTTCCTGAATTGCTGCAAGGTCACTTGCACGGCAGGCTCTTGCTCCATTGCCAAATCCCGAAGGGCTTGCCAGGCGGCATAAGCCTTCCGCCCGTTGATGGTGTAAAAAATGAAATTGCCCTCCCGCCGGGCCTTCACCAGTCGGGCGTTTTTCAGCAACTGTAAGTGCTGCGAGGCATTGGCAACCGTGATGGCGGTCTGATTAGCGATTTGTTCAACGGTCTTCTCACCATTGGCCAACAGGTCGAGGATTTCCAGCCGGTTGGCATGGCCAAAGGCTTTGGTAAGGCTTGCAATGGCGGTGTAAATGCTGTCTTTGAAAGCTCGTTTTTCCATGATGCAAATTTTAATTCAAGTATTCAAACAATCACTTGAATAGATTGTTTCACAAAAAAAAAAATCATGGAAAATTTTGCTTCAACGGGCTGCGCCACACCAGGCGATGTAAGGAAAAAACAACAGGCAGGCGAAAACATCCGGATTATTGACGTGCGTAGCCGGGAAGAATTTGACGAAAATCATATTCCGGGAGCTCTCCACCTCCCACTTGAAGAGTTGGAAAACTCCATTTCGGGCCTTGACGTGAACAATATCTTTGTCGCTGCCTGTGGCAAAGGAGGCGGGCGCTCAGCGGCCGGGGCGGAAATACTCCAACGACTGGGCTTCCGTGCGACCTGGCTGTGTGGTGGCACATTCGGGTGGTTGGATGAAAAATAAATTGCCATGCCAGTATTTCAAAAACAAGCTGCCGGGTACGACAGTTGGTTCGACCGCCACCCCACCCTCTTCCAGTCGGAACTGGCAGCCATCCGCTTACTACTCCCGCCCTTTCAAAAAGGCGTGGAAATCGGCGTAGGCACAGGCAGGTTTGCCGCTGCGCTCGGCATCCACCACGGGTTGGAGCCGCTGGACGACTACGCCGAAATCGCCAGGAGCCGGGGCATTGAAGTGGCAAAAGGCGTTGCGGAGCAAATGCCCTACGCCAATGCCCGCTTCGACCTGGCACTCATGGTAACGGTGGACTGCTTCCTCGAAGACGTGCCAAAAGCCTTTGCCGAAGCGCACCGGATATTGAAGCCCGGCGGTAGGTTCATCGTGGCTTTTTTGGACAAAAACGGGGCGGTTGTCAAAAAGTATGAACGGAGCGGTTCGCCGTCGTACCGGAATGCCCATTTCCATAGCCCGGAAGAAATTGTGGAATGGTTGACCGAGACCGGGTTTTCGGATTTTCGGTTTGCACAGACGCTGTTTGCCGAAGCCGCTGCAACTGCCGGAACTCCGCTCACTGGCGTAGGGACGGGAAGTTTTGCGGTCGTTTTGGGCAGGAAAACTATTGAATTGATTCTTAAACCATTTTAAAAATAAGTAAATTAAAATCACAAACAAATTAATGCTTCTGTTTATCCTCAGCATTTTCGCCTTCTCTGGGTATTCACAAACGCCCAACGCCAGTGACAACCCCAAGGCCATCAAAAAAATCAATCCGCTGTCGATTGGAATCGTCATCTCGACCAGCGACCCGGAAACGGTATGGAACACGTTCCGCCTTGCAAACTATTCCGTTGGGCAGGGCGACACGGTTTCTGTCTTTCTTCTCGGAAAAGCGGTAGAATCCCCCACCATCGTCAGCGAGGATTTTGACGTGATGGGTATGATGGAAACGTACTCGAATGCTGGAGGAAAAATATTAGCCTGCGGAACTTGCCTGAAAATCTGGAATACGAAAGGTTCGGAGCTCTGCCCGGTTTCTTCATTGAGTGAACTGTATGCCATCATTAAAACCAGCGAAATAGTGCTGACATTTTAATCCGCATCAAAACAAATTATCTACAACAACAAATTCTTAAAACATGAAAAACAAGTCAATCATCGCATTAGCAGTATTCACGGCAATAGTTTTTATTGCCCAGCTTTCTACCACCAATGAATACACCCATCATCCTGAGTTTGGTGATGCCAGTGCGTACCATCCCATTGGAATCTGTGCCGCTTATGCTTACCCGCCGACAGTGGGCGTGCTCACCAACTCGAAAAATTGTATTAGTTGCCATGTAAGCAATGGGCCTTGGATGGATGAAAGCAAAATTGTCATTGACATCCTCGACAAGGAAACCAAGCAATCGCTCAAACAACCGGACGGTTCTTTTTTGATTGAAACCAACCGATGGGCGCAAAAAACGGTTCTGACGGTCATCGGAAGCATGAAGGGCGAGTCCGTTCCCGTTCCCTACCGCAATGCTTGGCTCTATATTGACCCGACAAGCATCGGGACGAATTCCCTTTCAAAATTTGCGTCCGGCTGGGACGTAAACCTACCGATGTCCTGCCGTGTGGTAGGCGACAACTTGCCGGGGTTTGAACATGCCAACATCACGAACTTGCCTATGACCATTCAGCCCATGACCAATGCGAACAATGCCGAAATGCAGTTGCAGGTGATGCTGACCATGGGCGAAAGCCTGAAAGGCAACGCACAGGATGGTATGCTTGGAAATTATTTTGAACGGAAGGTGAAGCTCGTTGTGAAAGAAAACTAAACCGGCAGCGACGCTGCCCGACGTGAACAAAATCATCGTCCCCACTCTGCCTCTGTCATTTCTCTTCTCTTTAACCGTGGAGTTGATGAAGAAGCATTTTGCAGCCAAGATTTACTACAATCTCGCCTGCGAGCAAAGCCTGCAACGGCAAGTGGACAAGGCGTTCGAGTCCCTTTATCTGTCGCTGAACAATGGCTGGAAGGATTACGGCTGGATGCAGCAGTACACTCACCTCGCCCCACTGCGGGAGTAAAAGGAACGGTGGAAGACGCTGATGAAGAAATACTTCCCTGAACATTACAAAGAATAAAACACAAAAGGCCGTTATTGCGCTGATAACCCCCACCCCGTTCCCGAATAAATAAGCACTAATAATGCGAACATGAAACAGTTTCTCATAAAATACGGCCAATGGGTGGCCATCGGGCTGGTACTGGTGGGGGCATTCTTTTATTTTTTCACCAAGCCAAAACTGCCACGGGCTTTGGATTCTGAATTGTTCCAACCTGAAAAAGAAAAGCTGGCCAGCATCCTCGACGAAATCCAGGTTTTCGGCATAGCCGGAGCTGGGGCCAACCGACAGGACAGTTTGGCTGACGCACTAGACCTGTACGGCGCAGCCAATTACACGGCGGCGCAGCTTTCACTGGAACCCTACCTCGACGCCCACCCAGAAGACAGGACGGCCCGGTTCTACTACGGCATGACTTTTTTATACCTAAAGGTCCCTGAAAAGGCACTTAAAATCCTTTCACCGCTCTCCCAACTGAGCGGCTTCAACTTGCAGGACGATGCCCGCTGGTACACCGCATTGGCAGCCGCCAACGTGGACCAAATGCGGGCACTCGGCTTGTTTTCCGCACTCTCAAAAGACCCCGACTCCAAGTACCAGCAAGCCGCAGCGGCAATAATGAACTCCATCCTCGAAAACCCCGGAAAATTCAGCTTCCAAATCGAAAGCGGCGAGGTGCTGAAATGCTCCATGGTCATCGCCTCAGATGCGGCTTGGTGGCAGGTGGGATGGTCACGAACGTTACTCGCTTTGATGTTCCCTGTTGGTGGTGTTGGCTTGTTTTTTTGGCGAAAAAAAATGAAACGACTGGAAAGCGAAAACAAACAAATGGGCGTAGATATGGAGGCCTCAGATGCCTTGTTGCTGAACATCCTACCCGCCGAAACGGCTGCTGAACTCAAGCAGTTCGGCCATTCATACACTCGTCGGCACGAAATGGTCACGGTGCTTTTCTGCGATTTTCAGGGCTTCACCAATATTGCGGAGCAGATAGGTGCAGAGGAATTAGTGGCATACCTGGGCACCTGCTTCGAGGCTTATGACCACATCATCACCTCGCATAATCTAGAAAAAATCAAGACCGTGGGCGACTGCTATATTTGTGCAGGCGGATTGGAATTGACCGAACAGCCCGGACCAATCGACCACCTCAGCAAAGCGGAAATGGCCAAGCGAAATGCCCTTCAAGTTATCAAAGCTGGTCAGGCGATGTTAGAATTTTTGAAAGAATTCAACCAAGGACAGGCAGCCTTGGGAAAGCCCCCTTTCAACGCACGGGTGGGCATTCACACAGGCGCCGTGGTAGCGGGCATCGTTGGCATCAAGAAGTACGCCTACGACATCTGGGGCGATACCGTGAACATAGCCGCACGAATGGAACAAACTAGCGAGCCTGGGCGCATCAATATCTCCGGCTCAACCTATGAACTGGTAAAGGACCAGTTCGCCTGCAAGTTTAGGGGCAAAGTGGAGGCCAAAGGAAAGGGAGCCGTTGACATGTATTTTGTGAGCGAATGCGACACATAATGTCGATTTTGCCCGATTGCTCCCTTCCGTTCAATAGCCATGTTTTGTTGAGATAAATTTTATATTTGCCATTATTCTCTTCCCACGCTGCATATTTCCAATTCAATCAGCACAAGAATCTAAATATTTCATCATCAAAATAATATTATCATGAAAGCAATGTTTGCCCAACTGATGGCTGTCCTTTTTTTGGTTGCCGTCTCACAAAACACCTCCTTTTCACAGGACATCCCCGACATCGTACTTGGTGGCACAACCAGTTCGTGCGCTGTTTCGGATGTGAGCGGGAAGGTAACTTACAAAGCAGCTGGAAGCACCACAGCCATGCCTGTCACTGCTGGCACCGTTCTCCGCGAGGATGCAACCGTAATCGTAAGTGATGGAGGCTCCATCACACTAGCAAAAGACGAACGCTCCCTGACTGTAAACAAGAAAGGAATTTACAAAATGACTGATTTGACAAAAAATGTGCAGGAAAAAGGGGAGGTTTCCAGGTTTGCAAGGATGGCGTTTGCAGCGAAGGGATATTCACCAGATACCACCAAAAACAAAAAGGGATGGGGCGACAAAGATTCACTACTGATTTCGAATCCAGCCAAAGGCAAAGTGCCAATCAAACCCATCACGTTTACTTGGACATCAATGAAAGCCGGGTCAACTTACAATTTGATAATTTATCAAAATGCAAACGGCTCACCAATCTTATCGGTCAAAACCTCTATCGCCTCATTTAGTCTAGACCCTTCTCAATTGTCCTATGAAACTGGGCGTCCATGCTATGCCCAAGTGACGCTTGAAAATGACAACCATACTTTCTCTGAACCCATAAAGTTCACTTTTGTACCCGTTGACAATGCGGAGACTGTCTTAACTTCACTGAAAAACGATAATGAATACATGAAAGGCTCCAGTTTGCAAAAAACGCTTATGGAAGCTTATGAGTTTGAAAATAACGATTATAATACCCTAGCATATAGTAAGTATCAAGAAGCAATGAAGATGGGCGAAAACAACCAATTAACTGCTCAAATGTATGCTGCCTTTTTGGATAGGATGAGTAAATAAGCTGATTAGATTTAATAAAAATGGGCGGCAGGAAATTATTTCCTGCCGCCCATTTTTATTACCAGATTATGAAGGGCTTTCTTATAAACTCTTATTTCTATGATTCACGTTAGTACACTGAAAATTAAACACTTTAACTTTTGACCTTTCACGCCATGGTTGTCGTCACGGTTGTCGCCGCTTTTGGCATCGCCGCAGGCGACCCGCTACGCTCCGTTTCACGTCACGTTATCACGCAATACGTGGACAGGTCGTCTTCGACGATGCCAAAAGCGGCGACAACTAGGACGACAACCGTGATGTAAAAAGTCAAGGAATTTAATCTGAGCCTTTTCCAAGAACTATAGGGAGATTCATCTGGAGGAAAGTCCTTGGGGCGTTTTGCCCCCCACTTTGGACAGGAACTTACGGCTTGGAGAAATAAAGGTGCAGTTTCAACGCTTCTTATTGGGAAAATACTTCTTCATCAATGACTCGAATTCTGATGTTTTTCGCAGCTCCTCAAGGTCTGTATCTTCTTGAATTCGATTGTAATTGACTCCAAGTATAATCGCTTTTTCTAACCATATCAAAGACTCCTCCAAATGACCTAAAAGCGATTCTGAACAGGTAATAGCAAAACTCCACTCAGCACTTTCATCCGATTTAATTTGCAATAGTTTTTTATTGACGTTGATACAACTTTCATACTTGTTTGAGAAATAGTAAATCAACATTAGATTGCTATAAGCAACAACCAAATTGGAATCTAATGAAATAGCTTTCAGTTCCATATTTTCCGCTTTTTCTAATCGCCGCCACTCCCTGTATGTTTGACCAGCATTATGATATGGCATTACCCACTTCGGTGCCAATTCCATTGCCACTTCGTAGTTATCAATCTGTTTCTGAAATAGTTCTGATTGTTTTTGCTCATTTCCAGCAGCCCTGTACGGCTTCCTTATTTCATCATAAATCAATCCGATTTCATTGTAAACATAGGCAGCACCACTGTCCAACTCAAGCGCCTTTAACTCCAGCGCCAGAGCCTGGTTTAGCACCGTAGTATCCCCTGTTTTTCCACCCTCCAATCGTTTTATCAATCCTTCAAAATAATATTGCTTGGCCACCAATTGGTTGTACAAAACATGCTTCTCACCCAGCAACGATGCGGCTTTGCCCAAATAAATCGGGTTGGATTTATACCGATTTATATCATCGCTCCAGCGAGCGTCCATTTCTGCTTGGTCAGCACGGAGGTAAGCATTGATGGCCTGCTGCGAGTCATCCTGGAGGGCAGCGGCGAAATTGCGCTTCATCAATCAGTGCATCGGAGCGAGGGCTTCTTCCTTTGACAATCGGTCGTAAAGTTCACTGGCTGACTTGCCGGAATGGCGACCAGGTTTCACGTCAGAAGGCAGGAAATAGTGGCTGTTCACCGCCGCCAGAAACTCTCCGTAAAGTTGCTGCACGGAAGTATCGGCAGCTGCAAGAATGGCAGTTTCCAACCCCTTTGGTGCTACTAGCTTCATCTGTTGGGGAGTAGCCCGCTCGGCTATCAAGCGCATCAGTTCTGCGGGGTCCACGGTAACGAGTTTTGCCCCTTTCATCCCAGTTGCGTTTGGATATTGATGCTGGTCGGTCTCTGCAGGAACGGTCTGGTCGAGGTATCGCTCCAACTCGGATAGGGTCACGATGCTATCCTTGTTCGCGTCGGCCATGCCGGTCAGGCCGTCAATGAGGTGGTAGGAAAACACGCCACGTCCCCCACCCCACTGCTCGCCTTCCATGGAAAGTTCGTTGGGTTGGCAGGACATGATTTTGATTTGATTTTGGAATTGTGCAGACAATGCCTGGGCAGTTGCGCCCACTCCCTCCATGCCACCAGCTAGGTTGCCAGAGTGGCAGGCATCGGTAATGACGATGATTTTGGATTTTTGGTCCACCAGGGTTTCGAGATAGCCGTTTAGGTCATCCAATCGTAGGGCACCAATCATATAATTAGTTGGAGGTGTGTCATAAGCGAGCAAAAAACCCTTCTGTCGTTTGATTCTCGTTTCAACATCACCGTGGCCTGAAAAGTAGATAACTGCTTGGTCGTCAGGCCCGCAATTCTCAATCAGCCAATCCAGTTCAGCGTAAATTTGCGCGTAAGTGGCCTGCTCATTGGTAAGTAGCCTAATCTGGTTATCTTCTAGGCCGCCGCCGCCTTTCGATTTCAAATACTTGATAAATTCCTTGGCGTCCCTGTCTGCATATTTCAAATCGGGAATGCCGTCGTCCTGATAGTTGGAAATGCCAATGACCAATGCTTTTGAAATGCCTGGCCAAGCAGTGGCGGCGGCAAGTGCACCGACGCCTTTAGAAGACGTGGAGGGCGGTTGTGCGCAGAGACCATGCAACAAAAGGCACAAAAAAAGTATCGTCGTGATTTTCATTTCGGTTGTTTTGACTGCAATTGATTGGTGGCTATTTGTTGTAAAAATAGGTGCTGTTCCGGTTTTCTGCTAACACAAATTTACATTTTTGGTGATTCCCTTTTGGTTGATAAAGGTATTAACCATATAATTACGCTTTGCAAAGAGCACTTTTCCTTTAAATTATTCACAAATCAAATCATGATGAAAACAGCATTGCTTGCCTTAGTCACTACCTGCCTTGGCTTCTATTATTTACCAAAAACGGACTTGGTTATCAGTTCACCTGAGAATTCGGGGAATTATAGCCTGAATTTTTGCACACATGAATTGAAAGGTACCACCGACTTAATTGCCGACCCAGAACTGGTCACCTCCTACAAGGCCAAGGTAATCCAGGAAGTTTTCAAACAACTCAAAAATGCCAGGGGCGACTTCAATTCCATGCGGCCAACATTGCGCTTCGTCAAGAAGCACGGCGGCGTTGGGCCGGCCTATGCTCAATCGAAAATCAAATTGATTTATTTTGAGGAAAAGGCTTATGACATCTGTGCCAGCATGGGCAAAGATTCCCTCAACGCACTAGCTGTTATTCTCTCCCATGAGTTGATCCATGTTTACGAAAAGCATGAATGGGAACTTTATTTTGCTTCCGATAACAGAAACAATAGCTTGGGCGGTGAGGTGGTTGACAAAGCAAAAGACGATGAAATACAGGCGGATTACCTCGGCGGGTTCTTATCATACCAAGCCGGGTTTAGCACAATTGGCACCATGGATAAATTAATTGATAAAATTTATCAGGAGTATGGCTTACCCATAGAACATCCAAACTACCCGTCAAAAGAGGAGCGCAAAACTCTTGCAAAACAATCAGAAGTAAAACTGACCAAGCTGCTGGAGTTGTTCGAAATGGGCAATATGCTTGCGGCAATGGAGGAGTATGACGAAGCCCTTGAGTATTATTTCAAGGTGTTGGAAGATTTTGAGAGCAGGGAGATATTCAACAATCTTGGTGTTTTGTCCACGCTTGTTGCCATCAAAAAATTTGCTCCAACAGAAAATCTGTTTACCTATCCCGTGATATTGGATGAAAAGTCCCGTTTGAACGGCTCCAGAGACGGCGAGGATAAAAAAGCAGCCCGTGAGCAGAAACTGATGGAGGCCATTGATTTTTTCAAAAAAGCCCAGCAATTCGACAGTTACTACCCCATCGCCCACGTCAACGAAGGTTGTGCCCATGCACTCCTCGGCCTTTCACAAAAAGAACTTGGCGACTTAGGGTTTGCGCAAAAATAACTTCCTACTTATATTTTTGATTTGGGGCGATACTATAGTTCCATTCCCCATGAAATTTAGCTTCTGTCAAATTCACCTTTTCAAGCGCTTCGTCCGACACTACAATTCCTTTTAT
>JAIPBL010000111.1 GCA_021739645.1 Saprospiraceae bacterium | reverse complement strand
TGCGTGGTTCAACTTTTTCCGAAGATTGAGCCGTGACTACGAGAAAACAGTAGAATCTTCGGTTGCCTTTATCCAAATCACCTTCATCGATATCATTCTTGCAAGAATCTCGAATTAAATTTCAAAACATACTCTTAAAAAGTTGAAGTCTTTGGCTTGCTTATCCGAATATCGGCAAATTGAGCGGCTTCTTTATAAGCCCCAACAAAACAGCCCCGTCAGCAATCACCAACGGGGCCGTCCCAAAACTCATATCTCATACCGCTCTCACACCCTTTCCAGAATCAACGCCGAAGCTCCACCGCCGCCATTGCATATCGCGGCAAGGCCGTAGCGGCCATTCCGCTGTTGCAGCACGTTGTTCAGGGTTGTGACGATGCGGGCGCCAGAAGCCCCAAGCGGGTGGCCGAGCGATACCGCCCCACCGAACACATTGGTCTGGTCGTGGCGGATGTCCATGAGTTTTTCGAAGGCCAGCGTTACCACGCTGAACGCTTCGTTTACTTCGTAAAAATCAATGTCATTTTTGGTTAAACCTGCCCGTTTGAGCGCCTTCGGGGCAGCCACGGCGGGGGTGGTAGTGAACCAAGCAGGCTCCTGCTCAGCATCGGCGAAAGCCACGATGCGAGCCAAGGGCTTGAGGTTCAGCTCTTTCAGTTTCTTGCCAGAAACCAGCACCAGTGCCGAAGCACCATCGTTGATGGTGGAGGCATTGGCCGCAGTCACCGTGCCGTTCGGGGTGAAGGCGGGGCGCAGGCCGGGTATTTTTTCAAACATCACTTTTTTAAATTCCTCATCCTCGCTCACGAGCAATGGGTCACCCTTGCGCTGCGGGATGGACACGGGCACGATTTCACTTTTGAAGAAACCAGCCTCGGTCGCCGCTGCCGCCCGCTTGTAGCTGTCAATGGCGAAGGCATCCTGCGCCTCCCGGCTGATTTCGTACTTCTCGCCCGTGCGGTCGGCGAACACGCCCATGGCGCACTGGTCGTACACGTCTTGAAGGCCGTCCTTGGCGAGGCCATCCACGAAACTGCCGTCACCGTACTTGTAGCCCCAGCGGGCATTCGGCACGTAGTACGGAATCTGCGACATGTTCTCCATGCCGCCCGCCAGCACCACGTCGTTGTGGCCGAGCATGATGCTTTGCGCACCGAACATGATGGATTTCATGCCAGAGGCACAGACTTTGTTTACGGTGGTGCAGGGCACGGTGTCGGGGATGCCAGCGGCACGGGCGGCCTGACGGGCAGGTGCCTGTCCGAGATTGGCCGAGACGACGTTGCCCATGATGGCTTCCTCGATTTGGTCGGCGGAAACGCCCGCAGCGGCCAGTGCCCCACGGATGGCCACAGCGCCGAGCGCCGTTGCGGATATACTTGACAAAACGCCGCCGAAGCTCCCGATGGGTGTGCGCACGGCGGATACGATGAATACTTCTTGCATATTGGTTGTATTTTGATTAGGCGGAAAATTCAGGCCGCAAAGGTCGGATTTTTTTTGAAACGGATGTTTGCGAAGCAAAACAAACGAAGCTGAAACGGAAGAAAACAAGCTACAAAAGCGCCATTATTTTAGGCAAAAAAATCAATAGTCCCACCGCAGCCGCACCAATCGCCGCCAGCAGCACAGCGCCCGCTGCTACGTCCTTTGTTTTGCCGGCCAGTGAGTGATATTCAGGAGAAACAAGGTCAGTGAGATGCTCCAAAGCTGTATTGAATCCTTCGGCGGCCAGCACAAGTGCAATGGCCAGAGAAATCAGGCACCACTCCGTTCGAGTCAGGCCAAAATAGCAGCCAGCTATGACGACCAGCACGGTGGCCAATAAGTGGATTTTCACATTGGCCTGTGTGCGAGCCATGTCGGCAATACCAGCGATGGCATAACGGAAGCTATTCAGCCGTTTTCTTAACATAACTAGCCAAAGGGTTGATTTGAAAAGCGGCCATGATGCCGATGTGGCGTCCGTCCCGGTCGCTGAAGTTGACGAAATCGGCGCAGCCCAGCCTTTGAGAATAGAAGATGTGGTCAACTGGCACACCCCAGAACGAGCCTTCCCGGTCCATAAAGCCTGAGCGGCTTTCCAGAAGTCCGGTAGTGTCCATGAACTGTTGGATTTCCTTTGACCAGGAGACGGAATTGAAATCGCCCATTACCATCAGCGGCATGTCCATTCGAGTAATTTGGGCGCTGACAGTCTCTAGTTGACCTTCGAGCCTACGCAAGGAGTATTCGTTGAGGGCTGGCTCGGTATGCACACTGATGAGGCAGATATCCATGCCATCTTTTTGAAGGCAGACTCTCAGGTTTGGTATTTCATGGTAATAAAAAGTATCCACGCTGCTCAATGGAAAGCGGGAATAAATGGCCATCCCGAAGATTCCGAGGTCCACCATGGTGTGGTGGTACGGATAGGATTGTCTCAGCGAGTCTTCCAGCCACTGGCTCCAACCAGGGTTTACTTCGTGGATGGACAGGATGTCAGCGCCCGAAGTCCGCAGCGAATTTGCCATATCCTCCGGTGTGGAACTATTGGACAAGTTAAACTGTGCTACTTTCAGGCGAACCTGGTTGTCGTGCGGTTGATACTGCTTCAAAATAGAATTGCGCCACCGCTCTATCGAATTGTTTTTTATGGAAAATTTCAGGTAAAAACAAAGCAGCAAACAACCGCCAAAACTGAGGAAAGTAAGTCGTGGTTGTTTGAAAAACAGGAATACAAAGCCGCCGAACAGAAAGGCCAGCATGAGTTGCACGGCATAATTAATTACCCATGAAAAGGAAGAAATGGCGTGAGGGTACACACTGACGAACACACCAAAGGCTACTAGCGCAGCGGTTGTGAGGTGTAAAAGCGGATGTGATAGTAGTTTTTGAGTCATGAGTAGCGGGATTCGGCTGCTGAAAATTCAAAATACATTTCACAAATATAAGCACCAATTTTCATGAAACGATTCGATGTATCATATCCCTGCCCGTTTATCTTGGAAAAAACGCTTCATCAATTCAGAACATTCGGCTTCCATGATGCCACAAGCAACTACGGTCTTGGGGTGCAAAAGTTCCCGTCCGATGCGCACGAAGCCCCGTTTCTCATCGGTGGCACCGTACACGAGTCGGCCCAACTGCGCCCAGGCGAGCGCTCCGGCACACATCACACACGGCTCCAACGTCACGTACAGCGTACACTCGTCGAGGTACTTGCTTCCTAGCGAGTTGGCTGCTGCCGTCAGCGCCAGCATCTCGGCGTGGGCGGTCACGTCGGTCAGCAATTCGGTCTGGTTGTGCGCCCGGGCGATGATACGGTTGCGGCAAACCACGACCGCCCCCACCGGAATCTCGTCCCGCTCAAAGGCTGCCTCTGCTTCCAGCAGGGCTTGTTTCATATAATGTTCGTCAGAGAAAACGGTTAGCATTAATTGAGCATTTTCATTTTAAGACTTTCACCCGGCGTGCCAAGTCAACAGGCACCTGGATGTGCTTCCCAGCCTGCTCCACCTCGATAAATTCAGTTGCTTTATTCAAAATTGAAAAAACCGTTTCGGGTAGCAGGCCGAGTTGCCACAGGCGGCTGGAAACATGCTCGCCGGATTGTTTCGCAGCAATGGTGGCCTGTTGATTGGGCAGCAGTTGCAGCAACGAAAACTCCGGCAGCCCTCGCCGTGCGGGTATCGGCGAGCCATGCGGGTCGGTGGTTGGGTAGCCTAGGGTCTTGTCCACTTCGTCAAGGATTTCGTCGGTGAGCAGGTGTTCGTACTTGTCGGCGTCTTCGTGGATTTGCTCGGCGCTGAGGCCCATTTCGCTGGCGAGGTAGGTCTCCCAGAGACGGTGCGCCCGCACGAGGCGGCGGCCTTCTTCCCTACCTTCTTCCGTCAGTGCAAGGCTGTTTTTTTCGAGCAGGTTTTTGCTCCGCAATATCTGTAATTGGGTTTGCAGCGCCGTTTTTGAAAAGCCAAGGCCCTGAAGCAAGCCATCCAAGGTGAGTTGACCCTGCTGTTGCTGGCGGTAGGCCAGTTTCAGCACATCTTCCAGCCGGATGCGGCTCTGGAGTCTTCTTTTTTGAAAAAAGCGGAACACCAGCCCTTTTTTCGGAGAAAAAAATGCCGCCACCAAGTAAAACACCGTAGCCGTCACCGCCATCGCCGGGCCGGGCGTTGTTTCAAACAAAATGGCAAAAAACAACCCCGCCGCTGCCGATAAAAATCCAAAAAACGCTGCAATTACCAGCGCATAATGCAGCCGATTGGTAAGCAGCAGTGCCGTGGAAGCAGGCGTCACGAGCATCGCTACCACGAGGATGACCCCCACCGTGCTCAGGGCTGCCACCACGGCGAACGACAGCAGCAGCATCAGGAAATAGTGCATCGTGCTCACCGAAATGCCCATCGTTTGGGCAATGACGGGCTGAAATGTGGTAATGAAAAGGTAGCGATAAAACACCACCACACTCACCAGTACATATCCAGTGACGCCAAAAGTCAGCCATAAGTCCTCGTTTGTCACACCCAGCACCTGCCCGAAAAGGAAATCCTTCAGGTCCAGATGAACCCCCGGCTGGCGGCTGATGTACGAGATGCCGATGACCCCCAACGAGAACATGGCCGTGAACACGATGCCAATAGCAGCGTCGTTCTTGGTTTTCACATTGCGTTGAATCCAGGTGATGATGATAGCCGTTAGCAGCCCCGCAATCACCGCCCCGGCAAACCGGCCAATGGTATTTCCCCCCAAGCCAATCATGAAGGCCACCACCACCCCCGGCAGGATGGCGTGAGACAGTGCGTCGCCGATGAGCGCCATGTTGCGCAGCACAATAAAACAGCCCAAAATACCGCATGTGATACCCACCAAAGCGGAGGCGATGAGTGCCCGAATGGCCCAGGGTTCTGCAAATTGTTGTAGGATTTCTATCATTTTAGGTTGCTTTTTGGCTAGCGTAATTTGTCAAATTCCTCGGCAATTTAATCATTTGCCAGACACTATTTGTCAGGTGTGATTAACACTTCAAGCATTAGCTGAAATCTATCTCTGTATTGTCCCCAATATTCAAACTATGCCGAAAACCCGTGATAGAGGTATCGTTGCCAATGACCGATTTTTTCATCACCACCTCCGTTAGCGCAGCATAATTGCCAATAATGGAGTTGCGCACGATGGATGACTCGATGGTAGCGTTGCTGCCGATAGTCGCATGTGGACCAATGATGGAATTGCTGATTTTGCAGTCCTTACCAATGCTCACCGGATGTATGATGATGGAATTGTCGTACTCAGGCAGGTGGTCGGAAGCATAGCCGTCTTTATCGAGCAGGAGGGCATTGGTCTCCAGTAGGTTCTCTTTTTTACCGCAGTCATACCAGATGCTCACCTTGCAGGTGTCAAAGGTCACGCCCTGTTCGATGAGCCGCATCAGGCCATCAGTGAGGTGGAACTCACCCTCGGTGCGCAGGTTGTTCGAGATGTTGTGGTCGAGGGCGTCGAGCAGTTGGTCCACCTCTCGGATTTTGTAGAGGCCAACGAGCGCAAGGTTCGACATCGGGATTTTGGGCTTTTCCACCACCCGTTTCACTTGTTTGTTTTGGTCAAATTCGACGATGCCAAAGCCGCTCGGCTCCTGTACTTTTTTGATGGCGAGGCAAGAATTCGGCGATTGAAGCATTGCCTCAAAATCCATTTCCAAAATCGTGTCGCCAAAATAGATGATCAACTCATCCGCACCCCGCAGGTAATCCCTTGCCGACCAGATGGCATGACCCGTGCCGAAGCGGTGCTCCTGGCTCACGAATTCCTTGTCCATTTCCGGGTACTGCTGCTCGATGTAGTCCCTGATTTTTTCACCCAAATACCCAATGACGAAAATAAATTCCGACACACCCGCTGCCTGCAACTGGTCAACGATGAATGAAATAATGGGTTTTCCCGCCACCGGGATGAGCGGTTTGGGCTGGGTGTAGGTCAAGGGCCGCAGTTGTGTTCCGGCACCTGCAACCGGGATGATGGCTTTCATATTGTGGCGTATTTGCTGCTTAGCGTGTTGCGTGTTGCAGGGCAAATTTCAGTTTAATAAAAGTAATATCCAAGGATTAGCGTAACACGGACTGGTAGTCCGTGTTACAACCAAATTCGAGTTCGTCCGTTTAGCTTTCAATAAAATTTGAAACATGGTCACCATCCGTCGGCCTTCCAAAACCACCATCCAGGGGTTCCTGCAAAATCAAGCGACAGCAGATTTTTCCTACCCTAATGTGCATTTTTCCAATCAATCCGAACCAGTCCCAGACTTCGACAACGACCAAAACCGGGTGTTGCTTGGAACTGGCCAAGCCGTTTACGATGCAGCCTGTGAGGCTATCCGCAATTGGCAAATGTTCCCCGGCGGTTGGGCGCGGATTGAGCCGCCGAGAGCATCCATCCAGACTGGCCAAACGCTGGCGATGGTCGCACGGGTCTTCGGCCTGCACTGGGTCAATGCCTGCCGCATCGTGTACACGCTGGACGGCACTGGCCCGGAGCGCCGCTTCGGGTTTGCCTACGGCACACTGCCCGAACATATCGAGTGCGGAGAGGAGCGGTTCAGCGTGGAGTGGCTGCCCGACGACACCGTTTGGTACGACCTCAAGGCTTCCTCCAAGCCCCGGCACTGGCTGGTCCGACTGTTCAAGCCTGTGGCTCGGCTGTTGCAGCGGCGGTTTGTTCGTGCTTCGCAACGGGCGATGAGACGGGAAATTGAGAAATTGAGAAATTAGGATATTATGCTGCAGCAAATTCAAAAATACCGGGTTCTTATCGGCAGCGTGCTCTGGTTGATTTGGATGCTGGCCGTGCATCCGCTCCCGCTCGACGTGGCTTGGGGCAGGGGTATTTTGCTGCTCGCACCACTGGTCATCGTGCCGATGGCGACCGATGTTTTGACCCGCACTGCGCCTTTTTCTGCTTCGCAACTATTGCCTAAAATCCTTCGGTGGCAGTTGCCTGCGGCGGTGCTTTTTGCCGTGGCTTTTTTATTGCCAAATGGTTGGTTGTCAACGGCTTGTGCCTTGCCTTGGGTGGGCGTTACTTTCGGCATCGCTGCCGTTGGTTTCGGTGAAATTTGGCGGGGAGCTTGGCGGGACGGAGCCTCGTTCAGCCTGGCGGCGGGCATGGCCTACCTGTCGGTGGCGGGCATCTGGGCGGTGATGGAACGGCTGGGGTTTTACCCGTTCGGCTTCAACCCGGAGATTGTTTTTTTGACCATCGTCCATTTTCACTACGCTGGTTTTTTGCTTCCCGTGCTGGCGGGGTTGGCTTCGAGGCAATTGAAGGAAGGCGTTTTCACCCAAATCACCTGCTATTTCACGGTGGCGGCGGTTGGGTTGCTGGCAGTGGGCATTACGCTCACCAACTTCGGCATCGACACCGACTGGGAAATGGCAAGTGCCTGGCTCATGGCGCTCTCTGCGGCAGCTGTGGCAGCGATGCACCTTCGACTGGCTTTTTTGAAAAACAATTCTCCGAGAATCAAGTGGTTGTGGGCAATGGCCGCCATCGCCCTGCTGTGCGGAATGGTACTGGCGGGGTTGTACGGAAGCCGTTTTTTGACACCCATTTCTTGGCTGGACATCCCGATGATGCGGGCGCTTCATGGCAGTTTGAATGCGGTGGGGTTCGGGCTGTGTGCCGTGAGTGGGTGGTGGCTCCGGGAAGTGAAGTGACACAGTTTTGCGCAGCAAACTACACAACAATGGGAACGCAGAAAAGCAGTGGACTCCTACCCCCAATCCAATTCCTTCACCCCAAACTCCTCCAAAACCTCCGCAGGCACACCAACATAAGTCCCGGGCAGATTGCCCTTGTAGCCGATGTCAGCAAAACCGATTTCAGTGGTGTAAAAGCCCGTGGCCGTCAGGTCACGCATCCGGTTGAAAAAGGCGACGCCTTGGCCCATTTCGGGCTTGGCCTTGTTCGGGTAGGCGATGTCGTCCACCACTTGCAGGCGCTGCTCGGGGCTGCAGTCCACGAAGGCTTTTTCAAAGCGACCATAGCACTCCATGTCCAGCCAGCGGAGGCCGCCCCGCATGGGGGTCTGGTGCTCCGGCAGGTCTTTCACGATAAACTCGATGAACTCCGGCACCCCGGCCTCGGTGGCGCTGCCGGACACCTCGTCCTTCGGAATGATGATGTCGGCCAGCACGGCGATGGTAGCCATTTCGTCCGGGGTGAAAAAGGTTTCACCGAGCAATTTTTTGTCCCGCTCTATTTCGAATGCCTCCCGTCCTGCGGTGATGATGTCATCGGTTTTGCTGGTATCTGGTGCAGCGGCAGCTTCCTTTTTGTCCGGTTTGCAGCTTTCGAGGAAAAGCCCCGCCGTGATGGAGCCTACGCCGATGAATTTTAGTGAATCCCGTCTTTTCATGATTTGGTGATTGGAGACTGGTGATTGGTGATTGGTGACCGGGCCAACCCAATCACCAATCACTAATCACCAATCACTTTTAAAGATTCGACTGTTTTTTCTGTTCAATAATATACTCCCCCGTCCGCATGGCCAGGGCGAGTATCGTCCAGGTGCAGTTCTTGTCGCCCTGCTGCACAATGGGGCCGCCGTCAGTGACGAAAAGGTTTTTGACCTCGTGCGATTGGCACCATTTGTTGAGCGGGGCCGTCTTTGGGTCGTCGCCCATGCGCACCGTGCCCACCTCGTGGATAATGCGGCCGGGAGCTTCGAGGCCGTAGAGGTTCTCTTTGCCTTGAATGCCCCAAGTGATGTCGGCGCCCATGGCCTTCATCATTTCCTGGAAGGTCTCCTGCATGTGCTTGGCCTGGTTGATTTCAGCGTCCGTCCATTTGTAATTGAAGCGCAGGACGGGGATGCCCCATTTGTCCACCTTGTTCGGGTCTATTTCGCAGTAGTTGCTCTCCAATGCAAGCCCTACGCCCCTGCCAGCCATGCCGACATTCGTTCCGTAAAACTGGCGGTAGTCCTGCTTGAGCGAAGCGCCGTAGCCACCCGCTTCTTTGGTTTTTCCGTTGGCGTCCGGATATTTGCCGTTGAGGCCCTGCATTCCGAAGCCGAAGCCGTAGGAAGGCTGACCCATGCCGCCCCAGTACTCGATATGGTAGCCACGTGGGAAGTCGAGCTTGGCCTTTTTATTATCCAGCCACCAGGGTGAGAGGATGTGGACGCTGCCCACGCCGTCCTCGTTGTAGCGCTTGCGGTTCATCAGGGAAGGCATGATGCCACCCATGGCCACGCCCGTCGAATCGTGGAGGTACTTGCCCACTGCGCCGCTGCCGTTACCGATACCGTTGGGGTGGTGAGTGCTTTTTGAGTTGAGCATGATGCGGGCGCTACTGCATGCGCTGGCGGCAAGAATGACGGTTTTGGCCATCACTTGGTACTCCTGCCCATCGTCCTTGCTCACGTAGGCCACTCCCGTGGCTTGGCCGTCTTTGTCCGTCAAAACTTCCCGTACCATCGCATTGCACTCCAGTTCGAGGCTGTACTTGGTCTGCGCTGGAATGACGAGGCACGACGAGGAGGAAAAGTCGCCATAAATCTTGCAAGCCCGGCTGCACTGGCCGCAATAGAAGCATTTCTGGCGGTCGGTGTTGTCTTTCAATTCTTCAGTCAAGACCGAACCACGACCCGGAATGACAGGCACACCTATTTTTTGTCCTGCTTTTTTTATAAAAAGCTCGTGCAAACGTGGCTTCGGCGGCTTCATAAAAATGCCGTCGGGGTCGTTCGGCAGGCCCTCTTTTGTGCCGTAAATACCGAGCATCACGTCAATTTTATCGTAGTACGGCTTCACATCATCATAAGTGATAGGCCAGTCATCACCCACGCCATCATAGCTTTTACCCTTGAAATCGTGCGGGCCAAAACGGAGCGAAATACGCCCCCAGTGGTTGGTGCGGCCACCGAGCATGTGCGAGCGGAACCAATGAAACTCAGTGCCTTGGGCGGCAGTGTAAGGCTCGCCGTCAATCTGCCAGCCGCCCATCGCCGCATCGAACTCACCGAAAGCACGGTTTGTACCAGCACCCCGCCGAAGCGATACCCATGGTGGCAGCATCTGGTGGGAGTGTAGCTTGGGGTCGTAAAATGGCCCCGCTTCCAGCATCAGCACCTTGAGGCCTGCTTGCGAGAGCACATAGCCCGCCATGCCGCCCCCTGCACCAGAACCAACAATGATGGCATCATAGACGGTGGGCTTTTTCTTTATTTGGAAATTACTCATGTAGTCGTTTTTTTTGTTGGGCTGAAAGGTAGTGTTATTTTCTTTTTTTGGAAAAAACATAGCTTTGCTTCGCAAAAACATTTCAATTAAACCGTAAGTCATGAAAACACTGCTCGCTTTCTTATTCGCCTTTTGCTTCGCAATGGGTGCTGCTTTTAGTCAAGCGCACCTGGACGTTGTCCATTTAAAAAATGGCAATGTTTTCCGAGGAAATATCACAAGGAACCAACCAAATGAGCCGCTTGAATTGAAAACCGGGCCGGGCAATGTTTTTGTTTTTCAACGAGATGAGATTGCAAGCATCACAACTGAACTTTTTGAAATCAATGCCGACTCTTTGCTGGCCTACGGCGGTCCGGTTTCTATAGGCGCAGCAATAGGCGGAGGTGGGCTGCTTGGATTGCCACTCCGAATTAACCTGGGCAAAACGAGTGCTTTTGAGGCTGGCTTATTTTTTCGGCCTTTTATCGTGAAATTCTCTGACAGCTACGATGTCAAGGGCGGACTACTGGTGGCCGGGGCACTGAACCTCGGCATGAAGAAACAGTACAAGCCATTGAAACGAAAAGTAGTGTCAAATGGCGTGTTCATTCGTGGCGGTACGGGCATCAGCAAATACAAGGAAACGGTGCTGGGTTTCGGTTGGGTCAGTGAACGTTTTCGGCAAAACAACAAGAAATATTCCTTCATCAGCGAGCTTGGCCCCGGCCTTGTCATTCGTCACTGGCTCACCGACCCAGACTTGGGCTTCATCCCCGACAAAACGAGTGAAGTGGGTTTTATCCTCGCTTGGAAAATCCATTGGAACTCCTACCCAAATTAGCTTTTTGTTTAAGCTGTAAAAATATCGGAAACGGGTATTTGAAAGCCTAGGACGGGTGTAGGACAAATTTCCTCATGCCCTAATTTTTATCAAGTTTCGGACTTTTTCCCATTCATTACTTTTATAGGCCACCCTGAGGTTGGCTATTTGCTGTGCTCCGTTCAACGTCCAACGCTGTCCAGAGCGTTTTA
>JAIPBL010000110.1 GCA_021739645.1 Saprospiraceae bacterium | reverse complement strand
ATGGGAAAGCGCCAAAGCGGACTTTGGCGGTACGGCGGTACTGGCGATGTCCCCTTCGGCAGTGCAGATACTGCGAAGTTGCACGACATTCAGTACCAGCGTAATTGCGAATGGGAAAGCGCCGAAGTGGACTTTGGCGGTACGGCGGTACTGGCGATGTCCCCTTCGGCAGTGCAGTTACTGCGAAGTTGCACGACATTCAGTACCAGCGTAATTGCGAACGGGAAAGCGCCAAAGTGGACTTTGGCGGTACTATCAGGGTGTCAGCCAGTGCATGATTTGGGATGTGTTTTTCTTTTTTTAAAGGGAGTAGTCAATTTCGCATTCACCACCTTAAATCCTCATCCACCTCTTCACTCCGCTGGCTACCATAGCGTTTTTTTGTCTCCAAACGCTGCCGCTGCCGCTCCATGACCAGCTTGGCGAGCGCCACGTTGGCAGGGTCTGGGTTCATCGGCGAAAGTGCGTCCTGGATTTTGTGTTCCAGCACGTCGTTGCGGTAGAGCAGGCTCATCAGGTACTCCATGTTGTGCTCGATGAGGTAGGAAATGCGGTCGCAGAGCATTTCAAAAAGTGCCTCCTCGGAAGGGGCATCCGCATCCGGAGATGTAAGCTCAAAGTCCTTGATAATCAGTTCGTTGGAGTCATTGACGGGTGTGCTCATGGGTGATTTTTTATGCAAAAATACCAGTAAATTCGAGGATTTCCTCCAGATATTTCCGGTTGTTCGAGAGGCGGGGGACTTTGTGCTGGCCGCCGTATTTGCCCTTTGTGCGCAGCCATTCGCTGAAGGTACCGGGCGGCACTGTGTGCAGGCGGAGGCGGTCGAGCGCCATGGAATTGTACCGTTTTTGCTCGTAGTTTGAGTTCACTTTCTGGAGGTTTTTATCCAGTCGCTCCATAAAGGTTTCGATGCAGACGGGCGGCTTTTCAAACTCTACGATCCATTCGTGGCCGCCTTTTTTACCTTGGTTAAAATAAACAGGCGCCATCGTGTAGTCGCTCACTTGTGCGTCCATTTCCAGGCAAGTCTGCGTGATGGCCTGGTCGGTGTTGGAGATGATGACATCCTCTCCGAAAGCGTTCACGTAGAGGCTCGTTCGGCCAGCGACCCTAATTTTAAAAGGGTTCAGCGAGGAGAACTGCACCGTGTCGCCGAGGGTATAGCGCCAGAGCCCGCTGTTGTTGGTGATGATGAGCGCGTATTCCTCGCCCAGTTCCACCTCCTGAAGCGTGATGGTTCGAGGCTGTTCAGCGTTCCACTCCGATTTTGGCAGAAACTCAAAGTAGGTGCCACTGTCCAGCATGAGCAACAAGCCATTGTCCTGTAAGTCATTCTGGATACCAAAAAAGCCTTCCGAAGCGTTGTAGATTTCTTGGTAATAGAATTTTTTCAAAGAAAAATAGTGGTCGAATTGCTTGCGGTGCGGCTCGAAATTGACGCCGCCGTGTATATAGGTTTCGAGGTTCGGCCAGATGTCGAAGATGCTGCTTTTGCCAGAGGCTTGCAGCACGTTTTGCAGGAAAATATTCGTCCAAGTCGGCACACCGCCAATCATCGAAATGTCCTCTTCGAGCAGCATTTCGGACATCATCATGATTTTTTCCTCCCAATTGCGAAGCGTGGCAACCCGAGGGTCGGGCACGTAGAACAATCGCCCCACCAACGGCATTTGCCGCACGAGCAGCGCCGAAATGTCGCAGACCGTGACGGCGGGGTAGCCCTCGTCGGGGTAAAAAGTGCCACCCATCACCAGCGATTTATGGGCAAAAACATTGCAGTCGGGGTTGTTGTCGTAGAGGAAGGCGAGGGTGTCCCAGGCGCTTTTCACGTGGTTTTCCATGAGGCTTTCCTGCGTCACGGGCAGGTACTTGCTCACCGCCCCGGTCGTGCCGCTCGACTTGGCGAACCACTCCACGAAGCCATCGCAAAGCACGTTGGCCTCGCCCCGCATCATCCGCTCGATGAACGGTTGGAGGCTGAGGTAGGTCTGCACGGGCACGCTGCGGGCGAAGTCCTTGGCGTTTTTCAGCTTCGCAAAACCGTGAATCCGCCCCCACTCGGTGTCAGCATGTGTCTGCACCAAATCCATCAGCACCCGTTCCTGCGTCTCGAACGGCGTGGCCATGAAGTTCCGATTGGCCTCCATGCGGAACTCCAAATATTTTGAGAAAATTTTGTTGACTAGCGTCCTCATGGTTTGTTCATCAACTTTTGAAATCCTTTCTAACTTTGACGTTTCACGGGCGCCTTCTTGCGTTGTGAGAGTGGATTGGGCGAAAATAAGGAGATGTTTGATATTGTTTGCACAATTCGGCATACCTCCTACAATTACAATTAACCTTGCTGGGAATAATAAACGTTGAGACATTTTTACAGGCCGTTCTTGCCATGATAATGCTGAGCGTCGGCCTGTCGTTGACCACCAAAGACTTTCAGTACATCATCCAGAACCCCCGCATCACCATTGGTGGACTATTTCTCAAGATGTTCTGCTTCCCGTTCATTGGGGTGGCAATCGCAAATTTGTTCGGGCTTTCCATCACTTTTCAACTTGGCATCTTTATCCTGCTTATATGCCCCGGTGGAACCACATCCAACCTCATAACCTATTGGTTCTCAGGCAATAAAGCCCTCACCATTGCCCTCACTACCATTGCCAGCTTCATCGCTGTGGTCACTATTCCAATCCTGACAAACTGGGCGCACACGTTCTATTTCGGAGATAGTGCCATTGTAAAATTACCAGTTATGGAAACCATCGCCAATATTTTCATCGTCATGATTTTGCCCGTCCTGACGGGGATGCTTTTCCGTTGGCGGTACGAGCGGCCATCCGATATAGCAGAGCGGGTTCTAAAATACGTTTCCGTCGTGTTGCTCGGGGTAGTTTACGCGATAAAGTTTTTTGCGAGCAAGGAAAACGGTGGAACTGAAATAAGCAAGGAGGAACTGTTCACGCTGCTGCCCGTGCTGCTGGTCATCAATATCGTAGGGCTAGTTTTCGGTTTTTTGGCTTCCAAATTTTTCAAAATGAACACGCAGGACAGCATGACTATCGGCATCGAAGTTAGTCTGGAAAATGTAAGCCTTGCCATTGTTGTCGGTAGCGTACTGCTCCACAACGAAGACCTCGTGAAGCCAGGCCTTATTTACGCCATGTTCTCTTTTTGGACGGCGATGGGGTTTGCAGTCATTGTCAAGAAACTGTTTTTTAGAAAAAAATGGGCATAACGGTTTTCTTCCGTAGTTTTCCCACTCGAATAAAAAACTACTATGAAAGAAGACCTCCTCCACTTCCTGTGGCGCACCCGCCGCTTCGAGCAAACGGGACTGCGCACCACCGAGGGCGAGCCGCTCGAAATCGCCGCCCCCGGCATCCACAACTCTCATGCTGGCCCAGACTTTCTCAACGCCCGCCTCCGCATCGGCGGCACCACTTGGGCCGGAAACGTGGAAATGCACCTCACCGCCTCCGAATGGCTGCGCCACGGCCACCAGTCCGACGCCGCCTACTCGAACGTCATCCTGCACGTGGTACTCGACGAAGACCAGCCCATTTTACGACCCGATGGAACTCGAATCCCCTGCCTCGAACTGCGCAAACTCGTGCCGCCCGGCATCGAAGCCAACTACCTGAAGCTGCTGCACAACGAGCACTGGATTCCATGCCACAACTTCTTCCACACCGTGCCGCAAATGACCCGCACGCTCTGGCTCGACCGCATGTTGGTGGAGCGTTTGGAGCAAAAAACCACCGCCATCCGGGAAGCACTGAAGCGCAACGGCGGCGACTGGGAAGAGACGTTTTACCAGTTCCTCGCCCGAAATTTTGGGCTGAAGGTGAACGCCGAACCGTTCGAGATGCTGGCCCGCTCGCTACCGCAGCGCATCCTTGCCCGCCACAAGGACAACCCGCTACAACTAGAAGCACTGCTCTTCGGCCAGTCCGGCCTGCTGCCAGACGACTGCGACGACATTTACCCAAACCAATTAAAAAAGGAGTACGATTTCCTTCGGAAAAAATACCAACTGACGCCCATCGAGGCGGTGCAGTGGCGGTTCCTGCGGCTGCATCCCGGCAATTTTCCGACTATCCGATTGGCGGAGTTTGCCAGGCTCACGGCGCAGTCGGCGCATTTGTTCAGCCACATTTTGGAGGTGGAAAAGCAGGTGGACATCGAGTCGCTTTTCAACGTGAAGCTCGATGGCTACTGGCTCACGCACTACACGTTCGGGCACGAGTCGCCGAAGCGGAACAAGTCGCTGGGCAAGGAGGCCATCCGGCTTTTCACCATCAATACCATCGTGCCGTTCCTGTTTTTGTACGGTAAAATGCGGGGCGAAGAAGCCCACAAGGACAAGGCTTTGCAGCTACTGGAAGCCCTGCCACCGGAGCGCAATGCCATCCTCGATGGCTGGCAGCGGCTGGGCGTGGAGCCACCTTCGGCGTACCAAACGCAGGCGCTTTTGCAATTGAAGAATGTTTATTGCGATAGGAAACGGTGTCTGGAGTGTGCGGTGGGAGCGGCAGTTTTGAAGTGAAGCGGGAGTGTTCACTCAAAGGTGTCCCAAAGAACCAAATATTTCAAAGTTAATCACTTAACAGGTGGTTTAAAGCAGGTGTTTATTGCGCTACCGCTTTCCCCGCCTTGCTAATATTAAAAAATATAGAGCCAACAGACAGCACCAACAGTAATCCCGCCGCCACCATGAAGGTGGAAGATATCGACAAAACGCTCAATACTGGGAATATAACAATTGGCGACAGGAATTGCCCCAAAAACCAGAAGGTGGTTAATTTCCCAATTTCCTTTCCACGAATTTCTGGTGGTGCTATTTTCATTACCCACATATTGGTGTTGGGTATCATCATACCCATTCCAAATCCAGAAAGCATCATTGCAACAACGACCATTGCGTAGCTACTGGAAAGAGCAATACACGCAAATCCGGCCGCCATAAGCAGGTATCCGATAGCGAATATTGCGAGGAAACTCAACCGGCCTTTTATTTTGCTATAAGAAAAAGAGGATATAGCTGAAAAAGCAGTACTCATGGCTATTGCTGCACCTACCAGTGCATTTTTTTCAATACCTATGGCATTTAAATAAAAAGGGATTTGGACGGGAATTAGAAAGAATATGACCCACATTAACATGGTATTTAAAAACAACAGCCATATAATGCTGGGGGTTTTGATATTCGCCACCTCACTTTTTATTGTCTGAACAAGTTTGGGTTCTTCCAAAAACATCATACTGAATGGCAGAACCAGCAAGGAGAATAAATAAATAAGGAAGGGATACCGCCAGCCAATATCGGCCAATATGCCACCTAATCCAATAAATAATATACCGCCCAAAGACATGAATGCTATCTGTATTCCCACAAATTTTTGCCGTTCTTGTCCTGTGAAATAATCGGCGATTAAAGTTATCACAATGGTCATGGACATACCCACCGACATGCCAAGTATAGCCCTCGATATAAGTATATGGTAAATATTATTCAGGAAATAGCCACTGACACCCGATATGGCATATATAAGAAGGGATGCCCAAAGTATTCTCAAACGTCCATATTTATCAATAAAACGTCCGGTAATGGGCGAAAACACAGCTATCATCAGGGCAGGTATGGTCAATACCAATTTGACCAATAACGCCGCATTTTCAACGTCCTTAAATGCCACGGCCATTTGCGGCAATGCCGGGGAGATGGTGATGACGGACATGATAGTCAAACTGCTCACAAGCAATAAGGTGAGCTTGAGCTTCCAGCTTTTAGGTTCTTCCATGATGGTGTGTTAACCTGCCCCTGATACCCTAAGGTAAACCCACGGAATTTCATTTCTAGGTTCCCCCTTAGGGGTCAGGGGCAAACGGGTCAGGGGTAATTTACTTTTTCTTTTCCTCCTCCGGTGGTGGTGGCGGTAGTTTAAATGGCGTCGGCTGTGGGTCTATCGGCTCTAGCTTGTGCCCAGCCAAGCCCGGGTGGTCGGCAGGAATGAACGTAGCCCGGAACAGCGAATAGGCCATTGGCATCGGTGAATTTGGGTCGCCGTTCAGCTTACGGATTTCGCCACGATAGGGGTTTGCATATTCCCAAACCGTTTCGCCAGTTGGCGTTACTTCGAAGATGCGTCCCTTAGTCCCTTCGTTAATAAAGGTGTTGCCGTTTTTCATGCGATGCGCACCAGAGATAAAGCTACTGTAAAAGGAGAGTTTGTCAGGCGCTGTGTACTCCCATACTGGCTTTTCAGGGCCAAATGGTTTGCCCGCTTCAATCACATAATTGCCTTTTTCGTCCATTGGGGGAACCAGTTCGAAAATTGCCGAGTAGTTGAGGCTGTCGCTGCCTTCTTTGTCATGGTCAATAGGTTTTGGGCCGTCGTTGTCAAACACGGTCAGGTGGCCTGCCCCTGGCTTTCCCTCTTCAATCCAACGAACATCGTGCTGTCCGAACAATTGTTGGTCGGTGGAGTCCGCTCGTGCATAGTTATGCGCATTGCCCCAGCGCCACAAAATGTCGCCACCCTTGCCTGAGCGTCCGCCCTTGTGTCCTTTGGCTTCTTCGGTAGTGGTGCTGTGGTCAATAATAAAGATTTCGCTGAGGTGCGGGGAGCTAAACACAATCTGGTCAAGTGCCGCATTGTATTTAATCGCATTAAAATGGTATAAATCGGAACCTAGGTTGTCAAGTGTTTGATTTCGCCAGTGAATTTTGCCCACTTTGGCCAAAGTATCAAAGCTGTCCTGCGTAATGGGTTTTGGCATTTCGCCCAGGTTGATGTCTATCAATTCAGGATGGTCGGCAGGGTTGCCATAGTTGGCTTTCGTTGGGTCAACGTTCTGCACCAGGTGGTCCCAAGCATGCCATTTCCAGACAACCTTTCCGTGGCGCTCGCCATCTGGTACTATCTCCACGATTTTATCGGGCCAAATTCCTGCCTTGGGTGTCAGTTCCGGTTTGCGGCCAGCAGCCCAAGTTTCCTCGGGGGTCTTGGCCTCCCAAGAGATAGCCAGGATATGGCCATTGGGCATCACCGTAAAATCATGGTGGTGGCAATAGTCCTCGTTGGAATATTCAAAATCCCAGAGTATTTTGTTGTCCCATGATATTTTCTGGATCCTGCCCGACTCCCCACCGCCAGCAAAAACGGGAAAATCCGGGTCGTCCACATTTTGCGTCAAAGAGCCGTCGTCGTTCAAATAAGCCCCCAATACGCCATAATTGCTCTTCCATTCTTTTACGACTTCACCCTTTCGGTTGACGAGGTAAACTTTTGCGGAGTTGGCTTCAACAAACATGGCATAACCGTCAGTCAGGCCCTCGCTGGTTTTGATTAACCCCCGTTGTTTGAGGCCCAAACCGAACATGTCCCGGTCTTTTGGGCCGCCGTCCTTTGGAGCTGGCGTTGTGTCGAATTTGCAGGAGGCTGCAATTAATGTGAGTAGGAAAAATGAAAGGATGATCTGACTTGTTTTCATTGTTACTGATTTTGTTGATTATCAAATGTTTAGAATTTTTTCAAAGGTGGGTTCTTCATGGTGGGTTTCCATATTCGCTGCGGTTGGACTACCTCGGCAGGAGGCGGGCGACAAATAATTCGTAAACCTAAAAAAATTAATCCAGCGTTGGATTTATTTTAAGGAAACCAAATATTTTTTTGAAACAATCTTACATTTACCGAATTAAAACAAACTAAATCAACCGAATGTATGGCAATCAAAATCATTGGAGCAGGACTCCCCAGAACAGGAACCAACACCCTTAAAGCAGCCTTGGAGAAGCTGGGCTACTCAAAAACTTACCACATGAAGGAGCTTTTGATGGCTCCTGATAATCTTCATCACTGGACTACACTGAGGGATACTGGCAGTACCGATTGGGACAAACTCTACGATGGCTACCAAGCCACGGTGGACTTTCCCTGCTGCCCTTGGTACAATGAGCACATGGCTCAGTACCCCGATGCTAAGGTCATTTTCACCACCCGGCCTTTTGAAGGTTGGTATAAAAGCGTATCCAGCACGATATGGAAAGCGGGACCTCAGACCCTGCCACAAAAATTGGGGATGATGGTGAAGCTGCTGCTCAATCCCCGCCTCCGCAAGGTCATCAAATGTGTGAAGTTTTCAAAAACCTCCATTTTTGGCGGACTGATGCACGGCGAGTTTGCGGACAAAGCTGCTGCTGAAAAACATTTCAACCAATGGCGGGAAGACGTAGTAGCATCCGTTCCGGCGGATAAGCTGCTCATTTTTGAAGTCAAGGATGGATGGGGTCCATTGTGCAAGTTCCTGGGCGTACCAGAACCCAGCGAGCCAATTCCGCACCTCAATAAAAAGGAGAACTTTCACCAAATGCTGGTTAACCTGATGAAAGGGGAGAAAATCTAGTGCCGATACTATTTGCCTCAACTTAACTCAAGGTGAGGCGGATACATTCAGCCCAGCAATTGTTTTACTTCAGCCTTTTCACCCCCTCTTTTGCGCCTGCAAAATCAGGGCTAAAACGCAGCACATTCTCATAATCTGACAGTGCCTGAACCTTGTCGCCCTTCATTTCGGCGGCAAGGCCACGGTGGTAGTAAGCCTCGGCGAATTCTGGGGAAACCTTCACGGCGAGGTCGAAGCTTTTGTATGCCTGCTTCACAGAATCCATGTCCAGGTAAATCAAGCCGACATTGTAGTAGCCCTCGGCGTATTGCGGGTCAACAACGTTGATTTTCTTGTACAGTTCAATGGCGCCCTTCAAATCATTTTTCTTGTTGGAAAGGTAATATGCCTTGGCGTGGAGCGCCGACACATCCGTTGAATCGGCCTTGATGGCGTTGTCATAATATTTTCCAGCGGCAGGCGAATCTTTGTCGGCGAGGAGGTTGGCAAGTTTCACCCAAGCGTCCACGAGCTTGGGGTTGTTCTCCACGGCGCTTTGGTAGGCAGTGATGGCTTGGTCCGTTTTGCCCATGTCGGAGAAAACATTGCCGAACATGTAGAACATCTCCGGGTTCAATGGTTCCCGTTGTTGAATGCGCTGGAGCGTGGCAAGTGCTTGTATGTCTTGTTTCACAATGAGCTGAAATTCAGCCAGTTTCAGTAGGGTCGGCGTCCGGTCAGGGAAGCGTAGCCCAGCTTTCTCCATCACGGCAAGTCCCTGCCTCGACTTGTAGTAGTCCATGTAAATATCGGCCAGCACGTGGTAGTATTCTGGCTTAGTGGAGTCTATCTGTATGGCTTTTTCCAAGTCAGCAATGCCCTCATCGTAGTTCTCGTTTTCGTACCAGAGTGCCCCACGGGTAGCATAGAGGCTGGCATTGGTGGGGCTTTCCCCAATTTTTTTTGAAATATCTTGGATTTGCGGCGTGCCACCCATGACCGTAGGTTCAGCGGATTCTGGTGTTTTCGATTCATTGCCGCAGGCAGAAAATAATAGCAGCACGGAAAGTGCCGCAAGCAGGATTGAATAGTTTTTCGATTTCATAGCTACAAAGGTAATGAGAGATTGTTGAATTGCTTGATTGTTGAATTGTCGAGAGTCAGTGCAACCGCCGTTTCACCATCATCAAGTCCTCGACTTTTTCGAAAAGCCCCTTGGGGGTCAGCACCCGCCAGTTCACCTCGTTCAAACGCCTCCCGAAGTTCATGTAGTACCCAAGGCGGGCATCGTCCATCTCTTCCTGTACGTGGGGGAAGAGGTTGACGAGGCAAATCCAGCCGTCCTCATCTTTCACGTCTTCATACCATTCCTCGTAGTAGCAGTCGTCGGAGGCATGAAAATTCAGCACGTTTTCAGCGATGATGACAAATTTGTGGATGCCGTGGCGCATGAGTTCATCGGCCACTTCCCGCTTCAGGAACATGATGTCGTTGTAAAGGCAGTCATTCCATTCGCCTATCATTTCAAAAATGGCGAAGCCCTCCTCGTAGTCGGCAAAGAGGATTTTCAAGTACAAAGTCAGTGAGCCAAACTCGTCCCAATGCGGGTGGATGAAGTGGTCGTAAATCCTCTGGCTGTACCTGAGCTCGTCGTAGGTCCGCCTGTAAAAAGGAGACTTTTTGTCGCTAGTCGGGTCGTAATCATCCAACCAGCGATGGTATGGCGCAATGTCTTGCATGAAAATGTGATTGGGATACTAAGTTATTGGGATATTTGGGGAGCAAACCTTTCAGCGTGGGAAAATAACCAATTTCATCGGCGATTGTTTATGGTGAAAACAAGCTTTATTTTTGGTGAAAATAAGGGGTATTGTCAAACTTTCATACCGCGTTTTGGTAAAAAAAATCGTACTCACTGGGCCGGAATCTTCCGGCAAAACAACGCTCTCGGCAGCGTTGGCCGAGGCGTTCAATACGGTTTGGGCGCCAGAGTTCGCAAGGCAGTATCTTGATACCCTTGCCCGACCCTACACACCCGCTGACCTGCTGGAAATAGCTCGTGGGCAGGTAGCCCTAGAGGACGAAATGGCCGCCCAAGCCAATGGCCTGCTCTTCCTCGATACGAGCTTGGAGGTGGTGAAAATCTGGTCAGAATTTCGCTTTGGGGAATGCGATGCCTGGACACTGGAGCAACTGCGGCTCCGCCAACCAGACCACTACCTGCTTTGCCTCCCCGATATACCATGGATGCCTGACCCATTGAGGGAAAATCCTGATAACCGGGACGCCCTGCTGGGTATTTACCGAAGGGAATTAACTTCGCTCAGCGCAAACTTCACGGAGGTTGGCGCTAGCGGCAAGCAACGTTTTCAGAATGCCCACGATGCCGTAACTGCTTTCTTAAAAACTGACAATCAATAATTTATGCCGACCATTCAACATCCAGTGCTCTTGTTCGATGGCGTGTGCAACCTCTGCAACGACTCCGTGCAGTGGGTCATCCGGCACGACCCCGAGGCGAAGTTCCGCTTCGTTTCGCTACAGTCAGCCACTGGCGAGGAGTTGTTGCAAGCGCACAACTTACCCACCAATGAAATAAATACCGTGGTGCTGATTGATGGTAAAAAAGCCTATACCCGCTCCGATGTGCCGCTGCGCATTTTTGGTAAAATTGGTGGTGGATGGCCGTTGCTGGGGGCACTGCGCATCGTGCCGAGGTTCATTCGGGATGCTGTTTACAACTGGGTTGCCCGCAACCGCTATCGCTGGTTTGGCAAAAAAGAAGCCTGTTGGCTGCCCACGCCAGAGCTAAAGTCGAGGTTTCTTTGATTGTGGTCGCCCAATTTATTGGGCTGACCTATTCGCAGGGTCGGCCCAATAAATTG
>JAIPBL010000019.1 GCA_021739645.1 Saprospiraceae bacterium | reverse complement strand
TTTATTGGGCAGACCGTTGGCCATCTCGGTCAGCCCAATAAATTGGGCGACCACAAACAGGGCACTAAGCCAATTCCGTCACGCTCATCAGTGGCAGTTCCACGAAGAAAGTAGTGCCTTTGTCCATCTCCGTTTCAAAATAAATATCGCCCTTGAAACCTTCTATAATGCTTTTGCAAATGGCGAGGCCGAGGCCCGTTCCAGAGTTTTTAGTTGAAAAATTTGGGGAGAAAACTTTCTCCTGAATCTCTGGCGGGATGCCAGACCCGTTGTCTTCGACCTTCAGTATTGCCTTGTCCCCTTCCTGGTAAAGCATCATTTTTATTATACCTTTCCTGTCGTCGGGAATGGCCTGGATGGCGTTTTTAAACAGGTTATTGATGACACGGGTCACGTGGTTCCGGTCGGCATACACTTCAAAATCTGTTTTGGGCATTTCGATGTTGATATCCATGTCCGGGCGCTCGTTTTTAAACAGGTGGTGCACCGAGGCAGCCAGGTCGTTGAGCGAAAACTGGATGTTCTGCGCCTGTGGCATCTTGGCGAAATTGGAGAACTCGGTCGCAATTTGCGCCAGCGACTCAATCTGCTCCACCAGTGTTCCAGAAACCCGCTTCAGCAGCGGCTCGATGCTTTTTGGGTCGGGGTTCGACTGGTAGGCATGGAGCAGGTACTGGATGCTGAGCTTCATGGGCGTCAATGGGTTCTTGATTTCGTGGGCCACTTGTTTGGCCATTTCTCGCCAAGCGCCGTCCCGCTCAGATTGCGCCAGCAGCAACGAGCTTTCTTCAATTTTTTTCACAGCACGGTTGTAGGCTTCCACGAGGTCGCCGATTTCGTCCTTTCGCCGCCACACGATTGGCTCGTTGCCACCGAGGCGGAGGCGCTGGAGGCTGTTGCCCAGTTCCGTCAGCTTCTTGGTAATGCTGTTGGCGATGACGATGGCCAAACCACCTGCAATCAACAGCAAGAAGACATAAACATTTAGCAGCGTACTCATGAAGTCCGTCACCTCACTGCGCAACTCCCGGTGCTGGGCGTAGTAGGGTATGCCCATGTAGGCAAGCGTGTTGCCCTCCAAATCCTTGAGCGGAAGGTATGCGGCAGTGTAGAACAAGTTGCCGATGCTTTCGTCTTGGTCACTGCGCTCGAAGCCGAGGCTGTGCAGGTTCAGGTAGGCAAAAGCGCCCATTTTACTAGAGACAAGGCCGCCCTTGAAAATATCTTCTTCTGAGGAGGTAATCAGGTCACCATTGAGGTTGTAGATGTTGACGTCGAGGCGGTGGACCTCCGAGACCAACGGAATCAGCGAGGACAATGAGAATGCGTTCAGTTCTTCCACAGCGCCCACCATCAACTCTTCGTGTGGTTTTTCCAGTTTTATCCTGAACTTATGTGGTTGTTCCTCCCGCCTGCGTTCCAATTCTTTCTCGCTGGCCTGCTCCCTTTCGTTTTCTGCCACGGGACCAACTTTCTTTTCAAGTTCTTTTTCCCGTTTTTTCTCCCGAGCGAGCTCTTCCGCATCCTTCCCAATGCCTTTCGATTCACTGCGGCGCTCGTTTTCCCACTCCCGTTGGCGTTCCTTGTGCCATGCCCTGATTTCATAGTTTACGCTGGCAAGTGCGGAGGTCACTTTCCGGTCAAGGCGGCCTTTGTGGTAATCGTTGGAGGACTTCTGGAAGTACCAAACTGTCACGAATCCAATGCCAAGGAAAGAGAATAAGACCATGCTGATGACCCAGAACTGAAACTGGTTTCGCAGGGATGGTTTTGCCGTTCGGAAAAAATTGAGCGGCCCTGGCAGGGCATTGGTGAAATAATTGATGCCACCAAAAAGCATAATGGCCAAGGTCAGCAAGGTGAAAACATAAGAGAATAGTGAAAGCGGTTTGATGTACCCGCCCGTCACACGCCCTATTTTGATGGCGATATTGTTGGGAGCGTGATAAAGTAGCTCCGAACGGGTGCTGCTGTGTTTCACAATTCGCATCTGCCCCTCTGGCGGCAGCGAGTCCGTCAGTTGCTTGGCGTAGGTTTCGTTCCTGTCTTCAACGAGGGTATCGTTTTGGTAAATGCCGTAGTCGTAGTTGTCGAGTTCCCCAAGGTTCTTGTATTTTTTGTCCAGCAGCATCTCCGTGTACACCTTCGACGGGGTAGAAAACGAACGTTTCAGCATCACAAAAATGGTCAGCGGGTGGCTCGTCTTGAGGTCAAGACGGAGCAGGTAGCCAGGATCCCTCGTTTTCTCGGGGCGGAAGCGCAGGATAGGACTGCTGGTGGCATTGGCCTGCATGAACTGCCGCTCCATATCACCGAATGTCTTGTTTTGTTCACTCAATGCAGCTTCGCCATTTTCCCGATAATACCCGTAAAGCGTGAATTTATAGTTTTGGAGCAGGTACTTGTTTATGCCGAAATGAGCATCCATGATGTCTCGTGCCTCCTCTTTGGGTATCAGCTCATCTTCGTAATAATTGGTGAGCAGGTTCCACATGTGAAGGGTAGAATCGGCCAGCAACAGGTCTCCAATCTCAATGACCCCCTCCTCGGCCTGCTTGTCCTCGTAGCTGGCAAGTGCAATGGCATATTCCTCCCGGCGGAGGTAGTCCTTGTCGCCGTTGTATTTGTAGAGCAGCATTGCCGTGAGGCAAGAAAAAAGCATCAACCAACCAACCAGCCACTGTAAGGACAATACACGTACTTCCACAAAAAATTCGAAAACAATGAGGTAAATAACCGCTGCCGTGAGAAAATATACCACGGGCAATTTCAAATCACCGTACATGACCACCGGTATCGAAGCCAACAACGATACCGCAATTGCTCCCAATCGGCCATTCTTACTCAATCCGACTTTGTAGATGGCCTGCATCATTCGGTGGCTAAAGAGGAAAAATGCTAAAAGTAAAAGCACGACCCCAATCATTGCCAGCACGCTTTGGGAATTGAGGTTGAATACATTTTCAAAATCAAAAACAATGGAGGAGTCGAGTATGATGGATTTGAAAATGCTGCAAACCATCAGCATGGCCAGGTTTACGCTAAAAAAATTGAGCGCCGTCAGGCCAAATCGGATGGCCACCGAGGGGTGGGCAAACTCCTTTACTTGAAATTCTCGGTTAAAAAATACCATCATCCAAACGAGCAGAATGATGTTGATTAGCAATTCGCCGAGCGAGTTTACCCCTTCCAGTATCGGATCGGTAAACACGGTGGAGAAGGTTTGAAAAGTAGCAAAGTGTTGTGCAAAACCAAACTGGATAGTCAGGTATCGGACGAAAATGACTGAACCCAATACGAAAGCAGCACCGACCCAAGGTTTATATTTTTTGACCAGCAAAACAGCGAGGTCATTTATGAGCACACCAATGAAAATGAATCCGGTTAGGTAGATGAAAAAGACCAGTTGAAGGTTGACACGGTCTTTGGCAGGTCCAGTGGCGTCAAGCCAAGCGAGCGGTTTCCCGTCCATGCTTTTGATTGCGAATTTGTCACCAGACTCTTTGAGAAACACGTCGGCTGGAATAGGGAAGTCGTCGGTCACAAACTCGTTGGGCAAAAAATCGCTTTTCCTGGAGAACTCCCGTTTGATGGGAATCATGGCCAATGCCATCACATCTTCATTCAATTTTTGTTTGATAAGCTCAAAGTATCCATTTGGGAGCCGGAGCAGGCGAATATTTTCTGGTTCATTGGCCAGTACCATGGCTTGCTCAGGAGAAAGGTAAGCACGGTTGTTGAGCCAATAGACCAACGAATCCTTGTAGTAAAGACGGATGTTATATTGCTTATTGGTAAGGAAGAGCAGACGGTCGAGGTCAGCCTTTTGCTGTGGTGACGGGAGGTGCTCTACACCCCTAAGTTGCCTAAAAATGAAGCCTGAATCTGACAGGAAAGAATATACCTCGGACTCTTTTTTGTGCAAACTCCGTTCGATGCGATGCACATAAGTATCGAGGTGGTCTTCTTTCGAAACCCCGAAATCGAGCATGAGGCCCAAACCAAAAAATAGGATAACGGCAGCAATGGCGTAGTAAGTTCGCTTTTTCATGGTGTAAAAATTGTAAAACGTATGTTGAAGGTTAATACGTTTCCCTGCCTGTAAACCAATGTAACGGTGGGGGTAGGTAGTGATAGTCGTCGCTGAAACCAATGCAGCCGGGGCAAAGGTAAGTTCATTTTACATATTAAAAAATAAATTGCTAAAAATGCCGTGGGGTTGGTAGATGTTGCAAAAATTTGGCCGAAATGAAGGCACCCATAAATTCTAAATCCAAGATTTGACAAGGCGCGGTACATCGGGACAAACTTGGATGTTTTGTCCGGCAAACGAACAATTCCTGGTAGATACTTACTGGCAAAAAAGGTGTTTATTTCTGCTGTCGTTTTTAGACAAATTGCCCAAAATCTACCATTATGGTTAATACTTGGCTTAATTTCACCCCGCAATTCAACCCTTACCAACCATATTTTTTTATCAAAAACTTAATCTGGGACGACATGAAAAAACTTTCATTCCTTTTCCTTGCCGCCATTTTCGCCTTCGCCTGCGGCAATAAAAAACTTGCGAAAACAGCTACCACTGACAGCTTCAAATGGACCACGGAGACATTTGCTGACAAAAAAATCATCCGATACCAAGTACCTGGCTTCGACAAACTGACGCTCCAGCAGAAAAAGCTGGTGTACTACCTCACGCAGGCTGGCCTCAGCGGCCGTGACATCACCTACGACCAGAACTACCGATTCAACCTGCCCATTCGGCAGACTTTGGATGAAATCGTCACCAAATACAAAGGGGACCGTAACAGCAATGACTTCTCTGAACTGCTGATTTACGCCAAGCAGGTTTGGTTCTCCAACGGCATTCACCACCACTATTCGCATGACAAATTCCAGCCGGGCTTTTCTAAGGAATGGTTCGCAAAAACGATTAGGGATGTGGGCGGCAGCCTTTCGGCTGAGGCACTCAATGCCATGTTTGACCCAAAAATTGACCCGAAGCGGGTGAACCAACAGGATGGCGTGGACAATGTGCTCACCTCTGCCGTCAACTTTCAGGCACCGGGCATCACGACCGCCGATGTGGAGAAATTTTACGAAGCAAAAAACACCAGTGAAGACCCAGAGCCGCTGGAATGGGGCCTCAATTCCCGCCTCGAAAAAGGGCCAGACGGCAAGCTGAAAGAGAACGTCTGGAAATCGGGCGGTATGTACGGCGCTGCCATTGACCAGATAATTTTTTGGCTCGAAAAGGCCGTAACAGTGGCCGAGAACGAGAAGCAGAAGAAGGCCCTCGTCATTTTGGTTGACTATTTCAAAACGGGCGACCTGAAGAAATGGGCAGAATACAACATCGCTTGGTCGCAAGCTACCGAGGGTGACGTGGACTACATTCTTGGGTTCATTGAAGTCTATCACGACCCGATGAGCATGAGGGGAAGCTATGAGGCCATCGTTCAAATCAACGATTTTGATGCCTCAAAGCGCATGAAAGTGTTCACCGATAACGCCCAATGGTTCGAGGATAACTCACCGCTGCTGCCCAACCACAAGAAGAAGAACGTGACCGGCGTAACCTACAAAGTGGTGAACACTGCCGGGGAATCCGGCGATGCCTCCCCGGCGACGCCCATTGGCGTGAATCTGCCGAACTCCAACTGGATTCGCTCGAAGTACGGCTCCAAGTCCGTCAGCCTCGGCAATATTGAGGATGCCTACAGCAATGCAGGCGGCCCTGGCCTCACCAAAGAGTTTGCGAATGACGAAGCCGAAGTGAAGCGGGCGGAAGAGTATGGCGAACTGGCTGGTAAATTGACCACTGCCATGCACGAAGTGCTCGGCCATGCTTCCGGCATTTTGGAGCCAGGCATTGGGCAACCGTCCGTCACACTGCCCGGCTACTCTTCCACGCTGGAAGAAGCCCGTGCCGACTTGTTTGCCCTTTACTACATCATGGACCAAAAGCTGATTGACCTAAAAATGATGTCCTCTTTCGATGTGGGCAAAGCCGAATACGAAAGCTACATCCGCAACGGACTAATGCTTCAACTGCGCCGCATCAAGCCAGGCCAAAACATCGAAGAAGCGCACATGCGCAACCGCCAACTCGTGGCCTCATGGGCGTATGAAATGGGCAAGAAGGACAACGTCATTGAGAAGGTTTCAAAGGATGGCAAGACTTATTTCAAAATAAACGACTACCAAAAGCTGCGAGTGCTTTTTGGCAACCTCTTGAAGGAAATCCAGCGCATCAAGTCGCAGGGCGATGCCAAGGCAGGTAAGGCATTGGTGGAAACCTACGGCGTGAAGGTGGACCAACCCATTCACAAGGAGGTTTTGGCCCGTTCCGAAAAGCTGAACCTGCCTCCCTACGGCGGGTTCATCAACCCTCGCCTCGTCCCCGCGGCTGACGCCAAAGGCAATATCACGGACGTGAAGCTGGAGTATCCGGACGACTTTACGAAGCAGATGCTGGAGTATGGGAAGATGTATGGTTTTTTGAAATGATAGCCTACCATCCAAAAAAAGAGAGCCACCTGCGTTTGCAAGTGGCTCTCTTTTTTTATCAAAAGAAGCTGCTTGTGGAAAAATGGAAATTTCCAGAAAAAAATTAGTTGCTCAAAACCTTGAACTCAGTGCGCCGGTTCTTGGCGTGTTCTTCTTCTGAGCATTCTACGCCATCCGCGCAACTATTCTTGAGTACCGTCTCGCCGAAGCCCCTGGCTACAAGGCGGCTGCGCTGGATGCCACGCCCAATCAGATAGTTTACGACTGCCTCGGCACGAGCTTGCGAAAGGCTCATGTTTGATTCGGAGGAACCACGTGAGTCTGTATGAGAACTGATTTGAACACGGATGTCCGGCTTGTCTTTCATCAATTTCAAAAGTTTTGAATCGATGGTGCTTCGAGCCTCGGAGGTAAGACGTGCAGAACCAAGCTCATAATTGATAGGCAAAACGTTGTTATTCGTCAGGCTACAGCTGATGGTGTCCCATTTTGCAATTCCTCCGGCGTCTTGCAAGGTCTCAATCATTTCAATGGCATATTCCGATGGAATTTCCGTTTTTTCAACATCCTCGTCCATTACCAGTTTGCGGGTGGTGATGGTCTTGTACTCAGCCGGTATTTCAATAGTCTCGTAGCGAGCTTCCTTCGCAATAACTTGGCGGCTTACAGTCATCGACTTCCCACCTTTTTTGACTTTTGTGAAGGTAGCATCACTTTCAACCGTCTTTATGTTAATATCGCGATACTCAGCGGGGTGCTCCACATAGCAGAGTATCATGCAATCACGGGGGTCGTCAGAGCTGCAATTTTCGGCAGAAGACTGGTACTCCCAGCGGGTAACTCTTGGACGCACTTCAATAGTGTCAGATTTTACGCCCAATTTTGCAGGTATTATTGTGATTTCATTGTAGGGATCCTCGATTTGGTAGGTTTCAGTTTCCGTCCTGTATTCAGCTGGGTACGCCACATACTTTTTGGAAGCAGCCTTCACCATTACCCTTTCTTCTACCGTTTTATACTCAGCAGGGATTTTCTTCAGCGTGGTGTAGGTTGGGCGAGCCAAAATACGCCTTTCAACTTTTTCGTACCGTTCTGGCGTCACGCAACGGATATAACACTTGCCGGGAATTGGGTTGGTAGGCAGGCCCTCTAACCCAATTTGTGCTTGAAGGGATATCGCCATTAAGAATAGCGAATTAAGTAGAATTAGTGGCTTTTTCATACACTGTCTTTTTTAGATTTGAATTAATGAATACGGACTTATTATCCTTCGAGAGAATTGACAATTCGATTGTATAGAATGGGTTTAACTGCAGATAGGCAAGTCATATTGATTCGGCAGCACCAGCAAATGTACCAATTCCTTTCAAAAAACTGAGGCTTGTTGACGAATTAAAAACATTGTGTTTTCATCTATTCAACCTTAATTAGTAATGCGAATAACGGGTTGAAATGTGCCTTTAGGCACAAAATGTCGGTAGAAATGGGTTGAAATGTCAGATTAGCGTACCGTAGGTACGCCACAAGCCCACGAAAAGTAACGTACCTACGGCACGCAAGTCGTCGGTTCAACATTTCTACCGACATTTCGTGCCTAAAGGCACTTTTTCCACTAGTTGAACCCGTTATCCGCATTAGTATTGGGACTTGTTAGGGTCTAATAAGTAACGTCTTGCACTTTTTCTAAGAACCTTGGCCATTTATGAAATCAACCAAGTTTCTTCACCACCAAAATACCATCCCTAACGGGCAACATCAGGTTTTCCACCCTGGGGTCGGCGTTCACCATTTTATTGAACGCATCAATATTCATGGTATCCGAATCGGTGGATTTTATCACCACTTTGCCGCCCCAGAGCACATTGTCGGCAATCAAAAGGCCCCCAATGTTCAACCGTTCTATCAAAAGTTCATAATAAAACTGGTAGTCGAACTTTGCAGCATCCATGAAAACGAAATCGAACCGGAGGCCTAAAGCGGGGATGATAGCCTTGGCATCGCCCTGGTGAGCGGTTATCCGGTCGGCAAGTCCAGTTTCCTCGAAATACTTGCGGCTGATATGCGCCAGTTCCGGGTTGATTTCAATGGTATGCAACATGCCGCCTTCTGGCAATCCTTTGGCAATACAGATACTCGCATAGCCTGTGAACGTTCCCACCTCAAGGGCTAGTTTTGGGCGCGCAAGCGAAGCCAACAACGTCAGGAGGTGGCCCTGTACCCGACCACTTATCATCTGGGGCGACAAAGTACAGAGATGTGTTTCCCGCTCCAGTTCATACAGCACTGGCACGGGGAGCGTTGTGTGCGCTTCGCAATAGGCGTTGATTTTTTTCTGCTGGTTCATATCTCAATTTTGGCGAAAAACAAAGGGCAAAGCACAGGAAAGTTTCCCATGTTTTGCCCTTTTTTCACAAAAAACAAGCGCCTGATTAAGCTACTCAGGCCATGCCTGATTGCATCGCCAGCTTCAACAGGTCCACCTGCTTCGAAACGCCCAATTTCTGTTGTATATGTTTTCGGTGGGTGTCAACCGTCAATTTGCTGATTCCCAGGTCATCCGCTATTTCCTTGGAGGTAAGGCCATTCACAATTAGTTTGAGTACTTCCTTTTCACGGCCTGTCAGCCTGAATATTTTCATCTGACTTTTGAGCAACTGGTTCTCCTTCACAACCTTGGTCATGGTTTCGTCAGTGTCCTGACTCGATGAAGTGACCTTGTTGACTTCACCTATTGCTTGGTTCACTTCCCTAAAAACCTTGCGGTGAAAAGCAAGCTGGGCAGATAGCTCTTTGTTCTCCCTGCGCAACATGCTGATTTCTTTGGTCAACTGCTCTGTGGTTTTGGTTTGCTCTATCATGTTTTCTAGTTTGTTCTAAAATTTTTGAAATGGGTAATCAGGCTTTCGTCAAAATCAGTTTACAATTATCTTCATAACTTTTGTGGTTTTGTCCAAATGCTTAACTTGCAGCGATTTTCAAGAACCGATTAAATACGACATCCTACCACAGCAGCAAAAAGCTAATCCTTTTTCACCCTCGCTGCTTTCGATTTGGTTGCAACATTCTTGTTGCTCCGCCGCATTTCAATCATCCTTCTTGAAAGACATCCAGCACTATTTAGAACACAGGCTCTATGTTTTTTTTTTAACATTTTAAAGTATTTCCCATGAACAAGCATCAACAAATCAAGGTATTTATTGCCGATGACCACCCTATCGTGCTCCAGGGTGTGTCTTGTGTTCTTTCCAATCGCCCTGAGTTTCAAGTAGTTGGTACGGCCATTTCCGGCGATGAGCTTGCCAGAAAAATGCTCCTTGCCAAGCCCAATGTACTTCTCCTAGACCTCAACATGCCCGGCAAGGATTTCTATGAAAACATCAACTGGGTAAAAGCCAATGCCCCTTGGGTGAAAATCCTAATCTACACTTCCTACCACTCGACTGACCTCGTTAGGTCGCTCATCCATGGTGGAGTAGCTGGCTATTTACCGAAGACCGCATCTCCTTCGGAAATCTCAAACGCCATCCAGGGTGTTTTTTCAGGTGAAATCCATGTAACGATGGTTGCGCACGCCCAAACGGACATAGCTCCTGCCACCGATCATGCCTCACTGACTGACGACTTCCGCAAGCGCCTTTGTCTTTCACGCCGAGAGCAGGAGATACTTGTGCTCATCAGTCGTGGCCTCAGCAGTCAGCGGATTGGCCAGACGCTTTACATCAGCAAGCACACCGTGGAGACGCACCGGAAGAACATTCTTCGAAAATTAGATTTCAATTCCAGCACTGAACTCGTCAAGTTCGCTGTGCAGCAAAGGCTCGTTTGAGCCTTGAGAGGTTTGAGTTATGGGTTATGGGGTTGCAGGCAACGCCAATAACCCATAACTTACCTTTCGTCACTGCCTCAAAACATAGGCATTCAACTGCTGACCTGCCAGTTTTTTCACCAACCCAAATGCATCGGACTTGGCGTCGTAGGTGTTTACGTAAACAGCGTAAAGACCGCTTCGTGACTGCTTCACGATGGAAGTGACCGAATAGCCCATTTTCATAAGCAGGTTTTGCCGCCTGACCGCAAAGTCTTGGTTGGCAAATGTGCCAGCTACTACGGTGAACGCTTTATTTTTGTATTCTGTCTTGATAGACTTAGACTCGTTTAATGGTGCCACCTCAGTGTCGTCAGAGATTCCTTCTTGCCCACCCTTTCCTGCATCAGGTTCGCCCATTGCAGGGTCATCGCTGCCGTCGTTGCCAGTGTCATCGTTTGAGGCAATTGGCGCCGATTTGGCAACGGCGAGTTCAGGGTCGCCCATCTCCAATATTTTCACCTCCGTGCGGCGGTTGTACTGGTGCTCCCGCTCTGAGCATGCTACGCCAGATGTACAGCGGTTGCGCAGTTGCGACTCACCGTAACCACGTGGTACGAGTCGTTCGCCGCCTATTCCTTTCGATTTCAAGTATTTCAGCACACTCGCCGAACGGCGCTTTGATAGGTCAAGGTTGTAGGCTGGCCCTCCTCTTGAGTCCGTGTGAGATGCCAATTCCAGCTTCATGCCAGGGTAGCTGTTCATCATCGCTACTACTTCGTTCAAATCGGGGTAGGCATCGGGCCTGAGCGAGGCATCATTGAAGTTGAAATAAATATTGGGCAATTGGATAGTCATCCCCGCATACAGCGGCGTACCGCCGAGGTATAGGGTCAATGGAATCCGAGCATTCTGTGTGCAAGGGATTTCCTTTGTTGAGACAATACCGGGGGCTGAATTAATACCATTGTTAACAGCATAAACGGTAAAAGAGCGGTTGCACGGCAAACAGTATTCAAACTTGCCTTCTCGGTCGCTGTACACGATGATAGCTTCCCTGCTGTTCACATCTACAATATGAATTTCAGCACCAGCCACTGCCATTTGATTGGATTGCATCAGTAGTTCTCCGTCCAACGGCACACAGTTCGAAGCCTTTCGCATTCTAATGTCCAGCTTGGAAAGGTCTGTTTCTGGTGTCACCACGACGTACTCTGGGAGGTAGCCTTCCTTCTCGATTTTGATGACGCTGCTGCCCCTGCGAAGCGGCACCTTGGCCGTGCCGTCAGCACTGGTCAGGCCCTTTTCACCCATTTCGCCAGCGTTAACATCCAGCACGAAATTGTCAGGACCATTGTCGCCTGGAAGTAGTTTCACAAAATTTTCATCAGTGCCAGAAAGTGCGATTTCATTGAAATTGATGGCACTGACATCGACACCTTCCATTGGGTTGCCGTCGGCATCCTTTATCACGAGGCCGTCGAGATTGCGGTTCGCATCGGCAAACGGGCTGAACGGACCATCCACGTGGAAGCCGTATATATCGTCCATTCCGAATCCGCCAAGACGATCGGAAGAGAAATAACCGTTGCGGTTTTCGCTGTCAACGATAAAACCCAAATCATCGGCAGGGGAGGAAAACGGTGCACCAAGGTTCTCAGGTGCAGCCCATTTTTGCGAGCTGTTGTTTTGAATTGTAAAAAACAGGTCGAGGTTGCCAAGACCGCCATGGCCGTCAGAGGAAAAATAAAGCGCACCATCGGCGGCAATATAAGGAAACACCTCGTTGCCGGGCGTATTGACGGTTGGGCCAAGATTGACCATTTGCCCCCAAGTTTCACCTACTTTCTTTGCCACATAGAGGTCCATGCCTCCTTGTCCGCCCGGCACGTCCGAAGCCAAGTAGAGTACATCGCCTTCGGCAGAGATGGTTGGGTGCATGAAATTGAATGTGGTATTGTTGAACGACAATTTCTGAACCTTGCCCCATACTTCTAGGCTGTCCTTTTCGGCTTGATAAATCTGCATTTTCAGCAGCTTATCCGGGGCAAATTCAGACAGCTCGTTCCGGGTGAAAAAGATGGTGCTGGCAGTCCGGTCAAAGGTCATTGGGCCTTCGTGAACCTTGGTTATCAGTTCATTTGAAAAGGGTTCGGGTTCTTTCAGGAAGCCCTCTTCGTCCCGCTGTGACCAGTACATGGACATGAGGTGGACGCCTCCGGCACGTTTGTCCTTGATGTTGTCGTACACCAAATTTTCCGTGCGGGTGGTCACGAACACGATGCCATCCTTGTAAAAAACGGGGCTGTACTCCAACTCGTCAGAGTTGACCCGTCGCTCGTTGGTGAGCACAATGCGGTCGTCGCCAAGGGCAATCTGCCCGTACAGGTTTGAAGCTGTCAGCGCAATTATCAGATAGGCTACAAGTGTCGATACTTTTTTCATAATTCAAATTGGTAAAAATAGTCTTTGCTTCTTTTAGCAAATCTTGCACCGTATCGGTTGCAAACATGTTAGCAGGCAGAAGCAAGACGACTCAAGTGCATGCTCAACTATTTGTAAGTCAGCATTTTAGAATATGCAATCAAGTCAGTGCCACAAGGAGTTTGGTCAGCGTTGCCATTTATTTTTTCTTAAAATACCGGGGATTTTCAAGGTCTCCCTTCTCATCACGCAGGTCGTAGCGGAGCAGCACTTCCACTGAACCTGATTGGTAATTCTTGATTTTGGATAACGTATAGTCGTACCCAAGTCCAACGCCAAATTTTGGACTAACCTGGAAGAACAGCAGCCCATCCATACTTTCTATCGCACTGTCTCCACCCGTTCTTGCCGTCACGCCTACCGTTATTTTCTGTAGGTAGCGGATACTAAAGTTGATATCAAAGTCAATCGGTGCATGGTCCACCCATTTCATCATGAAATTGGGCATCAAATCCAATTGCTCACTCACCGGTATAACAGCGCCCAGGTTTGCGTACCGATGGGGGGATTGGATGGATGTTATCCGTACATTATCATTCAGCCCAACATCGTTAGGATAAAGTTGCGGAGCGGATAGCCCCAAGTAAAACAAGTTTTTGTAGGTGATGTATGCGCCAACTCCAACATTCCCCACGTATTTTTCTTCAAACCGCTTCTCGTTGAGCGAGGGGTCAAACTGTGAAACGGTCACAACCTTTTGGTCCGCAAAGTTTATCCCCAAGTCCTCCAAGGTGCCCTGCATCCCCAAGCGCACGTTCAGGTCTTGTGTCAGCTTAAGGTTGTAGGAGTATGCTACCGAGCCATACCAAGCATACGATACGCCGATGGCATAACGAGAAATCGTGCCACCAACACCCGCCCTATTACGCATGATGGGCGAATGGAAACTCAACACCTCCGAGTAGGGAGCGCCTTCAAACCCAATCCACTGGCTGCGATGGAGTGCAGTAAACGATGGGGTATTGCGACTTCCAACATAGGATGGATTGAACAACTGCTGGTTGTACATGAAATTGGTGTAATGCGGCTCCTGCTGCGCCGAAAGGCTGAGGCCAAGCAAGAGAAATATAATGGTAAAAAGATTTTTCATTGCTGTTATTTTCGGAATTGAGAAATTGAAGTATTGGGAGATAGGGGAAATTGGGCTAGTGAAAAAAATCAACCACCCAATTTCCCAATATCATTTTTCATCGGTAAATCATCACAAAACCCTTTTGCGCTGGCGTATCTGGGTCACGCTGAAAAACGAAGAAATACGTACCGTCCGGCAAGTCTCTTGCATCGTGTGTTCCTTTCCAGTTATTCTTGTAACCTTTTGTATCGTAAACCAAGTCACCCCATTGATTATAGATGTACAGGGTATTCAATGGGTATGCACCGTCCTCCACACAGGATATCACAAACTCGTCGTTTATGCCATCGCTGTTGGGTGAAATAACCGTCGTAATGACGCATTCATCCGGCTTATGGTTTACTTGGAAGGTCACTCTCGCCGTGCTGCACAAATCGGGGCAGGCGTCGTAACAGATTTCATAAATAATAAAATCATTGCCCCAGAACCCATGGTTCGGCGTGTAGGTGTAAATGCTGTCGGTACCAAAATATTTCACCGTGCCACTGGTTGGCTGTTGCAAGATGTTGATGGTAAACGGTTGCCCAACCTCATAAATGTCCATGGCCAGGATGTTGAAGCCTTGCGGCTGGTTCACAACACAAAGTACCAACTTGTTATTGGCTTTGAGCACATTGGGCAAATTGAGGGTGACAGTCGCCGTGTCCGTACATCCGTTCACCGATGCGACCACTTTGTAAATCCCGTCAGCAGCACTGGACAAAGTGGTGTTCTGGGTCATGGCAAAAAGCTGCCCATTGGGCTTGAACCAAGCGTAGCTAGCATTGGCAATCGAGCTCGCCTCAAGGGTAACAGTCGCCGTAGCGCAATCAGCCATGGCCGATGTAGCAGTAAGCCCATCAATGGCATCGCTGATGGTCAGCGTCGTGTTCCCGTAGCCGATGCACCCTTGCGCATTGGAAGCCGTCAAGTAGTAGCTGCCCGAAGTAGCGGATGTAACATTGCCGAGCACCAATGGGTCGGCGTGGCTCAGTACGGTGCCGTTGTCATTCGTCCATTCAATGTTCGAAAGCCCAGTCAAGGCCGACGAAAGCGTGATGCTCGATGTACCATCCACGCAATCCAAATCACCCACCACATTTATGGCAAGTACTGGCGCTGGCGCAACGGTGACTGTTACCGTGGCCGTATCGGAATGGCAGCCATTGACGAAGGCAGAAAAACCGTAGTCGTAGCTGCCTGGGCCATTTGGTGGGAAAACATTAATCTGGTTGTTGTTCGGACTGTTCGGCGGTATGCCATCGCCTGTCCAAATATAATTCACCACGCCCGTGTACTGCGAACCTGTTAGCGTCACGATGTCGCCCTCGCAAATTGTAGTTTGGCTGGCAGTCAACTGGGGCGCAGCTGGTGCTGCCGTGAAGGTCAACTGCGTACTTGCTGAACTGGTACAGCCAATTGCCGAAGATGCAACGACCGTGTAAGTGCCTGAATATGCAGGAACCACGTTTTGCAGAACCACGCTGTTGGTGTTGCCGGGCAAAACAGGGAATGGCCCACCGCTCCACATCCAAGTCGTGCCACCGCTGCCGATGTCCATCAAGGTAATATTGCTGCCACCGTCCACACACTGCGTTTCTCCAGTCACCGTCAAAACGATGGCCGGTGCGGCCTCCACGATGACCACCCACTCGGCAGTGTCGGAGGTACAGCCATCTACAGTCACGTATAAATGGTAGGTGTAGCTGCCAGCAGCGGTAGGCTTAGGTTTGATTATCGGGTTGTTGATGCTTTGCAGCAACCCACTTCCAACTGCGGGCGTGGCGTACCAGTGGTAAGTCACATTATTTCCTCCGTACAAAGTAGCATTGGTAATCGTTACGTCTGCGCCCAAACATAGGTTGGACACATCACCGAACAAAGTCGGCGGTGGTGGCCCCGTGCTCACGGTGACCTGCTCGCAAGCCGTTGCGGAGCAGCCAACCAACGTGGTCGCTGTCACGCAGTAATTGCCCGAGTTATTCGGTGTCGGATTTGAAATGGTCTGCATCTGGCCAGTTGGGTTACCGGGTACGTTCGGAAAAGTCCAAGCCCAGTTGTTCACATTGGCCGTGGAGCTGTTCTGGCCAGTAACGACCAATGGTAGGCCGCTAGCTGCGCACAAAATATCATCTGCGTCAATCGTCACAACTGGCACGGCACTCACGTTGAGTTCTGTCGTGAACTGGATGTCGCAGTATGCGGTAGAAACCACCACGGTGTAAATGCCGCTCTGGTTCAGTGCTGCGTTTGCTATGGTGAAAACTGGTTGGTTGGAAACCTGAGTGTTGCCAGTTGTCCAGGTGTATGTGGCGCCCGGCAATGTGCCTACGGAGAAGGTAACCGTGCCACCTTCGCATACCAAACCTTGCGAAACCGTGGCCGGTGCCACTTGCAAGCCCAGTACATTTATCCCGAAGGAACAGGTGGAAATGTTGCCGTAGTTATCTTTTGCTTCAAAGGTCATCGTGGTCAAACCCACTGGGAACGGGCTGCCAGAAGGCAAACCTGCAATTTGATTTACCGAAGCTATCCCGCAAGCATCAGTGGCCATCAGTGCAGCAAAATCAAGTTCAATATTGTTGCAATCAACTGGCTGGCTTCCTATCAAGAATCCATCCGGGTCGTCAATATTAGTGCCGTCAACAGAAATGGAAATGCCAGCCGGGCAGTCGATGGCAGGTGGCAAAGTATCCAACACGGTGATGTGCAAATCCTTCACCGTGATGTTGCCGTTGACGTCCATTGCCACGTATTTCACCACATGCATGCCCACACCGAAGAAATCGCCGGGAGCACCGCCACTTGGCCCAAATGTGTCAATGCCGCAGTTGTCGATTGGAACATTAGGTGGCGTCCAGAATACATTTGCTCCGCAATTTGCAGCGGTTGTGTACACTGTCAGGTCAGCAGGCATGTTCGGGATGAAAGGGAACTGGTTGTCCACCACCGTCACCGTGAAGGTGCAGGTCGCCATGTTGCCAGCTGCATCCGATGCCACATAGTTTACGGTGTGTACGCCTTCGGCAAAAACCGGCCCGATGGGGGTGGTTGGCCCGAAGCTGATGACTGCGCAGTTGTCCGATGCTGTTGGCACCACAAAGCTCACGGCTGCAGAGCATTGGTTCATATCCGTGTTCACAGGCGGTTGGTTGCCAGGGCAAGTCACTGTCGGTAGCTGCGTATCGCTCACCGTCACAATGATTTCACAAGTAGCAACATTGCCAACATTGTCCACAGCGGTGTAAGTTACCGTCGTATTTCCAATCGGGAAAAAGCTTCCGTTACCCGGCACTGTTTCTGTAAAAGCAAGCAGTGAGCAATTGTCCAGCGCATCCACCACTGGCGAAAAGGCGACCACTGCACCGCACTGGTTCGGGTCGTTTACCCTCGAAATAGTAGCGCCGTTTGTGCAGTTGGTGAAAGTAGGCGGCTGATTGTCAACCACCCTAAGTACGTAGGTGCAAGTGGAGGCATTCCCCGACATATCCATTGCGGTAGCAACAACCGTATTGAAGCCGACCGGAATCAACGAACCAACAGTAAAGTTGTAGCTGAGCGCAACGTTGGGACAGTTATCGGTTGCCACTGGCACCACTGCGCCATTGAACAGCAGGCCGCACTGGTCAGTGGTATTGTTCATCGTAACGGTGTCGGTCGGGCAGTTGGTGAAAACGGGAAGTTCCGTGTCGTTCACCTGCACGGTCGTTGAACAACTGACCGTATCGCCAAACGTGCTGACGGCAAAGAAAGTCACCGTCGTCAAGCCGCCGCTGTACCCCCCACTGGCATCCAACCCAAGGCCATTGCCGATGGTTGCCCCACTTTTCTGGTAAAAAGAAGCTACCACCGAGGCGGATGGCTGGGCATCGGCGGTTACGCCACTGACGAGTGCGCCGCAGATTCCAGGGCCGTTGTCAACAGTATGAGGAGCCGAGCAGGCAATCATTACCTGTGGGTCTTCTTCAATCGTAACATCGAAAGAACAGGAGCCAACATTGGTCGCATCATCCACTCCAAAATAGGTAACGGTGGTGGTGCCGACCGGGAAGGCCGTGCCACTGGCATCAATGCCATTGCCGCCACCCGAAGGTATTGCGCCAGCAAAATGGTAGTAGCTGGTATCAACCGGGCTCGTGCAATTGTCACCGATAAAGAACAAGTAAATGTTATTAATCACGGTATCAACCGTTCCCGCTGGCACCATGATGGTGGTATAGCTGGGGCAATCGAGGGTCGGGTTTTCGCCATCAAACACCGTCACCACGAACGAGCAGGTGTCCTTGTTTCCACCCGGGTCTTCGACGATGCAAACCACCGTCGAGTCACCAACCGGAAACGTCGAGCCAGATGGTGGCGTACAGGTAATGGTGACGTTCGTACAGTTGTCCACCACCGTAGGTGTAGCCCATGTGACCACTGCTGTGCAGTCGCCAAGGTCGGTTGTTTGCGAAGTATCAACGGGACAAGTTATCACCGGCGGTATCGTGTCATTTACCAAAATCGTCATCTGGCAGGTGGCGGCATTGCCACTCATGTCGGTAGCCGTGAACGTCACCGTCGTCAGGCCAACCGGGAACTCATCGTTCGCCGGGCCATTATCGGTAATGGAGACCATGCCGCAACTGTCCGTGGCAGAGGCCGCTGGTAAAATGAAGGTGGCAAAACATGCCGCTGAATCTACGTCCAGCGTATCATTTGCCGGACAAGTAATCATAGGTGGAATGGTATCCAGAATCGTTACTTGGAAGCTGCAGGTGTCCATCAAACCAGCCAAGTCGGTCGCTATCAGCATCACCTCGGTAGAATCCGTGATGACCGTGCCTGCAAGCGGCAACTGCGTGATGACGATGTCAATGGTATCCGTGCAATTGTCAGCGGCAACACCCAGCGATGTGTAATCAGGCAAAATTGCTTCGCAATTGGCGTCAGCAAAAACCAACTGATTGGCTGGGCAGGTGATGCTCGGCGGGATGGTGTCAAACAAAATCACTTGGAAACTGCAAGTGTCCTTCAAGCCAGCCTCGTCGGTGGCAATCAGCATCACATCCGTCGTGTCCGAAATGACCGTGCCAGCAAGCGGCAATTGCGTGATGACGATGTCAATCGGAGCCGAGCAGTTGTCTATCGCAGTGCCGAGCGAGGTGTAGTCGGGGAGCATCGCTTCGCAATTGGCATTCGTCGCCAAAGCCTGGTCGGCTGGGCAGGTGATGCTCGGCGAAATATTGTCAAACAAAATCACCTGGAAGGTGCAGGTGTCCTTCAGGCCAGCCTCGTCGGTCGCAATCAGCAGCACGTCGGTCGTGTCCGAAACGACCGTGCCTGCAAGCGGCAACTGTGTGATGACGATGTCCACCGGCGCCGAACAGTTGTCGGTCGCAGTGCCCAGCGAGGTGTAATTTGGGAGCATCGCTGCGCAACTGGCATTCGTCGCCAAAGTCTGGTCGGCGGGGCAGGTGATGCTCGGCGGGATGGTGTCGGGTTTAACTGAAACGATGGCATCGTCCAATGCATAGCTTGACGGGCTTATTACGCCTCCGGTATTTGCAAATTCAATAACAAACCCGGGCAGGGCAGCGAATGCGACTACGTCTGGCAGGGCGGTGTCGTCCAGCAAGGTAAAATGCAGGACGAATATCACGGAGCTGTCCGGCAAGTTTTCACCTGCTGGGTTATTTGCATCTATCCAAATAAAACGAAACTCTCCGGATGATACATTATTGGCATTGTAAATAGCACTTGGATGGCCAGTGACATTTATAAAATCTGTGGAGTCCACATATTCCAACACAGTGGGATCCCAGACAAGGGCAAACTGCGCACTGACCATGTCGTCAAAATTCTTGACCCTAACTGGGATGTCCACCGCAGTCGCGTTGCAATTCAGGGCAATGTCGTCAGCGAGAATCATCAGTGCATTGGGGTTAGGGTTCACCCTAACCGTGAAGGTGCAATTACCGGAGTTGCCCGCGCTATCAGTCGCAGTGCAGGTAACGGTTGTTGTCGTGCCTGCCATGAAACTGCTACCTGAAATTGGACTGTACGTACCCATAGGAGCAGGCGAATCGCAATTATCAGTTATGGTTGGGGCTAAATAATTTACCGTGACGGTGTTTTGTCCCATCGCAGCCGTAGTGTCTATATTGGGCGGGCAAGTAAGAAGGGGTTTAACGGAATCATCTATCGTAACGCTGCCGGGGTTTATGGTTATGTTTCCATTGGGAATAACGCCAGAAGTAGAAACAACCTCCATGGTATAATGTGGAGAGTTCCCGATGTTGATAACCGATAAGCTATCGGGATTGTAATTCCCTACTACACTGAAATTGATGGTGAAAAGAATGCCGGAGCCAGCTGGTGGTAGTGTGTAGCCTGCTGGTGGCGGGCCCGAGTCGAACCAAGAAAAAATTAGCTCTCCATTGGCTGTGTACATGGGATTGTACATCTCCGATGCGGGCATGTTGTTCGTTACGCCTGTGAACGAAATAACATTGGTATCCCATGTAATGCCAAACTGGGCACTAGTAATGTCAATGAAATTGCTGGCAGAAATGTCAATGCTGACTGTTCCATGATCGCAAACAATAACGTTTTCTCCTGAAATTGTCAATTGAGCATCGGTCGTGGGAAGCCAAGCAAGAAAGGAGATAATCAGTAGTGGTAAAAGTTTTTTCATGTCTTACGGTTGATGGTTTCTTTAATCGATTTTTGGATTGAGGCCAAATCTGAAACACATCCCGAAGGCCCTTCCTCCCAAATTAGGAGGAAGAACTGTTTCGGGCTTATAGTGGGTGTCCGGCCCTATTTTCCAAGAACCAGAATGAAATAAACATTGCAATTGACAGCTTTTTTTCTTGCGAAAAAAAGCCTGTCAATTGCTGCCTGTTTACTCAGTAATCTTAATCAACTAATATCATCTTCTTCACAGCTTGGAATTCAGCTGTTTTGAGTTGGTAGAAGAATACGCCGGTTGCGGGCAATTCTTTGCGCTCAATCATGAACTGGTGGTAGCCTGCGGTAAAGTTGCCCTCGACTACTTTCAGCGACTTGCCGGAAGCATCGGTGATGGTCAGCGTTGCGTGGTCGGCAGTTGGCAGGTTAAAGCCAATTGCGGTACGGGTACTGAACGGGTTCGGGCGGTTCTGGTGCAGTGCGAAGTGGCTAGAAGCCTGTTCCCCAGTGGCAGATGCACTACCATCGAAGGTCAGTTGAACGCCACCCGGAACACCATCCGCACTCAAAGCTTCAATAGGTACAAAATCAGCACTTACCCAAATCAGGTCAGTCAATGAAGCCGCATCTTTCAATGCCTTGAATTTCACGGTGAATACTTCTTGGCCATTGTCCAAGCTTACCGCATCAGAGTTGTACCAAACGGCTGCCAACATGCCCTCACCTGTCAACATCGGGTTGAAGCAGGACTGATTCATGTTTGGCACATTGCCAGGAACCACTTCTTGGTACTGGAGCGATTGTGCATCGAAGTTCAAGGTAGCCTGACAGGTCACCATCTGGTTGAACTCCTTCGCTTTAAGCGTAACATACACATCCGAACCTGCGCTTATTGGCTGATCCTGTATGCGAAGTACCACATCGTTGCCGTTGCCGTCAGATATCGGGTTGCCGCCAAATGAATTGCAGGGTACCCCAGAGCCAGCTGTATTAACCACATCACCGACTTTCATCCCATAAAAATCAGCGTTATTGATATTTGCGTTGATATTGGTAAGGGAAATGAACTCGTTGAATGGCGCAGCAAATGGATCCGAGTTTGGCGCAAAACCAGGAGTAACTGGTACAAAGCGCCAGTATTTTGGCAAGTTAACAGAATACCCGGCGCTCATTTGATGTATCAAGAATGCATCATAAGCAGTCACGCTATTTGAGTTATTAGCGTCACAAGCCACAATTTGATACGGAGTGAGTGGCGGATTCGGTGTGCCTGCCGCATAATTATGAGCGGCTAGGGCATCGGCTGCAGTGATATTTGGATTCAATGCAACAGCACCCTTGGTTGGTGTAAATGTCTCATTTGCACCAGCAGGGACGTTAAGGCTGTACGTTCCCGGCACATTGGTCAATACTCCGGTAAGCGTTCCAACATAATTGACATTAGCCTGAGAAATCAATCCCGGAGCACAATCTGGGCGACCACGAAGCTCCCCAGACACGGTAAACGATGAGCCTGGGTCAACTACGGTCAAGGTGCCAGTCAATCCAAGCGAAGGAACGACACCTGGTATCTCTTGTGCAACTTCCAAGTTGTTGATGTCAATATCGGTAGCGCTGCCGGCAGCGCCAACCACCATCACCTTAAGATTGAACGCAACAGTGCCATCAGCAAGGTAAACACCGAATGGTGCAGCATTGTCTATCCATGAAACCTCACCATGACCAGCGGTAATTGTTTTTATGAACGATGGCCCTGCTAGGCTTGGGTCAATGTCAACAATATCCACTAAAGTTGCCACGCCAATGTCGTCAATGTCAAAATCCATTTCAAAAGAAACGATATCGTCAAACTGATTGACCGTCACTGGTATCAACTTCATCTCGCCGTTGACAGCTGTTACGCTGTTTACCCTGAAGGTAGGATCGTCAACTACGTGTACTATCACGACACAAGTGTTCGTATTGCCAGCAAGGTCCGTTACCGTCATCGTTACTGGAATTGCCAGCCCAGCATGGCTGGTGTTGAAATTGTATTGCGACAGGGTAATGCTTGCAATGCCACAGTTGTCGTAGCTGCCATTGTTTACCTCGTTCGAAGTGATGGTCGCATTGCCCGTATTGTCCAACACCACAGTTATGTCTGTCAAGCAAATAGCAACTGGCGATTGGCCGTCACGGATGCTCAACACGAAAGTTTGAGTGCTTGGCCCAGCAGGTGCGCTACTTGGGTCATTGGCATTAACGGTGATGGTATAATTACCAGCAGCATAAATCCCGGCAATCAAGCTCGTTCCAGGCCCAGAAGGTGCATTGTTTGTTACCACAAGATACTGGTCAGCAGCACAGTCCGAGATGTAGCTCAACAGGTTTACATTTACATTCGCCTCGCACTTGTTCGGGTCTGTGTTGATTATCAACGGGTCCGGAATAGCCAACACGGGTAGTGCTACATCTTGCACCGTAATCGTCTGGACATGTGGAACCGCATTGTTCCCACAGCCATCTGTTGCATTCCAAGTACGTGTAATCGTATAGTTGTAATATCCTGAGTTGGCTGGATTCGGATCTTGTGTTGAAGATTGGGCCATTGTTGGTGTGACCGTAGCACAGTTGTCAGTAGCAGTCACAGCTGCTGGCATTGGAACTGCACAGGCATCCACCGTAATATTGGCTGGGCCACCGACCAGTACTGGTGCTATATTGTCCTGCACTGTTATTACCTGAAGGCAAGTAGCTGTACCACCTGCTGTGGTTGCTGACCAAGTCCGGTTGATGACCCTACAGTTACCAGAGCCACTAACGATTACGTCCGAAGGCGTTGGCGTAACAGGGCCACAAGCAGTCATAGCAGTAGCTGAACCCCCAGAAGTGGCTGGGTTATTCGCCATGAATATGTTGCAAGCAACCGTTATATCGGCTGGGCATTGGATGGTCGGTGCCGAAACGTTCAGGATTTGAACCGTCGTCGTGCAGGTATTGAAATTGCCAGCAGCATCTGTCACGGTTAGTGTCACCGTGTGCGGATTAGGTGTAGTAAAGCAGTTGAATGTAGCAGGGTTGACATTCAAAGAAGCTATCCCACAGTTGTCGTTGCTGCCATTGTTGACAGTCGCTGGCGTAATGTTGGCAATGCCGTTGCTGTTCAGCGTCACAGAAATTGGACCCGACTGGCAAATGGCAGTCGGAGACTCTGTGTCCTTGATGAGGATGGTAAAGGTTATTGAAGCAAGCCCAGCGTTTGTGGTGTTTGCGCAAGGATCTACCGCACTCACCCTGATATTGTGCGAACCAACACTCAGGACAGCGTTCAATGTACCACCTGTTTGTGGAGCACCACCATCAATCTTATAAGTCACTGTTAAATGGCCTGCAGCACAGTCCGTGATATACTGCAACAAATTGATATTGGCGGTACCTGCACAGTTGCCAGCATTGTTGTTGAACATGAACATGGCAGGAAAGCTGTATGCTGGTCTAGTTGTATCGCTAACAACAATATCTTGCTCGTAGAGAATTGGATTGCCACAATTGTCCGACGCAGTCCACCTACGGGTAATGTTATAGTTGTAAAAACTACATATTGCAGGATTCGAGCCTTTCGTATTCACAGGTACAGTAAAAGCAACAGGAACGTCTGTATCGCAATTGTCAGTACCAACAGCGATAGCTGCAGCTGGCACAACACAAGCGTATAAAAATGTGTCGTTTGGTGCATTGCCAAGGCCATTTACTAATGCTCCATTCCAATCAAAATTTGGAAACACCAAGTCTTGGACGATTATCGTCTGGAAGCAGACACTGATGTTACCGTTCGTTGGCTGGTTGCCGTTTGGCACGGCAGCGTCAGTAGCCTTCCAGGTACGGGTAATCGTACGACAATTTGCATGGCTACCAGGAGCTAACGGACTGTCAGTATGCCAAATGAAAGGCGACGCATTGCAGTTGTCGGTGGCAGTGGCCCAACCTGTGGAGTTTGGATCTATTGACTGGTCGCAGTTAACCTTCGGAAGTGAAATACCATCCCTGTTAGGCGGACAAGTAATTGCAGGAGGCAACTGGTCATTAATAGTCACTGTGGTTTGGCAGAAGGCCTCATTGGGTGGAGTAGCACTGTCCCTAACACGCAGGATGACGTTGTTTGGGCCGATGTTCGAGCAGTTAAAAGTAGTGCTTAGATTAAAATTAGCACCATTGTTCTTTGAAGTAGCAAGGAAAACTGGCGGCGAGCAAGCATCGCTGCTCCCGAAGTTGATATCAGAGGCGAGGATGGTTGCCGTGCCGCTACCTGGCAATGAAACCAGCAATGGTTGGCACTGAGCCTGTGGCGCTTCTTTGTCAACAACAGTGACGGTGGTGCTACAAACCGTAATATTGCCACTGGCATCAGTTGCACGGATGACGATATCTTCAGGATTGGGCAGTGCAGTAATGCTTGCACAATCGAAAGTGGCGAAAGCCGCAAATGGGCCGCCGTTTGCTGAAATCGCCCAGTTAGGGAAACCACAGGCATCATAAAAAAACTGCTTGCCATCAGGGCTGGTGGTGTTGTGCGTCCAGTTGCTCGGCTTGAACGGGCCAGCAAAGCGTGGGCTGAATTTGGTAATCCAGATTTCGGCGTTTCCACCCAAATTGTCCACAGTCTCAGCACGGAAGCCGAAAGTGGCACCTGCCGTTACGGAAACGGTAGCGGTTCCGCTTTGGCTCAATGGGCCGTTGTTGTTGGTCAATTGCGTGAACGTAGTGCCCACGTAGTAGCCAAATTTGTCCCAAATTGGTGAACTGTTGTTGGAAACATAGCTCCAGTCAAACGTGAACGTCAGCACGTTCGGCATTGTAATCTGGAAATTGTTCGTGCCTGGGTTGCCAGAACCCGTGTTGCTCGTGGACATGTACAGGCCACCAGTTACCACATCGGTTGGATAGACTGTCACCTGTCCTGGTGTACTTATGTTCGTTACCGGGTTGAGCATTCCTGTGCTCACCGTTATTGGAGCGCAGGTAACAACTGGTGCTTCCATATCCTGAATAACGATTGCATTTGTGCAATTGATGGATGCCGTATTACCGCTTGGGTCGGTTACAGTCAGGATGTAGTCGTTGTTCTGAATGCCCATGGCGTTCAGGTCTTGGTCGCCCACATCGCTGCAATTGAACATGGTCGGCGCAACGCTCCAAGCCACGTTGCAGTTATCGGTGCTGCCAGCAGCCAAAAGGTCAACAAGGGAATTGGTCAGGGTCAAGCTCCAACTGTCAATTATTCCCAAATCAACACCTGCTGCATCATAGACCCTGAGTGTCCAGTCTCCTTGAAAGTTTTCTCCTTCGAATGCTGAAAAAGAAACGAGTGGGCGGTAAGTCCCGGCGTTGTTGGCAACGCAAGCAGTTTCAAAGTCAGTTGCCGTAAGGCTCGCCTGGTCGTCAAATGTTGTCGAAAGGTCATCAGCACCACAACCAAAACCTGGAGGGGAACCTGGCCTGTCAAATATGGTGACAGTGGTGCCCGCAGGTGAAGTCAGGGTCACAATAAGGTCGCCAATGAACGTGTGGTTGATGTCAACCAACACATTTACATCTGACACGGTGCCAAGTGTCGGCACGTTTATCACGGAGCTTGCACCGATGATAATATCGTTGTCTGGGATGGATACGTCCGTGCCATTTGTAAAGGGGGTCAATGTCGTTCCCGCATCAAACACGGAAATCATCCCGTCATCGTCCAATTGGAAGGTAGCCGTGTTACAAACTGGTGTTGGTGGCGTTACATCTTGCACCCTAATTGTTTGCGAACACGTGCCACTATTCGTATAATTTGGTGATTGGTCGTCATCTACTTCCGTCACTCTAATCACCACTGGAATTGCAGGTGCTGGGGAAAGCGTCACATGACCGCAATTAAAGGTGAAGCTGGTAGCCGGAACTCCAAGAGTAACTCCATTTACTGACATATATTCAAAAGTAAGCGGTGCGGTGGCATCGCAAATATCGGAGCTTCCATTGTCAAATTGGATTGCATTCACGATGACATTGCCCATTGCGTCCAAATTGACAGTAAGGTTTTTGCAAAATATGGCGGGAGGTGAATTGTTTACAATGTTCACGGTGGCCGTACAGGTGTTCATGTTACCATAGGTATCAGTTACATTCAGTGTAACCGTTTGCGTTGTACCCACGTGCGTACAATTGAAAGTAGCATTGGTAAGTGTGAACGTCAACATATTGGCTGGTGTACAGTTGTCGAAGCTGCCATTGTTCACTTGTGCAGCCGTCAAGGTGGTTGTACCAGTTGGCGGGATGGATACCTGAATGGAACCAGCCACACAAACTGCTGTCGGAGCTACGTTGTCCACAACGTTTAAGGCTGTGGTAGCGACACCAGGGTTGCCACATGGGTCGTGCGCCAAGAACGAAACCGTGTAAGCACCAGCTGCATAAACAGCGCTTGGGTTCAGGCCTGAGCCACTATTGACCACAAGGCCAGTGACATTGTTTGTGACAACAAAAGAGGTAAGGATATTGGCCGGGGCTGCGCAGTTGTCACTAACAGTGACCGCTGGGAAAATCACATTGGCCGTACAGTTAACGCCTGCAGATATGTTTACAGTAGCAGGTGCCGTGATTACTGGAGCCGAGTTGTCAACAACTGTAATGGTATGAACATAAGGGATGGCAGTATTGCCACAATCATCTATGGCACCGTAAGTCCTCGTAATTGTATAACTGTAATATAAACAAACGTTCGGATTCATAATCCTTGTCGTCGTTTCTACAAAGGTAGGTGTTGGACTAGTATCGCAATTGTCGATGACTCTGGGGTCAGCAGGGCCTGGCACAAGCGGAAAAACTACTGCAGCGGGGAGTGCTGCACTACAGGAAATGCTCGTGTTCGCTGGGCCACTGCCATTGCCAGCAGTTCCGCTGCCGTCCCAATCAATGACAGGTTTCTCCGTGTCATTTATTATGATGTTTTGTGTGCAAGGAGCCGAAGTTAGTCCATCGTAAGTGGCTCGCCATGTACGGGTAAAACCACCAGCACAGCCACCTACGCCGTCGCAGTAGGTGATACCAGCAGGGAAAGAAGGCATGGTTGGGGGCGCTGGGGGGCAGTAGATTCCGGCTTGCGCCAAGTTTCCGCCGCAGTTGTCTATTGCCGTGGCAAAGCCAGTGGCGGCAGGGAGAGTAGATGAACCACAAGTCACCGTTGCTGGCCCTGGGCAAATAATGGCTGGCGGCAAGTTATCCACTATCGTAACAATAGTTAGGCAAGTGTTGGTGTTGCCAGCCAAGTCAGTTACCGTCAGCACTACTGAAAAAGTGCCGAGGTTGGTACAGTTGACAGAGCTGGGCGATACCGCTAAAGTCACTGCGCCGCAATTGTCAAAACTGCCGGCATCAATGTCATCTGGATTGATGGGCGCATTGCCGTTCGTGTTAAGGGCAATGGTGAATGGCCCTTCGCACACGGCTGTAGGAGCAGTGATGTCTGGGTTGCATTGGGCATTTGCTGCTTGAAAGGAAAAGCAACACAGCAGCAATACTGCCACCGTTGCTGCGAACCAAGTTTTCAATCCATTTGGCAGGGGGGAAGCCTTGAAAACCTGTTCATGGGATGATAAGCGGTTTCGGAACCCCGCTTGAGTGTTAAAATTTTGCATAGTCGTTAGGCTTGAGTTTAGTGAATTAAAATATTTGCCCAGTGGTCAGGGATGAACCTGTCCACATGTAGAATATCCAAACTTGTTGAGCTATTTTGGCAAATGGAAAAGACCATGAAAACCAAAATGACCCGAGCGAGACACTCGTGCTTAAATTCTAAAAATCGGGAAACTGTCAGAAATGTAGTACGGTACTACTTTATCAAATAGTGGTGCGGTGAGACCGTCCAACAACTGGTAAGATGTGTATTCTTTGTAAATCGGCTTAAGGTATCGTTGGTTTCTATTTTTAATACTAATGTAGCGGGTCGGACAGCAGGTTTTCAGGTGCTATCCTTATTCTTTGTTCACGGGAGTTCAGGCAAAAAACTGAACTGGTATAATTTCACGATGCAAATGTAAATGGTATTTAGCCATAAAACATCCCTATGTTTAGGTATTATTAAATTACTGGCACTTAAAATTAGTAAAAGTAAAATATTTTACAACTAGCTAACAATCAATGCTTTAAAGAATGATATTGTATTAAAAAGATATTCAATCACTTTTTACTCGCCTTGTTTTTTGAGGTAGAAGCTACTTTTTTTTTCGATGCATGGAAGTAGGAATACAAAAACTCAACCTTAAAATATTCCTTCAAAAATAGCTACCTATTTCCTTCTACGTGGATTTTCAAAAAAGGCTTACTTTCACCAAGTTTTTTTTCAAATTAATTCACCAACCAGGCAAAAACCTATGGATTTCGGCTCACCTGAACATGAACTAGCACTGAAACAGTTCATCATCGCCATGATTGTGCGGGAAGCACAGGCCGATCAGGATTTCTCAATCCTAGAAAAAAGGTACCTCTCCTACGCCGCCAAAACGCTTGGGCTTTCAGACACTGACGTAGCAGCCATTCGGCTCAACCCCAAAGCCTATGAGATAGCCCCACCGCCAAACGAGCAGGAGCGAATGAACGTCCTGTACTACCTACTCTTCATGATGCGGGCCGATAACAACATCAGCAAAGAAGAAGAAAACATGTGCCACCATATCGGCTTCCGGCTCGGATTCCGGCGAGAAATGATTTCCGACCTCATCGACGTCATGCGGGAGTGCCTTGACAAGGAAATCCCACCAAATGCCATGCTGGGACTTATCAGGGCCTATTTGAACTAGGTGCCTTCAAATTTAGAAATCTATTTTTGAATCATTCAAACCACGAATTTCAACAATGCTTCGGAGACCCTTCCTTAAAAATACCGCACTGGCAGGTTTCTCCATTCTTTCTGGAGGCCTGCTTCGCAAAAATCCAAATCCACTCACCTTCGGGCAAAACGAAAAGCAGTACACCCTCGACCGAGACTGGGTAAAAGCAACGCCCGCAAGCCTCCCAGTGAAGGACTGCCATGAAATGGTGCAAGCCACCCAAGGCCAAATCCTCCTGCTCACCAACGAAACCAAGAACAACATCATCAGCTTCGACAAGTCGGGGAGCGTGCTGGGTTCCACTGCGCACAACTTCCCCGGTGGCCACGGCCTGACCCTAGCCGGAGAAGGCAACGACCAGGTGCTTTTCATCACCGACACGGACTTGCATCAAGTCTTTAAAACCGACCTGAACGGAAATACTATTCAAGCTTGGCAATGCCCGATGGACACGGGACTCTACCAAGACCCAAAGCAATTCGTGCCCACCGAAACGACGGTGCTTCCAAATGGCGAATTTTATGTGGCGGACGGCTATGGCGAGCAGCACATTCTCCACTACGGTGCGGATGGGTTCCTAAAAAACAGCTTCGGTGGTCGGGGTGAGGGTGACCACCACCTCGACAATGCCCACGGCATCTGCGTGGACAGCCGCAACGGCTCCCCCACCCTGCTCATCACCGACCGCACCCGCTGCTGCTTCAAGCGCTTCACGTTGCAAGGCGAATACCTCGAAAAAATCGAGCTTCCCGGTGCTTGTGTTTGCAGGCCCGTCATCAAGGGCGACTACCTCTACGCCGCCGTGCTACGCTCCCCACACATGGGCACCGACAACACAGGATTTGTCATCATTCTGAACAAGGAAAGCAAGGTGGTGTCTGCCGTAGGCGGTGCAGAAGCGGCATACAACCCCGATGGAAGCTTGCAACCGTTTTACCAAACCATCCAACTCTTCAAGCACCCACACGACGTGCTGGTGGATGACGAAGAGAACCTTTACGTTTGCCAGTGGAATTCTGGGCAGGTTTATCCGTACAAATTCACGCCGATTGGCTGATTTTTATGCTGAAAAATTCGCTACTTATTTTGTTGATTTTGGGTTTGGGTAGAATAAGCGCCCAAGACCTCCAACTGGCGCCACCGCAAACGCCGAGTACCCGGCTTTTTGCAGCACTCGGCACCAAAATCGACTTCAACTTTCGGCTATTGGATGCCGAAATCCGCTACACTACCGATGGTACCGAACCCACAACGGAGTCGAAAATTTTTACCCAACCACTGGAAATCAAAGGCCCCGCAACCTTAAAAGCCAAATCCTTCAAAACTGGCTTCTTGCCTTCGGAATCTATCACCGTTCAAATCTTGCCGTTTCACAGCCGCTCAATTGACAGCGTAGGAATTACGCCAGCTCCAAAAAAATATCCAGGAAACGGCTGGAAAACCTTGTGCGACAAGAGATTAGGAGATGCCAATTTTCGGCAAAACTGGTTGGGATTCGAGGGAGGGGAAATTGAGTTGGACCTTTTTTTTACTAAAAAACGACCCGTTTCTCACATCATGGTTGGGCTGTTGCGGCAGCAGAACGCATGGATTTTCTTGCCTGCCACCATTGAAGTTTATGATGAAAAAGGAAAACTGATAGCAAGCCAAGCATTGCCAGACGAAGCCCTTGAACTGGCGGACAGCATGGAAATCATCAGCGTGGAATTGCCCCAGCATCGGCATAAATACCTGAAAATCAAGTTAATAGCCCTTCCGTCACTGCCAGCTTGGCACTCGGGCACAGGCAGTACCGGTTGGATTTTCTCGGATGAAATAATGGCTTGGTAAGCCGCACAATCGAATTTTCAACCCCACAATTGAAATATTTTCGAGTTCTTGCGATCCTAAAATCCTTCAATCAATTCTATGAAAGGACTAACCCGTAGGGCGGCAACTGCCGTAATTTTTGTGATTGTGATGATGGCCGGGCTGTTCGTAGGCCGAATGTCCTTCATTTTTCTCTTTGCAGTTATTACCACCCTATGCCTCTGGGAGTTTCTCAACATGGTGCTCCACCACGACACCCGACGGGACTGGATTCGTATTTTTCTTGGGGTAGCTTTTGGCCTGACCCCATTCGTGCTGGCGGCGGGCATGCACATCGCTACCGCCAACAACGACCGATTTGTCATTTTCACTTCCATCTTGTTTTTCCCGCTGCTATTCCTTTCTTTCATTTACGAGCTGTTCAGCGGAGCAGATAAGCCATTTCAGAACGTGGCCTATGTCGTACTCGGCATGGTCTATATCGGCGCGCCATTTTCTCTCCTCAACTTCATCGCTTTCAACGAAGACGGGTTCAACGTCTGGCCCATTTTTGGCATTTTGCTGCTCACTTGGATGAACGACACCGGAGCCTACCTCGTCGGCTCCTTGTTCGGAAAAACGCCTTTGTTCCCGCGTATTTCACCAAAAAAAACGTGGGAAGGCACCCTCGGAGGCATGGCTGTTACCTTCCTGGTGGGCTACCTTTTTTGCGCCATCTCCGGGGAATTGAACCTTTTTGATTGGATGGTATTGGCGCTCATCGTCTCCGTTTTCGGATCCTTCGGCGACCTCATCGAGTCCATGCTCAAACGAAGTATCGGCGCCAAAGACTCCGGCACCCTGCTTCCCGGTCATGGGGGCGTCCTCGACCGATTCGATGCATTCATTTTTGTGTTGCCCTTTGCGGCAGCTTATTTGTTGTCCATAAGATAAGAGAGTGAGAGGGTGAGAGATGTGAGAGTGCGTGCCACCTCGAATCTCTCACCCTCTCACCCTCTCACTTCTCTAGAAATGAGAGAAACCACCTTCATCGAGCAAAACCAGCAGAAATGGCAGGAATTCGAACAACTGCTGGAAGGGCAGGTCAATGACCCGGAAAAGCTCAACGAGCTGTTCGTGAAGGTAACCGACGACTTATCGTTTGCCCGCACTTTTTACCCCAACCGCTCCGTGCGGGTCTATCTCAACGGGCTTGCACAGAAGATTTTCTTTAATATTTACAAAAACAAAAAATCGAGGCGAAGCAACTTCGTCGAGTTCTGGACCGACGACCTTCCCCGCCTCATCTACGAGGCCCGCTTCGACCTCCGCATTGCATTGTTCATCTTCTCCCTGTCCATGGCCATCGGCATGTTGTCTTGCTGGGCCGACCCCGACTTTTTGCACACCATCCTTGGCGATTCCTATGTCGAAATGACCGAGGAGAACATCCGCTCCGGCGACCCCATGGCCGTGTACAAAGAGGCCGGGGCGTTCAACATGTTCCTCGGCATTACCCTCAACAACATCCTCGTCGCATTCCGCACCTTCATTTTCGGCATCATTTACGGCATCGGGACGGTCGGCATCCTGATTTACAACGGCGTGATGGTGGGCGCTTTCCAGTACTTTTTTATTGAAAAAGGGCTGTTCCAAGAGTCGTTCCTGGCGGTTTGGCTGCACGGTGCTTTCGAGATTTCGAGCATCGTCATCGCTGGGGCTGCGGGCCTGACGATGGGGCGGGGGCTTGTCTTTCCTGGCACCTTGTCGCGGGAGCGGTCGTTCCAACTGGCCGCAAGACGGGGCATGAGCCTGATGGTGGGCGTGGTGCCACTGTTCATTTTCGCCGGGTTCACGGAGAGCTACCTCACCCGCCACACGGATGCTCCCGACTGGCTGCGGGCGTTTTTCATTTTTAGTTGCTTCGCAATCGTGATTTTTTACTTCGCAATTTACCCCCGAATGAAAGCCCGACGGGGACAATTCAAGGCCGAGGACGTTCGCCTCACACCCGACTCGGAACGCCGGGTGGACTTTACCGTCGTGAAAACCGCCGGGGAGCTTTTCACCGATGCCTTTATTTTTTTCAGAAAATGCCTCCGACCCATCGGGCTGGCAGCGCTGGGCGGCACTGCCTTGTTCTGTGCTGGTGCGTTTTTACTCGCTAGCACCCAGCCAGCCGAACTCTTCAACTATCGGCAAGACCTTTTTGGGGTGGTACAAACCGTGCCCGATTTCTTCAAAAACCCTGGCAATCCCTGGCTTTTTCCGTTTGCTGTTTTGGCCATGAGCATCGTCACTTTTGTCACCCAGTTTTTCTTGCAGCGCTGGCGCAACCATGCCCCCGATGGTACGGAGGACGACCACTCAACGTCCAGCTTCGGGAGCATCCTTTCCCGCTTCCTGAAAACCATGGTGGCGGTGACAACTTTCAGTTTGATTTTCCTGCTGCCCGGATGGGCCGCCGTGTTGTTGTTGCCGTTCGTTTTCCCTATTTTTTTCTTGCTCACGCAAGTCATCATTTTCGAGGGCGGCAATATTTTCAGCAACATCTCCCGCACGGGCGATTTGATGGGGACGCAGTTCGGCCAAATGCTCGGCCTCTACCTCACGCTACTGATCACGGGCCTGTTGTTCTTCCTCATCCTCGACTCTGGCCTACTCTGGTTCCTGCTCGACATCATCGGCATGAATTTCCACCTGTCCGATACTGGTGCGCAAGTGTTTGAAATAGTGGCGGTAACTGGAATTTCGGTCTTCGTGCTGCTGCTCATTTTCGGCCTTTGGACGATTGGCAGCGGCCTCCAATACTTTTCCATTTTAGAAGCGAACGAGGCATTTTTTTTGAAAAAAAGGCTGGAATTGATCGGGAAACGGGAAAGGATACGGGGGCTGGAAAGGGAGGGGTAAGGCTTCCTCACGCACCCATCATCACCGCTAGCCGCTTCAAGCTCCTGCACCTGGCGCTTTTAAGCGAGTCGGTGGTTCGATGTGGCGATAGCCCGTCCCGCACGATTTCCTCGTCTTTCAGGTCTTCAAAATACTTGAGTCGAATGACCAATTGGCTGGCTTCGCTCAACTTTGAAAGCGCATTTTCTACTTGGTTTTTCAATTCTATTTGGGTGAAATAAGCTTCGACTTCCGGCTGAATTGGCAGGGTTACAGTTTCAAGCGCCTGCCAATGCTGGCGTTTCCTCCGGCAAAAATTGCGAAGCAAATTGTCTGCAACCGTTTTGGCATAACTCAATGGACTGACCCCGATAAAACTGAAAGTGCCATCGCCTATTTTTCGGAGCACAAACACAGCTGTATCGTTGACGAGCTCTTCCTGGTCTTCAGCCGAGGTTGCTTTCCCGTATTTTCCGAGTTGAAGATGGCGTTTAATTCCCTCACACAATAGCCTCACGGCTTTTGGGTCATGACCTCTCAACTGGTGGTACATAAAGGCAGCACCAGTTATCTTTTCCGACTGCCTTTTAGGGTTTATTGTACTGTAGTTATTTTCCATTTTACGCTAATGATTTACGACTTATCATCAATTGATTTTTACGCTTCGAATAGCTTGGTAGTCCTCCCAACGTTTGCCTAACGGCCTCCTTGGCGGTCGTTACGGTATAACCAATTTCATTCTTTGCTTTTTGGCAGGAGAAAATGGCATTGGTGGTGAATTTCCTCGCAATGAAAGTGGTAATGAAAGGTTTTTTGCCCGTTATCTTTGAGCGTGTTCCTTCCACCAACCCCACCATCCACAAGAGCGGATACGGGATTCGGGTCAGGTTGAAATGCCGCCCCGCCAGTTCTTCCACGAATCCAAAAAGCTGCAAATAACTGAGGTTTTCACCACCGAGGATATAGCCTTCGCCGCTCCTGCCCCTTACCATTGCTTGAATCATCCCGTTTGCCACGTCATGGACATAAGCGTAATTCCCGATGGTTTTGCCGTTGCCCGGCACGATGCGCCAGGTGCCGTTCACTATCCCCTCGATAATGCCCGTGATGCTGTTGCCTTCGCTCTTGATGCCCGGGCCGAAGACCCTGGCTAGGTAAACAAAGACGACCTCCAGCCCATATTCGAGGTATTTTTTGCTGACTTCGACTTGCTGAAACTTTGACACCTCATAAGGGTCGGTCAAATTGGCGCCATTATCGGTCTGCTCGTCGAGGGTTTGGTTTTGGTGCGACAATCCGAAGACGCCGCAAGAAGAAACCACCACCACCCGCCTCACCCCTTTTCGAAGACAGGTTTTCAGTAAAGTATCAGTGCCAACGACGTTCACGCTGTGAAAAACGGTCGGGTCTTTTGCCCAAATGCCTACCACTGATGCGAGGTGGAATACCGTATCGCATCCTTCCAATGCCGGCTCAAGGGTCTCGGCTTGGCGAACGTCACCAAAGAATACGTTCACCGGCAGATAGTCGAGCGATTGGGCATCGGTGCCTTTCAGCATGAGTGTATTCACATCGTATCCCCTGTTCAAGAGTTCCTCCGCAAGGTGATTGCCAATATATCCGTTTGCACCTGTAATTAGCGTTTTCATTTAATCTGATTTTTAAGTGAAAAATATATGCACAAGTCCAGCGTGGCATTCATTCCTTCAACACCATATCAACAGTTGCTAAACCAACATCCACGTCCATGCTTTTCAGCACTTGATTTTGATAATAATAAATGGATTTTCGCCCCCTTGAATTCTGTTTTTCATACACATTGGTCGTTGATTTTTTAATCGTATGAAAACCTCCATATTCTTCCGAATAAGCCGAACTATAGCCGATTGGTTCTCCGAAAATCATCATAGCCGCTGAGTATTGAATGGGGCCATCGAAGGTGGTTTTCAGTTTACCATCCTTGCAGAATTGGTATTTATTGCCCACCCTTTTGGTAGTGTTTGTAACATAAGGCCTGCCGTTCAGGGTAATATCCACTTTGGAGTATTCCAGCTCCTGGTTTATATAAGTGGACTGGACATCGAAGTTCATACGTATCGTGGCTAATACTTTCACCTTAATGTCCATGTTATTATAATAAGTGGTTTGCTTGCCGTCAATGACCTTCAGGGCAGTTAACTCCCCAACAGAATCGCCATTGTGCAGTATATTAAACCGAATGGCAGTAGCAGGCTTTGAGCCAATGAATGGCAGCAGCATAAAACATGGAAATAATATAGGACTCCACATATCAATTTGATTTAGGGTTGGGGGGAAGCTCATTGCTGAGCCTCCCCCAATGTTTTCATTCCGTTTTTGAAGGAAAAATCCACGACCCACGGGGCCAGCATTTGCAGCCAATAATATGCTTTGCCCTTCAGGCCCACAGTATTCTTGAAACTCCGATTCTTTATGGCTGCAAGTACCGAACGTGCCGTATCGGCAGGAAGGTCAACAAACCTATTTCCACGCTCCTGAAGGGTGGCCCAGGTGCCATCGGCATGGAGCACTCTTTTTTCAGGGTGGTTCTTCGTCATACCCACGTAAACGATGCCCACATGGACACCAAAACTTGCGGTTTCTATCCTAAGTGACTCAGCCAGAGAAGTCAGCGCCATTTTCGACATACAGTACGGCGCTATATTGGGTATGCCCCTGAGACCAGCAAGTGAGGAGATGAAAACGACACTGCCCTTGCTGGTTTTTAAGAGCGGCATTGCTTCCAAAGTGGGGTATATTGTTCCTAAAACATTGCTGTTCAGTACGTGTTGAAAAACCTCGTGGTTGGTACTTTCAAATGCCCCCCTAGAGGCCACGCCCACGTTGTTCACGAGGATGTCAACCCCACCATATTCTGCTTTGGCATAAGCCACAAGTTTTTTGCAATCAGCCGGGTTCGATACATCGCCATTAAAAGCGGAAACAGCATATCCAGCGTGTTTAAATTCTGACAAAGTAGCTCCCAATCTATCCGCATTCCGGCCATTGATGATTACGCTGGCGCCTTCCATCGCCAAATGGTGGGCGATGGATTTACCGATTCCCATTGTAGAGCCAGTAATGATTGCGGTTTTTCCATGGATTTTCATGTGGTGGTAGATTAATATTGCTCACCAAAGCATGGTTAATTATCTGGTGACTATTATTAAAACAAACCTACAGGCAAGCCCCTCACCCACCAAAGACAAATAATCCAGTTTGCCACAAAAATAAGCGGTACATTGTGCGGCCTATTTTTCCTAAAAGCCTGTCTAACTGTGGTTTATGAAAATAATAACGCCATGAAAGAAACAAGCCTTCAATCCACAAAAATGGCCCGGATGCTGGCCATTCTGACCCCAGAAGAATTCAAATCCTTGGGCCTGTGGCTACAATCGCCCTGGGCCAACACCAACAAAAAGCTGGTATCACTGTACAATATCCTGCAGAAGCAGCACCCCGATTTTGGCGCAAAGTCGATGGACAAAGCGCAGTTGTTCAAAAAACTTTATCCCGATAAGGTCTTTGATGACAAATGGATGCGCAACCTCATGGCGGCCTTGTGCAAGCAGGTGGAGCAATTCCTGGTACACCAACGATTGGAAAGCGATGACATACTTTCCGCACAGCTACTGGGGAAGGAATACCTCGAAAGGCACGAGGGCGATTGGCACGAAAAACAGGTAGGTGAAATCATCAACAAACTGGAGGCAAAAAAAGCAAAGGAAACCGAAGACTTCCTTCTTCTGGGACAACTCCATGCCGAACTTTATGAGCGGCCTCAATCAACCAAACTTAAATCAAGCCAGGCATTGCTGCTGGCTGCCGACCGCTACCTCGACTGCTTTTACGGCCTGCATAAATGGCGGTGCGTCACCGAACTGAACGAGCGGCAACTGATTTTGCCAGAAGGCGCTCCACCGACTTGGAACATCCCGCAATTGGAGCAACAGACGCAACACCTTGACATCCCGGCGCTGAGGATTTATAAAAAACGGCTGGACTTGACCAAGTCCCCCTCCATGGAAGGATATCTCCATTTAAAAACAGCGGTATTTGCCAAGTTTGAATACATGTCCGAAAAGGACAAAAAACTCTTGCTGTACTACCTGATAAACGCTGCCATTTCATTGTGGATAAAAGGTTTTGTTCAAATTATGGGCGAATTACTGGAACTGTACCAAATGGGTATAAAGGAAGGATTGCTCATCAATTATGGAAGGTTGTCAGAAACAACATTTTCCAATATCGTGACCACTGGCAACAGCCTTCAGCAGTTCGATTTCACAAAAAGGTTTGTCAATGAATATTCGGACAAGCTGGCACATGAAATGCGGGAAGATGGAAGGATATGGGCCACTGCACATACTTTATTTAAACAGCATGATTTCGAGAAATCCATCATCTTGCTTTCCACGCACAAGTTTACAAACCACCGTTTTGCCTTGGAAGGAAAGATTCTCCTTATGGAAGCCTATTTTGAAGCCTGCAAAAACGATGATTCCTACCTCTTGTTTCTGTTGGATTTTGGCGAAGCTTTTAGGAAATATATCCATCGTGACAAACTGCTTTCCGAAGGCCGGAAAACGGCCTACTTGAACTTTGTGAAGTACACCACAACTTTAATGAAAAATAGGATTGAAAAAAAATGGGAAGAGAAATGGTTGGAAAATTTCGAGGAACAAATCAACCAGGAGGAGTTTATACAGGGCAAGCAGTGGATATTGGAAAAAACGGGCGAAATAAAAGGTGGGCTGTCGGCTTGACAGCCCACCCACTAATCAATTGGAAATAGAATCCTCAATGACAATCCAGCCACTCGCAGCAGAACCGCAACCGGTCGCAAACGAGAAATCGTAAGTGCCCGCTGGCAATCCACTGAACGAAATCTCGGAACGGACAGCGGTAAATAACTGGCTCTGGAAGTCATCGCCCACCCGGCAGTATTTCACCAGGTACTGGTTGCAGCCCCCCGTGCAATCGCTCCAATCGAAGGCAATACTGCCACTCGATTTTGAGGGGATGGTCAGGTTGGCGGGTTCCGGGCAGGTTTGGCCACCCTCAGCGGCCTTGGTAAAACACAGCGCAAATGGGGCTGTGGCAAGCATCAAAAAAACAATCATCTTGGTCATAGCACAAATAGTTTAAGTAGTTAAAAAATAGTCCCGATGCTCACCGACAGGCAAAAGATGGCCAGGCTCCCGACGGGTCGGATAAGCGGTGAGGGGTTGAAATTTTTAGTTTGGTAAGTTTTTAAGGGTCGCCTGAACGGTTCTATGCAGTGTTGAATTTACCGTTCCAATCATGCGCCAACCATCGTATTGGTTGATAAGCCAAAGGTGAGGGCAACCCACGCCGAACACCACGCACCATTGTTTCAAAGGCATGGAGCATGGTTGCGGGCAATAGGAAAACTTCTGGACTATTGTTGTAGATAGGCTAAAAAAACAGGGTCAAGTTTCTGAAAATCAATCACTTACGTGTCTCACTCGGCGGAGTGCCGAATTCTTCGGTGAAGGTTCTTGAAAAATAATTGGGGTCACGGAAACCCACTTCGTAAGCAATTTCGGAGACGGTGAGGCTCGTCGTTTCGAGCAGTTCCTTCGCCCGTTGCAGGCGGATGGAGCGGATAAAATGCGTGGCGGACATGCCCGTGAGCGCCGTGAGCTTGCGGTGCAACTGTGCCCGGCTCATGGTCAGCGCCCTGCACAGCCGATGAATGTCAAAATCCTCGTTTGCAAAGTCTTTTTCAACGGCCATCCTTGCCTTTTTCAAGAATGCATCCTCTATTTCAATATCAAGCTCAGGGGCAGATTCACCGCTACTCAAGTTGGGCATTTTTGAAAAATAGCTGATCAGCCTCCGGCGTAGCTCCACCGATTTTTTCAACTGAATAAAAAGTTCTTCTTGGTTGAATGGCTTTTGTAGGTAAGCATCTGCGCCCCGCCGGAGACCCTCGATGCGGTCGGCCACGGTGGCTTTTGCGGTGAGCAAAATGATGGGAATATGGCTGGTTCGCTCGTCGTTTTTCAGAAAATCGCAGACCTCCAGCCCATCTTTTTCCGGCATCATCACGTCGGAGATGATGACGTCGGGAAGCAGTTCCAGCGCTTTTTCTATCCCACGTTTGCCGTCGTATGCCACCGCCACCACATAAGTCGGTTCGAGCAGCATTTGGAGGTACCGGACGATGTCGGCGCTGTCATCAATGACGAGGCAAATCGGCTTCTCGTCCTCCTCTCCAGATACTCGAATATTGGACTGTTCTACCGGCATAAAAAACTGGCTGGCGACGGGTTCTGCCAGTGGGTTTGGCATGTTAGGGCTTTCGGAAGGCTGTGCCTGGTTGGTGATGGGTAGGCGGATGGTGAATGTGGAGCCTACTTCCATTTCACTTTCGGCGGCAATGGTACCAGACATAATCTCGACCAGTTCTTTCGTGAGCGCCAGCCCGATGCCGGAGCCGCCAGCGGGGTTGCCTGCGTCCTTTGCGGTGAAGAACCTATCGAAGATGTGCGGCAGTGCTTCTGCGGAAATTCCCGCTCCATCGTCCTGAATTTTTATGGTCAAAAAATTCCCCGTAGCCCGACTGAGCCTCACATTGATTTCTCCACCCGGCGGCGTAAACTTGATGGCGTTGGAAAGCAGGTTGGTCATCACATCCTGCAGTTTTTCCGCATCGAAGTCCATGTTCAAATGGTCAATTTCACTAAGAAAACGCAGCCGGATATCCTTTGAAGTGGCAAAGGAATTGAATGAATCCACGAGGTAGCGAAGGTAGTCGGCAGCATCGGCCTGCTGCATGTTCAGGGACAGTTTGCCGGACTGGGCTTTTGACAAATCGAGCAGTTGGTTGATGAGGCGGAGCAGTTGTTCGCCGTTGCGACGAATGAGTTCTACCTTGTTTTTTTGGCTGCCAACGGTCTCCAATTTGGCAGTTCCCAATTGCTCCGCCATGCCCAAAATAACCGTGAGCGGGGTTCGGAATTCATGGGTGATATTGGTGTAAAATTTCGACTTGAATTCATCCAAACTCTTGAATGTCAGCGCCTTGCGCTTTTCTATGTGCAAAAATGTCATCCGAAAACCAAGTCCCAGTGTGAAGAGCCCCACCTCGCCAATGACGCCAATTTGGGTAAAAGAAAACCGAAGCCCTACGCCTTTTATCACGTAAATGGCATTCAGCACCACACCCGTTACGAAGAACGCCATTCCAGCAATAAGAAAGAAACCACGCCTGTCCGATTTGCCAAAAATCAGCCGAAGGCTGATGATGGCGATAATATATTCCAGCACCAGGAACAGCGCCGTGATGTTGTCGGTCAACTTGACGTTCATCGTACCTGCGTAGAGCGAAATTACAATGGCCGCAAATCCCAGCCGGAACCATACGATAAATCGAAAACGACGGTCCCAAACCGGCTTTGATTTTTTCATCACCATATAGTATCGCATAAACTGGAAACAGGCCACGTCCATGAGACAAAGCGCCGCATAGACGATGTATTGGAGCAGGTGAGGATAGTCCCGAAGGTGGGGGAAGTCGGGCATGATATTGAAGAACTCAAGCAGGTAAATAAAAATGCCCGTTTGGAAAAGCGCATGCCACAGAAAAACCCGGTCGAGCGTGGAGAAGTAAAGCAGCAAATTGAGGAGGATATACGACATCAAAAAACCGAGGAATGCCCAGTCCCCCCTGCTTTTCAGGACGTAGTCCCAAGTTTGGAAAAAATCAGTTGAGGTTATCCTTGTGTGGATGTACGGTGGCTTGTTGTTGATGACTTTGACCTTGCAGTACAAAGTAATGGTGCTGTCAGCAGGCAGGTCGAAGGCCACCCTTTCGTCCTGCCGGTTGCCATTTTGGAAGTCCTTCTTAAAAGCAGGTGTCAAAAAACCAGTGAAGCTCGTGTCCACCTTCCCGGCGCTGTCCAATTTATAAACGGTGGTGAAATTGCTGCGGCCCGTGTGCAATACCCAATGGAGAATGGGGTTGCCGAGGCGGTTTTGGAGCTTGATTCGCCACCAGTATATTTTTTCAGGGTTAAGTAGCCGTTGCTCCGGCGAGGCACTGGGTAGGTACGGCTGGATGAATTGGGCGTAGGGAAGGAATTTTTCAGCAAAAAGAGGACTCAATACGTCATCCAAGTCAATCGAATCGTCCGTTGTCTCTAACACCTCCAAGTGCTCGTTCAACATCCACGCTTGCCCAATCCCTTTTATCTCAAATACTTGTTGGCATCGTCCATCAGTAATCCATACCAATAGCGAAGCTGTCAACAATAGGGTAAGCAGGTTGTTCCGAATCATTTCGTCAAAATTTCACATGGCAACATCAACAAGCCAGCTTCATTTTTAGCTTCTCAAAATACGAAAGGTGCTCTCTACTAGTATTTAGGTGAAAAAATAAACGCAGGTAAACATAGGCAAGTAAAAAACAGGTCTCAGCACAAAAGCGGCTTCTGGGTAAGAATGAATGGTAATTAACAAGGGGCAGTGCATTGAAAATCAACGCACTGCCCCCAATCGTAAATCCAAAATCGTAAATCGTAAATCCCCTTACCGTACCAAGTGGATATCCCCCTTCCGTTTCAAATCAACCACTACGCCGTCGCAGTTGCGTACTTGCATCTGCACGAGGTACACCATCACCGAAGGATTCAACTTCTTGCCTTGGAACAAGCCGTCCCAGCAGCCATCAATCTCCTCCGTCCTGAAAAGCAAGTCGCCCCAGCGGTCAAAGATTTTCAGCTCATAGCTAAGTAGCTCCGTTCCCGGGTCAACATACCCCTGATAACAGTCATTGATGCCGTCGTCGTTCGGCGAGAAGGAATTGGGCAGGTAAATCAACTTCGCCTGCTTCAGCGGCTCGACCGCTACGTTGATGTTGCCGGATGAGGTTTCGCAGTCATTTGTCACATTGAAAACATAAATGCCGGGCGAGCTGACCTGCAATTCAGCTGCCGTAGAAATCACGCCCGTGCTGTCCGACCACTCCCAAATCACTGGCAAATCACTGAGGACCAATGGCCGCAGCTTGACCGTTTCGCCACAAACAAGCGTCTCATCTTGCGCCTCTGTAACCATCGGTGAGATGACCGGCATGGTGATATTCTCATTAAAAACACAGCCGTTCTGGTCTTGCACCGACACCGTGTAGTCGCCTGGCGGCAAACCAGCGAACAGCGTATCTGCCTGAAAAGCCGTGCCGTTCAACGAATACTGGTACGGCCCGGTACTGCCACTGATATTGCCAACCGAGATGCTGCCATCCACGGCGTTCCAGCAAATTTGCGAAGCAGACAAAGCAAAACTCACTGGCGGCAAGCCAGTTACGCTCACGTAAACCACTGAGTCGCAGCCCGCTTGGTTCGTTCCAACCCAAGTAAACTGGTCGCCTGCGGCAAGTGTCTGGCCATTGTAGCTGGTCGTTTCACCCTCACAAACCTCAAACGCCAACTGCGTCGTGTCGCTTTGCAAAGCAAGCACCGTCACCGTCACCACCGAGTCGCAGCCGAACTGGTTCATCAGGGTAAACGGCTGCACGTCGCCCGGCGAGAGGGTCACGCCACCGTAGGTCACGGTCGTGCCGGGGCAGGCAGTCAACTGTGCGGCACTCGTGCTGGTTGGTATTTCCACCACCGCCACCACGACGGTATCGGTGCAGCCCGAGGCGTTTACTTCGTAAAAAGTCTCTGTCGTTCCAGCCGCCACAGGCGTTCCGTTGTAATCGAAAAATGTACCCGAACAGGCCACTCCGTCAACAATCAAAGTGCTGGTAGGAAGCGGCGTCACCGTCACCGTCACCACCGAGTCGCAGCCCAGCCAGTTCATCAGCGTGAAATCTTGCGAAGCACCCGCCAGGATGTCCGTGCCGTTGTAATTCGCACTCGTGCCGGGGCAAGCACTGAGGCTCTCCGAGCCAGTGCTGGCGGTCAGTTCCGTCACCGTCACGTTCACCACCGAGTCGCAGCCAAGTACGCTTGGGAAAAGGAAAAGCGTATCTGCCCCCGGCTGCAATGGGGTTCCGTTGTATTCGGCGAAGCTGCCGGTGCAGGCAGTCAGTGCCACCGAAGAAGTCGGGGCAGGCAACGGGTTCACCGTCACCGTCACGATGCTGTCGCAACCGAGGTAGTTGACCAGCGTGAAATCCATGCTGGTGCCTGCGGCAACGTCCGTACCGTTGTAATTGATGGAAGTGCCGGGGCAAGCATCGAAAGCTTCAGCCCCGGTGCTGGTCGTCAGTGGGTTCACAAAAACCGTCACGATGCTGTCGCAGCCGAGGTAGTTGACCAGCGTGAAATCTTGGCTGGTGCCTTCGGCAATAAAGTTGCCATTGTAATCGGCCACCCCACCGGGGCAGGCAAAGAGTTGAACCGAAGCTGTGGAGGTGGGACAACTGGAGAACAGCAGCCAGTCGAACTGCTCCTCCACGTCGCAGCCACTGAGCGTCACGGTGGTACTGACCAGCACCGCCTCCCAGTCCGCCGGGAGGTTCAGCGTGTCGAGAATCAGGCCGTAATTGGCAGCGAGGATGTTCACAAAATTGTAACCCGTGGCAAGGCTGCTCGTCACCGTGTCCACATTCATCGTGCCGTTGTTCAGGAAAATATTGATGCCGCTCACTAACGTATCGCCAGCGTCAATCACGCCGTTGCCGTTCACGTCAAAATACACGTCGCCCGTGATGTCGCCGAAGCCAGCAAACAGGTCGAGTGTGAGCACTTCGCTCGTGGAGGTACAGCCGTAGATGTCGGTCAGCACCACAGCATACTCGCCGCTTTGGTCAAAAATCGGGTTGGCCATTGTGCCGTTCGGGGCAGCCATCGGGCTTCCGTTCCAAAGCCACTGGTAGCTGGCGATGTCAGGAATCAACGGCAGGCACATCGTATCAGGCTCGCAGCGGGAATGGCAGCCAGAAGGCACGAGGTCAATGTCCGGGGCATTGTGAATGTCAACTTCATTGCTCTGGCTCTTGCAGCCAAACTGGTTGATGGCTGTGGCAAAATAAGTGCCTCCGGCAACGACGGTGATGCTGTTGCCAGTTTCCCCGGTGTTCCACTGGTAGTTGTAAGTGGCGTTCGGGCTGGTCACGCTGAGCGTGGCGCTGGTGTTTTCACAAATAAAACCGGAAGGCGAGCTGGTAATCGCAACGGTCGGCACAGGGTTCACCGTCACCGTGAAGGGCCCTTCCGTGGCGGTACAGCCCGTCGTCATGTCCGTCACCGTCACCGTGAAGTCATGGTCGCCTACCGGCAACAAGTTGCCCTTGTCTTCGCTAAACTCCAGTTGGTCATCCGTTGAGCCGTTCGACCACTGGTAGCTGTTGTTCGAACTGCCCTGAATGATGAGGAACACGTCCTCGCCCTCGCAGACCGAGTGGTTGTTTTCATAAAACGCCACCGGTTGCCCAAACTCGTTGTATTCCACCGCCTTGATGATGCCGTTCGGCTCGCCAAACACGACCACCGAAGCAGGCGGCGGCGCATAGGTACAGCCCGTCGCATCGGTCAGCGTCACGGTGTAAACACCTGATTCGGAGACGGTTATATTGTCCAAAATGTCACTGTTCGACCAAATCCAACTCACCCCGCCTGCTGGGGAAGTAAGCGTCGTCGTCTCTCCTTCGCAAAGCGGCGAAGGCGGCGCCATCGTGATATTTCCCGATAGCGTGTTCGGAGTGATGGTCATGTTGTCGGTGAAAGTATTGAGGCAACCCTCGATGCTGAGTGCGGTCAACTGTATCGTGTAATTGCCCGGCGCATCGAATTCGTGGAAAGAATTGAACTGCTCCGAGGTATTGCCGTCTCCACTGGTCGGGTCGCCGAAATCCCAGTAAACGCTGGCCACCCCGCTGCCCACCACCGCATCGAACGGCAAGGACGTGTTCTCGCAGGTTGCCGAAGGCAAGGCAAAACTCACTGCTGGCGGCATGAAAACGGTCACTGGTTTTACGAAGGTAACCGTGCAGCCGCCGAAGGCCGACGAGGAAATAGTCAGCTCAACGTTGTAGGTGCCGGGCGAGGCGAAGGTGTGCATCGGGTTTTGCGAAGCAGAAGTATTGGCCCCGCCACTGCTTGGGTCGCCAAAATCCCACGACCAAGCGATGATGTCGTAGGGTGACAAGAACACGCTCAAATCGGTGAACTGAACCGGCGCACCGGGACAGGCCGAGGAGTAGGCAAAGTCAGCTTCCACGGGGATGAGCACGTCGTGGTAGGTGCCCACGGCGCAAGAAGTACCAGGTGTGACGCCGTTCACCTCGCCAATCAGGACGACCGTGTAGTAGCCGACATTCGGGTAGGTGTGGGGCGGCGGGTTGTCAAGGGTGCTGGTGGTACCATCGCCAAAATACCAGGTGAAACTGCCGGGCACAAAGTTCGTGGACAGGTTGGTGAAGCTCGGCGCATTGCAGTCGGGCGAGGTGCCCATCGAAAAATCCACGGTACCCGCAGGTGTGCAACCAGGAACGGGTGGCCCTCCACCAGCCCCACCGAAGCATTGGCCGCCCACGCAGGTGCCACCGATCGCTGCGCAATCCACGAGCACCAGCAGATTTGAGATGGCGGTACAACCCGCCACATTGGTCGCAATCACCTGATAATCACCGGGTTGATTGGTGGAATACAGCGGCGAATTGGTGCCGACGTTTACCCCATTGCGCTGCCATTGATAGCTGTACGCTGGGCTGCTCTCGGTTGCATGCAAGACAGCCGCCGGGCCGCCAGAGCAGAGGGCGTAGTAGGCTGGCGTTGAAATTGAGATGTTTGGGCCGGCTAGCTCGATGATTTCGAAAATCGTGTCGCCCACGCATCCGTTGGCGTCCGTGACTTCCACTTCGTAATTGCCAGCACCGAGGCTCGGAGTGGTCAACGTCGAAATCTGCGCACCACTGGCGTTGTTCCAAACATAGCTGGCGTAGCCCACGGTCGTCTGGATCACCGCTGTTTCACCTTGACAGAGGTTGGCGGGCGTCTGCGCCACAGGCTCCGGCAGCGGCAGCACCGTGACGTTGTAGTTTTCGGTCGCTCCGCAAACGGTCACGCCCACCGTCGCCGGGCCGTCGGTATGCCACAGCACTTCGACCTGCTCAGTGTTTGCGCCACTGACTACCGTTCCGGCGGCAGCTGGACTGATAACCCATTGATAATCAATATTTTCAAAAAAGGGTACGCTGTACGTCCCGCTCTGCTCTCGGCAGACTTGGCTATCGCCCGTGACGCTGAAAGCAGGTATGGGGTTAACCGTAAGCGAGGCCGGGAGCGAGGTGCAGGCTAGCCCGGTGGTCGCTGTTTGCACCACGGAAATAGCGTATGGCCCAGCGGCGTTCCAAGTGACGTTGGCCGGATTTCCGCCGAAATTGGCAGGAGCACCGCCTGTAAATGTCCAAGTAAAATCGGTGGTAGCTAACCCGACTCCTTCGTAGCTGTAAGTCAGTCCGGGGCAGATTTCGTCCTCGCCCGTAATCGCCGTTGGAGCGGGCGGCGGCGCCACTAGTTTGATGTAAATATTGTAACCATTGTTGCAATAACTACTGGCGTTTGCCGCAGTGGCTCGCACGGTGTAGGCTCCTGCTGGGAAGTTGAAGGGAATGTTCGCCGTGTTGGTTGCCGCAGGCGACGACCAAACTACCGCACCTAAACTGTTGATTACCTGCCAGTTGGCAGGGATAAGCGCATTTGTGACGGTGTTGCGGCTCTGGTACGTGCCGCTGCTGCTGGCGCAAACCTCGATGGGGCCGGTGGCGTAAAAGCCCGGCACGATGTTCACATCCAGCGTGTCCTTGCCGGAGCAGCCGAGGTAGCAGTTCTCGAATTCAACGATGACCCGCTGCGGGTTGCCCTGATTGGCGTTGCCAAACCAATTCACCGTAATCCTTTCAGTCCCCTGCCCGTCGGTGATGTTACCGCTGCCTAGCACTGTCCAGTTGATGCTAGTGCCTTGATAATCAGGGATGTAGTACTCCTCGGTGCTGCCCTCGCAGACTTTGTCGGGGCCTTGGATTTGCACGTTGTCGGAGATGATGGGGATGGGCACGACGTTTGGCAGGGTGCAGACCGTTCCGGCGCAGCCCGCCACACTCAGCGAGATGGTGCCTTGTGGCCCGGCCAGCCATTCCACCGTGATGAAATTGTCGGTCGGCATACCGCCGTCGAGGATGTTGTAGCTGCCCGTTAGTGCCCAAGTGTATGTGCCGCAATTAGTATCGGTGCTGTACGTGACCGTTTCTCCCTCGCAGATGGTGCCCGTGCAGTTGATTTCCGGCACATCGGCAGCGATGACATAGACCTCGACGAAGCTGGTGTCGGCGCAGTAGCATTCGTTTCGGGCAATGAGCGAGACGATGTAGCTGCCCGGCACATCGTAGGTCTGGCTCGGCTCGAACTGGGTGGAGGTGTTGAAGTTCCCAAAATCCCAGACGTAGCTCGTGGCGTTGAGGCTGTTGTTTTGAAAATAGATGGTTTGCCCTTGGCAAATGGCAATCGTACCATTGGGCTGCGGCGGTGGCAGTGAGCCGATGTTCGCTTCGGGTTCTTCGAGGATTTCAACGCAGAGGGAGGTTTCGCCAGCGCAGGTGGAGGTGGAGTCGGGGCAGGCGACGATAATTGAAGTGGACGAAAAACAACCCGAAGCATCTGACACCGTAACTGAATAAGTGCCACAGCAAACGTCGTTCAGATTTTGGGTGGTGTTTCCGTTGCTCCATTGAAACGTGTAGGGTGGAAACCCTCCAACGCCCACCAATTGAATAGCACCATTGCAAGCTAAAAAATCGGTTTGATGGTCAATATTACTTGGGTAAGCGGAGACCCAACAATCTTGGGCGCTATTGGTGACAGTCGTTGTGCAGTTGTCAGTTTGGCCAGTTGCATCGGTCACAGTGAATACATAAGTACCGGGTGATGCGAAAGGCATAACGGTGGGCATAGATTGTAAAGTAAAGGGAGCTTGTGCAACACCGTTCCAAGTATAGGTTACCGTGTAAGGTGCTGTGCCATCTGCTTCGCTGAAATAGATTTCGGATGTGCTATTGGGGGCAGCGCTTATGCTCTGCTGCCCACAAAAAAATTGAAAAGGGCCGTTGGAACCGGGATTCCCCCCCGCCACCACGCTCACCTGCCCCTGCCCCGGTGCCCCCCACTCCACCGTCACGATATGTCCGTTCGGGGTGAAACTCTGCGCACCCTGCACCGACCAGGTGACGGGCGTGGTGGGAGGAATGCCCGTCACCTCGTACTGCGCCGTGCCGAAAGCACAAATCTTTTCGCAGGGGCTTTGGTTGCTGCTGTCCTGCGGGCAAGAGGCGATGGTGGGCACGATTACGGGAGTTAGGCCATAGGTAATCACTATGGGGAGTTGCATGTCATAAGTGATTGTGTTCCCGTTTGGGCCAAAAGCAATAACCACCGCTGTCAAGACCACTGTGCCAGGCGCTGTGACTTGGGGACAAAAAGAAATTGGGTTGCCAGTGCCAACGGTAGTCCCAGTGTTTGCTCCCCAAGTGACCACTTCGATGAATTCGTTTGGACTAAACAACACTACCTCGTAGGTGTCGCACGCACCCACACAGAGCGTCTGCGGGCCGATGATATTACCGCCTTGCTGGGCAAGGGCGTTTTGAATGAAAAAGCAAATGGAAATTAGGGTAAAGAATAGTTGGAGACGTTTTTTCATCACAGGATAATTTTTGTGAGTAATCAGTTGAAAATAGCGCATTGCACGGTAGTTTGACGTGCCATCAGGGTGACTTTTAACCAATGGGTTAGGGTACGAAGTTAGGCCGATTATTTTCGGACGGCCATTGAAAACGAAGGTTTGGAGGATTTTTGACAAAAAGCTCGGCAAATGACGGGATGGCGCCATTTCAATTATCAATGCGAATTAAGGGTTGAAATGTGCCGTTAGGCACAAAATATCGGTAGAAATGGATTGAAAAACGGGTCTGCGTGCCATAGGTACACAACGAATCGTGGTAGTAGTTGCGTACCTACGGCACGCAGACCGTCGTTTGGGTAAATTACTACCAACATTTCGTGCCTACGGCACGTTCAAAGCTATTTCAACACAACATGGCTGATGTAACGCCCAAATTCATCGTGCGCCTACGGCACGTTCAAAGCTATTTCAACCCCTAATTCTCATTATCAATGAAATTCTGCAAATCTGGGAAGTCATCAACAAACCTCGCAGCAGCCTCTTTCGTCAGTGCAAAGCCCCGCAGGTAGGGGATGATGGTGGCCGAAGGGTAACCATCGAGCACCAGCGCCCGTTGCCACTCCTCGGTGGAATCGTAGGTGAGGTACAGTCCGGGCGAAAAAATCAAGCTGCCCTGCCCTGGCCGCCGCTCCAGCAGCCCTGCTGGATACAGCTCAAAAAGTTTCGCCAAGCCTTTCCCGTCAACACCTTCCCGCCCACCATCAACCGTCACCCAGTAGGCGAGGCTGGTCATGCTTTTTTGAAAAAACTCCGCTTTGAACGCTCCCGGTGGCAGCGGAGGGCGGCGCAACTCAAAGGGCAAGATGGTTGGATTTTCGATAAAAACCTCTGCTCGGCGGTTCGTTTCGAAAGCACCATCGGCAACGGGGAAGCTGCTGCCAGCGAAGAGCAGCGTCACCCGCTCAGTGCCAACGCCCTCTTGCCGTAGCAGGTCGGTGGCCGTTTGCGAAGCGAACAAAAAAGCACCCACGGCATCGTCCCCTTCTGCGGAGTGGAGCGCAACCGTGACCTCCAGTTTTGGATATTTTTTGAGCAATTGCGCCAGCAACGCAAACTGGTTGACGGTTTGCTCAATCGGTGTGCCGCCGGGCGGTGGTAGCGTCATCACCGGCAGCTCGAAGGAGCTGATTTCATCGAAAAAAACGCCCGGTGGCTGAACGGCCCGCTCGCTTATTTCGAGAGTTTTTTTGCCTTCGGCAACGAGGCAAAAGGCAACGGGCGACGATTCGCTCAGTTGCCATTCACATGGCTGGTCGAAAAGTGCTACGAAAAGGTCACGCCCACCTTCGCCGATGATGCGGTCGGAGTCGAAAAAGCCCCGGTCTCCCCCGTGGGAGAGCATGAAATGGTCGTCGTCGGCAGCGGAGTTGATGGGCGGGCCGAGGTTGATGGGTGGTGACCAGCGGGCCGACCAGTCGAGGTAGGTGGCCCGCTGGATGTCGAGGCCGCCCATGCTGCGAGCGGTGGCGTTGCTCGAAAAATAGAGGGTGCGCCCGTCCCTTGAGAGGAAGGGCGAGGTTTCGTCGTAAGCCGAGTTGATGACGGGGCCAAGGTTTAGGGCGGGGCTCCAAATGCCGTTGGTTTGGGTGCTCACGTAGAGGTCGAGGCCACCAAAGCTGCCTGCCCGCCTACTGGCGAAGACGAGGATGCTGTCATTGAAGAAAAAGGGTTCGCAGTCGCCTTCTGATGGTCGCATCGGCCCGGCAAACGGTTCGAAAAACAGGGTGCGTTCGAGGGGGTTTTCCCGAAAGGAGTCCACTAAAATTTGGCCGTTTTGCAGCGTTTTTCCTCGGAAAAAAAAGAGGTTCGCCCCATCCTCGTCGAAGCCGAGTGCAACCTCATGGTCGGCGCCGTTGACGAAGCGGTTCAGCAGATTGGGTGCCGACCAATCGCCTGCTCTTACTTCCGTAAAAAAAATATCGGTGGCGGTGGTGCTTCGGCCATTCGCAGAAAAATAGAGCCGCTCCTGCCCGGATGGGCTGGGCAGTGGCTTAAAATCGTCGGCATTGGAATTGATGTCGGCAAGCGGCAGCACAGCGGCAAGTGGGGACTGGCGGCGCAGCCGCAGGCCAGTCGCACAGCGCCTGATTTCGTCCCGAACGGCTGGGCGCCACGGGTGGTCGGCAGGTGTTTTTCTTAAAAATTGCTTGTAAAAAATGGGGGCTTTTTCAAAGTGAAGCTGGGCTTGCTGGAGCTTGGCGAGGTAGAGGTAATTGATGGGCGGTGGTTCTTTTTTTGCCTGAAAGGCAGCCAGGAGTTGCGCCTCGGCTTCCATCGGATGGTGGAGGTGATAGTGGCAGATGCCAATATTGGTGCGAGTTCCAGCATCGATGGGTGCCGTTTTTTCGGCATTCAAAAAGGCTTCGAGGGCGGGTTGGAACTGTCCGGCTGCCAATAGGTCGTTGCCATTTTTTTTCCATGTGGCCGCATCCTGCGCCGTGGCAGTTTTTACCAAAGATAAACAAGCAAATAGGGCAAGCATTCGGAGAACCATGTGCGTCAATTTCGGTTTGGGACAAGTGTTGATGGAACAAAAATGGGAAAAAACTGCATGGTTGTTTTGCTTTTCGACAGGGTTAAAAGGTTGTGGGGGGCGTTTTTGAAAAATCGGCGTACTTTTCACGCCATGAAATTGAGCTTTTTTCGACCACTGATAGTCCTGCTGCTAATGCCGATATTGGTACTGCCGTGCCATGGGCAAGAGCCTGCTTACCTACACTATGGCGTAAACGACGGGTTGCCAAGTGGGGTGGTTTATTGTACGTTACAGGATCAGAAAGGCTATATATGGTTTGGCACGGACAAGGGCTTGGTGCGGTTCGATGGAACGAGGTTCAAGGTTTTTGGGATGAAGGATGGACTGCCAGACAACGAGGTGGTCAATATTTTTGAGGACAGCAAGGGCAGAATCTGGTTGTCCTGTTTTGGGCAGCACCCTGCTTATTTCCAGGACGGCATGATTACAAATGCTACCATCGATTCATCACTTGCAAAAGTGAATAAGGCCGGGAATTTCAATTTTCATGAAGACCGTCAGCACCGGATTTGGCTAGGCTCTAGCACAAACAATCTTTATTGCCTGCATGAAGACGGGGTGGATATTTACACTTCTAAAAATTCCATCCACAAAGTCGGTGAATTTGGAGGCTCAATTTTCGCTTTTGGGTTTTGGTTCATCTACAAGGTGACCAGCCAAAACATGTTTGACATCAGGTTCACGACGCCACCTCCATTTCTTAGTGTTTCTGCTGAGACCATAAAAAAACTTAAACAGGGCATAGAAAAAGGACCTACTTCAGCGTTTGATTTTTTTTCAAAAACCAGGTATGTCAGCATGGCACAAAGCGGCAATCGGCTGTTGTACCTGTACAAGGAAGGCATACTTTTGCTTGAATATGAAAACGGAAGTTTCAAGGAAATTGACAGGCTTCTGGGGTTGGCCTCTGCTACTGCTTACACGGACAGTGAGGGCAAGTTTTGGGTGAGCAACAATGACGAAGGGGCGTTTTGTTTTGACCATCGAAAACATAACCTTAAACACCCGGAAAAGTACCTTTATGGGAAACGGGTATCGCAAATTTATGAAGACCGGGAAAAAAATATTTGGTTCGCCACCCTCCACGACGGCGCATACACCTTGCCTAAAAATGCCGTTCAAAATTACCGGGTTAGTGCCAACTCACCACTACGGTCAAACAATGTTATCAGTATCTGCAAGTTATTGGATGGCCGATTGGCAGCAGGCGATGACAAGGGGCACCTGTATCTAAAAAAGAATGGCACCTGGAAAGTGGTCTCCATCAAAGAGTACATCGGTTACAATAGGATCAGGCAGATTCTACCCCTACCCGACAGCACCTGGATGGCGGTTTCCGACAAAGCCGTCGTCACCGAAAAGCTGGGTATTCTACAATTGACCAACTCGGTTGGCTCCTATAAATCGGCCAATTGGTATGATGGCAAGATTTGGGGAGGGACTTCCAATCACTTTATGAATTGGGAAGACAAGGGCGCTAACTCCAAAATTATAGCTGAAGGACGCACCATGATAGTATTCCCCGATGCCCAAAATAGCCTTTGGGCTGGCAAACTCGATGGTTTGTTTTCAGAGAAAGATGGTTTCAAAAAATCATGGGGTCACCATTTTCGGCCACTTGCCAGCAGAATCCTGGACATCAAACAAGCAGGTAAAGATGCGCTTTGGGTAGCAACACCAGACTACGGCCTACTAAAAGTGACCGTCAACAAAGGGGAAGTGGTCAGGGTTGACATCATCAATGACAAGCTGGCAAAGCCCATCGAAAACATCCAAACCATCTTTGCGGATGCAAACGGGAGGGTTTGGTTGGCCACCAACAAGGGTGTTTTTTCGATTGACACCAATTGGAGGGTTGGGCACCACAGTCAAATCAATGGACTGGCTAGCGACGACATAAATGCTGTGTTTGTGGACCAAGACACGCTTTGGGCCGCCACTGTTTCTGGGCTTTCCCAGCTGATTTTGCAACAAAAAGATGAACCCAGTGATTTCCCAACCCACATCGTTGGCGTAAAATACATTGACGGCAATGACAAGCAACAATACGACCTGACAAACGAAAACCTCGGTCAGCACAAAATTTCGCTACCGCCTGGTGCAACTATGCTGGAGGTAGAGCTGGCCAGCCTACATTACAGCACCCGGGGCAATTTGCAATTTGAATACAGCAAGCAGGAGATGCTTTTACCTTTTTATGCTATCACTTTTGAAAATGTCATTAATTGCCTGTTTGGCAAAAAAATAAAAACGGACACCATTCAGGGCAGTGTGCAAAATTACGGGTTGAGCCTAACACCCGGACGGTTTCTGAATACCACCACAGCTATCCTTCCAGGCGGCATTCGCAGCATCCAACCCGATAAAATCATCATAACTGTGATGCCCTATTGGTGGCAAACCTTGTGGGCTATGCTATTCACTTTTTCGCTGATTGGTATTTTCATTTATAGAATATTCAAAGGAAGGGCAGCTTTCCTGCAACTGCAAGGGACTGCAGCCGAACTGCACCTGCAAGCCATCAAGTCGCAAATGAACCCTCACTTCGTGGGCAACAGCATCAATGCCATCCAACAGTTTTTCTATCCACCCGACCCTGAAAAAGCCAGTGAATACATCTCTATCTTTTCTGACCTGCTTCGCCGAACAATGGCCTTTTCGGAGGTAGAATTCATATCTTTCAAAGACGAACTCCAATATGTAAAGGATTATTTGGCCATGGTGGAACTTCGATTTGGCGAGCATTTCAGTTATACCATCCTTGGCGATGAAGGGATTGACCCGCAAGCCAAGTTCCCGGCCATGTTGCTGCAACCACTTTTGGAAAATGCGACTATTCATGGCCTCTCGCCAGATGGAATATCTAAATTGACAGTTCATTTTGAAATGGATAAAAATCGATTGACCTGCACCCTGACCGACAACGGCGTGGGCATGGAAGAGTCGCTGAGGAGAAAACGCCTTAAGCCACCCAATCGGCCATCAAAGGGCCTCAAACTCCTTGAAAAGAAATTGCAGATGCTAAATCACCTTTACACGGCAGATATAAAGTTAGTAACCAAAGACATTGGCAAATTGGAAGAAGGAAAGCATGGCACCGAGGTAACCATTTCGTTGTTGACCGCTGGCAGAAGGAAGTCAAAAAGTGCTTTCAATTTGAATCAATAGTACGGTAAAAGTGCACAGTAGCTAAAAAAACCAAAGCGATATGAAAAAAATCAACGCCTTTATCATTGACGACGAAATCAGCGCCATCAATACCTTGCGGGGCATGTTGGAGCGTTTTTTTCCACAGGTAAAAGTCCTGGAAGAAGCCCGCTCCGTCAGCGATGCACTATTAAAATTGCAGCGCAGCCAGCCCGACCTGGTCTTTCTCGATATAGAAATGCCGCCATTCGGCACGGGTTTCGAGTTCCTTGAAAAATGCCAAAACCCCAACTTTGGCGTCATCTTCGTGACGGCCTACCCCAATTACGCAGTGCAGGCCATCAACCAAATTCAACCTTGGGGCTACCTCTTGAAGCCCTACAGCGTAGCCGACCTTGCCAGTACCATTCAAAGTGCATCGGCAAAAATCGAGCAAATGGAGCGGGAACAAAAGGCCAGCCCAGCATCGCAGAGCATCCTCATTTCCGACGCCCGAAAGGGAAACGTCGTAATAAAAGTGGGTGACATCATCTACTGCCAGGCCGATGGCGCTACCACCGACATTTTTTTCCTGAAAGCGGGCAAAACAACCCGGTTCACCGCCTCCAAGACCTTGAAAGATGTCGAAGAGCTTTTGCCCAGCTCCATTTTTTCACGTAGCCACCATAGTTATTTGGTCAATTTGAGCTTCATTGAACGCTATGCACACACGGGTAGGAACGGCGTCATTCACCTGAGGACGGGAGATGAAGTAGCTATATCGGTGGGCAAAATGGAGGCTTTTGAAGCGCAATTCAACAATTTCTTAATTGAATCTGGCCAATAAAAATTGTAAAACGCTGTCAAAACTGCACAGTTATTCGTCCAAACAACAGGGTTATTACTTTACAGTAGAAGTCCTGCACTTGTAGTTTGTATGTTTGCGGTCTGAAATTAACACCCGCAAATCATTTTTTTGTACCCGGCGAAAAACATTCTCTAATATTTCATTCCCTGAGAGTTTATCCAAAATCTTTAAAAAACCATCTTTGAAAGTCGGCTAGGCCTAATGTGCCTAGTCGTCTTTTTTATTTTGGCCAATCTAGGAGCAAATGCTTTGGTGACAATTCTATTCGCCAACGACTACTCTACTCGTTTCCTGCTTTAACAAATATTTATTGCCGATAAGAAGGACAGCCTCCGTCGCTATCCGTTAATTTTGGGTCAGCAAATTCGGCCATTGTCAAATGGCTTTGCCCATTTTTTCACTAAAAATCTACTGCTTATGAAAATTTCGCACCTGTTTTTATTGCTTGGCCTCGTCTCTTTTACAGCTTGCAAGGACGATGACAACCCAACACCTTCCGGCGCAACCACGTTGAAATATGACAACGGCAACGTCTCTGGCCCGCTCTTGGCCGCTGGTGAGCACGAATTGGCCGTCCGTTTCCCCGCCAGTTCGATGGCCGACCACGTGGGCAAGAAACTGACGGAGGTACAAGTCTTCGTCGGTAGTTTGCCACAGGCCTGCATCATCAAGGTTTATAAGCAGGGTGACGTGTACTCGCCCGGGCCGCAGGTTTACCAAAGCAACGTGCTCAGTACCATCACGACTGGCCAGTGGAACAATTTCAAAGTCACTCCCGCCATCGAAATCACGGGCGAGGACCTCTGGCTGAGTGTTTACGTTGAACACGCCGGGCAACAGCCGTCCATCGGCTGCGACTCCGGGCCACGCAACACAAATGCCGATTGGCTCTTCTCCGGCTCCGACCAAGCCTGGAAAACCTACCAGGAGCGCACCGGGGAAGGTGTCAACTGGAACATCAGGGGCGTGGTGGAGTGAGGTTGGGGAATTGGGGAATTTAAAGGAACGCCAACCGAGCAGGCTGCTCGGTTGGCGTTTTTTGTTGAAAATATTTTTCAAAAAATTACCTTCGCAACACTCGCAAGCGGCAAGTTATTTTGACCATTCAAAACTGGGGAACATTGCTATCAACCAAAAAAATAGTCATCATCGGCGGCACATCTGGCATCGGGTTGTCGGCAGCCCAAGCCTTCCAGCGGCAGGGCGCAGCGGTCGTTGCGCTGGGGCTGGACAAGGTGACCTCCATCCGAGCAATAGAAATTTTGGGGAGAAACGCACATGTACTCACGGGCGATGCCACCGAGGAGGGGCAGGCAGAAGCAGCCATTGCCAAGTGCATCGAACGGTTTGGCGGCTTCGATGGGCTGTACCACGTGGCAGGCGGCAGCGGCAGGCGGTTCGGTGACGGGCCGCTCCACGAAATGACGCTCGATGCTTGGGGAAAAACCTTCCAACTCAACCTCACCGCTGTCATGCTCTCCAACCGGGCCTCCGTGCGGCATTTTTTGGGACAAAACACTGGCGGAGCCATTCTCAACATGGGCTCGGCACTGGCATTTTCACCTGCTCCGCAATTTTTCGCCACCCATGCCTACGCCGCCGCCAAGGCCGCCATCGAAGGTTTTACGAAGAGCATTGCCGCTTTTTACGCTCCGCAAAACATCCGGGCCAACGTCATCGCCCCCGGCCTGACCGAAACGCCCATGGCGCAGCGGGCCGTACAAAACGAAGAAATCATGCAATACGTCCGCCAGCGCCAACCCCTTGATGGTGGTCGTGCCGGACAGCCCCACGACTTGGACGGCCTGGCCTCGCTGCTGCTCTCGGACGCCGCTGGGTTCATCACCGGGCAGGTGGTGGCGGTGGATGGAGGGTGGAAAGTGAACTGACAAAAAAAACAGCATGACAGGAATCAAAGAACTCCGTGAATTTGTCCTTCGCCCCATCCGTACTTCGGATTGTGCGCTGCTTTTTTTGGCTACAGCCTACGTGGCCTACCTGACGCTCCGTGCCTTCCTCATTCCGGCCACCATTGATGAGTCGTTCAGCATCCTCTACTACGTCCCTAAGGATATTTGGGCAATACTGACTTACGACTACCCTGAGCCAAGTGCCAACAACCACATCCTTAACACCTTGACTATCAAATTCTTAACTGGCATTTTTGGGTCAAACCTGCTGAGTGCCCGGCTGGGCAATTTGCTGGCTGGGGCATTGTTTGCGGGCGCAGGTGTATGGCTGGTTCGGCGGCTTTTCAGCCACCCAATAACCCGGGTGGCCGGGTTGTTCGTGTGGTTGGCAAACCCCTACCTGGCTGAGTTTTTCTCCATTGGCCGTGGTTACGGCATGTCCATCGGGCTTATGGCCTTTTCCATCTGCCATGCTTTTCGCTTTTTTGAAAAACAAACAGGGAAGGCCTTCCTCCTTTCACTAATGTCGGCATGGCTGGCGGTGGCAGCGAGTTTCACCCTGCTGAATTTTTATTGCTGCCTTTCCGCCGTTTTTTTCCTTTTCCTTTGGCAAAATGCCAGGAGAAACTGGCGGTGGTGGCTCGCCTTTTTCAGCTCCCATTTGCTGTTGTTGGGGTTGACGTACCTGCCGGTAATTCGGATGTTGGGCAACAAGGAATTCGAGAAGTTTGGTGTGACGGGCTTTTTCGAAGACACGGTCCGGAGTTCCATCCGCCATTTTTTTTACGGGAAGGGGCTGCTCGGTGCCCACACGGTTGAGGTTGCAAGCATTCTTTTGTCCATATTTTTGGGAGCTGCCGCTATCATCTTCCTTGTCCGTTGGGCCACCAACCATTTCCGATGGACGCCCAACCTGCTGCTCAACGCACTGCTCCCCGGCACGGTGGCCGTGAACCTGGCCATGACCCTGCTTACCGATGCCGCTTGGTTGCCGGCCCGGTCTTGCCTTTTTTTCTACCCGCTGCTGGTCATCTCGTTCTACGCTACCGGCCAATGGCTGGTGGGCACCGCCGCACGCCGCTATTTAAGGCCACTTTTATTGGCAATGGCACTTGCCTCTGCCATCATCCCGATTCGGGCATTCAACCTGAGCCAGAGCCGAGAGTGGTGGTTCGACCGGGACAGCTTCGTCATACTCGACTACCTCAAGAACCTCTATATCCAGGAAGCCCGCACCGAACCCATCAGCTTCGACAGCTACTGGCTGTTCTCTCTTTCCCTGAAATTTCACATCCAAAGCAACAATGGCAGGTATGCAAAATATGTGCAACCGGAAATGATATGGCTGGAAACCCCCAAACCAACGGACAACTATGAATTTTTTTACGGTGAAACGAAAAATTTCCACCAGTTTTCCGACCGATATGAGATGGTTTGGGTGTTGGAACCGGGGCAGCGAGCCTTGTTTCGGAGAAAGCAAAACCCAGGTGGCTAAGCCCAAATAGCATCGATATTCTTCCAGTCTGCTCAATAAAGGTAAATGATGCGAATTAGGCGTTGAAATGCGGTTAATTGTGCCGTTAGGCACATAATGTCGGTAGGATATTGCCAGAAGCAGACGCTGCGTGCCGTAGGTACGCAACAACCAGCGGCAAAAGTTGCGTACCTACGGCACGCAGACCCGTTTTTCAATCATTTACTACCGATATTTCGTGCCTAACGGCACTTTTCAACCCCTAATTCGTATAAATAACCTATCGCTAATTCTTAATTTCTCGATTTCATGACCCTTTCCATCGGCCTCGACATCGGCGGCACCAACATCAAAACCGTGGTCATTGACCAGACGGGCCATTGCCTCCACCAGTCCACCCGCAGCACGGGGCAGCACTACCAAGCCGAAGATGAATGGGTCTGGAAAAACGCCGTGCGGGATGTTTTTCACGAACTGAAAAAAGAGTTCGGAGGACAAAAACTGGCCGTCGGCATTTCCGCTCCCGGCCTCGCTAATGCCAACAATTCGGCCATCACCTGCATGCCCGGCAGGCTGTTCGGGCTGGAGGGCTTCGACTGGTCATCGTTCTTCGGGGAGCGGGTCTGGGTGCTCAACGACGGGCACGCCGCCCTCGTTTCCGAGGCCCGTTTTGGCGCAGCCAAAGGCTACCAACACGCCGTGCTGCTCACGCTCGGCACGGGCGTCGGCGGCGGCATCCTCATCGGTGGGGAGCTGTACCAAGGCCACTACCAATTGGCCGGGCACGTGGCCCACACAACCGTCAACGCCAACGATGTGCACCGGGACGCCACGGGGATGCCCGGCGCCATTGAGGAACATATCGGGAACGAGTCGGTCGGTCGGCGCTCGCATGGCCGCTTCCAGAACACCTACGAACTGGTGGCCGCCTACCAGCGTGGCGACCATTTCGGCACTTGGCTCTGGTTGGATTCGGTGCAAAAACTGGCCGTCAGTATCTGTTCGCTGACCAACCTGCTCTCACCGGAGGTGGTCGTGCTGGGCGGCGGCATCACGAAGGCGGGCGAGGCGCTGTTCCAGCCGCTGCAAAGCTTCGTGGATTTGTACGAGTGGCGGCCGGGCGGCAAACAGGTGCCCATTGTTTTGGCCAAATTTGGGGAGTTTGCTGGGGCGATGGGGGCGGCGGCGTTTGCGCAGCAGAGGGTGAGAGGGTGAGCAAAACAGTTTAAAATGAAATGAAATGAAATGAACGTGATTCAAGACTATCTCCAAAAAAGTGAGCAAATACTCCACACCGTTGCGCAGCAAGAAGTCAAAATCCGTCAAGCTGCTCAATGGTTCGCCGAGACCATTCTCGCTGGGCGCATGGTGCATGTGTTCGGAAGTGGGCACAGTCGAATCATGGTGGAGGAAATGTGGCCGAGGTACGGCAGTTTCCCCGGCTTCAACCCCATCGTGGAGTTGTCGCTAACGTTTCACAACCCCGTCGTGGGGGCAAACGGGCAGCGGCAGGCCATGTTCCTCGAAAACGTGTCGGGGCTGGCCGGACGCATCCTCCGAAATTTTGACCTGAAGCCTGTGGACACGGCGCTCGTCGTCTCATCCAGCGGCTGCAACGTGGTACCGATTGAAATGGCGGAGGGCTTTCAGCAAAAAGGAATCAAGGTCGTGGCGCTGGTCAGTCAAGCGCACTTGGACGCCAGCACCAGCAAGCGCCCGGACGGAAAAAAGCTCACCGACTTCGCAGACCTCGTGCTGGATACGGGCGCCCCCATCGGCGACTCGATGGTGTATGTGCCAGAGCTGGACACGCCCGTGGCGCCCGGCTCCACGGTGGGCGGGGTGCTGCTCATCAATTGCATGAAGGCGGAAATTGCGAAGCTGCTCACCGCCGCCGGACAACCGCCGAAGGTGCTGACGGCTGGGGCCATCGTTGGAACGGAGCGGGCAACCGAACTCTTCGAAGCTGCGTATGACGAACATGCGCACCGGTTGGCGAGGTTGTTTGAAAATGTTTGAACCAAAACTTTTGAGCCACGCTGCAAATTGACGTAAGTTTGTAAAAACATGTTTTATGAAAGACATTGAATTGCCAATAGACCTCATTCAGCTTATTCTGGAAAATAAAAGCAACACTGCTTTTCTGAAAAAACTGGCAGATTACGCCTTCAAGCTGCGGGAAAAGGACGATTGGTGGGATGAGTTGACGGAGACCCAAAAGAACTTTGTCCATAAAAGCGCAGCGCAGATTGATGAAGGCAAGGTTGTCCCCAATGCCACTGTCCGTGAGGAGATTAAACAACGCTTAAGAAGGCCATAAAATCCCCGCCATGTATCAGGTTGAATGGACAGAATACGGGAAAGACACTTATGCCGAACTGCTTGATAGTATCATGTCCGTTTCGCTTGATGCCGCCATTGCAACGGATGAAAAAATCGAAAAGTTAACCGATTCGCTTACCAGGTTCAGCCATATTTGCCCTCGCTCAGAAAAAATCCCTCGCTATCGCCGTTGTGTTGTTACCAAGCATATTTCGATGCTTTATGAAATAAGAGGCCGCATGATTTTCATTATTGCGGTACTTGACAACAGGGCAGAACACCTATTAATGCAGCAAAATGACAGAAAGAACCAGAGCCCAAGAATCCCGGGCAGCCATTCAGCAACTGTACATTTCCATGCGGCACCTGTTTATCCGGGGCGGGTACAAGCCGCTGGGGGTGAGCGGGGAGGCCATGATTGAGGCGCTGATGGTACTTCAGCCAGAGATTTATGGCAACCTCAGCGACCCAGAACGAGTGGAACTGGAGGGTTTGCACTACATCTTCCAACGGTTGCCGGAAGGCATCGAAGAGTGCCGTTATATCCGGCTCATTACGAAGGAAGGCTTTGAAATGTCAGGTTTCACGCCCATCGTGCCGCCTAAGCGCAGGCGCAACTGTTACCGCATTGACGAAGAGCAGATGTTCGTCGAGCTGACCAATGGCCGCTCGGATATTTACGACATCCTAACGCACCTGACTTTCCTCTACATCGAAGCAGAAAAAGTGCGCCGCAACGCCCTCGACCCCAAAGGCCGCAAAAAACGGGACTGGCTCAACCTCGAACAAGTGGTGGAATTGGAAAAACACGGCGAACCCATCAACCGGGAGGTGGCCTGCACTTACCTGAGTGGATTGTTGGGCCGCACCTTCGAGGAGACGCTGGCAGCTGTGAAACGGTTCGAGTTGACCAGCCGGGTCAGTAGCCTTTTCCACATCGTATATTGGATGGGCAGGCTTTCCATCGATGAAGAACAGGATAAAAATGACCGGGAAATAACGTTTTCGGCAGCCCTGCGGGAGAAAATCGGACACCATATCTTTGGCAGTATTTGGGCCGACAACATTAAACAGTTCTTGCATAAAAAGGGCTGGCTCGACCGCCCCATCCATATCATCAGTTCCAACCCGCACAGCGTGATGAACTGCCTCTACGCATTCGGAGCTACTCGCAACAAGTCATCCAGAGGAGCAATGGAACACCTTGCAATAGAACTGAGCCACGACGAAAACCAAGAGCTGCGGCAGCAGGTGGAGGAATACGCCGCACGGCATGGCATGTACCAACTAGATGACCACAGCGGCACAAACATTACCGTTCAAATCATTGATACCCAACAAGTTAAGCCAGAAGGGCTTGCCCCGGAAGTAAAATGGAACGCAGCACTGGTAGCCACCGAAAAACCGCTGCTGCTCGTGATTGACTACGCCTTTGGCGAACAGGCTTATGAGGTGATGGATGAGTTGTTGAAGCCGTTTGAAATTGAAAATGGAGAACAAGAAATTGAAAATGGAGAATTGAAAATGGAGAATGGGGCCGTCACAAGTCCCAAGTCCCGTATTCCACTTAAGGTCGCCTCCATTTCCCTCATGGGCAAGGCGGGTATCCTGGAAGGCGGCAAAGGCGACATCATGGTGCCTACGGCGCATGTGTTCGAGGGCACAGCGGACAACTACCCTTTTGTGAATGATTTTACGAAGGAAGACTTCGAGGGCAATGGGCTTCGAGTAGAAGCAGGTACGATGATTACCGTACTCGGCACCAGCTTGCAGAACAAGGACATTTTGCGGTACTTCCTTCGCTCGTCGTGGCGGGCGGTGGGTCTGGAAATGGAAGGGGCGCACTACCAGAAGGCCATTCAAGCTGCCTCGAAAATCCGCAAGAGCATCAGTGAAAACGTGGTGCTGCGGTATGCTTATTATGCTTCGGATAATCCGTTGCTGACTGGCCACACGCTGGCCTCTGGCGGCTTGGGTGAGGAAGGCGTGAAACCGACATACTTGATTACCTTGAAAATCTTGGAGCGGATTTTTTCTGAAAAATAGAAATCTACGATTAGCTTTGGGCTTGTAATAAGCACCTGTCGGCACCCACCAGTTTCTATTTTTTAACCAATATCGTTACAATGAAACAACAACAAATCATCGTCGGGGCCATTGCCTTCCTTGGACTTTTCGTAGCTTCCAACCTTCAAGCCCAAACCTACAAGTCGGCCATCGGTGTGCGGGCAGGATATCCTTGGGCCGCTTCTTTCAAGACTTTTATTGGTGACAACAGTGCCATCGAACTATATGGCGCTGCCAGAGGCTACACCAATTATGGGTGGGTCTCCATCAATGGCGCTTACCAGCTCCATTTCCCCATCGAAGGGGTTGACGGCCTACAGTGGTATGCTGGCGCTGGTGCTGGGCTTTACTTCTGGCACTACGCCAAGGCATTTGGGGATCCGGGCGCCAAGCAAAGCATTTCCATTCAAGGTTATCTCGGCTTGGACTACAAGGTGCCCGATATTCCACTCAACCTCACGCTGGACTGGGTTCCCAATATCTTCCTCAACGGCTACGGCAGTGGCTTCTATGGCAGGTACGGCAATCTTGGCGTTCGCTACGTCTTGTCGGAATAGCCAATGCCAGTAAATACAGGGAAGCCAACTTTATTTCAAAACTTTGTTGGCTCAAAACTTTGAACTACCAACCTTGTCATTAATTTTGACCCAATCAAATCTACATTTTAACCTAAATTTTTATTCATTATGAAAAAAATCTTAACGCTGTTCGTTCTCGCACTCATGTGCCTCAACCTCAATGCCGCTTCCATGACTGCCAATTGGGCAGTGACCATGGGCGACCAGCCTGAGGTGAAAGCACTTACACCTGAAATGTCCCAAATGGGGCTTGACCAATTCCTTGCGCTCACACCGAAGAAATTCAAAGAAACAACGGGCAAAAGGATGACCATCAAGCAAGCTGTTCAGCTCAAGGTGGCCCAGAAAATCGTGAAGAGGCAGATGAAAAAAGAGCCGGACATTTCTAAAGGTCTCTTCGTTCTTCTTGCAATACTGGGCTTAGCTTGGGTGGCAATGGGCGTAATGGACGATTGGAGTGGTAACGATTGGATCGTCAACTTGATTCTAACCGTACTTTGTTGGTTGCCTGGATTCATCCACGCACTGACTAAGATGAAAAAATACTACCCATAATCGTTTGAAAACGCTTTTTTGGCTTGCCAAAACTGCTAAACGATTTTCAAGAGCGGTAAATGAAAGCTTTCAGCTTTTGTTTACCGCTTTCTAATTTTTGACATTTACCTAATGAAAAATACTAAAGACAAAATTTGGCTGGCGCTTCTGCTCCTTGAACCGATTGTGCTGTGGCTGCTCCCCAGTGATTTCTTTGACAACACCGGCATTGAAATTTGCCCGTCCAAGCTCTTTTTCAACTTCGAATGCCTGGGCTGCGGCATGACCCGTGCCGTCATGCACTTCCACCATTTTGAATTCTCGGATGCTATATTTTTCAACTACGGCGTCGTGGCCATTTACCCTGCACTCGTGGTTGTCTGGTTCATTTGGGTAAAAAAGGCTGCAACTCGGCTTGGGCTTTGGAAAACTGGCAAAACTTCGGAACCAGTTTAATGGCAGCCCTCCATGAACCAGTTACCAGTTCTTAAAGCTTTTTCAAAAAATGGACTTCCAATTGAATAACTACCTTAATTTGAGCATCGAAAAAATACATCAATAATCACCAAATCAGGAACAATGAAAAATTTCAAATTGCTTTTTGTTTTGTTCGGACTGCTTTTCATGCTACCACAGCTGAAAGCGCAAGAGACCGCCGATACCTCGCTGGTGCGCATCGAAACCAGCGATGGCAACGAGTACATCGGCACCATCGTGTCTCAGGACAACGAGGTTATTCGACTGAACACGGCCACCGTGGGAACCATCAGCATCAAGAAATCAATGGTGACATCCCTCATACCCGTAAAGAAAACGGAGTTGAAAGGCAACGAATATTGGTTCGACAACCCGTATTCCACGACCCGTTATTTTTTCAACCCCAGTGGATACGGCCTGCCGGGCGGGGAAGCATACTATCAAAATGCCTGGATTTTGTTGAACCAGGTAAGTTTTGGTATCACGGACAACTTTTCCATGGGCGTAGGGATGGTACCTGTCTTTCTTTTTGCGCTGGGAAGCGGGGATGGAGCCACGCCCATTTGGTTCACCCCAAAAGTTTCAATCCCCGTAAAAAAAGACAAGGTGAATATCGGCATTGGTGCCCTGTACCTGACCGTGCTTGGAAACGATAGTGGCGGCGAAGGTGGCGGCATTGTCTATGGCGTTTCCACCTTCGGGCCAAAAGACAACAACCTCTCCCTAGGTTTGGGATGGGGCTATGCGACTGGCGATGGCCTTGGCGACCGACCCACCATCTCCGTCAGCTACATCCGGCGGGGCAAGCCGAAATGGGCTTTTTTGACGGAAAACTATTATATCAGTGCAGGAAACGAATCGGTAGTTATCCTTTCAGGTGGCGCCAGGTTTTTGGCCAAAAAAATTTCCATTGATTTTGGTGGAATGACTTTTCTATCCTCAGAAGGGCTGGATGTTGTACCAATTATTCCTTGGCTAAGTCTCACTGTGCCATTTCGAGTTGGCGGGAAATAGCGCTTATTTTTCATGACTCCGGGAGCGGCAGGGCTTTGGCTTTGTTGCTCCGCTGTTCAATGTGTCAAAGTTACCGGTTTTAACTTTGACACATTTTTTTGCTGTCGCAATAGTTGTAGAAAAGCGCACGCTCTCACCGAATTAAAACGCACTTAATGAACCCGTAATAGTTCGTTAAAACCGATCCGCCAGCTTGACTTACCGAAATTGGCGCTCCTACTTTGCGTTTACATCACAAAGCCAAGGTTCAGGCATCACACTGAATAAACTGGCTAAATTCTCTCATATCAAAAATCCTTTTTTATGAAAACGACCAATTTCATTGCCTTTCTCGCAGTATGTTTTTTCATCGGAACAGCTTCTGAAATCCAAGCCCAAGTGGACTTGACTACCAACCCCGTCAACTTGCTTTTTGGAAACATCAACGCTGGTGCGGATATTAAAATCAAAGAGAACTTCAGCATCGAAGCAAATGCAGCCTACAGCAAGGGTGACTATTGGGGCTTAGTGGACAGCCGTGAAAGGACGCCTGTCAACCTTATCGGAAAATACTATTTCAGCCCAAAACACGGTGCGGACGGTTTCTACGTGGATGGTTTTACCCGCTTCGTGAACCGCAATATCCAAGCGACCTACAATGGCGGTGATACTAATGTGCCGACCACTGTTAATTTTTCACGCACACAAGTTGGGCTGGGTTTTGGACTTGGTTTCAAAGTAGTTGCCCAGAAAGGTTTTGTGTTCGACATCGGCACGGGCATTGGCCGGGCGCTCTACAGCCACGACAAAGTCAATGTTTCTGAACAGGATTACAAAGTGCCAGAACTCATCAGAACAATGGGCTATTTCAAAATTGGCCTGGGTTACCGTTTCGGTGGCAACCGGGAGTAAGGAATCTAAAATTCCTTCAAAAGGCTTCTCAAGCTCAGCTTTGGGAAGCCTTTTTTTTATGAAAAATATTAGAAAATGTGCAATTACTCACTCGTTCATTCCCAAAGAGCAGTCTATCTTTGCCCCCGCTAAAAAAGCGCTTTGGCAAGTTGGCGCTTTGGTAAGTTGTGTTTCAACACGCCAAAACGCCAACTACCCATCCCGCACAATCAACATCCGATATGGTCGCAACGACAATCAAAACACATAATTTCAGTGCAGGCCCAGCCATCCTCCCACAAAGCGTGTTGGAGGAAGCCTCACATGCCTGCCTCGACTTCAACGGCAGTGGTCTTTCCATACTCGAAGTCTCGCACCGTGGCAAGGATTTCGACGCCGTGGCCCTCGAATCTGAGGCCCTCGTTCGTGAAATCGGTGGCTTCGACGACCGCTTCGCCGTGCTGTTCCTCGGCGGCGGCGCCAGCACCCAGTTCGCCATGGCCCCGATGAACCTCCTCAAAGACGGTGAAAAAGCCGCTTATGTGGACACAGGTGTTTGGGCCAACAAGGCTGTCAAAGAAGCCAAACACTTCGGAAACCCGGAGGTAGTGGCCAGCAGCAAGGACAGTAACTACAACTTCATTCCGAAGGATTTCACGGTGCCAGCGGATGCAGCCTACCTGCACCTGACGAGCAACAATACCATTTATGGTACGCAGTTGCACCAGTTTCCTAAATCGCCCGTGCCCATCGTCTGTGACATGTCCTCCGACATGTTCAGCCGTCCGTTCGATGCCGAGCAGTTCGGCCTCATCTACGCTGGCGCTCAGAAGAACATCGGCCCAGCGGGCGTGACGGTGGTCATCGTTCGGAAAGATTTGCTCGGGCGCAGCGAGCGCAAGCTGCCCAGCATGTTCGACTACCGCACCCACGCCGACAACGGCTCGATGTTCAACACGCCGCCCGTTTTCCCCATTTACGTGTTGATGCTCACCCTGCGCTGGCTGAAAGCCAATGGCGGGCTAAAAGGCATCCAAGTGAAAAATGAGGCAAAGGCAGGTATTTTATACCACGAAATTGACACCAACCCACTGTTCAAGGGCACGGTGGCCACAGAAGACCGTTCACGGATGAACGTCTGCTTCCTGCCCACTAATCCCGACCACGAAGCGCCGTTCATGGCGGCAGCCAAAGCTGCTGGCATTGATGGCATCAAGGGTCACCGCTCCGTTGGTGGTTTCCGGGCGAGCATCTACAACGCCATGCCGCTGGAGAGCGTGCAGGTGCTGGTGGATGTGATGCGGGAGTTTGCGAAGAAAAATGGCTAAAAGGTGATTGGAGACGGGTGATTTGTGGTTGGTTCAACCAAAACCTCAATTGCCTTGTTTCTTGTCAGTTCGGGGTTGGGTGAAGCTTGCCAAAGCGCCGCCCAAACTCAAAACTTGTAATTCAAAACTCATAACTTTATTATGTATCCAATAGAACTAACCGGCCCAATGGCCGCTGAACTCAACAACATCGGCTTTGAGAGCCTCACCACACCCGATGCGGTGGAAGCTGTACTGGGCCAAGAAGGCACTACGCTGATGGTTGTGAACTCTGTTTGCGGCTGCGCTGCCGCCAATGCCCGCCCCGGCGTGAAGTTTTCGCTGAGTGGTGAAAAACGCCCGGACAAACTCGTGACCGTGTTTGCTGGCGTGGACAAAGGTGCTGTGGACAAGACTCGTGAATTCCTGCTACCCTACCCGCCATCGTCACCGTCAATTGCCTTGTTTAAGGATGGCCGCTTGGTGCACTTCCTGGAGCGCCACCACATCGAAGGCCGCACTGCCGACATCATCTCCGCCAATTTGCAGATGGCGTATGAGCGGTTTTGCTAGTGAATGATTGTTGAATTGTTATATTGTTGGATTGTTTTTGTAGCTGTCAACAATATAACAATTCAGCCATTCAGCAATTTAACAATTTAACAATTTGAAAGAGGCCGAAGCCGATAAGCAGCAAGCCAATAAACTTGTTGACCCACCTTGTAATTTGTTCCGATTTGCTCAAAATCCTCGCCCCGAGGTAGCCATAGAGCACCAACAGCGCAAAAGTTCCGCACATCGTTCCGAAGGAAAAAACCACGACATGCTGGTTGTCATTGACCATCCATCCATTTGTGGTCAAAAGTGTGGCGTAAAAAATCCAATACGGAATGACCATCAGGTTCAAGGAACTGATGAACATGCCCCGGAAGAAGTCGCCCCTTTTGCTGGGCTTCACGTCGTTTTCGGAGATGTCGGGCTTCGATTTTGCGAAGAAGAAAAAATACACCCCACCAGCAAAGAAGACCACCGTAGCGACGACTTGAAAAATGCGCTCCACGCCTGGGTTTTCAGCAAACAACCACGTAAATTTCAAGGCGACAAACACCTGTATCAGCTCCACAAGCGCTGCCCCCAACGCCGTGAATACCGCCGCTTGCATCCCTTTTCGGATGGCGGCATGCGCCACGGTCATGTTGATCATGCCGAACGGCAGCGAGCCAACGAAACTAAGCCCGAAGGCAATGAGAAAATGTACGAGAAAGGTCATGTGTGAAGCCGTTGGAAGTGTTGGAGAATGATGGCGTTTAGGGTTTGGAAAACGACTTTTGATAACTGAAATATATGCGCAGCCGCTCGATGCCTTCCTTGACCGTCATGGCTGCTACGCCGTTGGCCACCTGAATTTTATAAATCTTGAAAATCACGTTCCAATGCTGGTAAATGTCCCGGTATTTTTTCCAGACGGGATAGGTTGGGTCGTAAATATGCCCTGCCTCGGCACCGATGCCATTGAACTCCATGGTTTTGAACTCACCAGTGCTGCGCAAATGCTCAAAAGACTGGCATTTTATATCGAAGCGCCCGTAGAAAACATGGTCCATTTTTGAAAAAACTGTTTGAAAAGCACTGGTTAATTGTTCGTCAATCTCGTCGTTTCCATTGAGAAACATCGTGCCCTTGCAGTGGTTGCCGATGGGTTCCAGTTCCAATGTCTCGCCGAGTTTGGGGATTTTGCACAGAATTTCTGGTTTTTCGACCTCAAAACGGGAAAGCTGGAGACGGGCCCTATCGGAGCGCAGCATGAGCGCCCGAACGGTGGAGCTGCCGTCGCCCGTGACTTTTAGGGTTTCCTTGATGCAAACAGAAGTGACCTTCACGCTGCTGCTACCGGGCATCCGGTGGCACATCACGGCCAGTTCGAGCGGTTCGGGGATGAATTTTTGCACCAAAAAATCAATATCATTCTTTAAAAGATAGTCCTGAAGGGCGGCTTCGTCCCTGATTTTTTTGACCAACAAGCCCCGCTCTCCCACGTCCGGCTTGGCGATGACAGGCCATTCGTGGAGGCCCACTTTCCGCATTTTTTCTATAACTGCCTGAAAATCAGTGCCTTTTTTGACAAAAATAGTAGCAGGCACATGGCTCTCCTGTATGCGCCGCAGGATGTTGAACTTGGACTCGCCCCACATCCCGCCCGTTTCGATGACGGGGTTCACGGCGCTGAAAAACAGCAGCCGTCTTGCCCGAAGGGCGAAGAAAAGGATGATGAAAAACAACGGGAGATTTGCCGCCCATATCGGCCAGTATTCCCAATTGGTGAGCGTGACCCAAGTGCGGGAGTGCTTGATTTGGGCTAAAAAGAACGGGGCTTCCGTCTTCTCAGCGCTGGGTAGTTCAAGTATTTTTTCTGCTGGTTGCAAAGGAGAAAGAAATTGGGAAATCGAAGATTCACGTTTGTAAATTAGGGAATTGGGGAATTAGGTAATTGGGGAGGTTCTAATTCCCTAATTCCTCAATTCCCCAATTTACTAATTTCAATTCAGCCGCACCGCATCGCCCACCTTTATTTTGCCACCTTTCACAATCCGGCAAGTGATGCCGCCGTGCCCCCGCATGGCATTGTAGCCGCCCGCTCCGAGATTCTCCTCCATCCTGGTGCAGGGGTGGCAGAGGCCGGTCATTTCCAGCACGGCCTCACCGATTTGAAATTGTTGGTCGGCAAAAGCGAGCAGGTTGATGCCACTCACCACGATATTTCGGCGGGTAAGCTCAGGGTCAATGACATCCATTTTCAGGATATAGGCCACGGCAGCCAAGTGTTCGGCTTGGATGAGCGTTACCTGCCGGGTTCCGCTGGCACCACTGTAATGGTCGCCGACGAGGCCCTTGCCTTCTTGGGCTTCCACTGCTTCGAGGGGCATCACTTCGCCCCGTGCGGTTGGGCGCACGCTCACCCACTCGACCTTGCCGACCTGTGGGATGCTGCGCATGAGTTCTTTGATGTAGCTCATTTTTTTTGTTGTAAGGGTTGATGGGGCCAAAATCAAACCATATCAACCGCAAGTGTAGTTTGCCAGCAACTTCCCGCCCACGCTCACAAGCTGGTCGAGGCGGATTTCGCTGCCGTTGGGCAAAAGTAGAAATTCTTCGCCGTTGCGGGTGCAAAGGTCTTTGATGGCTTCGCAAATAGTGGTCTCGCTGCCGTCTAGCTGTTGGAAAGTGATTTCGATGGGCTGTTGGCGCAGGGCAAACAGCTCCAACTCGGAGTGGAAATCGCAGGAAATGGGCAGGTAGGCAGGTCGCATTGTTGATTTTTTGAGCAACAATAACAAAAGCCGAGCTGCGAAGTTTTCATCAGGCCACGGCACGGAGCAATTCCTGGCTGAATTGGCGCTCGCTGAACTTGGCGGCAAAAGTGCTTGCATTGGCAGAAAGCTGCTGGTACAAACCCGGCAGTCGCTTCATCTCCGCCATTTTCTCGGCCATCAATTGGATATTTCGCTGGTCCATTTTGTAGCCGTTATGACCGTCCACCACCAACTCCACTGGGCCTCCCACGGGCGGCGCAATCACCGGAAGGCCATAGCGCATGGCCTCAAGCAGCGTCATGCCAAAAGTTTCCACCCATTTCTCCGGGTGCGAAAGGTTGAGTACCAGATGGGCTTCTTGGTAAAACGAATGGACATCATGCTGCGATGGGAAAATCACCAGGTTGTCAGGGATGTTCATGGTGCGGAAAAAAGCACTGACGGCGTCGGCATCGCTATTGAGCACCATCACGAACCGAAAATCGGGAAGCTGCCCAGCCAGTTGCACAAACTCGTTCACGCCTTTGTATTCTTTGAGCGAGCAGAGCATCAGCACCGTAAAGGGCCAGTTTTTGCTAGGGTTTTTAGCAAGGTAGGTTTCTGCTTTTTCGATAAAATCCTGCGAAAGGCAGTTGTAAACCACCTTCGACGGTACGCCGGGCAGTGCCTCCTTTTCCAATAAAAAATTGGAGACATAGATGGCTTCCGAGGCGCAAAACGAGGCCGTTCTTTTCAAGAACGATTTCAAAACAGGTGGGTTCACGGTCGTTTCGTGCAGGTGATAGACCACCTTTTTGCCCAACAGCCTCCCCGCCAGCGCCGCCCCAAACGGCAGCAGCGTGTTGACATAAACGACCGTATCGCCCTTGGCATGGAGCAACACCCTGCAAAATATCAGCAACTGTGCCCACAACAAAGCTGCCAGCCGCAGGGCTTTGTTTTCAAAAAAACGGTATCCTAAGTTTCGGTACTTTACACCCTGTATTCCCGAAAGGAATCCGGTGCCGTTGCGGGTGGTGATGACCTCCACTTCGAAGCCCTCCGCCACAAAGTTTCGGATAGCAGTGGAAAGTACCAGCGGGCTACCGCTGTAATCGTTGAGCAAATGCGTAAAAATTATCTTTTTCATAGTTCTATTTGATTACGTGTTTGTGGCCGCCCAATTTATTGGGCAGGCCGAAGTATCGCAAGCGGCAAGCACACAGCATTGGACGGCGACAAGACCGCCTCGTAAACCGCCGCAATGCGTTCCGCCTTTATATCCCAAATGAAATTTTTGGCAAAATAACGGCGGGCACCAACGGACAGTTTTTGCTGAAAACCCTCCTCGTGCAGCAGCCGCTCCATCGCTTGCGCAAACGCCGTGACCGCTCCCTCGTAGCCCAGTGAATAGGCCACTTTCACGCCGCAGGTTTCGTCCACGTTCTCGCCGGGTCCCTCGTTGTCGAAGCAGAGCACAGGCAACCCAAAGCCCATCGCCTCGGCCACCACCATGCCGCCGCCCTCGTGAGAGGGGAAAAGGAAGGCGCTGGAGGAGGCAAAGAATCGGGGCAGTTCGGCCCGCTCTACCCAATGCACGAAGCGCACGGCGCCGTCCGGTAGCCCATGCTTTTCGGCGATGGATTGGAGCCGCTCACGTTCCGGCCCTTTGCCGATGAGCACCAGTTCGAGGCGGCTTTGCGTCGTCGTATTTTGTTTTTGGTAAAATTGGGCGAAGGCCCGCACGGTCACGTCGAAGCCCTTGAGCGGCACGAAGCGCCCGACGGACAGCACCCGGAACTTATTCGAGGTAACTTGTTGGCTTTCAGGCAGTTCCGAGGCGATGGCGGGCATGGTCACGATTTTTTCAGAAGGAAGCCGCAGCACTTTGCCCACGCTCGAATTGAGGCCGATGACCTTCGCCGCAGTCCGCTTCGTGATGGCCAGGAAAGGGTCGAACTGCCAAAAAAAGCACTTGGCCCACCAGCGCAGCCGGTCGGAGCGCCATGCCTTTTTCCCGTAGGGCAATAGGAAGTCCGACGGGATTTTCGGGTGGTGGCCCACCGGGCCCCAGACGTAGGGCTTGCCGAGCAGCCAGAGGAAAGACGGCGACCAATCGCTGTTGAAGTTCAGGTGGTGGGCGAGGTCGTAGCGCCATTTTTTGCCCATAATGAAAAAGGCCACGCCGAGGTGCCACAGGTAATGGTAGAGCAGTGCGCCCTGCCCGCCCCGCTTCCAGAACGCCGCCCAGCGGGGCAGGTCGAAGTACTCGAAGCGGAGGCTTTCGTCTTCGGCAAACGGGTGGTCGGCCAGGTGCCCCTCGATGTCGAGGCGGTTGTTGCGGCGGGTGATGGCCACCACGTCGGAGTGCCGGGCCAGGTGCCGGATGATGTTCCAGCCGATGCCGTCCTCCGAGCCTTTTCGGGGGTTGACGGCGTAAGCGGTGATGAGGACTGTTTTTTTCATAGTTGCTGGTGTGCTTGTCTGGTGACAGGTTTATTGTCGGTGTGACTTTGGGTCACGACGACACTTTTGACTTCGATGGTTGATTTCAAAACCCTCGCCGGTACGCCGCCGATGACCGAGTTGGCGGGCATGGAGCGGGTGACGACGGCCCCGGCTGCGATGACGCAGTTGTCGCCGACGGTGACGCCATCGAGGATGGTGACTTTGGCGCCAATCCAGCAGTTACTGCCGATTTGGATGCCCATGCGGGTGGTTGGTTGAAGGCGGATGGGCGTGGTTGGGTCGCTGAAAACATGGTTCTCCGGATGGCAACTGAGGTACTGCCCGATGATGCAGTCGTCTCCGATGTCGAGGCCGCCAGCCCCGCCGAGGTAGGCGAATTCGCCAATGCCCACGTTGTTGCCGATGGTGATGTGTGACCCCATTTCGTACAAGGTGGTGGAAGTAATGATGCGGCTGAATGCGCCGATTCGGACGTTGTTGCCGAAGGAAATGGGCCGCTTGCCGAGGGCGCTGACGTGGACGAAATCTTCCAGTTGCACCAGTTTGCCGAAGCGGATATTGGGCAGGTTTTGCAGCCTGACGTTTTTACCCAAAAAAAGCCCAGACGGCACTCTGCCACCGAAAACGAGCTTCCAGCTCCGCAAAAAGGAACCCAGTTTTTGGAACAACAGCTCCCTCACGACCAGCGAACTCACCGCTTCATCGAAGGCAAAGCCAGGTTTTTTTAGCCGAATTATTTTAGTTAAAACTTGTTTCAGCATGGCATACAGGTTTTAAGATAACTATCCAAAATCAAGTGGAAGGAGGCGGTACGGTCCGTATTGTCGATACATAAATAATTGCCTCGGTAGCTTTGGCCAAACTCCTCGAAAAGCCGTCTGTACTGCCCGGTCATCGTGGTGATGACCGATACGGGGAGTTCTTGTTTTCGCTGTCGGATAATGTCAGGGTCGGCGTAAAGGAAAATGTTGAGGTTTGGTTTTGCCACAAAGCGGTAGAGCCATTTTGGCAGGCCGGAGCCCAGCGAAATATTGGTGCGCTTGGCATCCACAATGAAGTCGAAATAGTAGCGGTCGTAAATGACCGTGTAGCCCGGAAGCAAGTATCTGAGCCATATATAAACCTGGCCCAAGAGGTAATCAGCATAGTAATACCCGAAGCGGAACAGGGAGCTGAACTTGCTGTGGTTGTTGCCTTGGCGCGGCAGCCTACTAACGGATTGGGCTTCGGCGGCTTGCTTTCCATGTTTCCAGGCACTGAGAATGGGCAACACGGACGGGCGGTGGCGCAAAACGACCACTTTCTGGCCGTATTTTTCGGTCAATTCCGCTTTTAGGTCGCCGAGGAGGGTGGATTTTCCTGCCCCATCCACCCCCGTGAAGGTGATGACCTTCCCCAGTTTTTTGAACCTGTTGTTTAGTTTTTGTTTAATGTAGCCTAATCCGTTCAGCAGTTTTTTTTCGAAGTTGTTTTCGGGCGTCGCTTTCAAATGCTGGATAATATTGGCCCTGGCCGCTTGCCTAAAATTGGCCATGTCCAAAAAGGACGCAAAATCAGTCCCATATTTTTGATTGAAAAAGCCGATTAGACGCACCTGCTCCTGCCTCGTCATTTCTCCAAAATATGCCACGTACTTAGATGGCAATCCACTGTGGTTCAAGTAGTTGAACAAGAGCACATGTTCCAGCAGCACCTCCGTTTTATAGGTGGCAAAGCCATTTTTCCATATTCGGTTCGCAAACAGATAATCTGCTGTGAGGTATTCCCATTGCTTGCGAACGAGCTGGGTGAGCAAGTCCAATTTCAAAGTGATACCATCGGTAAAAACCAGGTTCAGGTAAATCACCCCTCGTTGGCTGGTCATTTTGATGTCCGCAATACTTGGTTGTTTGCTGATGAAAAGCACCACGGCGAGCAAGTTTTCCTTTTTTATGAAAAGGTCAATATCAGAGTCCTTCCTAGTGTCCGCCGGGCAGTCTATGATCGCTTTTAACCATAGATAGTCCTGGCCCTGTAACCATGAAAAAAGTGCGTCAATGAATTTGGTTCGTTCGCTAGACATAATGAGTGTTCAATTTTTTCAAGCACTAAACGATTAACATGCCCTTTCCTCAAGCCATTGATAATCAATTTTTTATAAAATACCATTAATGAAATAATTTCTAATTTTGGAGAAATTTTCTCAAAATGGGAAAGCGGGAATGTTTTTTGTCAGGTGTTAATCCATTGCGGTTTTGATTCCCTCCAAGGATTTGACAAGCACTGAAAAGCTTCCTCCTCCTCCTCCCCCCAACCGCAAAAAGCGTAAACATTCTAAGCCCCCCCCTTTGGATTCCCCCTCTCAGATGTACTGAAATTAGGCATATTAACACCTTTTATTTAACAAATTATGAAGTCGAAAGGACACACCACCCGTATTTTCATCGTGGAGGACGACCCAATGTATCAGCGCATGGCGAGGTACGTCATGGAGATGAACCCTGACCATGAAGTCCATCTTTTTGGGAGCGGCAAGGAATGCCTGCAAAACCTCCATCTCAATCCTGACGTTGTTTCCATTGATTTTTCGCTGCCGGACATGACGGGCGAGGAGATTCTGCAAAAAATCAAAGCCCACAACCAGGACATCTGTTGTGTGATGTTCTCCGGCCAGGATGACGTGGCCACCGCAGTAAAGCTGCTAAAGGCTGGTGCATTTGACTATATCACCAAGGATAACGAGTCAAAAGAACGGCTGCTGAACTCTTTGAACCATATAAAAAACCACATCCAACTCAAAGGTGAACTCGCCAACCTAAAGGCGGAACTAAACGCCAAGTACGAGTTCCAGAAGACCATCACCGGCAACAGCAAGCCCATGTTGGAGGTACTGAAGATGTTGGAAAAGGCTGTGACAACCAATATCATCGTATCCATTACCGGCGAGACAGGAACTGGGAAGGAGGTGGTGGCAAAGTCCATCCACCACAATTCCACCCGGCGGAGCATGCCGTTCGTGGCAGTGAACATGAGCGCCATTCCCAAAGAACTGGTGGAAAGCGAGCTGTTTGGTTTTGAAAAAGGCGCATTCACCGGAGCGGTGGCGCAGAAAAAAGGGCAGTTTGAACTGGCCGATGGCGGCACTTTGTTCCTGGACGAAATAGCAGAAATGGACCTTAACATGCAATCCAAACTTTTGCGGGCGCTGCAAGAACGGGAGTTCGTGCGGATAGGCGGCCAAAAGCCGACGCCTTTTACGGCCCGCATCATCATCGCTACGCACAGGAATCTGGCAGATGAAGTGCTAAAAGGAAACTTCCGGGAAGACCTTTACTACCGCTTGCTGGGTATCAATATTACCTTGCCACCGTTGCGGGAGCGTGACAATGACATTTTGTTGCTGGCGCAACAATTCCTCAATGAATTTGCGAAGCAAAACAACCTGGGGAAACTCGATTTCTCAAAGGAGGCCAAAAGCAAACTGCTCAATTACGCCTTTCCCGGCAACGTTCGGGAACTGAAAGCGGTGGTGGAACTTGCTGCCGTCATGGCTTCCAACGGCGTGGTGGAGGCTGAGGACATTAGCTTTAACAGCGCCAAAAAGGAAATGGCCTTTATCAGTGACGAACTCACCTTAGAGGCATACAAGACCCGCATCATTAATCATTATTTGGAAAAGTACAACAACGATGTGCTATTGGTAGCAAGCAAGCTCGATATTGGCAAATCAACCATTTATCGAATGCTGAAGGGGGAGATGGAGGAAGCTGCATGATTTGCGAAGCAACATAAGCGCATCATTTTTAATTGCGCCAAATATTTTTCCGGTGAAGCATCAATACCAAAGCGGTGGTACCTTTCAGAAAGGTATCACCGCTTTGTCGTTCTCAATGGAATAAACGAGCAAACTTGATGTATCGTTATTGTGAGGCATCAACGCCATCCGCCGTTTTATCCAACCCACTGGAAGCCAATGCCTTGCCAACTACCCGAAGCGAATAGCCTAATATATATGGCCCCATTGCCGCTATCACGATGGTTGGCAAGGTAAAAACCCAAGGAAAAACCATGGCAAGTCCCACGAGCAGCAGGGTCCATCCGTGCAGAATGGCACAGGCCATCGGGTGAGTAAGCAGGCCATCGGTGAACAGATGGTGGATATGGGTCCGGTCAGCTGAGAACGGGGAATTGAAATTTGCCAATCGAAATGACATCACTTTGAAAACATCAACCATTGGTACGCAAACAACTGCCAGCACCACTAGCCAGGAATTTGACGAAAAGATACTGGCGGACGTTCCCTCTGCCTTGAAGATGCCCAGCACCATCACCGACATGAAAAAACCCAGCACGGTAGAGCCGTTATCTCCCATAAAAATACGGGCTTTCTTACCAAAATTGAAACCAAGAAAGCCCAAAATGGCACCTGCGTAGGCGAAGCAAGCGAAGGCTAGTTCGTAAGCGCCGTGGTTGGCGAGCAAGATGCCAAACACAAAACTGCCAATTAAGCCAAAGCCGCCGGCCAACCCGTTGATTCCATCAATCAGGTTGAAAGCATTTATCATCAGCATGATGAAGAATGTGGTTGCCCCAAGGTTCAGCAACCAGATGTCGCCAAACAAGTGGATTTGAAAGCCCATTTCATGCAACGCCAAGCCCATCAGAGCCTGTACCACAAAGCGTATCGTAACGCCTATATGGAATAAATCGTCCACTAAACTGATGGCAAAAAGTGGGATAGCAAGGGCAAAGACCATCACTGGGCTGCCCAATCCAGGCTGCATCACCAGCAATACTGCACCGAAAAAAGCGGCAAATATCCCGACGCCACCAAAGCTGCTCACTTTTTCAGTATGCGTCTTCCTATCGTTGTTTGGCTCAATAATATTGAGTTGTTTGGAAATTTTTATGGTTAATGCCATTGCGGCAAGGGCAAGCCCAAAGGCAACGGCAAAAGAAGTAATTGTAGTTGATAGCTCCATGTGTGAGTGATCTATGTTGTTAATTGTTTATTACCTAATGCATTGATTTCCAAACCCTTCCTATTCAATCAGTTGGCATTCAACAACGCCTAGTCCAATCCTAAAAGACCTCCGAAAATCGTAGGGCGCTATTGCCCATTGGACAAACGGCGCTCGTAATCGAACGCTGGCACTGGTTGCCGGCTTGCATCTTGCAGCGCATTGCTGTACTTTTTAGCGATGGCGGACCAATTGTAACGCAGGTCAGCTATCCATTTTAGGTTCGATGCGACAATGCCGAGGTCCAGCGTGGGCAGTTCCCGAAGCGTCAAAATAATGTCTTCGACACCATCGAAGTACATTGCCCGTTCCATTGTTGTAATCCTGTTGTAATTGACCCCGTAGGAGAGGATGGGCAGTTCGAGGCGCATGGCCTCCACAAGGGAGGGGTTAGGGTTTGCGCAAAAATAACTTCCTACTTATATTTTTGATTTGGGGCGATACTATAGTTCCATTCCCCATGAAATTTAGCTTCTGTCAAATTCACCTTTTCAAGCGCTTCGTCCGACACTACAATTCCTTTTATGTA
>JAIPBL010000018.1 GCA_021739645.1 Saprospiraceae bacterium | reverse complement strand
ACACCTTATCCTATCCATCCCGTCAATGCTGCAATGATTTTTGAACTGGGATTTTTGGGACAAAAACCGATGGGCAGGATTGGCTACACCTTATCCTATCCATCCCGTCAATGCTGCAATGATTTTTGAACTGGGATTTATGGGTCAAAAACCGATGGGCAGGATTGGCTACACCTTATCTTATCCATCCCGTCAATGCTGCAATGATTTTTGAACTGGGATTTATGGGATAAAAACCGATGGGCAGGATTGGCTACACCTTATCTTATTCATCCTATTATATCCTACATCATCCTAGTTCAATGCTGCCTTAGCCGCAGAAGGGTTTAGAAGAGTAATCGATTTTTTGGGATTTTTAGCCCAGAAGTCGCAATGCTGCCTTAGCCGCAGAAGGGTTTAGAAGCGCAGGGGCGGCGGCGGCTGCGTTGTTTTCCAAGTTGGGTCGCAATGCTGCCTTAGCCGCAGAAGGGTTTAGAAGACTTTTTATATTCAATTGCCTAAACATAATTCTCAATGTCGCAATGCTGCCTTAGCCGCAGAAGGGTTTAGAAGACCAAGAGAAGGAAGACAAACTCAAAGGAGCTCTTGAGGTCGCAATGCTGCCTTAGCCGCAGAAGGGTTTAGAAGTTTTTCTTAGTTAGCTGAAATCGTATGAGTGTAAATACGTCGCAATGCTGCCTTAGCCGCAGAAGGGTTTAGAAGACATTCTTTTTATGCCCAACTTCATAAAATCTAAAAAGTCGCAATGCTGCCTTAGCCGCAGAAGGGTTTAGAAGAATAATACTCATATATGGTTTGTTTTTGCTATTGTCGTCGCAATGCTGCCTTAGCCGCAGAAGGGTTTAGAAGGATCATTTTACAAACATAATTACAAATGTTAATAAAGGTCGCAATGCTGCCTTAGCCGCAGAAGGGTTTAGAAGACGGGGAGTTCCTTTGCGCAGGCTTATTAGAAGTCGTCGCAATGCTGCCTTAGCCGCAGAAGGGTTTAGAAGGAGAATACTTTCGAAAAGTCGAAAGTCTTTTATTTCTGTCGCAATGCTGCCTTAGCCGCAGAAGGGTTTAGAAGTTTGGGCTGTTCAAAGGTACTATGACTAAGGACAAGTCGCAATGCTGCCTTAGCCGCAGAAGGGTTTAGAAGTCATTTGAATGGAGAGTCCGTCATCAAGGAGACGGGTCGCAATGCTGCCTTAGCCGCAGAAGGGTTTAGAAGATGAGTATGAGGAAATATCCAAACAATTGAATATGAAGTCGCAATGCTGCCTTAGCCGCAGAAGGGTTTAGAAGAACATTGAAATTAACATTTATATATAGTCTCTATAAAGTCGCAATGCTGCCTTAGCCGCAGAAGGGTTTAGAAGAAATTCTAATCCATCGGTATTCATTCCTTTGCCATGGTCGCAATGCTGCCTTAGCCGCAGAAGGGTTTAGAAGGATACTGATTACTATGGTGAGCATGACTGGAATCCGTCGCAATGCTGCCTTAGCCGCAGAAGGGTTTAGAAGTAAGCTTAGCATTTACGGCTGCATCCTCCGTATAGGTCGCAATGCTGCCTTAGCCGCAGAAGGGTTTAGAAGAGGAAATTGAAACCTCAAATTCACACACTGGTAAACGTCGCAATGCTGCCTTAGCCGCAGAAGGGTTTAGAAGCCAAAGAAGCAGCCGATGCCACTGCTAATGCTTGAGTCGCAATGCTGCCTTAGCCGCAGAAGGGTTTAGAAGAAAACGTGATGATTTTCCGTCAGAATCGTAGCTGGGTCGCAATGCTGCCTTAGCCGCAGAAGGGTTTAGAAGAGACAATGATGGTATGTTTATTGAGCCTAATGATTCTGTCGCAATGCTGCCTTAGCCGCAGAAGGGTTTAGAAGACGTCCATGTGCAAAGCACTGAAAATCAGTGAATTAATGACTCAATGAACTATTGCTGCCACAATGATATTAAATAAAAATAGCAATTACAACAATTTAGTCAAAGGCCGCTCCAATGCTTGGTGCAAATCGCTGTTGATACCGTGCCATACCACCTGCATAGCAAGGTCATTTTCCACTGGAAGGCATAGTACACTGTCTGTAGCCAGTAAATGGGGCAAGATGAGCTGTTCAAAAGCTTGCCGCAGCTGTTTTGTCTCACGAGGACTAAAGTCCACTGCCATGAAAACGCTTTTTTGCACTCGTTTGCACCCATGTTTGTCCAACAGTTTGGCCAGTTTATCACGCCAGCCATCATTTTCTATGTCATAGCAAATAAAATGCTTCATAACAACCCATCATCTTCTTCCTCAGTGGTTTCTTGCGGTGGAGCTGGTTTCGGTGCAGCCTTTCTGGCGGGCCTTCGGCTCCTGGATTTACGTTTCGGCGCCAGCATTTGACGCATAAAATAGATGACCATGGTAAACGAAGCCAGTATAATGGACAGGTTGACAAAATTGTCCATCATGTTCTTGCTACCAAATGGGCTGCCCATTGGTTTGTCCTCTGCTTCGTTATTGGCAGCCAGACCCGATTTTTCATCACTGGAAAGGGGGTCGGGATGCCTGAAATGTCGGGCAGTAGGGTGGTGCATCTCCTTGCCATCTGGCGTTTTATAGACCCAGTAGCGCACACCACCGTGGCCTGCACAGGCGCCTCGCCCGAAGCTGTCGTCTTCTAGGCCGTCCATGCAGATACAGCCTATGCGCTTGCCTTTTGGGCGCACCTCCCAGTCATTGGGGCCAAACTGTGTACTGCGGCCACCTAGGCTGTCCGAGCTTCGCCAAATAGCCGTCCAGTCCATGGTGGTGTCAATGGCGCCGCCTCCTGGGTTGTCCAGTTCGCTCTTTGACAGTAAGATGGAAGGGATTTCGTCCACTGCTATTTCAATGGCTTTGTCCAATACTTGCTCCACCACTTGGGCGTGCGTGGCGCTGCAACAAAAGAAAGGCAATACTGCCAACAATACATAAATGGGATTTTTCATAAACTTATGGATTTAGATGATAATGACTCAGCCAACTACCGACAGCTTCTCACAATCCTATCCCTCACGGCGTGAATTTCTTCAGTGTACCAGCCAGGGCCACTGCCTCCAGGTCAAGCATGGCCAGCCGTTTTATATAATTCTTCCCAAATAAAACCTTTTCTTCCACAAAGTCAAACCAAGCCTTCACTAACACCGTTTTTTCTGGAGAACCAATGCGCACACCATCCGCTTCTGTTTGCTCAAAAGAGGTAGGTGTAAGTTTGCCGTTTTTGCAAAGCAAGAAAGCTACCCTGTCGGCCCATGGTCGGTAAGGCTCAATAAAATCATAGACCATCGTGGGGCGGTTGTATTGGTCGGCATGAAGAATGGCGAGGCTAGGGTCAATTCCTGCTTTGATAAGTGCCACCTCTATTTGGGCATAAAGTATCCCGTAGAGATAGTTCAACAAAGCATTGAAAGCATCCTTGGCAGGTCGGAAACTTCGTCCTTCAAACTGCCATTCCACAGGGAGTGCAGCTGATAGGCACCTGAAATAATGTCGGGACGCCGTACCTTCCCATCCCCTGAAGGTAGCGGCGATGGCACTTTTGCCAAGGCTCATATCCGCCGACCAGCGCTCAAAACAGTTGGCCGAATGTTTCATCACTGGAATGGCCCGGGTCAGTTTTTTTTGAAAACCATGGTACGCTTCATCTTCCACGTCCAAAGCTTTTTCAATGCCCACCAACAATCGGCGTTGGGCATCCACCTTGCGCCAAAGCCAGCCTGCCGACCAGCGCCAGCCCGCTTCATGTGTTGAAAACAACACCTGGTTTCGCCTCACCAAAGAGGTGCTGCCAAATTGCCCGCTCCAAAGTTGACCCACTGGATGGCCAATCGCATCCAATAGCACGATGGGTATATTGTGCTCCAGTGCCAATACCATCGCATCGGTGGTCACATAGCCACCCCTGGTCAGAAAAATGGCATTTACCTCCCGCACGGCAAATGATGCTGCCTCAGATTGTCGGGGCTTCACATGGAAAGCTCCGTTGCGTACCCCAAGGAATACGCCGTAGGTATCAAGGAATAGTTGCATGGTGAGAGAATTTATTAAAGCTGTAAGCATCAGCATCCACGGTATTCCAGCATTTACCGAAATCCCTACCGGCTTATACGTCATGGAAATTAGGGATTGAGACGTGCCGTTAGGCACGTTCAAAGTCATTTCAACCCCAAATTCTACTTTGTCACTATAGAAATCTATCAACTATGAGACCCCAAAGGGGTCAAATATGTATGAGGCTGTCTCACAAGTAAACATAAAATATTCAATACAGGATTTTTTAAACACATAGGCACATAGAACACATAGTATATGCCTATGTGTTCTATGTGCCTATGTGTCAAGATTAAATTCTGCCATGTTTTTCAAAAAGTGACTTATGAGACAGCCTCGCATCGGAGGCTATTCAAATTGAATCCCTTCGGGATTTTCCTAAAGTGACAAAGTAGAATTAATAAAGTTTCAGCCCCCAAAGTACCACCTTCCTCGCTACGCAATATCCGCCATTTCAGCCACCCATACACCTCCTCCGGCAAACAGTACGCCTATTTGACAAAACGATACCCTTCCCCGGCAAAAATAAACCCCTTTTAAAGGGAGCGATGCCACCCGCTCAGCGGGGCAGGCGTACCCAGTGGCTGGTAAGGCGTATCGTTTGGGCGGCAATCCGTATCCTCCGACCGAGGAAGCTAGGCCGATTGGCACAGGTGCACAGGGGCAGAAGGCCGATACGTATCCGCTGGCCGAGCATACGCATCGTTTTATCGAGGATACGTATCGAGTTTTGGAAAATACGCTGATTTTTAAATAAAATTGGGAATCAGTGCGGATTTGTAAAATAATTGGTCGGAAAAATGCGAAAAAGCCCTTGTAGTAAATAAAATTGGCATACAGCTTGTACACAATTATGAGTAAGACAAATAAACCATTAACCCGTTGACTGCAAGGACTTTAACGCCAGCAAAACCGACCCCGGCCAACGCCCGGCAAACCAATCCAAACAGCCAACACAGTACCATTCCACCTGCCATGTCAGAACTGCTCAGAATCGCCAGCGCCAGCTGGACCGACCTCGACGAGCTTAGCCTCGACACTTTCAGTACCACGGCCGCCATCGTCGTTTCCGACGCCGTAGCCTACCCGTTGGTCATTACCGAAGCCGCCACACTTGACACCAAGGCTACCGATTACCACAAAGCCGTCAGCCGCTTTGTCCAGTTTGGCGGCAGCGACAACAAAGACGCCAAGGACCTGGCCAAGCAACAACTCTTCGTGGCCCATGTCAGCCTCGTTAACAAGCTCGAAGCCACTGCCAACAACAACCCGGATTACCTCACCCGCCCCGGCTACCGCCTCGACCTGAAGGGCTTCCCGAAAACCGGTCGGGTGAATCCGCCACGAGCCCGCAAAGCCATCAGCGAGACCGTCAGGGGACGGGTGCGGTTCATCCTCACCGCCGACAATCCTCGTGAAATAAAGGGCGTCATCGGTCGCCGCAGCCTCGACAACGGCATCAGCTGGGAGAATGGCATCTACGATTTCGGCCTCAGCTTCCTCCTCAAAGACCAGCCCAGCGGCACCGCCGTCCTCTACCAGTTCATGTTCAAAGCCACCTATGGCCGTGAAAGCGACTGGTCGGAATCTATCCGGGTGGAGGTATTTTAGCGATTGACGAATTACGATTGACGATTGACGATTCCCCGGTGCTGTGATGGTGACGGGGATTTTTTTTGTGCCCCATGGGTGAGACCTGTCAGGTTTTTGAAACCTGACAGGTCTTGGGGGGAGAAGGGTTTAGTGCCAGCGGGGTCAAGGAACTTCACCCTGATTCGGGCTTTTTATTGTTTTTGCATATAGCCGTAGCCTACGGCGGTTTTGGCGCCGATGCCTCTAAACTGCAATGCTTCTCCGAGCCAAGTTGTTAAATTTGTTTTTAAAATTTCAACATTAGCAACATTTGGCAGTCCTATCATAAACCGAAAATGTGTTCCTTTTCCAACAGTCAAAAAATGAATTGGCGTTGGGCTTTGCCAATCGGCAGGAGGCAAACCTTCACTATAATATTTAGGATAATGGGGAGTCATAACATCTAATTCAATTCGGGGTGCTTTAAGTGGGAAGGCATCAAAAAAAGTACATTGCCCTTTTACTGGTTTATTAGTACTGGAATCTCCATCTCCTTTGCCGAAAATCATTTCTATATAATTTTTCCCTTCTGTAAATTCATCTAAATAGTGCCGCAATACGCCTTTGATTGATGAAGCAGGGATATATGGCACTCCATAGACATGGTGCAGCATTATGTTTGTTTCATAAACGGATGCTTCGCCCATGCCCGTGACAAAACGCCAATCAGGCGTTAATTCGGCTTCAACCAAACCTCCGGGAGATAAAGCCTTTGCATTGAACAAATGCCGTGCAGCCAGTTTGTCCAAAAAATCGTTGTCAAATTGGAAGTTGCAAAGGTCAGGCTTTGAATCTTCTGTTTTTAGAAAACGCCTTGACAATTTGCGTTTCTCTTTTTCGGAACTGACTATATCCTTAAAAGCATTCGAACCCTTTTTAGGCTTGCTCAATTCGAGTCCAAAATTCTTGAACTGGCTTTTTGATTCATTAGGAGTGCTTTTTTCTAAAGAAAGCCAGACTTTAGTTGCATTTAAACGTCTCCCGCTTTGTTCTACTTCCGCTCCAAGTCGGCATTTTCCTACTGAACAATCTACCAAGGTTCGGTCAAGCCAAGCACGTGTGATAAATGCCTTTTTCAAAACAGAAGAAGCTACAAAAATTTCTTGCCCTACATTTTCTGGTTCGACAAGAATTGCATTTCGATCTATGTCGAACGATTTAAGCCTGAGGTTGTCCAGTATCATGAGTTGTTGATTTAGGTTTTGCATCTTCCGTTTTGACAAAACGAATCATCCAATTTGCCAGCGTAGAGGTTTCCGCCTGTACGATACGATATTCATCGTCATGTAATCCTAGTAAAATTGCCATAAACTGTTGCTCTGGGTTGTCTTTAGTTGGTGCTTTAAATTTTTCGCTCATGAGCTTCGTAGGCTCCTCTTCATGGACAAACCATCTGCATAATTGCTGAAACACTAATTTATGGCCCCCTATTTTAGAATAGTAATAAGCCATAGTAGCACGCAACCCATTCATCCGCAACATAGATGGAAGTTCCTGCACAGCAGCAGAATAATTTAACGATGTTGTTTCTTCTTCATTGGCGAATTCAAAAGCTTTTAATGCCCGTTTGGCTTCAAGATTTTCCATTTATTGATTTTTTAAAAAGTCTTTAGTGATTCGAACTATGCCCTTGCCCAATGTGGCATTGCCACCTATTTGAACAATTGATGGCAAGCCTTTTTCAAAAATTTCAAGGATTTTATTTGCAGACATTCCTTGGTTCTTAAATTCAGGATGGGCCATTGCGAGGGTATATAGCACACTTTCAGCAGGTAAATGTTCTTCTGAAAAAAGTGCCCCATCTTCCACTACACCATTATCCCCGATTCTAATACGTGTATGTATTTCGGTGTTATGTTGCACAAAATCTGAAAAGTATTCATCTGGAATGACGACAAATTGACCAGGAAGTTCGGGAATATTCAACAAGATGGCCAAGGTAGTGGCAAGCGTCCCTGTATCAACATCTTCTTCAACGTTAATGCTATACTCTTCCAAGAACACATTACCCTTGGTATTATCAGTCTTTATGGGCATGCCAATCTCGCTGTTTGTGGGCACAGTACTTTTGCCTTTGGGAATAGCTTCTACTAATTTCTGCAAATCTTTTACTCCTTGTCCACCTCCATTTTCCCCACTTATGTACAAATCACGGGCAAAGCGTATGAGTACACGAGGACAGGTTGCCCAAGCAAACACCCCTTGGCGACTACGGACTGGAAAAAGCAACAGTCGCCCATCGGTTAAGCCAAGGGCGCCAGCATTCAAATCGCCTTCTTTTGGATGCCCAAAGACAGCAATCATATTCTCATCCAGTCCCCTTTTCGGGTATTGCTTTTCAAATACTTCTCTTAAAGCGCCTTTGATACCAGATGCTTCGATTTTTGGGAAGTGCGTATATTCTTCCCGTTGTATGGGCAATTCAGTGCCGATACCTCCACCTGCCCCTGCATGGAGCGGCGTTTCGCAGATAAAAAAGATAGGTTTTGCGAGTTGAAACATGATTATATTATTTGATTGTCAAATGGTTGTGCAATAAAGCAAAACCCAAAGCCCTCCCTCGCATCAGCGGGTTGGCAAATGGATTTGGCGTGGTATATTTCGGCTATCTCATTGGCCTGTTCCTCGTCTTTTGCTTCCATTAAATAAACGCTGCCAGTTGGAACAGCACGGCGCATTGGTTTGGGTGATTTTTTCAAAATATCCCAACCACCAACGGAAAGCGGCTTTCCAATACAGGCTGCCACTAACTTAAGTCCCTTGAAATCAGTAAGTAAATGTGTGGGATACCATGAATCGAACAAGGCAGGCGTGAGCAAACAGATTTTGAAATGTTTTCCATTGATATTTGGTCTTTTAGGCAATGAAAAATCGACAGCTTTGATGGTAACACTCCGACGTTCACCTCCAAGGGGCATAACGGTAGCATTTGATATTGGGACTTGTTGTGCATCAAAACCTTGCAAGTCAAGGAGTATGCACAGTTCTTTATCTTTTTCATCTCGAAAACGATTGGCGACCAGTCGGAACAACAATCCATCTTTGGTACGGTGCAGTTCATTATCACGACCAATGCCGATTTTATGTTCCTTCGTAGAGAAGTCTGTAAGCCGTTTAGTTTCAAAACTTGCTGGGCTTTTACCATCAATATAATCTTTCATTGTCCCAGTTTCCAGTAGATGCCCAGCGACAGATTCTGTTTTGCCATTATTCGGTGCCTTGAATAAGTGACTGACCTCAGAAGGACATGAAGAAGTGATGGTTTTTTTATCAAGTAAACCCATTGACGTAGCTGGTACGTCTTTGCCCGGGAAAAATAGGTCTAAAGGTGCTGGAAATACAGGCGAGCCAGCGACCCCCAAACCAAAATAATCCAGTTCAAGTTTATTGGAAGTCCTTGCCAATATGTCCTTATCTGCATTTGGTTGGCCTAATTGGCATGACATCCAATGCGAGCGAAATGCGCCACGAACAGTAGTGGGCAAAGGCGGAAAAATACCTTCTGCATAAGTTTCTTCTCCAAGTGCGAAAGGTCGTCCGTCCCTGAAAAACAGCGGGTCGAGGGCTTCAATTTGTAGTTTCATGCGTCAATTGTTTTGGGTTTAGAGGTGGATACATGAGTTTGGCGTTCAATAAAATCAGCAATATCCAAGGCATCTAAAAAGGCATTTAGTTTATGGCCATTGGCTTTCAGCATTGCTTTGACCGCATTTTGCAATGGTTCAATTTTTTCTCTTTTTCTTGCTTTAAATGCCTCATCTTCTTCGTCTTCCTTTTTTTCTAAATTGCAAGCACGGCTTACCGCCCGGTCGAGCAAGCTTTCCGCTGTTGGAAGTAGGCAGGGTTCCAATTTTCCGTCTTTATCAACAAAAACTGCCAATTCCGCACGGGCTTTGCTGACAAAAGCATTTGAAAAATCAGGTGATTGCAAATTTGAAATTATAAAACAAAGGGTAGGAAATTCTTCAAAAGGAAGCACAACTTCCGCAATTTGACCGCTACCTGGAATAGTACCGACACCTATGGCATCTTTTTTATCCTGCAAAAGCTTGGCTGCTTTTTCCATATCCCTTGCTTGGGATAGTACCAGCGAAAGCGGTTCTTTGTAATGGGCGATGCAAACACCCGCAGAAAATGTGAGGACATTTCCATCTTTAATGCGGGCGGCAAGTGGTTCGTGGACAAGTTTGTGATAGGTTTCATGAAGAAAGTTCAAACCATCCGTTAAATGATGAAGGTTGAAAAAGCCTAAAAAATCATCGCCGCCAGCATAAACCACCCAACCACGATAGTCGTCTTTTGCATATTTATCTCGGACTGCTTTTGAAAAATCAGCAAGGCAGTTTGTTAGGTCAATATGGAATTGTTCAAGCCCTTCACTATCTTTGATACGGTCGCCTTTCCACCATTCGCCCATGTGGTCGCCATCGAAAACTACAAGAGCATAATATTTTTCAAGGTTTCGGCCATTGTCTCTGGCGGCTTTTTTTAATCTCTCTTGAATATTTTTAGCTTCTTCCAATTTATGTGGGGGTAATCCTTGCTTTTCAAAATAGCGTTCATTCAGGTTCTCCTCATAAAAAATCTGCCAATTCAAGAAATCAGGATGACTATGTTCAAAATGCTTGGTCATTTCATCAAGTGATTTTTGACCCACTAACTGCATGGTTTCTGCCAATGCAAATTCGGCAGTGCTTGGAAAATCAGGAGCATCGAATCCCTGACTCCTTTTAAGCATACTGACAGCGCTCAATCCTTCACCAGGCTGTAGATGCCTTAGTTTGAAGAAAGAATCCGGTTTATAGTCCAGCACAAGGTTATCAGTCGAATAAAGAGGATTGCCTATTTGAACTTGCTCATTCGTCCTGTTTATTTTCTGCTCCAATGTTTTTCTATAAAATATCACATTGCGTTCTCCGTCGAGGCTGCATTTTCGTCCTGTTTCTTCAGGTGTATAAAATGGGCGGGTATTTTTTATAGCATTGAGGTTTTTATTAAGATTCTCGTATGCTTTTCGATAGGTTTCATCGGTATCATCCACAAGTGTTTCAAAAAGCCACTGAATATCAAGGTGTTGTTCTATTTGTCGGTTCGCTACTTGATAGACTTGTTCATCAAGTTGCTCGGCAAGGAGTTCATCAAAACGTTTTTTCCATTCTATTTGGACTGCCTCCGCTACATTTTCACCAATTGTTTGCAGATTATTTTGCATAGTAATCTTGCCCAAAAAACGGTTGGGGATAGAAGGACTGTTTATATCCGGGAATATCACTTTCCCACCTTGACTTTCGAAGTATTGGGCGGCGACCCGGCATAGATAGGAAAGCAATGTGCTTCCGCTATATAGGTCGTGTGCTTTGCGGGCTTGGGCAATAAAACTTTGGACGGGGCCGAGGGTGAAGAGGAAGAGATGGGTCATATTTTTTGGGATTTTGATTTTATTTTATTCATAAATGCCAAGACAAGGCTATTATCTTCTTTTGGCCATTCAAAATTATTTTTCCGCACATTTCTGTTTTTGCTGGTAAAAACAATTTTATCATCGCTTGGCATAAAATCCCCTTCAAAATGTGTGACTACCCAATGATATTTTCTTGTGGTTTTATTAAAAACCACTGATAGATAAATAGGGCTTGCCCTTCGTTCATTGGTCTCAAACGTTACGGGATTATCACTGAACACACCTACTGGTATCCCAAATGCGGCCTTTTTATTTAACGTATCCATGGTAAATGTTCGTTCTGCTTTATATTTGCTTGTTTTCCCTTTTCGGATGGTTTTCATTTCTGTACCAATTGCATTTACTGCTTCTTGCCAGGTGTTAAATTCAACAGTACTCAAATATGCAGGTGTTTCTTGGTTCAATAAACTGTATTTTTTAATTGATGCCTTCTTATTTGAGCCAATCATTTCTTTTATTCTGCTAAAATTGTTTTTTAAATAAACAATAGTGTTCATGCCAGTCTCTGGAAAAAAAGAGAGCCCATTATTTAAAATCCCTTGTCTGTCTATTATTCCATCAACGCTGAACGCCCCTGCTCCACGTCTTGCTCTTGTGCCTAAACTACCAAGGTTTACAAGTAGCCAAAATGATGCGATGGTTTTCAAAAGTATTTCATGGTCTTTTTCAAGACAAGAAAAAATAACGTCAAACTGACTACCCGTATTAAACCCTAAATCATCTTTCTTGTGATGTTTAAAAGTATAGAACAAATAATCTATTCCTTCATATTGCCTATGGTCAACAATTTTTTGTCCTTCGATATAATTCATTTCTTTTTCAACAGCCCTCACGGTTACAGGGCTTTTCTGCATGACTTGATTTATTCCGCCAAAAAGTGTTTCGTCGTTTTCCAATAATTTTCGAAAGGTTGGCTTTCCATTCTCTCCATTTTCTACAAAATGGCCATTCATCGCCCGCCACCAAAACCGCAACGCCCCTTTTATAGAAGGAGGGCGTAGTTCAGGTGTTCCTTTCGGGTCTGCCCCGCCAAGGAAGGCGGGTGTAATAAAGCGGCAATTGAAAATGATGGTTTCCATATAATTGGTTTGGTTCTATGTTTTGTGTTTTAAAATCATTTTAGGTATTTCTGGTATTTCAGTGCATTAATCAAATTGCCATATATCTGTGATTTAAAACCAGCAGATGCGACTCGTTGGTTTGCTGTCAAGCCGTGAGATAAATTAGGTTTTCCAAAATTAAAAACCATAGTATTTGAAGGCGTTTTATTGAGAATTAATTCAATTTCTTCATTTGAAAAAGAGTTAACTGTCCCATTATTTGATTGTTCATTATTGAAAAATATCAAATCAAATTTGTTGTTTTCAAGTATAGTCGAGAAATTATCTTCCGTAATCAATTCCACTTCTGATTTAACGGTACTTGCCCACAAAAAACCTACGTCATTCAACCATTTTCGAATAAAATTACTGTCACTGCCTGTCTTTGTAAGCACAAGTAGCCTTTTTTCTGTTTTGAACAAATCCTCTTCCGGCTTATAGGCTTTTCCAATTTCATCCTGTGCTTGTTTGAGAGCAATACCATAGGAAGCTTTATAGACAGAATAAAATAATCCGAACAAACCAAGGAATGTTAGAGGGAATCCGATTTGGAAAATAAAATTGAAATCACGGCGTAGTTCTATTTCTGTCTTCTCAATTTTGAATTCTAATTTTTCAAGGCTCAAATTTTTTGTGCTAATTAAAGAATCAGGGTTAGCTGATAATAATTCAATTTTCTTCGATAATACGTCCATCTTTTCAGGTAGGTTCCCATATTTTGACCACCAGGCATAAGACCATACCCCAAATACAATTAAGATAAAAAGACTAAACCAAATTATTGGATGGAGTTTCATTTTCATTTAAGTTTATTTATTTGTTGTTGAAATCATCCCGCCCCTGCCTCCTAACCACCCCAAACCCCTCCCCACTACCTTGCCCCAGCCCGATAAAATCCGGTATGGAGAGGTTCACCTTGAATTCCACGGTAAAGGCCAGCACCTTGATGTCCTTGAAGCAGACCCATTCCCCGTTCAGCATCTTGGTGATTTTCACTTCGAAGCTTTTGTCGAGTTCCCAGCCCACGTCATGGGCGATGCAGCGTTTACTTTTCATAGTCGCAGTTTTATTTGTAACAATGCTCACCTCAACCGCCCATTCACCCCCTCCAAATCAAACGCCTCCGCATCGAACTCCCCGCCTATCCAGTCCAGCATCTCCTCATGTTCTGGGTGCTTTGGGTCATTGATGGCTTTCAGGAAATCGGGGTAGCCCCATGGGCCGCCGCAGTCGTCCGGTGGGCAGGCCCGTTTTCCGGCGGTACAGCGGGGGTACTTCACGCCCTTTTCGGATTCAAGGATTTTTTCCAGCAGTACCTCGTGCCGCCAGTCGTCGCCGAAGTCGTAGGTGAACAGGCCCTTTTGTTTTTCGGCGGTCAGCACCTTTTGGAGCCGGGTTTTGCTCATTGGCAATCCCTCCATATCCAGTTCTTCGAACATGAAGGCCGTGTCGTTCACATATTCCTCCCGGTCGAACTCGAAGCTCGTTAGGTGGCCGCCACCCCAGTCCATGGCTGTAAGGATGATGGCTTCCAATTTGTCCAATTTGAGGTCGGCGGGTACTTCTAGCCTTCTCCAAACTGGCGGTTTCACCTCCTTTAAAGTGATTTTGAGTTGATAGATTTTGCTCATTGTAGTTGTAGTTTGTAGTTTTTCCAGCATGATTGCCGTTTGCAGATTAACAAATCCAGAAATACTTTTTTGTTTAACCCTACCATTTGCCCATTAGCTAACCGCCTACTGCCCACTGCCCACTGCCAACTTATGACTGCCCCGCTGCCGCCTCACCACCCCAAACCCCTCCCCACTACCTTGCCCCAGCCCGATGTAATCCGGCATGGAGATATTGGCTTTGAACTCGATGGTAAATGCAAGCACCTTGATGTCCTTGAAGCTGACCCATTCTTCTTTCAGCAGGTTGGTGATTTTTACTTCGAAGTGTTTGTCGAGCGTCCATTCCACGCCACGGGCGAAGGAGAGGATATGGGCGGCGAGGATGTTTTCGAGGAAGGCGATGCGCTCCACGATGCCGTCCATTTTTTGCCATTCCTTGAAATTGTCGGAGCTGAGGGCCCGCCATTTGTGCAGGCGGTAGGGGAGTGGCTGCTCCCAAACGTTCAGGTTTATCTGGTCCACGTGCAGCCGAGCGATGCGCATATCGTGCGTCCGGTCACCGATGCGGAGGCTCCAGTCCGATTGGCTAAAGAAATGGTGGGCTTCCTCGATGCAGTCGTCGAGGCAAAGCAGCATGGGGCGCATCTGTCCTTGATGGGTATCAATCTTATATTGGATTAGTGGATAGCGGTGATGGTAGCGTGGTTTAGCAGGGTCCGACTGCCTACTGCCAACTGTCGAACTGTCGAACTGTTCACTATTGTCGTGGTTGTGGAACCATTCGTTTTCTATCCCTACTTTGGCAGCCACTGCACCCCGGAACTTTTTGAGTTCCCAGGGTTTGATGCTGGTGTCGAAAGATACGCTGAGGAGACGCAGCTTTTTCATTGGGGGAGTTGGTTTGTACTGTGATTGTTTTTTTGTGCCGTTAGTTTGGTTAATTAACTGCTAGGCAGCTAATCATGGGGCGTAAGTTAGAAAAAGACATCTAATATAGTTTGCAATCAAATCAAAAAAATCAAGGCAAAGTTTTCAATGTGTTGTATCGTTTACGGAACGGTAGGGTTTCAAGTGGGTACGGTCAAGGATGGTGGGTGACTTTTGTCAGCTATCCCTATTTGCAAGCAATTCCGCTACCAATTTGCTCACCCCAGCCCCAGCCATTTCCGCCATCACTTTCAAGTTCCCCATCCGTTTCAGCTCAAAATTGATGGCAGGTTTCGGGTCAACATAATAAATAGGTGTGCCAGGCACAGCATAGCCAACCAGCCCGGCAGCAGGATAGACCTGCATGGAAGTCCCAACAATCAGGACGATATCGGCCTCATCCACCAGGTCAGCAGCTCGGTCAAGCATGGGTACTTCTTCTCCAAACCAGACGATGTGGGGGCGGAGCTGGCTGCCTTTTTCACAATGGTCGCCGATGCGTATATCCACGTCACAGGGGTAAATCAAGTGAGGATAGGCGGTGCTCCGTGATTTCCGTAGCTCGCCATGCAGATGAATTACGTTTAAACTACCTGACCGCTCGTGCAGGTCGTCCACGTTTTGGGTGATGATCTGCACGTCAAAATGCTTTTCCAACTCCACCAGCGCCAAATGTCCAGCGTTTGGCGATACTTCCAACAATTGCCTACGGCGAGCATTGTAGAATTCAAGCACCAGGGCTGGGTTGCGCTCCCAGCCTTCTGGTGATGCAACTTCCATGATGTCATGGTTTTCCCAGAGGCCATTGCTGTCACGGAAGGTGGAGATGCCACTTTCTGCGCTCATGCCTGCGCCAGTTAGAACGACTATTTTTTTCATGGTTGGATGATTGAGAAACGTTAGAAAACCAACCTCACAATTTGATGTTGGAAAGATTCTAAGCCCTGTTGATTACCTTTGGAGTATTGCCCTAACAATCAGGGGCGTGGCCCCGAAACTGTTTGTAGCAGTCCATTTACCCAAACACCAAGGGGCGTAGCCCCGGCACAAGCGGTGGGAATGGGTCATTTGGGCCGGGGCTACGCCCCTTTGAAACCTTTTTTTAACCGTTTTCTACAAACAGTTTTGGGGCTACGCCCCTTTAACCCATTCCTTGTCAATTATTTATTCTGTATGAAATGGACAGGTGCTTAAATCTCCCTGACGTTGTACTCTGGCAATGATGTGGTTATTTTTTGGTCGTTACTGAATTGCAATTATTGTATTCCCCCTCCTCGAAAACATTATAGAAGAATCTCGTCCTCCATATAAAAACGCCGCTTGGGGAAAGCTGCCTTTATTGCTAAAAACAATCGCTCGGCAAAAGTACCAGCACCTAATTTGTGCAGGTGTTCGAACACCACCCGCATTCGCTTCGATGCTTTTAATCCAAGGTGGTTGGCCAAGTAGGCTTTCAGCAGCTTTTCGTAGAGCTGAAACGTTTCTGTTGGCTTTGTTTTTAGTAAAAAATGGGCAAAATCGGCCAATAAGTCCAGTGATTGCTGCTCCTCCAACAGGCCAAGCAATTCATCCAATTTGCCCTCCTTGCCAAGGATGGTGCCGATGGTGGAGAAATTTTGGCGGTAATCGTATCGGGCCACGAGGTCTGCGAGCAGCTTTTTTACGAAGTTTTGCCAATTGCCTTTGTAGTTTGCTTGGCATTTGTCATAGAAATCGAAGTTTCGGGTTTCCAGAAATTTTTGTCGGGAAATGATGGCGATGGTCTCGGCCTTGCCTTCCACCTGTGCGATTTGGAGCAGAATAGATTCCAGGCGCACTTTTAATTGCTCGTCTGGAATGAGCCGACGCCCTTTTTCCACCAATGCTTTCACTTTTCGAAAATCGCCGGATGGCTCCAAAGCATCCAGCAAATGTTCCAGTTTTTTTGGCTCCGATAGGCAATCCAGGGTGAAGGCGTCTGCTTCGGATTTCATGCCAGGGTTTCCCAGCAAGTCCAGCTTTACCAGCAACAGTTGAGAACGGTAGTTTGGGTCAATTTTCGTTCTATCTAATTCATTGTCAATGGCTTGTAGTATCTGCTGCGCAATGTCGTCGTCCTTGGCCAATGCGACCCAGACTTTTAGTAGGTGCCCTGAAAGTAAATTCAAGCGGTAGGCGGGGCGGTTGAATTCCGACTCGCAAAACAGCCTGATTTCTTCCTGCAAATCGGGGGGAATGGGAAGTGTGGCCAGCTTTTCAATTTTGCCGAAGGCGGCCATGATTTGTTCGGGCAAGGCGCTATCCTCTTTGTCCAGTTTATTCAAAATTGGTGAAAAACGCCCGACGATGGCCGCCAACATGGCCCATGACTCCGCAAAATGCTCCAAGGCCATGGCGTCATCGGCTTGTCCGAGCAATTCTTCCAGGATTTTTAGGAGCTGTGACACGCCAGCTGAACTGATTCTGTCATTGGCTTTCCGAAATGTTTTTATGGCTGCATCCAGCACCTGCCCAAATTTTTCCCTGTTGTCGCTCAATGCCACTTTGGCCGCAAACTTGGTTCGGAGGGCTAACGAAAACGGTTTGTTTGTCCTTGCAAAATTGCGAACAAACCCAGCCAGTTCCTCTTGGGTGACACTGTCCAAAATGGCGTTGATGGTGAGTTTTTGGTGAGAAAAAGGCTTGGAGCGTTTATTTTGTTTTGGCTGTCGCACCGTTTCGGAAAGCTGCCGACGAAGCAGGAGCAGCCCGGCTGCAACATGGCCACACATGCGTGCCCGTTCAAACTCGTCACAATCGCAGGAGCAGGCTTTTACCCGTGATGGGCTAATCTGCATTTCCACTTCAAACCCATTCACGTCGGCAATCCAGAGATGCCGCTCGTTTTCGGACAATTGCGTTACCTTGCCTTCTTCCAACAACTTTTCCCCGACGACCAAGTGCTGGTCGCTGAGTTCTAGTTCAAGATTTTTTAATAAAAAATTCAAGGCAAAAATGGTTACTGGCCGTTTTGAAAAAGCAAAACCTCAAAGGTAGGCGGCTTTACGGTCTTTCTCAAACGAAAAACGCTACCTTTGGTTCTTCAAAAACTGATTAAGATATATGAAGACTTTCTACCTAGTACGCCATGCGAAATCGAGTTGGGATAACCCCAAATTGCGTGATATTGAACGTCCGCTGAACGAGCGAGGGTTAAACGATGCACCTTTTATGGCCAAATTGATGCGGAGCAAGGGTGTTAAGCCAGATTTACTGGTCTCCAGCCCAGCTATTCGGGCGCTTACCACTGCCGCCTACTTTAAAAATGAACTGGGTGTGGAAGGCGAAGACCTGTGGGTTCGGGATGAAATTTATGAGGCGATGACGACTACTGTTGTGGGTATTATCAACACCTTGCCGGAAGATTGCGAGACGGCCATGGTTTTTGGGCATAACCCCACTTTTACCAATGTGGCTAACCTGTTTACTGAAAAGTACATTGACAATATCCCAACCTGTGGTGTGGTTCATATCAAATCTGAGGCTGCTACATGGCCAGAGGTGTCGAGTGAAAATTCGGAGGTTGTGGCAACGTTTTTCCCCAAGGAGTTCTTTTAACTTTGATGAATCATGATACGGAGTTTACCTTTTTTGGGATTCTGCCTTTTACTGGTTGGTTGTATGTCACAGCAATCGGAGTCACTTCCAATTTCGCAAGAAAAACTGGAAAAAGTAATGACGGATGCGCACATCGCAGAATCCGCCGTATCGGGGCTACCCAATGGGTTGAAAAAGGACAGTGTGGCCAATTTATACTATGACCAAATTGCCGAAATTCACAAAATTGACCGGGAAACGATAGATACTTGCATTGCTATACTTCAGCGAAACCCAGAGTTGACCAGCGAAACCTATGGTAAGATGTCAGAAGCGTTGGAAAAAAGATTGCTTGGGAAATCGTTTGAATGAAAAACCTGACTGACCAATTATTCTTTAGTTTACAATTTCTTAATACTCGAAATCAAGTCTGCGGCAAAGGTTAGGTTAATTTTGCCCTTGTTTTAAAAATGTAAATTGAATGGAAGGCATAAAGATTTTGATTGTTGACGACGAGCCAGACATCTTGGAAATACTTTCTTATAATTTGCGTAAGGAGGGCTACCAAGTGGAGACTGCGAACAATGGAGAGGAGGGACTCAAGAAAGCCATCGAAGTAATGCCTGACTTGATTATTTTGGACATCATGATGCCCCAGATGGATGGGGTGGAGGTCTGTCGGAACATCAGGAACCAACGGGTGTTTGACAATACGCTAATCGCATTTTTAACCGCTAGGGAGGAAGATTATTCTCAAATAGCCGCCTTGGACGTTGGGGGTGACGACTACATCACGAAGCCCATAAAACCCCGGGTGCTGATGAGCCGGGTGAAAGCATTGATGCGGCGCAACTTGAAAACAGAAGCAGAAAACGAAGCTGCCCATCAGACAATCATTGGTGATTTGGTTATCGATAAAGAACGGTTTCGAGTGATGCAGTCTGGCGTGGAGGTGGAACTGGCCAAAAAGGAATTTGAACTACTGCATCTGCTGGCTTCTAAGCCCGGTAAAGTATTTACCAGAGATGAAATTTTCAATAAGATTTGGGGGGCGGATGTGATAGTTGGCAACCGAACCATCGATGTGCATATCCGTAAATTGCGTGAAAAACTTGGAGATGATTACATCAAAACCATCAAGGGAATTGGGTACCGGTACGAATTCTGAGGCCGAAATAACTGCTCCAACACCAGAGACAGCATCCAATTCTAGTTTCCGCACTGGCCTATCGAGTGATTTCCTCCAACTTAGGCAACCGAAAAACCCAACGCCAAACCAAATCGTTTTGGCCTCCTCACTTGGCGTTTCAGCGTTTTCAACTATTTTTTTGGCACTCCTGAATTTGGTGCAACATGCCAACCTCAGTTGGTGGATGGTATTGCTCACAGGCACTTCCACCTTTTTCATTTCCTTCGTAATTTTTCGTTTTTACCTCCTTCGATATGTCCAACGCAAAATCAAGGTAATTTACAAGAGCATCCACAAACACAAGCTGGCCAATGCTGAGAAAAAAGGCTTTGACAACTTGTTGAGCACAAAACTGGACGACGTGGAAAAGGAAGTGGAAGAATGGTCCGCCTCACAAGAAAAGGACGCCGAAAAACTAAAGACTTGGCAAGCCTATCGCAGGAAGTTTCTCGGCGATATTTCACACGAACTAAAAACACCGATTTTCAATATCCAAGGTTATCTTGAAACGCTCATCGAAGGAGGGCTGGAAGACGAAAACATCAACAGGAACTACCTCGTCAGGGCCGCAAAAAACGTGGACCGGTTAAATACCATCGTCGAAGATTTGGAGTCTATTTCTCGGTTGGAATCTGGTGAGTTGATTCTTGACCTTCAGCCGTTCGACATCAAGGTTTTGACCGAGGAGGTGTTCGAAGACTTAGAGTTTAGGGCAAAAGAGCGCAATATTCGCTTACAACTAAAGGCGGGAGCAGACCAGGGCTTCATGATACGGGCAGACAGGGAGTATATTCGTCAAGTGCTGACCAATCTTGTCAACAACTCCATCAAATACGGCAAGGAAGGCGGCACCACCAAAGTAAGTTTTTACGACATGGACAGCAATGTGCTAATCGAAGTGGCGGACACTGGTATCGGTATTACTGGCGAGCACTTGAACCACCTTTTCGACCGTTTTTACCGGGTGGACAAAAGCCGTTCACGGGAGCAGGGAGGCTCTGGCCTTGGGCTTTCCATTGTGAAACACATCGTGGAGGCGCACAAGCAGACCATCAATGTTCGAAGTACCTCCGGCGTTGGGTCAACTTTTGGATTCACCCTTGAAAAGGCACTTTAAAATTCACTTCGTACCGTACAATTCCTTTAATTTTTTCAGCAATCGCAACAGTTTGATATTCAGCGACTTACTGGCATTGAAGAAGATGCCATTTATGATAATCCAGTCTTCTTGCCGCTTTATTTCTTCCAGGTTTTTGAAATAAACTCGTTGTTTCTTTTCGAGTGGCATTTTCCAATAAATGCAGTCACGGGTCATGGCGAAGCCATCCTTGCAGGCACCAAATGTGGATAGGTCGCAGATGAAAAATATGGTTTCGCCTTTTTGTGGAAACAGGAAATTCTGAGCGGCGTTTTTCAGCTTGTTGGCGGGCATGGTGACGAAGTTGGTGTAAACCGTTTCACCTTCGTTGTTGAAGTCGAGGTAATCCAATAACATCTCCCCAAGCTGGATTTCCTTGGCAGTCCGACCTTGGTATTTCAGTATTTTTTCATCAAAAGCAGCCTCGTTCAAATCTTCGCAATACCGGATGATGAAATAGTCTAGCATATCCTCTAGGGCAGGAATTGCGAAGCTGAATTTCTGGTCGCCATCGGGGTTGCGCTGGGCTTGTTCCGCCAACTGCTTGATGCGAAAATCGACGCTCCCCCGGAATTCACTTTTGTAAAAACGGTCAATATAGGCGTTGTGAAGCGATGGATGATGCTCCTCTTTCAATCGCTTTTCAAAAGCCAAACTGAACCGGTCAGCGATGGCTTGCTCAAGGTTCTCCGTGTGGGAATTGTCAAAAATGTCGCTGAGTTTTGCCTTTGGGGGTTCCTTTTTGGTTGACTTAAAAATCAAGTGGCAGTTCGAACAGGCCGGGGCGGAAAGGTCGTTTTCGGTACCGCAGTTGGGGCAGTCAAAAGTTTCCACGATGACCGAAGTGCCGCAGGCGGGGCAAAACCTCGCATCATCGGGCATGGGTTTCTGGCAATTTCGGCAGTTTTTCATGATTGTACGTTTGTTGCATTTAACAGCCCGTTTCAGACCTTCAACGCTTGGGCGAAGGTAGAGAAATGCGACCGTTTTTTGCAAAACCTTAGCTGCCTTGCGTTGTTGAGGGTTATCCAATCTTCGCAATAATCTCCGATGTTCCTAAAAATTGGTGAAATTAGTGGCCGCACAAACTTTCAACGATGAAAAACAAACTGCCGAAATTAGGATACAGTGAATACGACAATTTTGCGTTCCACCCTTACAATATCATGTTGTCGCTGCTGTTGTTGGCCATCACCATGCTCTTTTTGGCGCTATCCGGGGCTTTTGTTTACACCAGGGTGCAAAGTGGCGTAGGTGCGTTGGAAGTCCCGCTGTTGTTTTTCCTAAACACCTTGGTTTTGCTGTCCAGTAGTTACTCCATGGTTAAGGCAAAAAAAGCGTACCTCAATGATGAGACCCGCAGCTACCAAAACAGCTTGCGCTACACCATTGGCCTGACGGTTTTGTTCCTGGCATTGCAGTTTTGGGCATGGAGCATGTTGTTTAACAACAATGTTTTCCCAACGACGGACAATAGCGCAGGTTATTTGTACATGCTTTCCGGGCTACATTTTGCGCACGTCATCGCAGGGCTGCCGTTCCTCATTCAGTTCTTGCGAATTTCACGGAGACAAATGGTGGACCCCGTGACCGTCCTCGTCTATTTCAGCGACCCTGAAAAGCGGCTCCGGCTTCGGTTGCTATCCATCTACTGGCATTTCCTGGATGCACTTTGGGTGGCATTGGTGCTTTTTCTTTTTATCAACCAACTCTTTTGATTTACGATTTACGAATGACGATTTACGATTTTGGAGCTGCTTGGTTTTTGTGGATTTAGGGTTGAGTTTGAGCTTTTATATGGCCGTTTATTCCCAATGGGAACCTGTCTGCGCCAATAGTCAAACCCATACCTTTGCCGCAAATAAAGCAGCACCGTACGAAAATGCCCAATCGTAAATCGTAAATCGTCATTCGTAAATAGCAAAATGAACTTCCTCGCACATACTTACCTGTCTGGCCCCGATGAAAACCTGTTGGTTGGCAACTTCCTCGCCGATTTCATCTCCAACAAAGAAGTCGCCAAGCTTCCGCCCGACATCCAAAAAGGCGTGCAAATGCACCGCCAGATTGATTCGTTCACGGATGGCCATCCCATGGTAAGAGAAAGCGCCAAACGTTTGCACAAAGCACATGGAAAATACTCGCCCGTCATCTTGGATGTGTTCTATGATTTTTTGCTGGCGCAAAATTGGGGGCAGTATTCCAACCAGCCTTTAGAACTCTTCGCAGCTGATGTTTACGAGGTTTTGCTCCGGCACCTGCCCATCATGCCGGAATTCCTGCACGACCGTCTCCCCAGAATGGTCGCCGATGACTGGCTCGTGCGCTACGGCACAGAGGATGGCCTTCGGTTTACTTTCAGTCGAGTGAAACTGCGTAGCAGTGCGCCGCATTTTTTTGAAAATGCGGTGGAGAGCCTTACAGCTAATTACCATGAATTTAACGAGGAGTTCAATGTTTTCTTTCCGGAAGTGATTGGGGAAGTGAACCCGTTTTTATTGCCTGATTGAGGTTTTGGAAGCGGCTTCATTTTGGAATGTAACGGCTTTTTATTTTAAAATAACTAGCTTCCCTGTCGCCGCCAGAGCGCCACTTGTTGAAAGTCGCCAAAAGTACAGCCCCGGCGGCAATCCCACCACGGAAACCTCCCGTACGGCAGCAGTCCCGACTGGAATTGCTTTGCTGAGCACCTTTTCACCTACTACTGAGTACAATACCCATTCACCCGGTTTGGCCAAAGGATAGCGAAGCGTGATGCTGACATGCTCACTGGCGGGGTTTGGGTTCACAGCCACACCGTTGACGGGGGAGTCGGGTAAGGCGGTCACGTCCACCATAGTCATCAGTGTATCCACCTGCACCCAATGGCAGATGGTGTCGCTGTCGTATTCGTTTGATACGATGAGGCAGACGTAGTACTCGCCGGGTGTGTCGTAGCTGTGGAGCGGGTTTCGCTCGGTGCTGGTGTTACCGCTTGACCCTGTGGGTTCGCCGAAGTCCCAGGCCCAGGTTTCCGGTCGGTAATAGGAGTTGTCGGAGAAGGTGACCGCCAGTTCATCGGGCCACCAAGTGAAGCCAGCCAGCGGATTGTTGTCTAGGCCGAGGGTATCGCAGGGGCTGCCATCGAGGGGGCCGAGGCGGAAGTTGGGAAAGTTGGGGATGGACTTCTGGTTGACCTTGGGCAGGTGGATGGAGTGCTGGTCCACTTGGCAGGCAGTGCCCGGCTGGTTGGGGGTGCGGATGACGTGCATGGTGGTATCGGAAGTGGAGGCTATCCAGATGCTGCCGTCAGGTGCTAATTGGGGGGTGCCGAATAGAGTTTGGAAAAACAAGCCCACGAACCCGTCGTACTCCGCAACCACGGTTTTTGTCGCCTCAATATTGGTCGCCGTCAAATTAAACTGATAAATTATCTTATTAGTAACACAGTACAAGTACTTGGAATCGGGCGATACCGCTGCGCCACCATAGAGAAAAGATGTATCATTTATTTCAAATTGCTCTAATAAGGCCAACCCACCTGTGCATCTGTTAAAATCATATATAGTGACCACGTTCCAAGGATCGAATCGTATGTCCTGACGTATGTACTTGCTACCATCGGGAGTGAATATGGCATTGCCAACGGAGCTTACATTGTAAAGCTGGGCAGGGATTTCCTCTTTTTCGACAACACTGATTCCATCAGGTGTCAGCAAAAGTTTATAAATCCCATTGTTTGATTTGTCATTTTCAGGCACTAATATCCACCAGTCTCGCCCATTGGCATGCTTGCAGGCGGTAAGCTTGCCTACTGCAAGAGTATCCGCTATTATTTCAACATCCTTTTCGATGACCTCTCCTAACCCATTGTTGAGATTTATGTCTATTATAGAATAAAACAGTTTCGGAATATAATAACCAAGTCCATTTGACTCGAAATCTAGAGGCATATGAAATAGAATGAACAGACTATCATTTGAAGGGAATTGAAATGTTAAGGCTCCTTGGAGTGATATCATACCTATATCATTATAAAGATAAGTAATTCCAATATTATTAATACTATCTCCATTTTTCATTATTTCATGCGATGCGTCTGCAATTGCGATTCCATTTGTATAGAATAATAGCTCTCCTTCTTTATTGCATATAATTGAATTGGTTTTGTCAAAACTCAATGGTATTTTAACATTATGAATGCTTATGGGGGTTGTATTAAAGTCAATTAATATTCCACCAAAAGATGAATCTGGCTCACTAACATAATTCCCCATTAGCCAAACATTGTCGTAAGTTTGAGAATTTGCTAGAATAGGGAATATGAATAATATAAGAAGCGAATTGAATATTTTCATAATATAGAAAGCCGGACGAGATGTACACGTCCGGCTTTTTTAATTTTATTGAATAATAATGAGTTTATCGGCAAAAACTTGTTTGCCTGCCACTTGAACCTTGACCAAATACAGCCCATCTTTTAACTCGGAAGTATTAATCAGGATGGAGCGGCTTTTTTTAGGTATTATTTTCTCCAGGACTGACATGCCCAACGCATCGTAGATAATAACTGTATTGAGTTTGCCATCCATATTTTGTGGCAAAATTACCGTAATCTCGTTTTTCGCAGGATTTGGAAAAATGGAGACATTTGAGAAATTCTCCGCTTGGTTGGCTTGACGTTGACCAACGGGTTGGCAGATTTCATCATCGTCATAAGATATATCCTCTACTACCGACAGCAAGCTCCTTGCTTTGAACACCGCACTGCCACCTGTAAGCGGGCATTGCCCAGCAATAAGGGAAAGCGTACTGTACTGCGTACCATCAAAGGAGTTGTTCCCTACTGCCACAGTATTCAGGAAAATATTGTTCACTTCCCGGTTATTCCAGTTGGGTTTATCGCCTGATTGCACACTGATGGCGCTGTTCTGGCTATAAGCACTGGCGGCGTCCGTTTGCCGCTGGGCGATAACGGGCTGAATGGTCGTGGCATTGCCATCGGAAAAGCCCTTGACTGCCAGTACGGCTGACTCCCGCTGCTGTGCCATGCTGAGGGTCATGCCCTCATTGTTAGATGCGATGCTGTCAATATCGGCAATTGCGTCCAGATACAGCGCGATGCTGTCAAAATTGGCCAAGATGCTATTTTCAGTATTGGCGGGTATGGCATATAATCCCTTTATGGCACTTTCCACGCTGTGGAACTGCCCCACGTTGCTATTGGACTGTGCGCTGTAGAATGACTGGTAAACCGCAGCCGATTGTATCAGCAATGGGTATTCCGTCAGCTTGCGGTAGAGGTAGCGGTTGGCTAATTTAGTAGTTTCGCTGCTATAGGCCGAGGTGCCAAAACTGCCGGATGCAATAGCCCCATCCAGTTGGTTGAACAACTCGCTCTCGCTATCCGGTGGAGAAGGTGGGGATGGGGGCAAACATACTGGACATACGTTGGATGGACTACCTGAGCCAATTGAAAACCACTGGTTTTGCCCAAAAGATAATGATGGGTAATATACCCCAGTTGCGGTATGAGTCGTAAATCTAGAGGCATCCCAATCAATTGGATTATTCGATTCATGTTGGGCCCCAAATCCCCCAAAGGCCCCCGTCCACTTGTTTCCTCGATGGCTCTGCGGCCCAATGGCGGAAGCGGCACTGACGTACAGCCCCACACCGTTATCGGTGAAGCTGGTTTCGGTGAATTTCTCCGGGGCGAAGCTGCCCATCTGAAAAAAGACGCCCTTGCCCACATTGATGACGGTGTTGCAGTTGTAGTTGGTCTCTTCGCCATCAAAAACGCTGATTCCTATGGTATTGCTCAGACCGCCTACAGTGGAGGTCTGAACATTGTTGCAAAGGAAATAGCTTTTCATGTCGTTGTTGATGCGGATTCCATTGAAGGTGTTGAGCGCAGCATCACCAATCACATCGTTTTCTGATACCAAGAGTTTATTGCCACCTGTTGATAGTATTCCCGTGGTTTTTAGGGCGTGTAGTTCGATATTGTTGTGCTTTACGCTAATGCCGTTCTTAGGAGCAACCCCCATTAGGTTTATCTTGATTCCCTCTGCACCGCTCTCGTCCACTTCCACGTCGTTGAAATCAATAAACCCATCGGTTCCCGGCTGCATGTGGCTGTAAGCGATGCCCGTATTGTAGGTTATGACCTTGTTACTGAACACGGCAGCCTTGGGGTAGCAATTGATGAGTTCAATGCCCGTGACGGCGTCTATGGCATTGCGGTTAATCCTACCTACGTTCATCCCTTCTATGCGGATGCCCTTGGAGCAGTTGTAAAAGCTGAAGGTCTCGCTGTTTTTTCCAAAGCCCTCGCATGTAAAATGGTAGGCATAGCTGTTGTTGTAGTCAAGTCCACGCACGCCGTAGCCTGCCGTCCAGTCAGCATAGCCGTTCTCCAGGATGTTCTTGAACTGACATCGTTTGAGAGCAAGGTTAGTCTGGTTTACATATATGCCATTGCTTAGGTTGAAAAAATTGTTCTCAAAGGCGTTGATGGCATTGGCCTTGGTCTGCACCCAAACCCCTGCAAAAGATTTATTGCCAATACTGATGGCAGGGGATGCGCCCTGTCCCGAATAGGGCGGCAATAGGCTGCCTTCTCCTTCAAAGGTGTTGCCGTAAAATGGGCCCAAACTGCTCAACCCAGCCACACTTGGCCCATCAATGTAAATGCCCACAAAATTTCTGTTGAACTTGCTGTTGGTGACAGCGATATTAGCACTGCCGTAGGGGGCACGGATGGCGTACTGGGCATCTTCTATGGTGCAATTGTCCATGATGAGGGTGGCACCGTTTTCGACTGTTATACCACGCCACATGTTGGAGCAAGCGAACAGACGTGAGTTGGAAATGGTGAGGGTGTTGCCTGCTTTTACCACGATTTCGGAGCCAGGTTCCATTTTGAAGTTGAAGTGGTTGAAGCAGAACTCAGGCACATCAATTTCTAGTCTTTGCAGGACGTTTTTGTCTTTGCAGGCATTGTAACTGCATAGCTCATCGCCACAAGTTGTTTCTATGGGAGCCATGTTAGGCTGGATATTGGGAAACTGGGAAAGTAGATATGTCAAACTTTGTTCACCCTGCCCACCAATTGGATAGGGAAAGTTGACTAATGGTAATGAAATGCTGTATTCTGTTCTTTCAATTCCATTGACGCTCGGTCTAATACCAAGCGTTTGTGAGCTATTGAATCCAACAACCTTGCCTTGAAAATGAAGGGTAACACATTGGTTTGGAATTAAGGTATATATGGTACCCGATATCTTGGTGCTTAGGCCAACAAATTGAATTTGATTGAAATCACCCATGTCTTCAGCAGTCATCAGAGATGAAGTGAAAGATAAATCCAATTGCCAATTAACCGTTGCATCACAATAATTGCACAATTCTATTGTGAAATTAATTATATCCTTGTCTCCACAATTAGGTTGTGGGAATTGATTGTCAGCAGTTATGATTATGACAGGGGAGCATTCAATGCAGTCTGTTTCAAATGATGTGGACACCCCCGTCAGGCAACTAACACGACCAGAAGCATAGATATATTTCTGAATCTGATATTGGCTTATTTCTGACCAAACAAAATCATAGTTTCCATCAAATATACCATCACTGAACATTATAACATTTGGTGTAAGATTTAATGCTTGGCAGCACATTTGTCTATCATCATGATATCCTCCAAGATGGTGGCCAAATTCATGTGCTAAAGCTTTTGCGGTTCTATAGGAGTCTCCAAGATGGTGCGAAGTAATGCTGTATGCAGCTTTTTCACCTCCACAAACATCACCTTGAGCAACTCCATCATAGCCAAGCGATGCACCACTAAATAAATGAACCACGTCCCTGTGGATGCATTGTTTGTGGGAATTCCAATAGTTTTTTAGGGAAGTAAAAAGTGAGTTGTCGCTCGAATTATTGTAGCCATCTGGAGTTGCCCAAATGTTGAGGTGAACCAACCAGATATTAGTCCCAAAATAATCCCAATAGGTATCTTGCGCATAGCCTAATATGTCCATAACTTCCAGGACAACACCCTCATCAAGGCTGGGGTATGCAGGGTGCGGTGCTCCGCTGCTATAAAGATTAAAAAATTCATTGTCAACATCACCCGCCAATTCAACTATGGGATAGCCATCAACAAAATCTTGTTGGTACAGTGGTATAGTTTCACAGGAAACCCCATTATTATTGACAACATCTCGGCAGATACGATTAGGTATCGAAACATAACATCCAGGACATGGCCCACCTGAGCAACCATCGCAATCATCTGGAGGTGTCAAATTTTTTTCGCTACCTCTAGAATTCCCCCCTTTTGAAGCTAGCAACATGTACTTGTTTTGCTGTATATTTCGGCCTTTTTTACTCAATGGGCGAATTTCGTACTTGTTGTTGTCACAAAAGAAACTACCTCGCATTTGGCTTGAAGAGAGCGCAAAGAATGCCTTACTATCCGGCTTCCCCACTATAGTGCCTTTATAAGTATTGAACCCAACAAATGGAATGTTGGTGTTTTTAGCATTTTCATGTAATGCAATGCTGGCACCTTCCGCAATGAATGGGCTTTCAACCATTTCAAGTGTCCAACATTTTTCTTTATCTGTGCAAATCATTATTTTTATTGTGCTTTTTTGTGCTTTAGAGAGTTTTTCTTCAACATCTGCAAAATTCAAGTCAAGTAGAAAAGTATCCCGAGTCTCAGAGATACTTTCCTGTTGATACAATTTGCAACTTTGAATCTGTGAAAAAGATGTTTCAGACGAAATGCTAAAAAGCAGAAAGGCAATAATAATTTTGAAAGCCCAATTTGGCGTAGCGAAAATTTTAGAATCGAAAAACCCTAAGGCAGAACACGTCCGTGCGTCGCGTTGGAAAGGTACAAGAAATATAAGATTTCATGGTTAAAAATTAAGGTGTAAAGAAAGAATAAGAAGATTAACTCGGCGAGTGTCAAAAAGGTAGGAATCGTGAGAAACAGCAATGTCGTTGGTCGTCTGAAACGGTCTTTTTAGTAGCAGGAAATACTTTCGGTTTCATGGCCGATGTAACGTGTGTATCAAGTTTTCATGGACGGCGTGTGCACCAGCCACCTGTATTGGGTCAGGTATCATACTTTTTTACAATACTAAACTATCTATCCCAAACTTCCAAGAAGCCCCCCAAATTTTAACAGCAGATAGTTTGACTATTGCCAATACTGTCATGAGAGACTTTTTCTCAGTCGTGACTTTTGGAAAAGCAAAAGGGCGCATGTCTTTCAACACTACGCCCTTTTTAAAAAAGGTATTGGATTGCGATTTATTTCACTCGGAAGGTGTAGGTGATGGTCCCACACTGTTTGTCAGGTCCGCCAGCGGCGAACTTGTATTTTTTGGCATTGTCAATGGCAATGGCTTTGAGTTTCGAACTGGCGGTGGAGGAGCCTTTCTGCGTATAATCGGCGCTGGTTACCCGGCCATTTTTGTCAACGCAGACGTAAACTGCTATCGTTCCAGTTTCCTGAGAATTGTCCTGTGGTTTTGGAGCGGCAGTAAATCCACGGCCACCAAACCCTTCCACGACACCTGAACCTGTTGTTTTTCCTGATAAGATATCAGAATTGCCGCCATTAGGGTCACCTTGATTGCCAGGGGTGCCAGTATTTCCTTTGCCACCACCACTACCGCCACCTGTCCCAGCTTTTACCATGTCTTCCAGTGCTTTTTTCTTAGCTGCCTCAGCAGCTTTTCGGTCGGCTTCTGCTTTGGCAGCAGCGTCTGCCTTATCCTTGGCATCTGCCTTTGCCCTTGCATCCGCTTTGGCTTGTTCGTCGGCCTTCCGTTTGTCGGCTTCTTTTTTCTTTTTGAGGGCAACAGCCTCTGGGTCTTCCGTTTTTACCACCTCTTTCTTTGGTTCAACGGTTGGTTTTGGCTTTGTAGGTGTGGGTTTTTCCTTTATAGGTTCTGGCTTTTCTTTTTCAGGTTCGGGTTCAGGTTGCTTCACTGGCTCGGCAGCAGCTTCCGGCGCATTTTCATCACCTTGACCAACGTCCGGGATGCCCAGGTTCACCAAAATACCCGCAGCTTCGGGAGGCGGGTTCTGAAATGTGAAACCGTATAATGCAGCCAATATCAGCACCAAGGTGTGGAAAACCACACTGAAAATAATGCCTTTTTGCCTGTTTCCTTTTTCTGACCTTGTTAAATCTTCCATGTTAAAAGATTTTGTTTACCCGTAGAACGAGATTTGCGGGGGATTTGGTGAGTGAAGTGGGTTTGTTTTTGAAATAATTAACAAAACAAGCCTATTTCTCATCGACTGCAAGGATGGCGTTTATCTCAAAACGCATGGCGATATCCATCACGAAAGCCACATATTTGATGGGGGTTCCAGACTCTGGAGAGATGGTAATATCCAATTTGTCAGTTGAAGCTTTGGCCTTGCGCCCTAAGGTTTCGTCCAAGTCAGTTTGTGTGATTCTTTTGCCGTTCAAGTAGAAATTGCCGCTTTTGGTGATGCTGACATCATCCGCTTTGCTGTTCAATTCAACCTTTGATTGTGAAGAACCGGGCAGTTTTAAGTTCAGCGAATTGGGTGCCACCAAGCCCGAAGTTAGCATGAAGAAAATCAGCAACAAGAATATCATGTCCGTCATGGACGCTGAGCTAAACTCCGTAGTGACTTTACTTTTTTTCTTAAATCCCATGTCAATCTTGTGTTTTGGGTGAAGTGGCCAAGATGGCCTTGATGCGAAGTTCACCCGCCACTTTAATCACTTCCGTTACATTGTCAAAAGGCGATTCTTGGTCTGCGGCAATAGTCAAAGTGAAGTCCTTTGGGTCTCCCATTTCCTTTTTCTTGCGTGCAATGGCGGACTTGAGCGCAGAAGGTGATACGACTTGTTTGTTCCAAAGAATTTCACCCTTCAACCCTACTTCGACAACGGCTGAGGTAGGTGCAATGGTCTTACTATCGGATTCTGGCAATTTGAGATCAGATATTTGAACGACACTAGAAGTGAGCACGAAGAATATCAGCAGCAGGAAGATGATATCCGTCATGGACGCAAAACTGAACTTTGCCGAGATTTTATTTCTTCTTTTTAAACCCATTTTATTGAAAGTAACATTGGATACACTTTAGCTGATAGGCAATAGACTATTTGAGGAAATAATTGGCAAACCAATTCAATTATCTAATGTCTAAATTCTATTGTTTAATATCTAAAATTACGCAGTTGGCTCTTGGAGCATATCCATAAACTCGGTGGTAAAGCGCTCCATCTGGTAAACGACTTTGTCCACTTTGCCTACCAAGTTGTTGTAACCAATGTAAGCGAAGATACCAACCACGAGACCCACAGCCGTAGTGATGAGGGCCTGGTAAATACCACCAGCAAGTACCTGTGGCGTCACGTTGGTAGCAGTGGCCATTTGCTGGAACGAAATAATCATACCCGTTACCGTACCCAAGAAACCGAGCATTGGGGCAGAGCCAGAGATACCAGCCAAAGTGGAAAGGTTTTTTTCCAGCTTGAAAATCTCCAGGTTGCCTACGTTTTCGATGGCTGCATCAATGTCGTGGAGCGGCTTACCGATTCGGGCCAATCCTTTCTCCACCATCCTTGCCACTGGGGTGTCGGTGCTTTGGCAAAGCGCACGGGCAGCTTGGATGTTGCCAGAGCTGACGTTCGCCCGTATGTTGTTCATAAAGTTTTGGTCAACCTCTCCCGACTTTTTGATTGACAAGTACCGCTCGATAAAAATGTAGAGCGCGATGATAGATTGCAGGATTTGGATAAGGACGATGGTAATACCAATCCATCCACCTGAAAATAGCAGGGAGAATAAAGATTGGGATTCGGTCGTAGTTGCAGGCATGTCAACTTCCTGCAAGAACAAAAGGTGCTGAAACATAAAGCTGATTTTAGTTTTTCACGTATTGTTTGTCAATGTAAACGCTGGAAACGAACACCAATGCTTTCTTAGTGTCGAATCGGGGCGAAAGTTATTGCTTTTTATTAAAACTCAATGAATTACATAGCGGATAAAAATTTTTACTAAACTTGGGCTGTAACTTTGAGAATCGCCGGACGTTTGTATTTTTGCATATTCCAGCGAATTTTCGCTAAATATTCAACTCAAACAATCTCACTCCATTATGAGAAGAATTACAAAAGTAGCTGTACTTGGTTCAGGAGTCATGGGGTCGGGCATAGCCTGTCATCTCGCCAATGTTGGGCTTCAGGTGCTGCTGCTCGATATATTGCCTCCAAATATTGCTGATTTAAAGCCCACTGACCAGGCTTCCCGGAACAGCATCGCCAACGCCGCATTAGCCGCAGCTATCAAGTCAAAACCGGCTCCGCTTTATGACAATGCTTTTGCCTCCAGGATAACCACTGGGAATTTTGAAGATGATTTTCAAAAAATCAAAGATTATGATTGGGTCATTGAAGTTGTGGTGGAACGATTGGACATCAAGCAGCAAATCTTTGAAAAAGTTGACCAGTTTCGCAAAAAAGGAACACTGGTTACTTCCAATACCTCTGGTATCCCTATCCACATGATGTTGGAGGGCCGTAGCGAGGATTTTCAGGAGCATTTTTGCGGAACTCACTTTTTCAACCCGCCCCGCTACATGCGGTTGCTCGAAATCATCCCAACCAAAGCTACTAGACAGGATGTTGTTGACTTCTTCTTGGAATATGGAGATGTTTACTTGGGTAAACAAACGGTTCTAGCAAAGGACACCCCAGCGTTCATTGCAAACAGGGTAGGGGTGTACGCCATGGCCAAGATTTACCAATTGACCACCGAAATTGGCCTGTCCATCACAGAAGTGGATGCGCTTACAGGCCCTGCAATTGGTCGCCCTAACACGGGCACGTTCCGGCTTGGTGACCTAGTTGGCCACGATACGGCTGCCAAGGTCATTCAAGGCATCAAGGACAACTGCCCGAACGATGAACAGGCTGGTGCTTTCGAGATTCCGAAATACCTCAACTTCTTGTTGGAGAACAAATTCCTCGGCAACAAGACTGGCCAAGGCTTTTATAAAAAAACAGGCGAGAAAGACGAGAAGGGCAAACCCGTCATTCTCGCTTTGAACCTTGACACTTTGGAATACGGCCTAAATCCCAAACCCAGCCTACCAAGTATTGGTGTTGCGAAGCAAATAGATGACCTGCCCAAGCGAGTAAAAGCTGTTTTCTCTGCCGAAGACCAGGGCGGCGAGCTGGTTCGTAGGTCACTGCTCGGGTTGTTCGCCTATGTTTCTAATCGTATCCCAGAAATTGCCAACGACTTGTATAGTATCGACGATGCGCTCCGAGCAGGCTTCGCTTGGGACTTAGGGCCTTTTGAATATTGGGACGCCATTGGTGTTCAGGAAGGCATTGAATTAGCGGAAAAACAAGGCGAAAAAGTAGCATCTTGGGTGAAAGAAATGCTGGCTGCTGGTAACGAGCGTTTTTACAAACGAGAAGCTGGCAAACTGTTTTACTACAACATAAAATCAAAAGCCTACAAGGAAGTCCCCGGCACAGAGAGCTTTGTGATTTTGGAAAATTACCGGGACAAAAAGCCTGTTTTCCAAAACCCCGATGCCACCCTGCATGATATTGGAGATGGCGTACTTTGCCTGGAGTACCAGAGCAAGGCCAACACAATGGGTGAAGGGGTGCTCCGTGGTATCAATGACGCCATCAAAATTGCGGAAGAAGGCGACTGGAAAGGACTTGTGCTCGGCAACAATGCCAAAAATTTCTCCGTCGGTGCCAACCTGATGATGGTGGCCATGATGGCTTATGAGCAGGAGTGGGACCAACTGGGTTTTGCAGTGAAAATGTTCCAGAACACGGTGATGCGCTGTCGATATTCCAGCATTCCAGTAGTGGCTGCTACGCAAGGCTATGTGTTTGGCGGGGCTTGCGAAACCATCATGCACTGTGATGCTGCTGTTTGCGCAGCTGAAAGTTATATCGGATTGGTAGAAGTGGGAGTCGGGCTACTGCCCGGTGGCGCAGGAACCAAGGAATTGGCGCTCCGGGCCAGTGATGCGTTCTTTGAAGGTGATGTTCAAATACCAACTTTGATTGAAAAATTCAAGACGATTGCACTGGCATCCGTGGCAACCTCAGCACCTCAAGCATTTAACCTTGGTTATTTGCAACATAAAAAGGACAGTGTAGCCGTGAACGCCATGCGGAATATTGCGGATGCAAAACAAAAAGTGCTGGAACTAGCCAATAATTATGTTCAACCCATTGAACGCCAAGATGTTACAGTGCTTGGGCGGGGTGGCCTGGGGGCGCTTTATGTTGCCGCTAACGAGCTGAAACTCGGAAACTACGCCTCCGAACATGACATCAAAATTGCGAAGAAAATTGCTTTCGTTCTATGCGGCGGCGACCTGACCGGTGAGCAAAAAGTAAGCGAACGGTATCTGCTAGACTTGGAGCGGGAGGCATTTTTGAGTCTGTGCGGTGAGCAAAAAACATTGGAGCGGATTCAATACATGCTCACGAACAACAAACCGCTTCGTAACTAGACAAACCTAACGGTTGTCTTCTTTAAAAAAATTAAAATCTAAAAAAATGCAAGACGCATATATCGTAAAAGCCTATCGTTCTGCCGTTGGCAAAGCCAAAAAAGGTGGTTTTCGCAACTTTCGGAGCGACGACTTGGCGGTAGAAGTCATACAGTATCTACTAAAGAACACCCCTGAACTCGACCCCGCTTTGGTGGATGACCTTATTGTTGGCTGCGCAAACCCCGAAGGGGAACAAGGCTTGCAAGTTGGGCGGCAGATTTCTCTAAGGGCTTTGGGTATTTCTGTGCCGGGAATGACCGTGAACCGTTACTGTGCTTCAGGCTTGGAGACCATTGCCATCGCTACAGCGAAAATCAGGGCAGGTATGGGGCAATGTTTTATTGCCGGAGGCACCGAAAGCATGAGCATGATTCCCATGACGGGTTATAAACTTGCTCCCAGCTACTCAGTGGCCATTTCAACGCCAGAGTATGTGACCGGGATGGGCAATACCGCAGAGGCAGTGGCCGGCAAATGGGGAATCACCCGGGAAATGGCGGATGAGTTTTCGGTGAAATCCCACCAGAAAGCTGGAAAGGCAATTGCAGAGGGCAAGTTCAAAGATGAAATTGTGCCTGTGACAGTGCCAGAGGTTTTTGTTGAAAACGATAAGCGCCAAGAAAAAAGTTATGTGGTGGACACAGACGAAGGTGTACGGCTGGACACCAGCATGGAAGGGCTTGCGAGGCTCCGGCCTGCCTTCAAGAATGGAGGAGTAGTAACGGCAGGCAATTCCTCTCAGACTTCGGACGGCGCCGCATTCGTCTTGGTCATGAGTGGCGATTTGGTAAAACAACTGAATCTAACCCCAATTGCAAGACTTGTTTCTTGTGCTGTGGCGGGTGTGGAGCCGCTTTACATGGGCATTGGGCCATGTGTTGCAATACCAAAAGCGTTAAAACAGGGTGGACTAAAGTTGGATGATATTGAACAAATTGAATTGAATGAAGCATTTGCGGTGCAGGCATTAGCAGTGATCAAAGAGGCGCACTTAAATCCAGACATCGTAAATGTCAATGGTGGTGCCGTGGCGCTTGGGCATCCACTGGGCTGTACAGGAGCGAAACTTTCTACGCAGTTGTTCAATGAGATGCGCCGCCGCAATCAAAAATATGGAATGGTAACGGCATGTGTTGGCGGAGGCCAGGGCATAGCCGGTATTTATGAAATGTTGAATTAGTATGAAAAGGGTAGGGTGGCAGGTTGCTGCCCTACTCAACCTTCCGATTTTACTTCCTGAACCAGCCTTTCTTTCCGAGCAATTTTTTGGTCGTTGTTGCTTTCGTACAAGCAAAAATTCTCGTATTTCAATTTGTCTTCGGTGGCCCAAATGTCCTTGCCAATATTGCAGAGAACCACCAGTTCGTCATAGAGTTCGTTCCCAAAATCTACCCTCCGTTCCACACCTATATCTCGGTCTGCGACTTTGTCTTGTTGCAGGTTGACTGCATTCTCAAAAATTTGGCAGGCATCAGAAATTCGGCTCAAGACTTTTTCATTCACACCAACATCATCCAAAAAGTCAATTTGTTGGCGAGCTACTCTAACCACTCTCCGAGCACAAAATATCAATTGTGCATCGGTTAAGTCCCCCAACTTCGTTGCACCAAATTTGCGGTAGCGGCCACTTCTGTTATTGAATTTCAGCGACACTCTGGTCATTAGGCTGCGGATGGAGGCTTGCAAGTCTGAGCTAGCCTTGTATTTTTTTTCTGATAAAATCATTTGTTCACCAACCAGTTCATCATCATCCGGTAAGTCACGAAACCGGTCTGCAAGGGCTTTGAGTTTCGTCATTCGTTCAACGTCAAAGTTGTACTGCTCAAAATATTCTAAGTCACGGTGGGCGTATCGAAGGCGTTCCATGACTTGCAAGTGCAGGTCAGCATCAGGATAGTTGTGTTTGCGATGGCTTGATTGTTTCTTCATTGATTACCAGTGTTTTATCAGTCATGATTCCTTCGCAAAGATAGGTCAAGCGATCGATTATGAAACAAATGTGTGCATTAAAATTCAGAAAAGTTACTCATTCAGCATTTTCCAAAACAGAATATTTTAAAAAATTTAGAAAATAAATTTCATTTGCAACACTTGAAAAATTCGAATTTCTAAATGGGAAAATGATTCTATCATTACGCCCGCTTAGACTTCTCCCAAATAACAGATTGGTGACCACCGACAAGCCTGAAAAAACCTCGGTACATGGCATAGTTCATCACACAAAAATAGTAGGGGATAAAGAAGGCCTTGATTTTCAATTGTTTGCGTTCAAATATGTACCCTAGCGTTGCAAATATGTAGAAGCAGATTTGACAAATCATAAACACCTGGTAGATGGCTGGCCCATTGCAAGATAGATAAATATTGACTGCGAAGATTATTGGTAATGCCAATGGGGCGATGGTCCAGCGCAGCACACGGTGTGAAAAATATTGGAAGCTGAGAATGCCATATTTGAACGGATTTAGCAGGCCACGTAACCGCCATGTTGCTTGCAATGCACCTGCTGCTATTCTGATTTTCCGCTTCAACTCCTCTTTGATTGAGGCACTTGAAGACTCCAAGGCATACGCATCCGGTTCATAGACAATCTTGAAACCTCGCATGGCAATGCACATGGTCATAACAAAATCTTCAATTAGCGTGTCCTGCGGGACGTGCCGATATTGTTCCGTTCGGATAGAAAACAGCTCGCCAGCAGCCCCAATAGCTGAGTAAAGTTCTGAATCCCATTTTTTTAGCAATGATTCGTATTTCCAGTAAATGCCTTCACCTGCGCCAGTGGCATCGCCTTTTTCACCAATAGAAATGCGTTTCTCACCGGCAACTGCACCAACCTTTGGGTCGGCATAGTGCCGAACTATATTTCTAATTGCTTGCGGGTTGACATCGGTGTTGGCATCCGTGAAAATAGTGATAGGTGGTTTGACAAAGGCCATCACTCGCTCAACCGCTGCTATTTTACCTTTCCGTTCTGGCCTGTGGAATAATTTCACTGATTGCCCAGGTAGAGTAGGGAATAGCTCAACTAGCTGGGGTGTTTTGTCGGTAGAGCCATCAGTGACAAACCAAAATTCAATCTTATCAGGTGGATAATCGAATTGCAGGCAATTCTTGATTTTTTCAACGATATATTCTTCCTCATTATAAGCTGCCACAATAAAAATCACCTCTGGAAGGTCAGCATCGCTAAAATTCAGTCGCCTAGTTTTTTGGAACAATCGCTTGGCTTTGACAACCAAAAAAAGAAAAATTCCATAGCCAAGATAGGCATAGAATACAATGAAAATCAATCCCCAAAACAGCATGGCTAGGCTCGAAAAAATCATTTGCATTAGTAAATTCTGAAATAAAAGTGGGCAAGAATAGACAATATTTTGATTGCTTGTCAATTGGGAAAACAGTAAAATTCATACCAGAATGAACGCAAACGCTATATTTTGGCTTTTTCATAGAAAAAGCGTGACAGTTGAAAAGCTGGTTCTACCTTTGTCAGTTGGATTTTTCTTAAATTAATTTTTATGCGGATTGAAGATGAAATTAAACAGAAGAGCTTTGTCAATGAATACGTAAAAGCACAAGTGAACATACTTTTTACAAGTTCATGGCTTTCCTATGCCACCACTCAAGAATTAAAGTCCTTGGATATTTCAGCGCATCAATTCAACATTTTAAGGATTTTACGGGGGATGTACCCCACTCCAAGTAGTATAAAAGAACTTACAGAGCGCATGATTGACAAAACTTCCAATGCTTCAAGGTTGGTGGACAAGTTGATTTCCAAAAACTTGGTGTTAAAAGCAAAATGCGACCAAGATAATCGCCGTGCAGAGGTAATCATCTCAAATGAAGGCTTGGAGCTTTTAAAAATTGCAAGTGAAAGGGTGGATAGTTTTGCCAATATTTTCTCAAACCGCCTCAGCAATTGTGAAGTAGTGACTTTGAATGAACTGCTCGATAAGTTAAGAGGCTGATTTTAAGATTTAATTAAGACTCATTTTCAAACCATTGAAACGTGTCCGTGTTATTTCGATTCATGTACGTACACCAATTATTTCTTTCACTTAGCAATTTTTAGTTTTTTATGAAAAAATTCAATGCATTCTCTTCTTTTTTATTCGCAATTCTCGCTTTTGCTGGTTTAGCATTTACTGTTAATCCAGGCACCTCACTTAGGGTTGACACCCTCAACAGCAATGTTCAATGGACGGGACACAAGGTTACAGGGCAACACAATGGTGTTGTCAACATCAAAAACGGGCTTTTGACTTACGATGACAAAGGTTTCTTTTCTGGTGGGTCTTTTGAAATTGACATGACTACAATCAAGTGCCTTGACCTTCAAGGTGACATGGCTGGAAAGTTGGAAGGCCATTTGAAGTCAGACGACTTTTTTGGAGCGTCCACCTTCCCAACTGCTAAATTTGTCATCACGAAAGTTGCCCCAAGGGGAAAGCCAGGTGAATACAAAGTCACGGGCAACCTCACAATCAAATCTACCACTAAAGAAGTGAAATTTGATGCACTGTTGAACGAGGCTGATGGTGGCAAAATCGTAGCAACTGGCGATATTAAAATTGACCGTTCTGATTTTGACGTCCGTTATGGTTCAGGAAGCTTTTTTGATGGTCTTGGTGACAAAACCATCTACGATGAGTTTGACCTTAAGGTGAAATTGACAGCAGTACGTGGAACAGATTAGTCATAAATAATTGAAAAAGAGGCACTTGTGAAAGCAAGTGCCTCTTTTTTTTATGCAACTTCACAATTACCTAAGTAAGGTAACAGTCCCAAGCCTAACCTGATGCTCAGTCTTGCCATTGTTTAAATAATCAAACTCAATACGGTAGCCAAATACGCCCTGCTGTGCTTTGCTGCCCCTAAATTCACCATCCCAGCCAGCGTCTGGTGAGTCATTTTGAAAAACCAAGTTGCCCCATCGGTCGAAGACGAACTGCTGATAGTTGCTTATTTCACAACCAGGGAATCCCCGAAAATCATCGTTGATACCATCACCGTTTGGTGAAAAGACATTAGGTATATACAGGCAAAGTTCGCAAGCTCTAAGCTCTACCTCATCTTCAAAAATGCAGCCGCCAATTTGAACCTGAACCCAGTAATTGCCCGGACGGACGGCTTTGAAATTATGCTCAGTGGAGCCATCCTGCCAGCTATAGGTAGCACCTTCAAATTGTGCATTCAACCAAAGACCTTCATTTTCGCAGATAAAACTAAAGTCTGGCAAGGGTTCAATTGGGCCTTGTTGATAAATAACGCTTGTCGAATCCGTGCGGCTACAGCCACCTTGAGTCACTTTTACCCAAACCAAACCCGGGCTGTTGATGGTGAAATTGGCGGCTGTTGAGCCATCCTGCCATAAAAAACTGGCGTTTTGCAACGGAATTTCAATTGAGGCTGTCTCTCCCTCGCAAAGCGATAAATTTTCTCCAAGCTCAAAAGGAACCGTCGTGAAATCCACTTCAATGGTATCTCGATATTCGCAACCATCTTTGATAACTTCTACCCAATAGGTTCCGGGAAGCTGAACGGGTAGGGTGGGGTCGGTACTTCCATTTTTCCAAAAAACAGCCGCACCTGCTATGCCGGGGTCAAGTATAAGTGTTTCCCCATCACAAAGAATTGTATCGTTTCCAATGTTTACGGGTGTTTCGGACACATAGTCAACCACCACAGTGTCACGACTCTTGCAACCTTGCTTGTCAATTTCCACCCAGTATTCACCGGGACTGCTAACCAAGAATATGGGTAAAGTCGAGCCGTCTGGCCATAGATAGCTTACGTTTTGAATTTCGGGTTCGAGAATTACCCCTTGCCCCGCACAAAGAATCGTGTCAGCTCCAAGGCCAACTTCAATCGAATCAGGGGAAAGGCGGACTATCCACATATCCTGCTCCCCATAATTACCAGTGAGGTCATTATTTGATGAAAAGGAGTAGCCTGCACAGGCGTAGCCACCTTCGGCCAGTTCCAAAATGGCAAAGAAGCGGTCATCGAGTGTCCCTCCTAGGTTCTTTTCCCAAATCAGTTGGCCACTGGCATCCAAGTTGATGAGCCAAGCGTCTTTGCTGCCATAATTCCCGCCAACGTCAAAATTCGATGAAGTCGCAAGTCCGGTCACAAGCAATCCACCATCCGCTTTGGCAGCAAGTCCGAAAGCCCTATCCTCCGTGGAGCCTCCAAGGTTTTTGCTCCACAATAAAGTGCCGTTATCCGAAATCTTTGTCACCCAATAATCATAGCCGCCATTGTTCCCAGGAACATCACCTGTGGCGGAGTTTGAAGTTCCCACTATAAAAGCGCCGCCCGATGTCAGGGCCACACTGTAAGCACGCTCCTCGCCGATGCCTCCAAAAGTTTTTGCCCAAACCAAGTTTCCGCTCCCATTCAATTTCACGATAAAATAGTCGTAAAAACCTTGGTTGTTAGGTACATCACCATTATTTGAAAACGAAGAGCCAACCGCCAAAAAGCCGCCATCAGTGGTTTCAACGGCATCAAATGCATAATCGGACAGGCTTCCACCAATGTTTTTTTGCCAAAGCAAATCTCCATTGTCATTGATTTTGAATACCCAATAATCAAAATCGCCCTTATTGTCGGTTAAATCTCCATCATCTGATTGGCTATAACCAGAGAGTACATATCCACCATCGCTTGTTGGCTGAATGCTCTCGGCCCGTTCATTTAAAGTGCCGCCGTAGGTTTTTTTCCATAGAATATTACCGAGCTGGTCAAGTCGGAGCACCCAAGCATCCTCTGCGCCGTGATTGCCAGACACCTGGCCATCAAATGATACCGTACCACCAGCCACAATGTACCCCCCATCATCGGTTTGTAGCACTGCGGTTGCAATGTCATTGTCAGCACCACCATAGTTGTGTTGCCATTCCAGCTCACCGATAGAGTCGAGTTTAACTATCCAATAATCAGATAAGCCTTTGTTTCCAGTCAGGTCTTGGTCGGTGGAACGAGCATATCCAACTGCTATGAATCCGCCATCAGCAGTTCGCTGGAAATCGTTTGCAGCATCGGCCTTGCTGCCGCCAAAGTGCTTTGACCAGTCAACAAAGACGCATTCTTTTTGCTGCGCAAAAGCCAATATTGGGATAAGGAAACTCAAAAAAACTAGAAGACGTGTCATGCAGGATTGATTTGTGTAAAATAGCGGGGCAAAATTAATCAGAAATGGCGGCGGTGCTGGCTAAGAATTGAGGTGTGTCGCAAAGATTGCGGCTTGCTCCATCAAATGACTTCAGCCACAACGAAGATACTGCCCCCTACAAAAATCAAGTCATTCGGGCCAGCAGCGCGTTTTGCTGCCGCTAGTGCTCGCCGAACTGAGGAGTAGGGTTTGCCCTTTAAGCCAGCATTTTCCGCCTGTTGCGCTAGCGAAATAGCATCTAATCCACGAGGGATGTTTGCCTTTGAAAAATAGTACTGCGCATTTTGTGGTAAAATGGAAAGTATTTTCGCTGGCGATTTGTCATTGACAGTGCCGAAAACGAAATGCAATTTTTCATGTGGGATATGTTCGAGCGCCTTTACAATCAGTCGAATGCCATCCTCGTTGTGGGCGCTGTCGCAAAGTACGCTGGGCGACTGGCTTATGAATTCCCATCGCCCCATAAAGTTGGACAACTGCTTGAGTTTGGCCAACCCTTTACGAATCGCCTGCTCCATGAATTGTTTGTCCCTAAATTTTTCAAAAAAGTGGGCTACTACTTGCATGGTCTGCAACACAGTGCATAGGTTGGCTTGCTGGTATGCGCCAAGATGGTTTAGCTCGATATTTTGAAGATACGGTTTGCCATTTTCAAAAATATTGTAAAACACACTTGTTTGTTCAGAACTTAGTGGCACTGCCGTTAAATGTTGGTCGGCAAAAATGATTGGACTTCCCGTTTTTTGGGCTTTTTCGAGGAAAATAGCTTCTGTTTCAGGATGTGTTTCACCAATGACAACTGGCACTTTCGGCTTAATAATGCCTGCTTTCTCGGCAGCGATTAGGGGCAGGGTATCGCCCAGCATGTTCTGATGGTCATAACCGATGTTCGTGATGACACTTACAATTGGTTTGATTACGTTGGTGGAATCCAACCTACCACCCAGCCCAGTTTCGATGATTGCGATATCAACCTTTTGCTTCGCAAAATAGTCGAAAGCCATTCCCACCGTCCACTCAAAAAATGACGGTTTTAGTTGGTCTGCAAAATTCTTGTGCGATTTGACAAAAGCCAAAACATCCCGTTTGGGCATCAGCTCTCCGTTGATTTTTATCCGCTCACGAAAGTCTCGGTAATGAGGCGAAGTGTAGAGGCCAGTCTTGAACCCAGCCGCTGTGAATATGGCAGAGAGCATGTGGGCCGTAGAACCCTTTCCGTTGGTACCTGCGATGTGGATGGAAGGGAAATGAAGCTGGGGTTGGCCAAGATGTGCGCAAAGTGCCAAAGTGTTGCCAAGGTCTTTTTTAAACGCAGCTGGGCCGATGCGTTGGAACATCGGGAGCTGGGAAAAAAGGTATTCAAGTGCTTGCCGGTAGGTTTTGATGGCGACTAATTCTTTATTTGGTTAATCGGTTCACTGCTTTCCAGCCTGCCTAGTAGCTTGCACTTGCTCCGAGAAGTCCGCTTCCAAGAGCTTTATGAAGTCGTTAAAACAGGTTTTATTTTGTTCTGCAGCCTTGCCCAACGCTGTGTCGGAGGCCAGAATTTGGGCGTTTTCTACTTTTTTCAAGCAGTCAGTTTCGAGTTGGAGCCGCTCCGTTGCTGCCTTTGATGGACTTGCTTTGTCTTCCAATTGTTTGACTTCCAGCTTCATGATTTCCAATAAACCATTCCGCAGGTCTGCCATACTTTGCACGTCTGCTTCTTCCCAGGCTACCTCAAAACGATAGACAAGTGTCTTAAAATACTCTACTTCACCACGTTGCATTTCAAGCAATTGGGAAGCACTCGGTGTACGGATGGGCTGTGGTTCCAATTGCTGGCAAAAAGACATAATTGGCAATGTTGATAAATAAATAAGGCAGATGATGGTTCGATTCTTCATAAATACTGTTTTTTGCGTTTCCATTCCGGTTAGATGACATCGGACAAAATTAGTCCGAGTTCATGTAACCGCCAACTGTTCAAATGTTTACTGAAAAACATTTTCCCCATTCTATCTCCGGCGATGAACTCGACGCCTACCTTGCAAAAGGCTGGTACCGAATGGGGTTAAGTGTATTTACCTGCCACTTCCTGTTTTTTAACGACAGTTTGTATTCACCGATTTGGTTGCGGATGCCCTTGGATGGGCTTGTTTTTCGTAAAAGTTTACAAAAAACCATGCGCCAAAACCGCCAACGGTTTCGCACGACCATCAAACATGCAGTCATAGATGACGAAAAAGAGGCGCTTTTTCAGCGATACAAAACCGGTTTTAAAGGGATTTTATCAGCAACGTTAATTGACAGCGTTTTAGATGGGCAACCATACACCATATTTGACACTTTTGAGGTCTGTGTTTACGATGGTGAAAAGCTGGTGGCATTCAGCTTTTTTGATTTGGGAAACAAAAGCTTGTCCAGCATCAAGGGCGTTTATGACCCTGAATATTCGAAACACAGCCTTGGAATCTACACGATGGTGGAAGAGATGCAATTTGGCCTTGACCTTGGGTTTCAGTTCTACTATCCTGGGTACATCGTGCCCGGTTACCCCCGATTTGATTACAAGCTGCGAATGGGCACAGCAGAAGCGGTTCAGTTTTTCGATTTAAAAGCCCAAACTTGGTTGCCTTTCCAGCAATTTTCGAATCAAAATGTTCCAGTGGGTGTGCTTTCCAGTAAGTTGAATGAAGTAGGTCAGAAATTAGTAAATGTAGGAGTTGCGGTTCAGATGCTCTACTATCCCGCCTATGAAGCCAATAATTTCATGTTTGAAAATGAGCGGATGCTTGAGTCACCGCTTTTCTTGACGTTGTTTACCAACATTTTCCCAAGACCCCGATTTATAATTTACTATGACCTTTGGCAAGAAAAATATGTGTTTACTCACTGCATGCCAATTGAGGACTTGAGCCTGTATTTTGAGCACACCATGCAGTTTGACACCCAAGAGGCACGCCATTACTTGGATTTTATCTTGAAAAAAACACAAATTATTGAAACAGAAAACTCAACGGAACTGGTCGGAATGGTGGAGGAAATTGGCAGGCTCATCAAGTCGCCGGGCATATCTGGCATTTTGAAATAACCTCAAAACAAAAGCCCGAAGGCACAACTGCCCCCGGGCTTCTTCAAATCAGAATTCTAGGATATTTATTCTTCTTCCTGAGCCGCAGCTGCAGGTGCTTCTTCAACTACTTCGACAGCAGGTGCTTCTTCAACAGCAACGGCCACTGGAGCTGCCTCGACTACTGCTGGAGCTGCAACTTCTTCAACAGCTACAGCCACTGGAGTCTCTTCTTCTACCGCTACTGGAGCAGGAGCTACCTCGATTTTTGGAATTACTTTCTTATGAGCAACTTTGATGTCCAAGCCAGCAACTTTTGCACGGAATGCAGCTTTTTCATCTTCTATTTTAACCGCACGAGCAGCGGTCTTGGCTTCTTTAACAGCAATGTAATCATTGTATTTTTCCATTGCAACTTCCTCCGTGTAGGCGCCCTTTTCAACGCCACGCATTACGTGCTTGCGGTAAAAAACACCTTTGAAGCGAAGCATGGCACGAACGGTTTCGGTAGGCTGTGCGCCTTTATCTAGCCAATCAAAAGCTTTGTCACGGTCCAATTCAATAGTTGCAGGTTGTGTCAGTGGGTTGTAGGTTCCGATTTTCTCGATGAAACGTCCATCACGTGGAGACCTAGCGTCGGCGATAACAATGTGGTAGAAAGGTTTTTTCTTTTTGCCCTTTCTTTGCAATCTGATCTTAACTGCCATTTTTTTAAATGTTTGATAATGAGGATTCTATGAGTTGTTCTTGAAAAGCGATATTTTCATTTTCAAAATACCTCCCAGTAAATCTCCTCGATTTCACCATCCCCACTTACCCTGACAAGCAGGCGGTGGGCTTTAGCGGGCGCAAAAGTAGTTTATTTTAGTTTGAAATTTCGCCTTATTCTTTAATTAATTCTGTTCAAACCTTGAATTACTGCCATTTTTAGTCGAAAATTGCAACCACGTTGTGAGAACACCCCTATCAAACTCAACCATTTTACCAATGAACACTTACATCTGGACGTTACTTCTGACCTTTATTACCCTTCCCATTTTTTCGCAATCCCAGATTTTTGGCATCATCAACCAATATGCCAAGGTGACAGCAATTGAGCCTTGCGAGGCAAAATTGACCGTTTCGGATGGCTCGTTTTTCGGTCCAGGTGGAAAAGTATTGGTGATACAAATGAAAGGAGCTAACATCAACACCTCAAATTCTGGTAGTTTCGGGAACATTGACGATGTTGGCAGTGCCGGCTTCTATGAAATAAATGAAGTTTTGTCTGTTCTGGGCAACGATATTTATTTGAAAAATGAACTGCTTCATTTTTATGGCCCAGCGTCTTCAGTTCAATTGGTTACTGTGCCGGAATATGCCAATGTTGATGCGGTAGGGGAGGTAAAGGCAAAACCCTGGGACGGCAGTACTGGTGGGGTGCTGATTTTGGAAGCAACGAATTTAAACCTCCAAGCCTCGATTGATGTGAGCGGCACGGGATTTAGAGGCGCCCAACAGGTTGAAGTGGTGAGCGATTGCTCTTTTTTTACCAACGCTGATGCGTTTTCTTACTCGACCACCAACTGGAGGGGCTCCCCAAAAGGAGAAGGCATTGCCAATCTAGTACAAGACAAAGAACACGGGAGAGGCGCTCAAGCAAATGGCGGCGGCGGCGGAAACGACCACAACAGCGGTGGCGGCGGTGGCGGGAATATTGTTGATGGCGGTATTGGTGGAAAGCAGAGTGTCGGAGGCTTCGGCTGTGATGGTGATTACCCAGGGAGAGGAGGAAAGGCTTGCCCAATACAAGCGGGACGTATTTTTCTTGGTGGTGGTGGTGGAGCCGGTCATTTTGATGACACTGGGGCTGGGAGTTCTGGTGCAAATGGTGGAGGCATAGCCATAATAATTGCACAAACAATCGAGGCCAACGGCTTTTCAATACTTGCCAATGGGATGAAACCGCCAATTGCACATGGAGATGGAGCAGGAGGTGGCGGTGCTGGCGGCACTATTTTACTAAAAACGAATTCAATTCTGGGAGTACTTTCCATTGAAGCAAAAGGTGGCGGTGGCGGCGATGTGATCAATAATTCCGACCGGTGCAATGGCGCAGGTGGGGGTGGCAGTGGTGGACGCCTGCTTGCAAATACCAATAATTTTGCTCAAGTGAATTTGGATGGAGGCCCACCTGGTGTCAATACCGTGGCTTCCGGCCAATGCAACGGGCCTTCAAATGGAGCTGAGGAAGGCGAGATAGGACTGCAATCCAATTTAAGTGCAATTCCAACTGCCCAGAATGAAATTCAACAAATAGAAATTCTCCAGCAACCTACCGATGTTTTTGCCTGTGTAGGGCTTCAAGTTGACATTACCTTTCAGGTTCAAGGCAATTACCTTGAATACCAATGGCAATTAAATTCAGGCGCTGGTTGGGGAAACGTCCCGATTGGTCCCAATTACGCCGGGGCGCTTTCTCATGAACTGACAATTTTCAACGTCGTTCCAGCAATGGATGGGTTTCAGTACCGATGCCTGGTGTCGAGTCCCTGTATTGCCGACTTTTATTCTGATGAAGTTAGTCTTGTCTTGACGGGATTGCCTGCTGCTGCATTCGATATTGTTCCTATCGGAAATGGGAGCTATGAATTTCAGAACAATTCTGCTAACTCGACTTCCTTCCTTTGGGATTTTGGAGATGGAAATACTAGCATTGAACCAAATCCAACCCACACCTACTCAGATTTTGGGGACTATACGGTGACATTGGTAGCCACTGGGCCTTGTGGTGATGATGAATTAACAATCAATTTAAATGTTGCAGTCCTCCCAACTGCTGATTTTTCTTTTCAAAACGCTGGATTTTGTGCTCCGCAAACGGTGACGTTCACCAACCTATCGTCCAGCAATGCAGAAAGTTTTGAATGGATTTTGCCAGGTGGCACACCCAGCACATTTATCGGTACAACTCCGATGGTCACATATAACCAAGCTGGAATTTTTGATGTCACTTTAATCGCCTTTAACTCCGTAGGGAGCGATACATTCAGCTTGAGCCAAGTTATTGAAATTGGAGGGCCGCCAGTGGCAAACTTCGGTTTTTCAGTTGCAAACCTGACTGTTAGTTTCGATAATTTGAGCCTAAATGGGAACAATGGATTTCTTTGGGATTTTGGTGACGGGGTGACTTCTGATGAGGAGAACCCAATCCACACCTTTGATATGCAGGGACTGTTCCAAGTGAGTTTGACTGCCTTTAATGACTGCGGGCAAGTCACCATCACTTTAACTGTACCAACAGGCTCGCTTCCGCTGGCAAATTTCATGGCTGACTTCACCACTGGTTGTAACCCGATGACGGTGCATTTTCAAAACCAATCCTCTGGGAGCAATTTAAGTGGTTATTCTTGGGAATTTCCGGGCGGAACACCAGCATTTTCTAACGAGGAAAATCCGGTTGTAACTTATGACCAACCTGGACTGTACCAAGTGAATTTAACTACCACAAGCCCATTTGGGTCGCATGCAATTAGCCAACCTGACTACGTAAAGGTTTATTTGACCCCAATCGCAAATTTTGATTTTTTGCAGGATGGCCAAATCGTTTATTTTAATAATTCGAGCGTAGGTGGCACTTATTACCACTGGGATTTTGGGGATGGAAATACCAGTTCTGGGGTGAACCCAGTACATGAATACACCATTGCTGGGGTTTTCGATGTGGAGCTAACTACTTCGACACTAAACTGTGGAAGTGCTATTTCAAATCAAGTTTTTATTGAGCCTTCGGCCACGAAAGAACCAGGGCAACCGATTGAAATAGCAATTTTCCCAAATCCAACGGCTGGTTTTTGTATTGTCAATTTAGGCCGTTCGAAGCACCAACCTATTAAAATACGATTGCTCGATTCCTTGGGAAGGCAACTGCAATCGTTTGATATTCAGAATGATACCGTTAAATTAAGCTTTGCTGACTATCCAGCTGGCTTATATTTTGTGGAAGTTTCAAGTGAGGGTTTTATCAGAACGAAAAAGTTGATGAAGCTTTAAGTCGCCTCTTTTTTCGCCTAAAAATTTGAAAGCCCAGCAATAACCCTAGCCCTGCTATTCCCCCAACCACCCAAAATAGCAGCTGGTTTTCTTTAATTGGTGTCATATCGCCGACAGGTATAAAGGCAGCCCAATAGAGTGGGTGAGAAGCGTTGGAGCCTTTCTTTTTATTCAAAAAAGTCAATTTTGCCTGACGCAACGCCTCGTCTTTTGAGTTTCCAGCTTTAAGGTTCAGGTAAAAAAACTCCATGATTTCAGAAGATGCAAAATCGTCAACGCTCCAAAGCGTCGTTACGATACTAGCTGCCCCGGCATAGGAAAAGCCCCTCGCTAAACTGACGATTCCTTCCCCACGTTGCAACTCGCCGATGCCCGTTTCACATGCACTTAAAACCACCAAGGCTGCATTGATGCGCATGGAATAAAGGTCTTTCACAAAAACAAGCTCGTTCTCGACTGAGTCAATGGTTTGAAAAAAGGCCAAATACGAATATTCCCCATGCTCGTCGTTGGATTTGGCGTGTACTGCCAGATGGAGGATACCAGCATCGGGTGCAAAGCGCATGAAATTCTGCTCCGTTGCAGCTGAGTCGAGGTAGATTTTACCACCCATAATCTGCTGGATATTCACGACTTCGGGCTTGTTGAACTTCAGGTTCCCAAGTACGGCACGCCACGGGTCGTTTCGCCGCAGATTAAGCGAGTCGCCACCATAGGAGGGTGCAAAACCGACAAAGCCCCCCTTTCTCCAGCCAACGTTCCGTCCTACCATTTCCTTATGCAACGTAGCGGAGTAGCTATAGCTGAATTGATACTGTTTTATCAGATAATCATGGGTGTCAAAACTACCATATTCATCTGGTGGCGTAGCCAGCAGCGCATCGAAAGGTAAGTATCCCAAGACGCCGCCAGGTAAGATAACCACTTGATTTCCAGTCAAGTGCGAACGGATAGGCTGAAAAAGAAGCTCGTAAAGTTCATAGCCAAGGTTTACATATTTCTGGCTCAGATATTCTACATCCTTGCTTGCTGGATTGTATTGGAAGATGCTGTTTCTGAACTCCTCGACCCACGATTCAAGGGGAAACTCCTTGGGAATCGTTACGACTTCAAATTTGTCTTCGCTGATTACGAAAGCAAAAATGTTTTCTTCCCCTACAAAGTAGCCCACCATATTTTCACTTGGCCGGAGCAACTTTTTTTGAATCTCAGGCACCGTGACGACCTCAGGTGCGTATTTTAATTTGAAGTAACGGGGGTAATCTCTTCGCAGCCCGTCCATCAAGCGAGCATATTTTTGTTGTAGGGAGAAAATATGACTGTTCATTTCCAGCAATTTCTGCTGGTTTGCATCTGCTCCTTTCAGTTGCTCTTCGAATACTTGTTTTTCCAAAAACGCCAAGTCGATTTTGGAGGCATACTCTTCACTCAGCAAACTGTCCGGTATTTCAGAGAAGCGGCCAGCGTGAACGGATTGGAGCGCCTCCAACAACAAAGTAGCGTTGCTTCGTTCTGAAATCTCGAATGCCTCGTGCCAAAACCGCTTGTCGCTGCTCAAGTTTTTCAACTCACATTTGACAGCGATTGCGTTTTCATAAATCAGAAAATAATTGTCAAGCAAAGCCTGCCTAGAACCTGGTTCTTCCAGCGTAATCTTCACAAAGTCAATGAGTTGCATCCCGGTTGCATAGGTCGTATCCGCATCATCTAGCCATTTTCGCTGCTTTTGCTGAACGTAGAAACTTTGCAACAATTTCCCTTTTTTCTCCAAAATGTCAAGCAGGGCCAAAGGCGAGCTAACCGTTTCAAAGTTGAAACTATTGGCCTTGGTATAATTGATAGCCATCATTGCGGAATCGCAGTAAGCAAGGGACAGGCGAGCATCGTTAACACTGGACAGGGCAAGTTTCCCGTAAATCTGTGCTACATCTGGATGTTTGTCCCCAAGAAACCGCTTTGTAATTCCAAGTGCCTGCAAGAAATGCTGTCTGGCTTCCTTGAAACTTGATTTAGACAATAGCAAATTCCCAATTCTCGCAATCGAATTGGCCACATCCAAATCTTGCTTCCCTGGCTGCTTGCGGACCACATTCAACGCCTCGTTGTAATATTGAAGGGCTGACTGGAAATTGCCCATTTTTTCAAAATAGTACCCCAAGTCGTTTTTATACTCGGCAAAATCGGAGGGGTCACCAATTGGCAGTCCTTCAAATATCAAAATAGCTTTGTTGTACCATTCATAGGCACTGTCGTTGTCTTTTTTTTGCAAATAGCAGTCGCCGAGGTAGTTGCAGGTGCGTGCGACAAGATGATTTTTTTGTCCAAAAAATCGAATCCTAATGTCATAAGCTTTTTTGAAAAAAGCCAATGCTTTCGTGATGTCTCCACGATTGAGTAATAAAATGCCCGTGTTGGCGTAAATATTAGCGACATCAGGATGGTTCTCTCCTAAGTTTTTTTCACTAATTTTAAGGGCTTTCTCAAAATTTTCGATAGCCGTTCGATAGTCACCACGCCAGTTTGCCACCGCACCAAGATTGTTGTAGAGTGCCGCAAATTCTGGGTGGTTTGCAACCAATTTTTTATCGTAAATCAGTAAAGCCGTATCGAAATAGGATTTTGCTTCTTCATACCGGTCCAACCTCAAGCAAGCGGTTCCGAGATTAATGTAGTTATTTGCTGTCGCGACTGTAAAGAGGCCCTGCCTGTAACGGTTGTAGTTTAGGGCCTGTTTGTAGTGTTCAAAGGCTGCCGTGTAGTCGCCCAAGTTTTCATGGATGATGCCGATATTGTTGAGGTTATCGGCTACACCTGGCAAATCCAAGCTCCGGTTAATAGCCAGGCTTTTATTGAGAAACCCGAGTGCTGATTCATATTTTCCGATGGTCAAAAGATAAATTCCGTAGCTATTATAGGTTCGAGCGATTTCCGGGTGAGTGGGGTAGAGGTGCTTTTCTGCCACTTCCACCGCCCTTTTCAGATTGAATTCGCCGTCATTGAACTTGCCATCCCTCCTGTAATAAATACCGATAGCTCTGTAAGTTGAGGCAATCTTCTCAAACGGGACAGGCCTTTGGTTTTGGTAAATATTCAAAGCTTTTTTTCGATAAAGAATAGCCTTGCTGTTGTTTGGGATTTGGCTGAGGCTATCTGCAATAACTTCGTACTTTTTGGCCAAAGCGAGCTCGTTGCCTTGACCTAGCATTAGGTGGGCCACCATCAATAGAAACAGAATAGTAAGCGCAAATCTCATGTTTTTCCCGAGACAAGTATGTTGTTCAGTAGTCAATTATAGTCTAAAATGTTGAATATCTGGCAGTTGCAATTAACGTGGCTTCGTGGTCATAAATTGCAATTTGCATAAAACCACCATTTTTATTCTCCAAATTCAAGGATACTAACTGGCCTCCTAAAATTTTGTTTTCATAAATTAACTCCCCTGATTCAGCATAAATTTTCAGTTTTTCGGCATTTTCAATGCTGGTCAAATCCAGGATGAATTGTCCATTGGAAGGGTTTGGAAATACTGAAACCTTTTGGGGGGCAGGTTTGGCAATCAAAGTGTTGGAATAATTTTCCGGCACTAATTTAACTTCAAAAAACACACTGTCACTCTGCGAAAGGCTGATTTCATTGGTTTTTGGCAAATAGTTTTCCTTACCAATTACTAAGGTGTAATCGCCCTCAAGCATGCCTTTTTTGAAATAGCCGGTAAGGCCGGAGTCCAAGGTATCCTGCAATTCTAGAATTTCTACGGTAGCGTTGAAAAGTGGTGCACCAGTCAAGCTGTCTATCACAATGCCATAGATTCTTGCAGCCTTGGTGTTGTTGAATGACCAAACATAAAGTCCGTCCGTCCGATTTCCGCCAATGATTTTACCAGAAGGAAAATACGGGCAAGCAGACCATAGCCCATTAAAACCTCCACTTTGACCAGTCCAAGTATCATAGAATCCTACTTCTACCGGCACGGTTGGGTCGGCGATGTCAAGCACTCTCATCCCTTCGGTATTGTGTGAAACAAAGCAAAAATCCCCTTTAACGTAGGGATTGTGTACTAGGCTGGCAGCATTGGCGGTGTACTGGGCAACTTCGTAAGCGTTTGTGACATCTTCGATGTTGAACACACGTGCCGGATAGCCATCCTGTTCGTCAGCTACGATTAGAAAACGACCGTCTTCCGAAGTTGATGAGCTGTGCGTGTTTTTCCCATCGTAAGTAATAGTCCCCACCAAAACAGGGTTTGTTTTGTCCGAAATGTCAACGATGTCAATTTTTGTATCGTAAAAAGCTGCTGCAAACATCAAATTGCCACGAACATGCGCATCATGGATATAATAGCCAGGGGCATAAATCCCAACTTCCACAGGTGTTTCAGGGTCAGAAATTTCGAGGATATGCACGCCTTGAGTAGTACTTGTCCCCATCACGTAAACAAACGGCTCATCGCTATCAATTGCCTTTTGAATGATATGACCAGTTGTAAATGTGGACGTGTAATTGGTGACAAGGTGCAAACTGTCGGGTAAAAAGCTGAGGTCAATCACTTGCATCCCATGCCCGGTGCCTTGAACATCGGTGACAACAAAAGCGTAGGAGCCAATGACAGTAATTTCCCGCCAATTTGTAACAGGGCCAAGCACGAATCCTAGTTCGTCAACGGTGCAATTATCGCTTATGCAATAGGCAGCAGTGCCACTTTTTGCGCCGATTAAAGCATATTCGGTGTCATCTGGTGCGATGTAAGCCCAAGAGCCTGAATACCGGACATCGCCCCTGTTTACCTGCCCAAGCAGTTCAACGTTTAGGGCATTTTGCCCGATAGCCAAACTTGAAATAAAAGTAATAATGGAAATGCAGGTATTTTTTAGTAGCATCGAAAGTGTAGTTTTAAACAAATTGATTTGGGGAGCGAATGTAACGAATTGGCCAATAAATTAGGGTTCAAGTTGAATCAATGGCAATTTCAGGTCAAAAAAACAAAATTAACCAGCAACTTTGCGCTTCAATTTTGTTAAAATTTCAAACCAGAAATCGCTTGAAAGTTCTCGTAACCTGCCCGCCGATGCTTCGGCTCATTGATGAATTTCGACCCACATTTGAATCGAAAGGAGTCCAACTTGTAACACCCAATGTAGTCCAAACCCTAACGGAAGCTGAGTTGATTGACATCCTGCCAGCTGTTGATGGATGGATAATTGGGGACGACCCCGCAACGGAGCGGGTGTTCCAGGCAGGCAAAAATGGCCACCTCAAAGCCGCTGTGAAATGGGGCGTTGGAGTTGACAATGTTGATTTTGCTGCTTGCAAGAAACTTGGTATCCCAGTCATCAACACGCCACAGATGTTTGGTGAAGAGGTGGGGAGTTTGGCAGTTCATTATGTAATCGGATTGGCGAGACAAACTTTTTTGATTGACCGTGGTGTTCGGGCCGGACAATGGCCAAAGCCAGCTGGCATTTCGCTGATGGGGAAGACTGCCGCATTGATTGGGTTTGGTGACATCGGCAAAGCAACCGCCAGGATGCTGGATGTGTTTGGGTTAAACGTCAATGTTTATGACCCCTTCGCCAGTCGGACGGATGAAGATGAGATGAAATACCGATTTTATGGGTTCCCCACCTTAATTGAAGAGGCAGATTTTGTAATTGTGACTTGCTCCCTTACAGCGGAGACAAAGCATTTGATAAATGAAAATACCATTTCCAAGATGAAAGATGGTGTTCGGGTAGTGAATGTTTCTAGGGGAGGTATTGTTGATGAAACTGCTTTGGTAGGAGGCCTGGTTTCAGGCAAAATCCATAGTGCTGCTTTAGATGTTTTTGATGCTGAACCACTTCCTGAGGCTTCACCTTTGCGCAGTTTTGAGCGTTGTATTTTTGGTACGCATAATGGCTCAAACACTCTGGATGCTGTGCGGCGGGCCAGCCAACAAGCGATGAAGTACATGTTTGGCTTCTTAAAATTGGATTGAAATCAGCTTTTATGACAAAAAACGTTTTTATAACAGGTGTGCTTGGCGGTATTGGCGCAGCCTTGGCCAAGGCTTTTCGGGAAAGTGGGTACTACGTTTTCGGCGTGGACAGGAGGGAAGATTTTAACGGGCATTGTGACCGATTCCTGCACTTCGACATTAATCAATTCGTGAAAGATGCAAGCTATCGCATCAAATTCACGCAGATTTTTGATGAAATTATGCCAAATTTGGATGTGTTGGTGAACAATGCAGCTGTTCAAAAATTGGATAAACTCGAAAATATCAAGCTTGAAGATTGGCAAGAGACCCTGAACGTCAACCTCACTGGCCCGATGCTTTTAAGCAAAATATTTCTTAGTCGGCTAGAGGCTAACAACGGAAGCATTATCAACATTGCCAGCATTCATCAGCAGTTGACTAAGCCCGAATTCATCAGTTACGCAACATCAAAAAGCGCCTTGGTCGGCTTGACAAAGGCAATGGCAGTTGACTTAGCGGGTCGTGTCCGCGTCAATTCAATTAGCCCAGCTGCCATTGAGACGGACATGCTAAGAGCAGGATTCAATCACGATGATGAAGCGATTGACGAGCTACGTAAATTGCATCCTGTGCGGCGAATTGGCTATCCAAATGATGTGGCGAAACTTGCTTTATTCCTTGCTTCGCAAAACACTGGATTTATTCACGGAGCTAATTTTCTGCTGGATGGCGGCATCAGTTCTGTCCTGAAGGATTTGTAGCTAAGTAAAAGATAATCAGTATTTTATCACAAATAAGTTAACATGTCACGACCTCAAGGCGCATTATTCGGTTTAAATCTCATAGAAAAAAATGGGCTTGGCAAGAAGATGGAAGAAGCCCGAGATTATTTCCGCTGGAGGCGCAAGTATGCCGGCCAGTTGCTCCAATTTAGAGATAAGCACCTTGGACAAGATTGTTTCATCATAGGGAACGGCCCTTCACTCAAAAACATGGACCTTGCAAAGCTCAACGGATTCCACTGCTTTGGTCAGAACAAGATTTTCATGATTTTCGAAAAAGTGAAGCTTGATTTAAGTTATTTAGTTTCTGTAAATCCATTGGTCATCCAGCAAAGCGCACGTGAGTTTGAAACGATGGACTGCCCTGTCTTCCTATCTTACACTGCTTCAAAAGGAGTTGTGAAGGAAGTGCCAAACATCCAGCGTTTGCATACACTCAACCTTTGGAGCTTCTACGAAGACATTTCACAACCAATCTGTGAAGGGAATACGGTCACTTTTGTTTCGTTACAGATAGCCTACTACATGGGATTTAGCCGGGTTTTTCTGATTGGTGTGGACCATAGCTTCAAGCAAGCTGGCCAGTCTCACGAAACCCAAGTTTACCAGGGCGACGACGAAAACCACTTCCACCCAGACTATTTTAAGGGGCAACAGTGGCAATTGGCAGACGTTTATGGATCAGAAGTATCGTATCATCTAGCCAACTATTTTTATCAAAAAGACGGTCGTCAAATTTTTGACGCAACCGTCGGAGGCAAATTAGAGGTTTTCCCTAAAATCACTTTTGAAGATGCGATAATGATGGCAAAAAAAAGGTAAGGTTGAAATTATTTTAATTTTTATTTCATGCATTTTAGAAAATAAATTTTGTAAAACCTTCCAAAGTCAGCGAGTTGGGGAGGTAGATTTTTGTAAAGCGTAAGACGGTGATTTCCAATCAAATTTTATAGTGATTTGGTTTTATATTCTAAAGAAGGAGATGTATTTTTGCACACAAACGAACAATTATACACTGAATGGATTTGAAGATGCCAATAAATGCTTTAGAACTTAAAAACCGGATTCCCGTGATCAAAGCACTAATCGTAGAAGACGAAATCAAAAGCTTGAATAATCTCAAGAACCTTTTGGGAAGCCATTGTCCTGAAGTTGAAATTGTTGCAGATGCTTTGAATATTGAAGAGGCTCTGGAATTATTTGATGAACCGGAGTTTAAGCCAGATGTAGCATTTTTAGACATCAATTTGCCCGATGGTCTGATTTTTCAGTTTCTTGATGAACTGAGTCCAGTAGATTTTGAGGTTATTTTCATTACAGCATTCAATGAACATGCAATCCGAGCCTGCCAGTACAGCTCAATAGGCTACATAATGAAGCCGATTAACCCTGATGAGTTGATGCAGGCAGTTAGTCGAATTCGTGTACATCGGGCAGAAAAAATTGAAGAGCGACTTGACCTTTTCAATAAGTCAATGACAAATCCGAACTCATTTGAAAAAATGAGTATTGCTGCCATTGACGGAATTTATTTTGTAAATATCAAAGATATCGTCAGATTTGAGGCTGAAGACAATTACACACATATTTTCTTGATAAACGGTGACAGAATCACCGCTTCAAAGACTATCAAGGCTTATGAAGACATGTTACAGATGCTTAATTTCTACAGGGTTCATAAAAGGCATGTCATAAATTTGAACTTCATGAGAAAATTCATCAAAGGGGATGGAGGCTATTTGGTGATGGAAGACGGGAAGAAAATCGAAGTATCAAGGAGGAGGCGACCAGCTTTTATGGAGCAGATGAGAAGGTTAGAAGAGGCAATTTAATAGAAACTTACACTTACACAAATACGACAGATTGAAGCGTTGGTGGGAGGGAAACTGGGAGAAAGCAGCTTTTTTTGAGAAAAACTACACCGCTGGCCTTGCTTTATGCCATTTATTTTACCGGGAAGTTTTGTGAAAACTCAAAATCCGCTATCTTTGAAACCAGAGAACGCACACACTTTTACTGTCTGCAAAAGCGAGAAACACTATGAACTTAGGATTTTTCACTCAAAACTTGGATGCTATGGGAAAGACTACTAAAAAGAAGAACTTGTTCGAATTGGACGATCTTAATCAAATTAAGAAAGTCGAAATGGGCGAGTTTATTGGAGGCAACGAAAAAATTAGCGAAAACAAAAAGAAAGGGTTTTTCGCAGGATTCTTTGGACCTAGCCCTTGCCTAGGAGATTTGCCGCAATAATCTTCAGAAGAAATATTATTAGGAAGCTACAAAAGAGGCTGCACAGCAGATGCGATGCCTCTTTTGTCGTATTTGTAATGCAGTCAGCAGCCTAATTCTAGATTGTAATTCTGACACGCACTGGAAACACTATTGCAATGATCCATAACTATCCTGATGCCAACGAGGATATAGTGAAATTGGAATCCACATTACACCTCATCGATGAACGCTTCAAGCGGCTTACCACATTGGATAGACTGGCGTCCCAATTGGTATTTACTGATATTTCTAAGGCTCAGAAGTACCTTTCTGAGATATTGCAAATATTGCAAGACTTCGACCAACCAGATTTTGTGTTGAACTATAACCTCAACATGGCACTCGTTGAGAATCAGCTTTACAACTATAACCTATCAGAGATACATTTCCGATTAGCTCTAGAAATCCTAGGGGAAAGGGGTGATGTGAACCAGCTAGCAGAGACCTATATTGATTATGCAGGGACATTACAAAATCTCGACCAGCCAGATCGCGCTCGATTTTACCTAAACCAGGCTGCAAAATATTTAGAAACTTTCCCTGACAACCGGCTCAAGTTGAGGTTGATTTGCCGGGAAGGCTTTTTCCACTTAAAATTTTCTGATTATTCCAAAGCACTTAAAGCTTTTTTGGATTGTGAACTTGATATTGAAAACATTGCAGGCGTCGCTGACCTAAAGGATTATCATTTTTTTACATTGATACAAAGCGGACTTGGTACTATTTACGGTTTATTAAACGAACCAGAGCGTAGTGTCCAAGCTTATTTGAATGTAGTTGAGCTTTGTGAGCAGAAGGGAATGCGATCCCGTCTTTCGTGGCACTACTTGAACGTAGGCAATGGATACATGGCTATGCAAGATTTTGAAAATGCAAGCCTGTTTTTCAAGAAAGCCATTAAAGTGGTTGACGATTTGAATCAACAGACCAGAGCGCTGGCATACGCCAACCTTGGGTATTGTTATTTAAACAAGCGACAATTCAATGAAGCATTAGAGCTGTTCACAACAGCTTATCCTTTGTTCAAGGATAGAAAGGAGAAAAATTTAGCAAATATTGAATGGTGGCGTGGCAAAATCTACGAAGAGCAAAAGGCCAAAAAGGCACTAAAGCATTATTTCAAAGCACTGGAATTTGCGAAAAAGGGTCAGGAATACAGACAAGCTACTGGCATCCTGAAGGACATTGCAGACTTGTATGCCAAGGAATTAGACTATAAAAACGCCTATGATTACCAGGTACTTTACAACCAGGCGGTAGAGCGTTTCATGTTTGATGAAAGAGACAACCAGATAAAGGAAATGGAAATTCGGTATTCTGCCGAGAGGAAGGAGAAGGAAGCCGAAATGTTCAAATTGCAGGCTGCGGGCTTACAATTAAAGGCACTTCGAGCCCAAATGAATCCTCATTTTGTTTTCAATGCGTTGAACTCAGTCCAGAATTATATTACTTCCAATGACAACTCTCAGGCTGCAAAATACCTAGCACAGTTTGCCCACTTGATGAGACAGAGCCTTGAATACTCCGAATTGGAAGTCATTTCGCTTGAGAAGGAAATTGAATTTCTTAGGAACTACCTTGACATCAACATGAATCTCCGGTTTGAGGACCAACTAAAGTATGAACTTCATATTGACGAAGACATTGAAGAAGATATTTATGGGGTGCCTACAATGATAATTCAACCGTATGTTGAAAATGCTATTGAGCACGGCATCCGCTCTAAACGCAAGGGGAGCATCAAAATTGATTTTAGGTTACACGACGAAAACACCATCCTTTGTGTCGTAGAAGACGACGGGATTGGTCGCCAGAAAGCTAGGGAACTCCAATTGAAAAATCCAAATTTCAAAGATCACAAGTCTATGGGAACAAGAATAACCCAAGAACGTCTTGAAATACTACTTAGAACCAGAAACATGGAGCAAAGTGCGGTAGAAATCCACGATTTGGAAAGCGAAGAATCCGGCAAGGCACTTGGCACAAGGGTTGAAATCCTAATACCAATTATGGAAATCCAAATGAAGTAGATGAAATCAGTGGAATTCCGGAGCAGATGTTTTTATATTAAAAATATAAAAGATATATTTGCCCTGTTTTCTCATAGTATGTTTGTTTAATCTTCCTGCACCTTTTGTCCCTCCTGGGGTGCGGGAATTTTTTTTTTGTGCCTTGCCGGGCGGCCTGTGTGCGTGTAGATTCTCAAATACTGCTTAGTGCTATTTCAGCCTTTATTCTTATCGAAAGATTGGTCGCAAAGATAGAACAATAAAGAATATTTTCCCCGTTTATTGGAAAAAAACGACCGTTCCCTCAAATTCTGCTACCGTTCCCTCGTGAAACCAACCAATGCGTAAATGTAGCTTTTTTCCCAAAATTGTCGAGCGTACCTTTGTCTTAAGTTTTCTCATAGTATGTTTAATTCTCCTACACCTTTTTTCCCTTCTGGGGTGTAGGAATTTTTTTTATTCCAAGACTACCTCGCCATAAGGGAAGTTCAACTATCAATATCTATTTAGGAAAATCTACCCCCTACGCTGATAGGGTAGGGCGTGAAGTTTTAAGGAAAGAGGAATTGAAATTATTGATGCTTGAGATTCGATTTCCACCTAGGCCAATTCTATGCCAGAAGGTTTCAAATTATGAAAATAATTATTTCTTTACTACTGAAAATGAGTAGAATAACCCTGCCCTCATTATCCTACCATTAAATTTTTAGCCCTCAAATAGGTTGCTATTTACCTTATTCTAAGCCAAACCGACCGTTTCCTTGTAAAACCGACCGTTCCGTAAACGAGGCTTTTTTTCTGATTTCACAACGTGCATCTTTGCACTGTGTAGTTTTCTCATAGTATGTTTAGTGCTCCTACATCAGCCTTAAGCCTCCCTTGATGTAGGAGTTTTTTTTTCTCTAATTCTTCGCCACCACCCAAAATTCAAGTTCCAACCTATTCCCTTTCTCATCCACCAAGGTTAGTTTGTGTTTTCCGACAGAAGGGTTCAGCTCTATTTCATGAAAAGTCTTTGTCTGCCCAATGTACTCGTTGTCAATATGCCAGTACACGGCCAACTCTGCGTTTCGGTGTGCCATTTTGAAAACTGTTCGACCTATTTTCCCATCAAGGTCAATCGGAACATAAATCTTAGCTCCCTTTCTTGGGTAAATCATTTGCATCAAACCAGATGGTTTAATATCCTCCAATTCGCAATCTTTCCTGTACGGGGGCAAGGATACGTAGCTTGGGTTTTTCATTTTGAAATAATATTCCTCTACAGGTGGCAACACAAACCAAGCTGTATTCAGCATCGATGAAGGAGTCTCACAGCTGGTATTCACCTGCCAATTTTGGGTGCTATCCAAGTGAACAATTTGATGATAGGGACAGGGTAGTGTGCTCATCCCTTTTGCATTGACATAGACGGTGTCTTTTTCACAATAATCCAACCCTGGATATCCACTTTGCTTGCATACCAACATCTTTTTCATGGCATCGTACGGTGGGTCAAACCACCTAGAGGCAGGTAATATGTTGAAAACATCAAAAAGAATAGGTGCCGCGGTATGTACACCGACCAAGCCAGGACGCCCTTCTCCATCGGCGTTTCCAGCCCAGACACCTACTACATATTTTGTAGAAATTCCAATTGCCCAAGCATCCCGAAATCCATAGCTAGTGCCTGTCTTCCATGCAATGCGGCGACTCGACTCAAATCGTTCCCAATCCCCTAGAGCAGTAGGTCGCTGCACCTCCTCCATTGCTTCAAAAGTAAACCAAACAGCATCTGCAGAGAGTAAAGGCGCCTGCCTGGATAGTTTACCTGAATCCTCCACTTCCAATTTCAGCAGGTAATTGGGTTTTTGAAATTCATCTTGACGATACATCCCATTGTGCTCATAAAAATGACCTAGCGTTCTTGCCATCCCACTATATGCACTGGTTAAATCCCACAAGGAAGCTTCAGCGCCGCCTAGAACCAAAGTCAATCCATAGTGTTTGGCTGGCTTGGCAAGTGTCGATAATCCTAGTTTTTTTAAGTTGAAATGGAATTTTTCAACTGAATAATCTTGGAGCATTTTGATGAACGGTACATTCAATGAGCGAGAAAGTGCTTTGTCAGCTGAAACAACGCCATCATAAGTTTCCAGATAATTTTCTGGTTTATAGCCACTAATCTGGGTAGGAATATCTGCAATCAAACTTTTTGGCAAAATTTTTCCCTCGTTCAACATCATAGCATAGAGGAAGGGTTTGAGTATGCTACCTGTGCTGCGTGGCGCTTTGATAATATCTACATCCTCACCGTTTTCAGGACCGGTTTTCGGAGCATTGCCCAAGTAGGCCAATACATTGCTTGTCTCCACTTCTAATACAATGATGGCCAAATTGTGGATTTCGTTGTCCTTTAAAATATTGCTTTTGCGGAGCGCAAGTTCATTTAATCGTATTTGCAAAGCAGGATCAATCGTCGTCTTAATTTTGGTGAATTTTTGACCTGATTTGAAGTTTTCAGAAAATGCCCTGTTCAATAAATGCGGGGCTAACCAAGGAAGTGGATGGGGTTTGTCAGGAAGTGTTTCATCCAGTGCTAATTGATAAGTAGTCTCATCAATTTTGCCCTTTTCAAATAATCGAGTCAACAACCGGTTTCTTTTCTCGGTAAGTGCTTTTCTGTTTCGGCCTGGATGAATTAGGCTTGGGCTATTTGGTAGCACTGCAAGTGTGGCAACTTCTCCCCATGACAAACTTTCTGGCTTTTTACCGTAGTATCTCCATGACGCTGCATCAAGACCAACTATATTCCCACCGAAGGGTGCATTGGATGAATAAAATGCCAGTATTTGCTGTTTCGAGTATTTGAGTTCAAGGCGGGTCGAGAGAATTATTTCAATAATTTTTTCAATAACTGTCCGGGATTTGCCCTTGCGGGAAAGGCGAATTACCTGCATAGTCAAAGTACTCCCACCACTCACCACACTTCGGTTCTGAATATTTTGCCGCATGGCTCTTGCAAATGCGAATACGTCAAAACCCGGATGGGAAAAAAAGCGTCGGTCCTCAAATTCAACTATAGCCTTTTGAAATTTGATTGGTACAGTGTCATTCTGGGGGAATCGCCATTGCCCATCGGCTGAAATACGAGCTCCCAATAGGCTGCCGTCCTTTGCTTCCAGCACCATGCATGTTGGGTCATTGAAAAGCGGATTTGGTAAGCAAAACCAATATGAGACGGATAATAATGCAATTGCCACCCAGAGTTTGACCCTATGCTTTTTATGAAATGAAAATAACTTTTTCTTCAATATGCCTAGCTTCACGGCTTTGCAATTTGCTCGTTTTCATGCACAAGACCTCAATCCCCAAAAGAAATTCCAAGCGATCTAGCTGTGCGGACCAGATAATGATCAGGCGACAAGAATTTCGTTTTTTTTATGGCTTCAGTAAGTACAACACTGAAAATTCCATTGTTTTTGTACGTCACCATTTTGCCAAATTCCTCAGCAATTATCATTTCGAATGCTTTCACACCCATTGCGGTAGCCAAAATCCTATCAAATGCGATCGGGGTGCCTCCCCTTTGGACATGACCGAGAACGGTGGTTCGAACCTGCGCATGGCAACCACTATTTTCAATTTGCTGTTTTAGGTAATTTGCAATTCCACCTAGTTTGATATGCTCATCGCCGATATCCCTTGACTTATGGCCAACTACCTCCCCTTGGGTTGGTTTTGCACCTTCTGCAATAACGACGTTTACAAAACCCTTCCCTTTTCCGTAGCGCTTGTTTATTTTTTGAACTACTTTTTTGATGTCGTAAGGAATTTCAGGAATCAAGCAAATTTCTGCCCCCCCGGCGAGCGCAGTGTGCAGCGAAATCCAACCTGCATCACGTCCCATCACTTCCATTACCATTACACGATGATGGCTTTCCGCAGTTGTTACAAGTTTATCAAGGCTGTCTGTGGCAGTTTGCACGGCGGTGCTGAACCCAAAAGTGAGGTCGGTAGCAGAAAGGTCGTTATCAATGGTTTTTGGAACGCCAATAATGTTGAGTCCTGCTTCAAAAAGGGCTTGCGAAATTTTTTGGCTACCATCACCGCCGATGTTTACCACAGCATCAAACCCTAAGTCTTGAATTTTTTTTGTTAAGTCCGCACTGATGTCCCGAGTTGTCCATGTTCCATCGGGCAATTGGGTAGGGTAGGCGAGGGGATTGCCCTTGTTGGTCGTTTTGATGATGGTGCCACCACGAACATGAATGCCAGCCACCATTTTCGGTGTAAGTTTGACAATCTGGGTTGGTTTGCTCAAGACACCGTTGAACGCCTCGATGCTACCATAAACCTCGTATCCACCGTTTTTTTTAGCGGATTTTACGATTGCACGAATGACGGCATTGAGGCCTGGACAATCACCACCACCGGTGGCAAGAAGGATTTTTTTCATAAAATTGTAAAGTCTGATTAATTTTCGCTGCCAAACTATAAAAAAAACACCGTTCGGAAATTGAACGCCAAGCATCTGATATGAAAATAGCTGTTTTCCCCGGGTCCTTCGACCCAATCACCGTAGGCCATGTCAGTTTGGTCAAGCGAGCACTTCCGCTTTTCGACAAGATAATTGTGGCTGTTGGTGTCAATTCTCAGAAGCAAACGCTCTTCAGTTTGGAAAAAAGATTGACTTGGCTGAACGCTGTTTTTCATCACGAACCCAAAATTGAGATTGCACAGTTCGAAGGACTGACAGCTCATTTTTGTAACAAAATTGGAGCAAGGTACCTGCTTCGTGGCCTTCGAAATGCCTCAGATTTTGACTACGAAAAAACAATCTCGCAGTTAAATCATATTGTTGGCCACGACTTGGAGACGGTTTTTTTTATCAGCTTGCCTGAGTTTTCTCACATCAGTTCGACAATCGTGCGGGAGTTAATAAAAGGTAATGGTGATGTAAAGCAGTTTGTGCCAAATGAAGTCGTCATCAAAATTTGAGGGTGTTATTTTGGTTGGTCACAGCACTGCTTTGATGATTGATATCGTTTCCCATTTCTTCACTTTGTGAATTTATAACCCTCAATACTATTCCTATGTCGAACCTAAAACTAAATTTCCTTTTGGCTTCACTTGGTCTTCCATTTTTGCTTTTCTCCCAGAAATATTCGGTAGGCATCGCCGCTTCTCCTTCAATTTCAACGCTTAGGGCAAAAGACGTGTCAAGTCAGAATGATAATTTGTACAAGCCTGCCTTGGGTTTTTATGCAGGAATTAACATCAAAAAACAATTTCTGAAACGAATTTCGATAGCTTCTGGCTTCGAATATGAACACGTGGCCGCTCGACTAGATTCTACTTTTACAGATGAAAACGGCAACTCACTGCCTATGGCCATAGCTGAACTTCACTATGACTATATTCAAATTCCAGTTATTTTGGAAATGAGCTTCGGGAATGAGACAAAGTTTATTTTTCAAATCGGTCATAACCTAGGAGTTGTGGTTAGCAGTGCTGCTAGTTTTGATAATTTCCCGTTCACTGGCAGCATACCACTACCACCTGACATCAATTTTAATATTTCCAAAAGTACCTTCAATCAATCTTTGATAATTGGGGCCGGATTTGAATGGAGTCTGAATGAAAAACTGAGTTTTAGAACAATCGCTCGAAGCAATATTGGGATAAAAGACATCAATCGTCAAAAAAATGGCCCCGCCACTAAAACTTTGTCATTTTTCTTGTCAATAGGAATTCAGTATCATTTTGAAAACAAAAATTGAAAAATTAATGCGCTATCCTTGGGTTCTTTTCGATGCAGACGACACCTTGTTCGATTTTAAACGAAGTGCTAGGTACTCGCTTGCACAAACATTGGGTGACTACCAAATTGCAGCAACTGATGCCCATTTTAAAGTCTATGAAACCATCAACCACGAGGTTTGGCTGGCGTTTGAGCGGCAAGAAATCACAGCAATTGAGCTTCGCAAACTTAGGTTTGAGCGTTTTTTGGAGGCAATAGGGGAATATCGAGACCCGCTCGAAATGAACAAGCATTACTTATCCTTGCTTTCAAAAACCAAATTCATGTTGAACGGCGCTTTAGAATTAGTAGAGGATTTGCGCCAAAAAAAACACCGTATCGGTTTGATTACCAATGGATTGCAGGAAGTTCAACGCTCACGAATAGCCCATGCGAAAATGGAAGCCTATTTTGATGTGATTGTCGTTTCGGATGAAATCGGCGTTTCCAAACCCCACGAAGGTTTTTTTCAACACACTTTTGCGGAAATGGGACAACCCAAGAAATCTGAGGTCATTATTGTGGGTGACAGTCTCAATTCTGACATCCAGGGAGGCATCAATTATGGGGTAGATACGTGTTGGTTTAATCCCCACGGCGCAGCCAACTTGACTGACCACAAACCCACTTTCCAAATTCAAAAATTAGCTTCACTTCAGGAAATACTTTGACGATAAGTGCATTTGGACACCCTCCAACAGTCCCATTTTAGCTAATTTTGCACTTCAAAAATTTAAAGTCCTACATCAAAATCAATTATTTCTATGTCAAATGCCTTCTTTAAAGTGCCCGTAGCGAAGAATGAACCGTTACTTTCTTATGCACCCGGTTCTCCGGAAAAAGCTGCACTAAAATCAATGCTCAAAACCTTGAAATCAACGGCCATTGAAGTGCCGATGACGATAGGTGGTAAAAAAATAATGGGGGAAGGTAAAATTGCTATTCACCCGCCACACGAGCGCAGTCACACCTTAGGATGGCACGGCAAGGCCGACGCCGAGCTGGTCAATCTAGCTATCAATGCCGCACTGGAAGCAAAAAAATCATGGGAAAATATGGCCTGGCAGGACCGAGCTGCGATTTTTTTGAAAGCAGCTGACTTACTTTCTGGCCCTTACCGGGCGAAAATGAATGCCGCTACTATGCTTGCCCAATCGAAAAATGCTTTTCAGGCAGAGATAGATGCTGTTGCGGAGCTTTGTGATTTCTGGCGTTACAACGTGCAGTATATGCTGGACGTTTACAACCAGCAGCCAGAAAGCTCACCCGGTGTCTGGAACCGATTGGAATACAGGCCATTGGAAGGTTTCGTTTTTGCACTTACGCCTTTTAATTTCACATCAATTGCCGGAAACCTGTGCGGCGCTCCTGCACTCATGGGCAATACCGTTGTCTGGAAACCCGCCGATACACAGATTTACAGCGCAGCTGTAATCATGGAAATTTTGGAAGAGGCCGGTCTGCCAGCAGGAGTTATCAACTTGGTTTTTGTGGATGGCAAAACTGCGGGTGAGGTCATTTTCAACCATGCCGATTTTGCTGGCCTTCATTTTACGGGCAGCACAGGGGTTTTTCAAACGCTTTGGAAAACCATTGGCAACAATATTTCCAACTACAAATCCTATCCACGAATTGTTGGAGAAACAGGTGGCAAGGATTTCGTCGTCGCACACTCATCAGCCAATGCCAAGCAGGTGGCCGTAGCACTGAGCCGTGGCGCTTTCGAGTTTCAGGGGCAAAAATGTTCGGCGGCTTCAAGGGCTTATATTCCCAAGAATCTTTGGGCCGATGTAAAAAAATACCTACTCGACGACTTGGCCAACATGAAAATGGGCACACCCGAAGATTTTACCAATTTTATCAACGCAGTAATTGATGAAAAAGCCTTCGACAAAATCAGCTCATACATTGCGAAAGCAAAGACTGACAAGAATGTTGAAATAATTGCTGGTGGCAATTTTGACAAATCAAAAGGTTTCTTCATCGAACCAACGGTCATCGTAGCGGAAGAGCCACATTACGTGACCATGTGCGAAGAGATTTTTGGACCTGTCCTTACTATATATGTGTACGAGCCAAAACAGTTCGAAAAAACGCTGGAACTTGTAGATACCTCTTCGCCTTATGCACTCACCGGAGCTGTCTTGTCAAGAGACCGGGAGGCCACCAACCTTGCCATTGAAAAACTGCGGAACTCGGCTGGTAATTTTTACATCAATGACAAACCAACTGGAGCGGTCGTTGGCCAACAACCATTCGGCGGAGCAAGGGCTTCTGGGACAAACGACAAAGCTGGCTCTGTCTTCAATCTACTCCGTTGGGTTTCACCAAGAACAATCAAGGAGAGTTTCGTACCTGCAACTGATTTTAGGTATCCATTTTTAAACGAAGAATAATATTTTCACGGTATTAATATTTTGCGAAGCAAAGAGTATAAATCGCTGATGATAAGCGGCTTGTGCATTTTTGCTTCGCATTTTTTTTTATCAAGCCATTGATTAGAAACCTTTCTAAGAAAGATTTGAAGGGAAATATTAATTTTAGCCCACAATTAACAGCGCATGAGACGCTAAAAACCCTTTACTATGAGCAAACTACTCCCTTCCATATCTGGGGTAGCATGTTTTATTTGGGTGACAGGTTGGACATGGATATTTTCAGAAGGGAAAAATTCGGAGACAGACATTTCTAACCAAACTCCCATCAACATTTTAATAGACAGCTCGCAGTACCAAGTACAGCATCCATTTTCTTTCAAGTTTTCCGAAGCTACTCCTATTATCGCTGAAAATCTTCATCCGATACTCAAATCTGTTGCACATCGACTTGTAAGTCAGCCAAGTTTAAGGCTGGTAATTGTAGGTATTTGTAGTCCAACGGAGGCCAACAACAGTTCCTTTCCCAACCTTGGGGTCGCACGTGCGGAATCAATAAAATCCCTTTTGACAACTATTGGGGCAGATGGTGACAAGATTGAAACGACTGGGATTTTAGCAGAGAACCTGTTCGAAGTGGATGGCCATCTGACCGGATTGGTTTATTTCAATTTTACGAAGCTAAATGCTGAGAATCAACCATTGGTAGCTGAAAATCCAAAAGAAGAACCAGCCTCCTCCAAGTCCAAATTCACGTCATTTTTTTATGAATACGGCAATTATAAGGTTGAAAAACACCATTTGGGGTTGTTGAAATCATTGCAAACTGAACTTCGGGAAGACTCGGACAGGTCAGTTGTTCTTTCTGGGTACTCAACACCCGAAGAAGAGGCGGAATCCACCAGGATTAATTTGGCAGAGATGAGAGCTTTGGCCATTCGTCGCTATTTGGTTGACCACGGTGTAAGGCGTTCACAGATTGAGGTAAAAACAAAACCTTCAATGGCTCAGAGCAGTAGCGAGATGAGTGTTTCAGTTGAATTGATACAAAAGTGAAAAGGCAAATAGAGTTTTTATTGAGATAAACTGTTGACCCCAAATCTCCATTTTTCTAGTTTCTAAACATACTTACGAAAAAACGCAACATACATGAATGAGCCACTCTTCGTGTTCATTGCCTTAGCAGGGTCTGCACTGCTCGGGTTCATCTTCTCCGTCACGTTGGCCCGTCGGCGCACAAATGAAATCACTGCTAAAAATATTGAGCTAGCATCAGCTTTGAAGGAAGCTAACAATTCAATTGAAAGGCTTCAAATGAAGTACGATTCTAAGGTAATAGCCGTCGATAGCCTTCAAAAAATATCACAAGATATTGAGAATCAAGTAGTTGAAAAAAACGAAGAGTTGAAACTTTTGCGTTCGGAAAATATAAAACTGCAAGAAGAAATCCATCACTTTACTGAAAACCCAATTGAAAAAATCAGAGAAATAGATGTGATAAGGGAAGTGCCAGTGCTGATATTTAGAGAGATAAATATGCCTGAATCGAGAATAGACAAAGCGAAGAAATTAATGAAAGCATTTACAAAAGGTTACCTCGATGAAAATGGGTTGCTCCAAGAAGTAGTGAAGCAGGAAATTGCTGATAAGGAGGACTAATTTTTGAATGTCAAATTGCTGACAATCAATCTACTATCAAAACGAATTGCTTCTCCAGTGGGTCAAAATTCTCCATCAAAATTTTCATAAAATCAGCACCATGTTTTAAGTAAAGTGGGATAAAATTTTCGTACCGTTCTTGAAGTCCACCGCCTGGAAAAAGCTTTTCCTTTAAGTTTTGAATTTGTTGGATTCCTGTTTCGTGCTTTTGTTTTTCGGCTTTGAGCAACTTTGCCTCCAGAAGTTCCATGCTTTTTTCAGCTTTGCTGTGTTCTGACCAGACAGTTCTCACCAAAGTTTGGTCAACCCTTTCCGTTTTTTGGGCTATTTTTTCAAAAACTGATTTTAATGCTTCTTTTTCGTCGGTCAAACTGAATTCGAACTCAGCATTTTCCTTCAAATATTTTTTGACCAATTCGTTGGTATCTGTCCAAATATCTTCCACGCTAAGGTTAAGTTTGTCCATGCGTTTTGAGCTTCCCGCATCAATCCACATGGCAGAGTTCCTTCGTACGAGCATGGGAAAATTCAACCCAAAATGTTCAAACTGTGACTTCCGCTCCAGCCAGTAGGCTATCTCGCCACCACCACCGATATAGGCGAGGTTCGGTAAGATTTTTTCTTGAAAAATTGGGCGCATCACCACATTAGGGCTAAATTTTTCGGGGTGCTCGTCAATTTCGGCCTCCATTTCCTCTTCTGAAAAAACTAGACTTGTATTTAGCACCCTAAATGTTCCATTTTCTTCTATTATCCGCTCACGAAATTGCTCGCCGATATAGAAAAAATTGATTTCTCGTGGGGTGGCTTGGGCAGCAAACCCAGCGGCATCTAATTTTGCAATAGCTTGATTTACAATTGTTTGTGAGGGTTGTTTTAGAATTTCTTCTTTTATGATTTGGGCAAAATTCAATTTTAGTTTTCTATCATTGGTATTCAAAACGACAAGGCCATATTCTTTGAAGAGTTCATGCGCCAATTCGAACGCAGCATCGGCGTACCGAGCATTTTTAGTGTGAACCCGTTTGATAAGCTCAAAAAGATTCACGGCATTTTCTGATTCACCCAAGATTGCTTTTAGGTCATCAAGCACAGGGCACAGGCTTGCTGTTTTCATATTTCCAACTGGACCAGTTTCCCCGCTTTCCCAAATTAATTTTTTTCCAAAAAGGTGGAGGTGGTTAACTTCTTCAAAGTCGTGGTCTTCGCCACTTGAAATGAAGATGGGAATAAAATTGTGAGTAGGGTAGGCCGCTGCCAGTGTTTGGGCCAATTTTATTGTTGAAACGATTTTGAAAATATAGTAAAGTGGTCCAGTGAAAAGAGATGGCTGATGGGCAGTTACTACTGTAAATGTATTTTCAAGCCTAAGCTTTTCAATATTCTCATTCACTGCATTTTCAAAAGCAAGTTGGCCATGTTGAGATTGAAGTACTTCGACCAAGGTTTTTCTGTCAGTTGGCTCTTTGCCTTTGTCGTCTATTACATTTTGGAACGCCTCCAATTTAACTGGATACTGATAAAAGGGCCGCAAAGACGGGGCTTCCAAGATGTACTGAACATCTCTGTTGGCGAATAGCGGAATATTGGAGTAGGGTATTTTGTGAATTTTCATGTCAGAATTTGCAGAAATTATACTTTTTGCCCTTTCATAGCTTTGCGAATGACAATGTCCATTACCTTATGGGCAATCGGCGCTGAAAAGAGATTGATGTCTTGAATTGCACTGTTAATCAGGTCTTTATCGTCTCCAGCAACGGCAGATTTCAAAGCATTTTTTAATGAGATAATCCCTTCTACTTCAGAAGGGGACAGCACCTCTTTGTTTTGTTCTAAAAATTTTTCTGTTGAATGGACAATATGGTTGCCCTCGTTTTTCGCTTCTAAAATCGCTCGTGAGCTCATATCTGTTTGGGCATTTTGGATGGAGTCCAACAGCATCCTTCCCATGTCTTCCTCGCTAATGCCGTAAGTCGGTTTTATGTCTATCACTTGCTCCACACCTGAGCGCAATTCCTTGGCTTTAACTTTTAATATTCCATCAGCATTTATGAGGAACTGGACTTCAATTTTAGGAAGGCCAGCCGGCATTGGCGGTATGTTGCGAAGGATAAATTCTCCTAGTTTGCGGTTGTGTTCTACCAAGTCTCGCTCCCCTTGATAAACTGAAACTTTTAGGTTTTTTTGACCATCTACAGACGTAGTGTATTGCCTGCCTGCTTTGCTTGGCACCTTTGTGTTTCTGGGTATTATGGTATCCATTAACCCACCCATTGTTTCTATTCCGAGAGAAAGTGGGGTGATGTCCAGCAAAAGCACGTCTTTCTGGTTGCCTGCGAGCACATCAGCTTGAATGGCAGCGCCAATTGCAACTACCTCATCGGGGTCTAGGTCGTCGTAAACTGGCTTTTGAAAAAAAACGCTGACTAATTTTTTCACCAAATTTACCCTAGTAGAGCCACCTACCATGACTACATGTTGAATATCATCAACACCAAGTTTAGCATCTTTTAGGGCTTGTTGGCAACACGCAATTGTTCTTTCTAAAATAGGGGAAATGAGTTGCTCTAACTGTTTTTTTGTCAGGTTAAACTCGATTCCTTCCAAATGAGCATGGTAGTCATCATTTGATGATAGATGCTTTTTTGCTTTTTCAGCTAAAAGTCTTAGTGCCTGTCCCCCAGATTTTCCTGAAAATTTGAGTGAATCGTTTAGTCCATGTTCGTTTACCCAGTATTCAACAATAGCTCTATCGAAATCGTCTCCGCCGAGAAAAGTATCTCCATTTGTTGATAACACTTCGAAAACACCGTCTTGGATATGAAGAATCGAAATGTCAAAAGTTCCACCACCGAGGTCATAGACGGCGATTGTCTGGTCATCGTTTTTACCTAGGCCGTAAGCTAGACTTGCAGCGGTTGGTTCATTAATTATTCTAAGCACATCAAGTCCTGCAAGCTTTCCTGCATCTCGGGTTGCTTGACGTTGCGAGTCATTGAAATAAGCTGGGACTGTAATAACAGCCTTCGATATATTCATTCCCAGTTCTTCTTCTACCCTGATTTTCAAGGATTTAAGGATTTCCGCTGACAATTCAGTTGGGGTGTAAAACCTGTCTCTAACTTTAATTTTCACGAGATTGTCGGTTCCGTCATCAATCACCTCGTATCCGAAATATGACTCTATTTGTTTAACATCTACATACGACTTACCCAATAACCGCTTAACAGAATAGACAGTATTGTGAGGGTCTTCGACTAACATACCAAGAGCCTCTTGGCCCACTTTTATGCTACCTGAATTTTCAAAATGAACAATAGAGGGAACCAAAGTTTTCTTATTTTCATCTTTAACTGCAACCCCAACTCCATCGCTGACGTATGCAACCAGTGAATTGGTTGTACCGAGGTCGATACCGACGATGATTTCTTGGAATTGGTTTGTGAGGTTGCCACTTTTTATATCAATGGAGAATCGAGCCATCTTACAAATAAATTTGAATAAAATTTGTGTTATTGAAGTGAATAATGATTCATCCACTTTCTACAATTACCAAAGCAAAATTAGGCTTTTAAACAGTTTAACTCAAGAATCGTTGAATCCATGGAAATTTGAAGCAAACACATCTTTCTCCTATGCGAAATTTTTTGAATCAAAAAAAAAAATTAACTTTGCACCGTAAACTCAATCAGTTTCTGTGTTGCAATTTCAATTCTTTTCTAGGCTTACAGCTATTACCCATTGGCATATTACTAATTCTCAATACCGAACAGTTTAAATTTCGTAATCAAGAAGAACAAAATTCTTTTTTACAAAATTTAGCCAGTTGAATCCAAAAATTTAGTCATGAAACAAGTAAAATTACTTCTCTTAATTACACTGCTCCCTTTGTTGGCTTCCTCACAGCAAAAATGGGGAGGAGGAATCTTTTTGGGGATGTCCAACTATTGGGGGGACTTGGTTGAAAAAGACCGGCCTGTGTTTGAAAACGCAAGCCCTGCATTTGGCATAATGGTAAAGAACCAGGCTACACCCAATTTTGGTATTCGTGGTAGCCTCAACTATGGCAAACTGGAAGCCAACGATAAAGACAATCCGGGCAATGAAAATCGGGGAGCAAGCTTTTCTAAGTCATTGATAGAGTTGGCTGTCATTGGTGAATATGATTTCCTTGGTAAACGTCGTTACGATGGAACCACATTTAAGAAGACTTTTTCTCCCTATTTGCTTGGGGGTATCGGCGTTAACATTGGCGATCCTAAAACTAAAAACGGGGATACTGACATCAGTAATACTCATTTTAGCCTTCCAATTGGGCTAGGGCTCCGATACGACATTTCGAGCAAATTGTATCTTGGCTTGGAATACGCCACTAGGCTAACTTTTAGTGATCAAATCGATGGTGTTGGAGAGCAGACCGGTAATCCTGATATCAAAGACGTGTATAATTTTGGCGGCTTGATTATCGGTTTCACATTTGGTGACAAAGACTCTGACGATGATGGAGTTGCCGATGAAGAAGATGCATGCCCAACCATTGCAGGCCCAGTTGAACTTGGTGGTTGCCCTGATACAGATGGCGATGGAATTGCCGACCGAGAAGATGCATGCCCGAATGATGCTGGCGAGCAAAGGATGAACGGGTGCCCAGACCGTGACGGAGATGGTGTTGCTGACAACGCCGATGATTGTCCAGATGATGCTGGACTTCGCCGCTTTTCTGGTTGCCCTGACACTGATGGTGACAATATAATTGACAAAGAAGATAATTGCCCAACAGTTGCTGGTATTCCAGCGATGAACGGCTGCCCAGACTCTGACCGTGATGGCATCACTGATGCTGAGGATGCATGCCCGAATGAACCAGGCACCGCTGAATTTACAGGATGTCCTGATACGGACAATGATGGCATTGCAGATAATGAAGATGCTTGCCCGAATGACCCAGGAATAAAGAGATTCAATGGTTGTGCTGATACGGACAATGACGGCATTGAAGACCCTAAAGATAAGTGTCCTACACTTCCAGGGCTTGCTAGCAACCAAGGATGCCCTGAAATCAAAGCTGAAGACAAGGCTGTGTTAGATCTTGCTATGCGCAATGTTCAATTTGAAACTAATAGTGACAAATTGTTGCCTTCTTCAGTTAAAGTACTTGAGCAAATCGCTGAAATACTCAGCCGCTACCCAGGCTTCAAGCTTTCAATCGACGGCTACACTGATGATCGGGGAAATGATTTCGCCAACCAGCAATTGTCTGAAAACAGGGCTAGAACATGTTACAACTTCCTTGCTGATAGAGGTGTCGAAAAGGCTATTTTGTCATTCAAAGGGCACGGTGAAAGCAACCCAATTGGCGACAACAGCACCAACACTGGTCGGCAGAGAAACCGTCGTGTAGTATTCACCCTCAGTCCAAACTAAGGTTTACACTGCTGATTATTTGCAAAAAATCCCGCTTTGAATACACTCAAAGCGGGATTTTTTTATAGTATAATTGCAACCTTGTGGCCTCAAAAAATACCTAGATGTTCTTTACATCAAACTATTCTAAAATGAAATTCAAATTAACCATCTTAATTGTTCTTTCGGCAGTATTTTTCTTGTCACTGTCCTTTTATAAAATCAATCCCACCAATCCGCCAGCTGGACGAACGGGTGCTCCAGGTGAAACTACCTGCCAAGCAGCTGGATGTCATGCTGATGGGAGTTATACCGGAAGTCTTGAACTTACAGGACTGCCGGATACAGTAGTTGCGAATCAATCCTATTCTTTAACGCTGATAAATACCAGCAATGCAATCAAAGCTGGATTTCAACTAACGGTACTCGATAGCAGTAATGTAAAAGTTGGCACCTTGACTGCTGGAAATGGGTGTTCCTTGGCAAATTCAGGTGGCCGTCAATATGTGAGACAATCCATCCCCCACACACTTTCAAACGGTAGCACCTCTTGGACATTCGATTGGAAAGCCCCAGCCTCAGTGCCCAATGATTCCATACATTTCTACTTTGCTTCACTTTGTGCTAATGGAAATGGGCAAAAAACAGGTGACAATGCTTTAAAAAACTCAAAATCCGTTGTGTTGCCTACCTTCGTTTCAGCTGTCAATGATGACTCAAGGGAGTTCAACCTTAATTTTTTTCCAAATCCAGCAAAGGATTTTGTAACTATTGAAATCCCTGGAAGAGGCGACGTTAAAATGATGGATGAAAATGGGAAGGTGGTTTTGCGAACCGAAGTGGTCAACTCAAAACAATTGGATATTTCAGGATTGCCGAATGGCCTGTATTTCGCAAGTGTGCAATTTCAGGGCAACCTTGAAACACGTGTTTTTATAAAAAACTGACTTTAGCTCAAAAAATAAGAAAAAAGCTGAGTGGGAGCCACTCAGCTTTTTTTATGACTAAAAAATCAATGCGTCTCGAACTCCTTCGAAATCAGCGGCTCGTCAATTTCTCGGTTCCAGTCCAGCTCTTCCTCCTGTTTTTGAATGCCCAAAGCGCTTTTGGCCTTGCCAAGCAAATCACGTAAGCCTTCGATAAACTGGAAGACTACTGGAACGATGAACAAGGTCAGCACCATGGAGCTTGTCAAACCACCGATAAGCGCCCAAGCAAGGCCGTTCTTCCATTCTGATCCAGCGCCTTTCGCCAAGGCAATCGGCAAGAAACCAATGGACATGGAAAGGGTGGTCATGAGGATTGGGCGCAACCGGGTACGACCTGCGGCTACAAGCGATTCAATAGTAGTCATTCCTTGTTCTTTCTTGGCTGTCGAGGCAAAGTCCACGAGCAGGATACCGTTTTTGGCCACCAAGCCAAGCATCATAATCAAGCCAAGCATGGTGAAGATGTCCAAAACGCTCAGGGTCAGGGCCATGGCCAAAAAGGCACCGGAGATGGCCGGAAGAATGGAAAAACCTACCACTAACGGGTAAGACCAGCTGTCGTACAGGGCGACCAATATCAGGTAAACAAAGGCCAAGGCGGCGAACATTGCCAACAAGAGACTGGTGAAACCTTCCGCTTGGTTCTTCAAGTCGCCTTCATACATGATTGCTACCCCGGTAGGTGGCTTCATGGTCTCCTCAATCAACTTTGTGATATCAGCACCAATTGCACCACTGGGTCGGCCCAGCACATTGGATTTGAGAATTACCGAGGGTTGACGGTTGAGACGCTCCAATTGGTTGGGGCCAGTTGTTTGCTCTACGGTAGCGAACTGGTTGAGTTGGATGAGCCGGCCTTGATTGTTCAACAGCGAGAGGTTGGCGATATCGTTGATACTTTTTCGATTGAAATCATCCATTTTGATACTGATATCATACTCCTTTGAACCATAGCGAAATTGAGCATCATCATTGCCGTTGAATGCTGTTTGCATCGTGGCTCCCATCATGTCCATCGTTAGTCCAAGCTGCGCCATGCGCTCTCGGTCCACTGACACTTTGATTTCAGGACTACCTTCCTCGATGGAAAGTTTTGCCTCCAGCGTACCTTCTATTTTTTTAACCTCCGCCAATAACTTGCGGGCATAGTCCATCACCGCTACCTTATCAGACCCACTTATATAAACTTGGAGTCTGGCTTCATCCGCACCTCCAAAAAAGCTCACAGGGGAGGTCGTAACTTTTACTCCAGGCAGTTCCCGTTCCAGTTCGTTTCTGACCCTTTGAGCATAAATGTCAGTGGTGACACCTCCACGCTCTTTTGCTGGGACTAGCTTCATGGTCATTTCCGAAGTATAAGCCAAGTTTTGGCCACCGAACTGACCGGAAGTCCTGCCAATTGTTGAGAAGACTTTAATAACCTCTTTTTTCTTTTCGAAAAACATTTCGGCCTTCTGTGTAGCCAAATTGGTTTCCCGAAGCGTAGCATCCTTGGGTAGTTCAAGTTTCATGATAAACTCGCCACGGTCGCCTGGCTGGATAAAAGCCGTACCAATATAACCGTTGGAAATCAGCCCAAATGAACTGATGAAAATGATGACGATTCCCACAAAAACCAGGAACGAAGCCAAGAAAATGTTGTAGTGTTTTCGCCTTGGAATGCCATCAAGGGCTTCTTTTGCTTCAATGGCACGGAGGCGAGGAGCAGGGTAGGGGATTTTCATCGGGTTCAGCACCCTTCCCAATACCCGTGCATACCAGTTGTTTACCCGATGAATGATGCCCTCGAATCCGTTCAGTATCATCCCCCAAATGGTCTTTTTATTGAAGGCTTCCACTTTTGAGAAACGACTGGCGAGCATTGGCGTCAGCGTAAACGAAACGAAAAGCGACATCAGGGTGGCAAAGGTGACAACTAGCGCAAATGACCGCATAATATTGCCGACAATGCCGGATGTTAGGGCGATGGGTACGAATACCACCACGTCCACGAGGGTTATGGAAAGAGCAGTGAAGGCAATCTCGTTTCGCCCAATGAATGCCGCTCGTTTTCGCTTGACACCGTGCTCCATGTACCGATAAATGTTTTCCAGAACCACAATGCTATCATCCACTAGGATACCAATGACGAGCGACATGGCGAGCAATGTCATCAGATTGAGCGTAAAACCAGCGGCGTACATCATAATAAAGGTGGCAACGAGCGAGGTCGGAATAGCCACCATCACAATCAAAGCGTTACGAATGGAGTGTAAGAAAAAGAGCATTACCACTGCCACCAACACAATGGCCAAGAGCAAGTCGTGCGTCACAGCATTAACAGCCTCAATCGTGAAGTCAGTTTGGTTGTTCGCAATATCGTAGTTGAAACCTTTGTCTTTGTACTGGGTTTTGAGTTTTTCTAGCTGAGCAATAACACCTTCTGCCACAGCCACGGCATTGGCGTCAGTGGTTTTTAGCACCTGAATCCCTATAGCACTTTTGCTGTTCACCCGGCTCATACTGGTGATGTCTTTGAGGCCATCGCTCACCTCGGCAATTTCTCCCAGCTTAACAGGCAGGCCTCCCATTGGGGAATTAGCTACCACAAGCCCTTTCAGGTCTTCTACCGTCTGGAATTTGCCAGCCAATCGTATGATGATTTGCTCATCCTGGTTTTCTATTTTTCCAGTAGGGAAATCAAGGTTGGCCTGCTTCACAGCCTGAACCACTTGTAGTATCGTCATGTTCCGGGCTTCTAATGCCTGTCGGTTCACATGTACCTGTATTTCCCGCTCTTGCCCACCGATGATGCGCACATCACCCACGCCTTCCACACTGGAAATGGCAGGCTTGAAACGGTCGGCCACGAGGTCATAGAACTCAGCTGGCGAAGCATTGGTTGTCACACCGATGCTCAAAATCGGGAATTCGTCCGAGGCAAATTTGGTGAGCGATGGCGGCTCTGCCGTTTCTGGAAATTGGCCGCTGTTGGCATTGAGCTTGCGTTGTGCATCTTGCAGCGCAAGGTCAATATTGGTCCCATCTTTCAGCTCAATGAACACAAAAGACAGGCTTTCAAATGAGGTGCTCCGCAAAGAAACGACGTTCTCCATGCTGGAAACAGCGTCCTCAATTTTTCTTGTGAGGGAGTTTTCCACCTCTGAGGGATTGGCGCCCGGGTACAACGTCTGGATGATGACGAACGGGGCGCTGAACTTTGGGATAAGTTCGTAGGACAATTTTTGGTAACTGAATACCCCCAAAATAGTCAGTACGATAAAAATGACGAGGATGAACGAGGGCCTTTTTATGGAAAGTTCGGTGATTGACATATTAGTTTGGTTGACGGTGGATGATTGACGGGTTCGGATTCATGCCGACTTATTCCCCAGCGATGTTGATTTCCATGCCATCCTCTAGGTTGATTTGGCCTGAAACGACAATGGGTTCACCTTCTTTCACGCCATCTTTCACTTGAACATGGCTATCGAAGACATCACCCGTAACAACAGGGCGGAGTATTGCTTTGCCATTCTCAATAACATAGATTTTGGCATCCTGCAAACTTCCGACGATAGCTTCCCTTGGCACAGAAAGCACTTGCCGGGTGCTACCACCCTTAAAAAATACTGTTCCTGTCATGCCTGCTTTCAGGTTGTCGCCTGTGTTCAGAATTTCAATTTCGACGAGGTAACGTCGGGCACTACCTGCGTTTACGTCAATAAAAGTTACCGTTCCTTCGAATTTTTTGCCTTGAAAAAGGTCAGCCTGCATGGAAATGCGCTGGCCCTTTTTTATGGTCACCACTTGGTCTTCGGTCAAATAGACCTGCATTTTCAAACGACTGATATTGGTAATGGTGGCCAGTTGCATGGCTGGCGCAATGAGCGATCCTTTTTCCACCATTTTACCTGTGACCACGCCCGAAATGGGAGCCTTGACATAGCTCATGGAAATTTGTTTTTCCGAAGCCTTTATTTGTTGTTTCAGGTTTGCGATTCCCAGCTTGGCATCATCGATCTGCTGCTGCGTGACACCTCCTTCGCCCAAGAGTTTTTGCAAGCGAGCGAGGTCATTTTCCGCTTTGGCAAGGTTAGTCTTGGTGGTTTCCAACTGGATTTTTAGTAGGTCGTTGTCAACAGTGAGGAGGGTAGCGCCAGCCTGCACCGTTGAGCCATTTTCGACGTTCAGGGTGATAATCTTCCCAGCCGTCTCGCTCATAACTGCAACCTGCTGATACGGTGCAAAATTGCCCACCACATTAAATTCGCCTGACATGGTGGCCATTTCTACTTTGCCAGTGACTACTGGAATCACGGTGTTTCGTTCTTGTGTGAGCTTGGCGTCTGTTTCCAATTTAGTTTTGTTCTGGCCAAGTTTTGTGTAGGCAAAATAGCCGAGGCCACCTAATACTATCGTCCAGATTACGAGTTTTATGATTCGTTTCATTTTAATAAAATGTTGATTGTGAGTTGTGTAATTTATTATTTCGAAAAGCTGGTTACTGCTCTATCATTCTCAACAAGAGGCCGTTGGCACTAAGGATTTCAATTTCGGCCAGCTTTATTTGGGCCAACGTGGTGATGTAATTGGATTGTGTTTGACGCAATGAAGTCTCAGCGTCCAGCAATTCGGTGATGGGTGCAAGCCCTTCTTTGTAACGGCTTTGTGCGACTCGATAAACGTCTTCGGCTACTTTTCGAATTTCTACAATGCTCCTTAAGGTGTTTTGGTTAACAGCCAAGGAGGTAATGGCCGCCTCGTGGTTGAGTTGGAGACCTAGTTTCGCAAGGTTGTAATTTTGGGCAGTCTGTTGGATGTTGAGTTGGGCAGTCTGCACCTTGCTTTTTTTGAAAAAACCATCAAATATTGGTACGTTTAATTGTAGTCCAATCTGTGAAAAGTCTGTCCAGAAGTTTCCATTTGAGATTTCACTCAATTTATCGCTTTGCCAAAGATAGTTATAGGAGCCAAAAAATGAAAGGGTAGGGAAGTAGCCAGCTTTCCACCGCTCAACGTCGAGCTGGTAAAGCTCTTGCTGTTTTTTCAGGATGAGCAAATCTGGTTTTGAAGTATAGCCCGGTTGCGCAATGGCGGAGTTTACTTCGTCAAACATCGTTTCGGAAATGGTGTCTGTGAGGACGATATTCGTTTCCAATGGCATAGCCATCGAAAACTTCAGTGCCTGCTCCGCCTGCTTGATTTGAAGGTCGAGGTTGATGATTTGGGTTTCGAGGTTTGACTGCTGCACCCGCAGTCTGTCAACATCAATCTTCTTTCCAAAACCATTTTCGTACTGTTTTTGGGTAACTGTGAGCAGGCCTTTGATTTGCCCAAGGTTAGCCTCAAAGATACCCCGCTGGGTGCGGCCCAACTGGATTTGGAAGTAAAGTTTGGCTACATCGGCTACTACTTGGTCCTTGTTTTTGTCAAGAACCAATTTGTAGAAATCGGTGACTTCTCTGCTCGCTCGCAGACCCAAGAGCCAAGTCTTGTCAAAGAGTTTTTGGTTGAGTTGAAGGCCGGCAGATGCATTCCAAGTGGTACCAAATTGCACCTTCGCAAATTCTCCGGCCTGGCCACCAAAAAACTCAGCGGGAACAAAGCTGGTTTGCACGGCCAAGTTATCAGTTAAGTTCAGTCCGCCACTGAGTTGAGGAAGACCGCTGCTCAATGACTCCCGCACCAATTCTTCCCCTTTTGCGATGTCAATCTTTGCTTTTTGGACGCTGGAATGGTGCTCCACAGCATACTTCATGGCCGTTTTTAGGTCAATCGGTTGTTGTGCTTGGAGCGAGGAGACAAAGAACGGCAGGGCAAGTGCCATTGATTTCAAGTGATTTCTAACATTCTTCATTTAGGTCACAAGTTTAAGTTCAAAACTGGTCACAGTATCTAATCTGTTAAAGGATGTGCTGCGCTAGTATTTTATTTCGGTGTTGTATTTCTTCCAAAGTTTCATGCCTTTCGGGGTTGCGATGGCGTGGATATGATAATTGTGCAGTTCCCAAATCATTTCCTTCCTCGAATAATTGGAATTAGGGCTGGTAATTTCATCTACAATCATGTAGGTCGCTTTGGCGTAAATCTTGGCGATAACCTCAGCATTGATATCTGCTCGATAATTCCCTTCGGCAATGCCTTTTTTGATGTTCTGCACTACGCTATTGATGATATGCTCATCTTGCTTTTTCATCAATGTTTTCCAAGTCTTGTAATAGTATTTTTGGAGGTCAAACAAGGTGCTAGGCGATACGTCCTCAATGGTGGAAGCCAGGAAAACACCGATTCGAATCATTTCATCCAGGGCATCCTTTGCACCTAGTATTATCTCCTCAGTGCATGATTGCTCCCGTTCCACATGTGTATCTATCACAGCTTCGACCAAGCTGTCTTTGTTGTCAAAATGCTGGTACAACGTCTTTTTGGAAATGCCAAGCTCTTTCGATACATCGTCCATGGTGACACTCTTGATGCCAACCCGCATGAAAAGCTGTTCCGAACGAGTGATTATTTCTTCTTTAAAACCCATTTAGTTCACTGCTGTTTCTAATTTCATACTCAATGATTCACGGAAACATAGGAAACTTTGAATGGTTTAATAGTTTCCAAAATATTTTTCAACAAAATTTAAAAAGGCCAGCCGGAGTCTCCGGCTGGCCTTTTTTAATTTGTAACTTTCCTAGGGCTTGGGGGGGTCCCCCAGTTCAATCTTGCGGGCCTCCCGGGCGGGTATCCCACCCGATTTCCCAAATTTCGATTCCTCTACTT
>JAIPBL010000109.1 GCA_021739645.1 Saprospiraceae bacterium | reverse complement strand
GCAGGTGGTTATGTTCTTTCGGCTTTGCCTTAAAAATAGCACGTTTTCAAGTCATGAGGGCCGTTAGGAACACGTATTGAGGGCAGGCCCCCTATGGGGGCTTTTCAAAGCCACCTGCTTTGCAGGTGGATTCTTTACTTCCACAAGAGATAGTAGCACCTTTTCGTAAGGCATCAGGTTCCCCAGTTCATCAAATTCAAATTTGCCCATAGCATTTGATTTTTTGGTAAGCCACGGACTGGCAGTCCGTGTTACACCTTATTTATCCGCACGCTCACCACCTTATACTCTGGACAGTTCGCAATATCGTCGTGCACATCCCCAGTCACCAAATTCAGCAGTACCTCTGGGAAGTGGAAAGTCGTGCTCAGAATGCCCGGTTTCACCTCGTCCGTCACCTTCGCTTTCACGTCCACATGGCCACGGGGAGACTCGACTTTCACGAGGTCGCCGTCCTTCACTGCAATGACTGCCGCATCAACGGGGTTGATAAGCAACACGTCTTCGTGAACGATTTTGGCATTGGCGGTACGGCGGGTCATCGTTCCAGCATTGTAGTGCTCCAACACCCGATTGGTGGTCAGGATATATGGGAAATCTGCCTGGTGGTCAAGGATTTCGTTGGTTTCGATGAACTCCCGGAACACAAACTTGCCCTTGCCCCGCTTGAAGGTTTCTGTGTGCAAAATCTGCGTGTCCGTACCGTCGGCAGCTACGGGCCATTGTTTGCCATTGGACTTCAGGTTGTCCCATTTCACACCAGCAAAAAACGGTACGATTTGGCTGATTTCCTCCAAAAGGCCCTTTGCTGAATATGGGGCTTGGTGATAACCCAAGCGGTTCATCATTCCCACATATATCTGCCCATCCGATTTGCTTTCGCCAATAGGTTCTACCACTTTTTGCACTTTCTGAATACGGCGCTCGCCGTTGGTGAACGTGCCATCTTTTTCCAAAAATGAAGCGCCTGGAAGCACGACGTGGGCGTGTTTGGTGGTTTCTGTTTCAAAAATCTCCTGAACCACGAGTAGTTCCAGTGCATCGAGGGCGTCCATCACTTTTTTAGAGTTCGGGTCGCTCTGCACGACGTCCTCGCCCGTAATCCAAAGCGCTTTCAGCTTGCCGTCGAGGGCATGGTCGTACATTTCTGGAATGGTGTAGCCTGTCTTTGTCGGCATTGATTTCACGCCATAAAATTCCGTGAATCGCTCGATGTTCGCCGCATCTTCCACATGCAGATAGCCAGCGCCTTGGTACGGCTGAACGCCCATGTCGGCCATGCCCTGCACGTTGTTTTGGCCCCGCAGTGGGTTCACACCGCAGCCCGGTTTGCCAATATTGCCAGTAATCATGGCAAGGTCGGCGATGAGCATGACGGAATAAGTGCCCTGATAATGCTCCGTGACGCCCAAGCCGTGGAAGCTCATGGCGCCATTGGCGGTGGCGTAAACAATGGCTGCTTCCCGAGCCTGCTCCCGTGGCACACCGGATACTTTTTCCAGTTCGTCAATGTTGAGGCTTAAAATGCCTTTCTGGAAATCTTCGAAACCCTCCGTGCGGTTGCTAACAAATTCCTGTGAAACCAGTCCTTCCTTGATGATGTAGTACAACATCATGTCCAGTACGGCGACGTTGGTGCCGGGGCGGAGTTGGAGGTGAATGGTGGCATATTTCGCCATCTCCGTGCGGCGAGGGTCAATGACGATGAGCGGTGTGCCTTTCATCGCCTTTTGCTTGATTTTTGCACCGGTGACCGGGTGCGCTGCCGTCGGGTTCGCCCCAATGACCATCATGCAATTCGTGAATTTTATGTCTTCAATGGAATTGGTGGCAGCACCCGTGCCAAAAGTCCGCTGCATGCCAAGTGCCGTCGGTGAGTGGCAAACCCTTGCGCAGCCGTCAATATTGTTGGTACCGATGACCGCCCGAATCATTTTTTGCATCAAATAATTCTCCTCGTTGGTCGTCCTCGCTGAGGAGATGCCAGCGATGGCGTCAGGTCCATATTTGTCTTTTATCGAAAGGAGTCTTTCTGCCAAGAAGTCGTAAACCTCGTCCCAAGTAACCCGCTCCAGCGTTCCGTTTTTGCGAATCATCGGGTATTGCAGGCGCTCGGGGTGGTTGTAGAACTTGAAGGCATAGCGCCCTTTGAGGCAGGTATGTCCTTGGTTCACCGCAGCGTCATAAGGCGCTTGGATGCTGAGGATTTTACCGCTTTTCACGCTTACGTCGAGGTTGCAGCCGACACCGCAGTAGGTGCAGGTGGTGCGCACTTTCTCCTGTCCGACCTCCGCTTTTGATTGGAAAACATCGTGGATGGCGCTCGTTGGGCAAGCCTGTGAGCAGGCACCGCAAGAGACGCATTCGGAGGAGAAAAAGTCTTGGTCGAGCCCCTTGATGATTTTGCTGTCGAAACCCCGTCCGGCCACGCTGAGCACAAGCTGACCCTGCACCTCGTCACAAGCCCGCACACAGCGGTAGCACATGATGCACTTCGAGAGGTCGGAGGTCATGTACGGGTGGCTGAGGTCTTTTTCCCGGTCGGTATGCACCTTGCCGTGCGGGTATCGCACGCCACGGATGCCGACACGGGCGGCCACGTCCTGCAGCTCGCAGTTGCCGTTCACCTCGCAGGTAAGGCATTCGAGCGGGTGGTCAGTGAGCACCAGTTCGACGATATTCTTGCGCAGTTTCTGGATGCTTTCGCTTTCGGTGAAAACCATCATTCCTTCCTCCACGGGTGTGTGACAAGAGGCGACAGTTCTGAGGTTTGTTCCATTGCCGACCCTACCTACTTCCACGGAGCAGACCCGGCAAGAACCGAACGGGTCCAAGTTGGGCGCATCGCAGAGGGTGGGAATAGCGTCCTTGCCCTTGAAGCGCCGCACGAACGAGAGGATGGTCTCGCCCGGCACGATGGCGAAGGATTGCCCATTGATAAGGGCGGTTTTGGTAAGTGTGATGGCTGGATTGGGGGCGGTGGTTGTGGCTTCTGATACCATTGGTTAGGCTTTTTTAAATAATTCGTTGGGCATTTTGGGGTTTTGGACGGCGGAAAGATAGGGATTTTGGGAGAGGTGTGCAAGGGTGATAAAAAGGCAAAAAATTTACGAGAAGGCTCATTTTGCCTTGCGGAGTTTTATCCTAAACTCCGCCATAACTGCTTCGTTTGAGAGACCCTCGCCTTCGTCCAATTGCTTGATGGACAATTCCATACGGCTCTTTTGTGCTTTGGAAAGTTCATCCCAAAAGTCAGATTTGGCTGCAGCTTGGGGCTGTTGGGTGGCAAACTCCAACATGCTTTTTAGCGCCCGCAATAGCCGCTCGTCCGTCACTTTTGCGATTTGCTCGATGAGCCAAAGTTTTTCTGAACGTATATCCATGATGGTGGTCAGTTGATGTTGAGCAAAGGTAGGGCTACTGGGGAAAACTTTGAAATTTTGCACTGTGCCGCTCGCACTGCGATTTAATTGATTTAGGCTTTATGGGGTTTTGGGCGGCGGAAAGATAAGAATTTTGGGAGAGGTTGCAAAATGAAATGCCCTCCCCAAACCCCATTTTGTGAATGCAGCGACAAAGCCCCATCTTTGACGCCAAAGAACAACCGCATGAACTACCAAACCTTCTTGCCTGCACCAATCCTCCAACCATTCATCAGCCTATTTGCCCTTCAGGAGACGGGCGAAGCGGACACGTATCGGGTCTTGCCGGACACCGGCTTGGTCATTGGGTTTCAGTACAAGGGGCAGCTTTCCAGCATCCAGCAGGAGCGCGAGGTATCGCTTTCCATTTCGGGGGTATCGGGGCTAACGGACAGGAAACGGGTCTTCAAAAATGCTCCCAGTACTGGTTCGGTGCTGGTCTATTTCAAGGAAGCGGGCGCTGCGCCGTTCTTCCGGCAGCCGCTGCACGAGCTGTTTCGGGAAAGCGTTTCGCTCGACAATTTCATGCTGCGCTCCGAACTGTGCTGCCTGGAGCAGCAGTTGGCCGAGGCACGATCCGATCTGCAGCGCATCGCCACCGTGGAACAGTTCCTCATCAAGCGCATGAATACCACGCCGACCGACCCATTGGTGCTGGCCGCCTTGGCGCTCATCCATAAAAGCAAGGGCGATATCCGCATCTCCGAACTACTGGTTCAACTGCATACCAGCCAAAGCCCCTTGGAAAAGCGTTTCCGCCAGGCCGTTGGCACATCACCCAAAAAATTTACTGCCATCGTTCGGATGAAGAACCTCCTCCAAGCCTATGACCCCGCCAATTCCCTTACCCAACTCGGCTATGAGGCGGGCTTTTATGACCAAGCCCATTTTATTAAGGAATTCAAAAACTTCACGGGCGATACACCGGAGCGGTTTTTTTCGAAGGAAGATTAGGTGGTTTATAACGGTTTTGTCCTATCTCCAAATAAAACGATTTTTTACAATCCCCACCCATCCAGTCAGCTGAACTTTGCGGTGTATTTTTCACAACCATTAAAACGAACAACAAATGTTTACTATCGAAGCCATCAAAGCCGCACATGCCCAAGTGAAAACCGGGGCCGATTTCCCCGCTTATATTCAAGCCATTAAAGCGCTGGGCGTCACTCATTATGAAACCTTCGTGACGGACAGCCATACCATATACTATGGTGAAGAAGCCCATATGCAATCCGCTGAACCTAAATATGAAGCACTTGGTATTTCGGATGAAGTGAACTTGGGAGAATTCAAGGCTGCACTCCTCACCCACCAGCGAGGAAACTCGGATTATATGCAGTTCTGTCGGGACTGCGCCGACAATGGCGTGGACAAATGGGCCGTCAGTTTGAGTGCCATGACCTGTACTTATTTCGATAAAAAAGGCAATAGCCTGCTAGTGGAAGAAATACCGCAATAAAGGCAGCGTGGGTACGGAAGCAGGGTGGGACCGCCCTGCCCTGTTTGTTTTGAACAATCCCTGTCCTTCCGTTTTCTATATATTGTCTTAATTTGCCACGACAAATCACCACTGTATCCATCATTTAACAAAGTGACTATGAAAAATTTCCTCTTCCCCCTGCTATGCCTCGGCGGCTTCGCCTTTCTCGGCACCAACTGCACCTACAATCCCCCCGACAAAAGCACGGCCAAAGGGATAAAAAAAGACACCAGCCTGCTCGCCACTTATTTGCCCAAAATCAAACTGCCAGCCGGTTTTAAAATCGAGATTTACGCCGACCAAGTGGAAAATGCCCGCTCCATGACGCTCACGCCCGGCGGCACGCTCTTCGTGGGCACCCGTGACAAGGGCAGCGTGTATGCCCTGCGGGATGAGGACGGCGACATGCGTGCAGAAAAGAAATACCTACTGGTCGAGGGACTGAACATGCCCAACGGCGTGGCTTTCCTCAATGGCGACCTGTATGTAGCGGAGGTCAGCCGCATCATCAAGTTCAAGGACATAGAAAAAAAACTCGCCAATCCACCGAAGCCAGAGGTGGTTTATGACAAATTTCCAACTGAAAAACACCACGGCTGGAAGTACATCGCTTTTGGGCCGGACGGCAAACTCTACGTGCCGGTGGGGGCGCCTTGCAATATCTGCAACAAGGAAAAGGAAAACGAAATCTACGCCAGCATGACCCGCATGAACCCCAACGGCACGGGGCTGGAAGTGGTGCAGCACGGCATCCGCAACTCGGTTGGCTTTGCGTGGCAGCCAGGCACCGGCAAACTCTGGTTCACAGATAATGGGCGGGACAATATGGGTGACGACATGCCCTCCGACGAACTGAACTGCGCCTCGAAGGACGGCATGCACTTTGGCTATCCCTTCTGCCACCAAGGCGATACGCCCGACCCGGAATTCGGGAAAGGGCGCAATTGCAGCGAATTCACCCCGCCAGCGCAAAAGCTTGGGGCGCACGTAGCGGCGCTCGGCATGGAGTTTTATCAAGGAAAACAGTTTCCACCAGAATACCAATACCAAGTGTTGATAGCCGAGCACGGCTCTTGGAATCGCAAGAAAAAAAGCGGCTACCGAGTGGTACTCGTGAATATTGACGGAGAAAAAGGCACTTCCTACAAACCTTTTGCCGAAGGTTGGCTCGACAAGGATACCGATGAAGCCTGGGGCCGCCCCGTGGATTTGGAGCACATGCCGGATGGTTCGATGCTCGTGTCCGATGATTTTGCGGGGGCTATTTATCGGATATTTTATGATAATGCGGCGCTGTAACCAACTTGGCGAAAAGGCGGTGAGGTTTAGGAGCGGTACGATTGCTTTGGGGCTGTCTTACTGGGATGGTCTAATTATTCCCGCACCTTCCCCCTCCTTTCCATCAGTTCCCGCCAAGTCGTCAAGATAATCCCGTTCTCCTCGATGTACTTTTTCAGATCCGGCGACAGCATTGCCAGCATGTCCGCCCGGCGCAGTGGCCCAGAGTCACTGATGTGCGGGAACACCTCCGTGGTGGCCGAGCAGTGCATGATGACCATCGTGATGCCCGGCTGCAATTGGCTGAACGATTCGATGTATTGCTGCGCATGTACCTTTTGCAACTGCTCGTCGGTCATGCCGTGGTCGGCGGGATATTGCCAGTTGTAACTGAGGTTGTGTAAGTCGTCGAGGACGGGCAGACCAGCGTCCCAGAGCATTTGCCCTATGGCACGGGCTTTTTCGGGCGGCATGCTCAAGCCTTGCAATTGGTTGATAATCATCGAGTTGTGCCCACCGGGGAACATGATGGGGAGTTGGTTTTTGATTCCAAATTGCAAATAACGTTCTAGGAATTCCGGTGTGCCAAAGGCCGAGCCCATGTGCGTGTCAGCATGTGTCGGCTCAAAGCCCATACGCCGAGCACGGGCCAGTTGGCTGTCAAACTCCCGCTCCACATCGTCGGGGTTGGCGTGCTGCGCCAATGCTTCGACGCTGTGCCAGAGGCAGCCTTCGTCGTCCAGAAGATTGGGGGAGGCAGTGCCAGTGAGCGGTCCCCAACGGTAATCCTGCCACTCGGAGGTGAGGGTAAGGTGCAGCCCGGCGTCGGCCTTGGGGTGTTCTTTCAAGTAGCGCACGAAACCGGGCACCCACGGGCAGGGCATCATTACGCTTGTGGAGGTGGCCACGCCCTCCTCCATCGCCCGGATGCCGCCGAGGTTGGAGTCGTAGCTCATGCCCATATCATCCACGTGGAGGATGACGATCTTGGCACCGGCGGGGTAGCCGAGGCGCTCGGCGTAGGTTTGGGCATTTGATAGATGGCTAAAAATGACGAGGATGAGAAGTGGTAAGTGTTTTAGCATGGCTTGTTTTGTTCAATTCTTTCAATGAAACTCAAATTGAAAAACCTCTACTACAAATTGAGCAGAGGTTTTACTGGATAACAAAAATATTTAACGATTTCAAACTCCAACCGCAGCCAAAGTCTTTTTTCCAAAGCTTTCAGCGGTTGAAACCAGGTTCTTCACGGCATTTTCGTCCTTGAGTGCCATCTCGAACAATTCCTTTTGGGCCACCAATTTATCAAGCGTTTCCACTATCAATAATTTCTTAGCGTCGCTTTGCACCAAATCAGAAAACAGTAGCTGCCGAAGCACCTCAATGTAGCCCTTTAACATGGCAATGCGGACTTCAAGGGATTGCTGCCAATTTTCATTTTTGAAAAAAATGGCATCAAACATGAATTTTGAAACTTCCCCGATTTCTTTAGCATCGAACTGGTTTCTGTTTTGAAATAAATCCTTGACTTTGACCATGTTATACTTCTTCTAAAGTGATGAAATTTTTCCCGTTCTCGGTTTTTAAGCCCAGTACTTTGAACTTGGTTTTGCTTCTAAACAAAACCTCTCGCTCATTTTGAGGGCCTTGTATCCCAAAGAACGCCAACTGTTCCACTTCCTTGCCAGACTTGGAAATGATACGATACAGCGTATTGCTTTTGCTGTACATTTCAGCCACTTGCCTGGACTTGCTTGCCGAAGTGAAGCCAAGTTCGACCAGCGTTTCTTTTTGTTCAAATGCTCGTTTATACCGACTGATTTGGCCTTGAGATAGTGCAGCACCTCGATAAACCAAATCCCTCAAATCGGGCAATTTTGACAAAACTGTGTTCAAATATAGTTCAAATTTTGATTCTTTGCCAGCCCAGAGGCTTTCGTTCAGGTCCTCGTAAGCGTCCAATGTGTATTTGTAAACCAAGGTTTTTTCATGGTCTGAAAGGTGCGCCAGTTCAGCACCAATATTCTTGGCCTGCACTTGTTTAAAATCTGTGGAATATCTGCTCTCCACAAATTTTACAAGTCCACGTTCAGTATTGTTTGGAAGTCCGAAGGCTTTCAGGTTTTGCAGGACAATTGTTTTGATAGTTTCATGGACTTCGGGGGTACTTTCTTCACGACCAGAGCGAATTAATTCGAGTGCAGAATCAACTTCGTTTTCATCATTGGGTTTTTCTATCATTGAAAACTCACCTGAAAAATTGAGAATATCTGTTTCTAAATACTCCATCTTCTCAACTATATAAAAAGTTGCTTCCCAGTCTATGTTATTTAAAGGTCGCTCTTTCTGTATAATCTGAGCAAGTTGATAAAGTACCTTTTTATCATCATGCCACGACTTATCCAATATTTGTAAAACCCAGTCAGAGCAATTGCTACCTACCTCTCTTAATTCATCCAACCCATATTTGCTAATAACCTAATCATAGCCATCCGGTATGATTAGCCTTACATTCATTTCATCTTGTACAATTTGGATTGGCATTTTCTAAAAGTATACGGTAAAAAATGGCAGTATTCCAATATCTAATTTCAGAATGCTGCCATTTTAAAAATCCATCAATCCGCCTTCCTCGCCACTCGCCAAAGCACCCAGCCCATGAACGCAAAGAAGCCAACGCCCATCAGCATAAATGCCGTTGGGCTCATGAACTTGGCGAAGAAATGCTCCTCCAAATTCACGACGTTCAATTGCTCGGAAAGCCGCACCGACAAAATGGCCACAATGACCCCGGCCAGCGCACCGCCAGCCACGAGGCCCGTGGCGAAAAGGTTGCCTTTGCCCAGTTCGTTATCGCCTTCGGTCTCCTCGCCTTTGCGCTTTTTCGCCCATTCAACGCCTCCTTTTAGGGCGCCACCAAGGAAAATAGGAAGCGTTGTGCTCAACGGAAGGTAAAGTCCCACGGCAAATGACAGTGAGCTTACTCCGCAAAGTTCCACTACGATGGCCACGAACACGCCCACCAACACGAACTGCCAGTCGAGGTTAAAGGAAAGCAGGCCCTTGATGAGCGTCGCCATGAGCGTCGCTTGCGGAGCAGCGAATTTTTCACCAATGGCATGTTGGATGCCCTGCGCCACCATGTCCGGGGTGGGGGTGTCGAGGTATTTCACCGTCAGGCCAATGACCACGCTGGACACCAGCGCCCCGATGAAAAGCGCCAACTGCTGGTATTTCGGCGTAGCGCCAACGATGTAGCCCGTCTTCAAATCCTGGCTCGTGGCACCCGCATTGGCGGCAGCCACGCAAATCATGCCGCCCACCACGAGCACCATCGGCTCGTAAGCCTTGCCCGTCCAGCCGATGCCGATGAACACCAGCGCCGTGGCCATGATGGTGGCAATGGTCATCCCGGAAATCGGGTTGTTCGACGACCCGATGATACCCACAATGCGGCTGGAAACCGTTACGAAGAAAAAACCAAAAAGCACCACGAGCACGCCGAGCATCAGTTTGGATAAAATGCCGTCACCGGGAATGATGGGCAAGAGCGCCATCAAAACGATTAGTGCGAGGCTGCCGAAGCCGACCACTTTCATCGAAAGGTCGTTGTCCGTGCGGGACACGGCATTGCCGGAGTTGCGTTCTTTCAATGCTCCAACGCTTTCCTTGAAGGAGCTGATGATGGTTGGAATTGTTTTCAACAAAGTGATTAAACCACCTGCGGCAACAGCACCTGCGCCGATTTGGCGAACATACGCCCGATAAATCGCCTCCGCAGAATCGGCGAAAGTATGCGCCACGGGGTCCCAGCCACCGGGCCCGCCAGCCATTATCTGGCCAGTTTCTTTGTTCAAAACGCCAATCAGGCCGGTCGTCGCATCCTGTGCCAGGTAGCCGAGTTTTACCATTTGCAAGGCAATCATATCAGCAGGCACGAGTGTGGCCAACAGCGGGATGAGCGCCAGCCAAGCCAGTACGCCACCAGCCACCAGCACCCCAGCGATTCGTGGGCCGATGATGTACCCCACGCCGAGGTATTCCGGTGTGATTTCACCACTGAGGGTAGCGGAGGGGAAGTATTTGTTCGCTATCGTCGTGCCGAAGGACGGAACCTCCGAAATGACGTGAAAAATCTTTTGCAGCAATGCATACGCAAAGGCGAATCCGAGACCTTGGTAGGCTGTCTTCGCAAACGAACCACCCTTGTCGCCAGCGATGAGCACCGAGGCGCAGGCCGTGCCTTCCGGGTAGGGCAGGTTTTCGTGTTCCTTCACGATGAGCGAGCGCCGCAGCGGCACCATCATCAGCGTTCCGAGGATGCCACCGAGGACGGCCAGTGCGAAAATGGTCCAGTAGCGGAAATACTGGTCGCCCACTGCCGGGTCGCTGAGGAAGAGGAAGGCAGGCAGCGTGAACACCACGCCCGCTGCGATGCTCTCGCCTGCCGAGCCGGTGGTCTGGATGATGTTGTTTTCGAGGATGGTCGTCCCGAAGAATTTTTGCCCCAATGAAATCGCCAGTACGGCGATGGGGATGGAAGCGCTGACCGTGAGGCCCGCTTTGAGCGCCAAATAGACCGTGCTCGCCCCGAAAATAATTCCGAAGATGGAGCCAAGTATGATGGCCTTCACGGTGAATTCCTTGACGCTTGTATTTTCGGAAGCGATGTAGGGTTTGAATTTTTCTTTCATGATTGTTGGTTGGATTTGTTTGTCACTTAGATTGATTTGCCAGTTGGATTTTTTAAGTCGGCTAATGTATGTCAAATGATTTTTATAGCGAAGAAAAGTCTGTCGGGTGCTTCGCAAAGGCGGGATTCATATTCCTGAAATAACGTGAGTTATGGCAATAAATGTCTGATAATCCGTCATGTAGGAACTAAATGTCGGTAGAAAGCCCCATTCTGGTAAAAATGCAAGTACTCGCCATCGGCAATTATGCCGAAGAGCGGCTGGCGGTTCTATCGAAATACGAGGTGATTGGAATTGGAGCCATTCAGGAACTGTGCTCGATCGAAACGGATAAGTCTACCGCTTGAGTTTATCCAAAGAAAGCCCTGTTTGTCTTGTGTGATGCCGGAAGTAGCGTTTTGAGGCAGGCCATCAGCAACGGTGTACAAGCGAAAATCGGCTTTTTACACTACGCAATAAAAAACGGGATAATGAATAGCAGAATGGGAAGCAATTTCGGCGTCCTAAGTATCAAAACTTTATTGGCCACGGGTTCTTCTCAAACGGATGCTAAGGCATCTCCAAAATTAGCCCTGAACAGCAAAATTATCCACTGATTACCAATAACAAAAAATGAGTAAATGCAAATTCTTGGCTACAAAAATAGTCAGGCTAGTGGGTGGACTTCAGGTAAGTTAAATTGGATAAAAAGCAAAAGGGCGGGTTCTTATGAACCACGCCCTTTTTTCTTTTTACCAGAAAATGAATTCTGATTATGCTTTCTCGTCCTCCTCTGCAGGAGTGTCAGTATCAACTTGTGCGTCTTCAACGATGTCGTTTGCTTCTACCACAACATCATTTACTTCTGCTTCAACTACTTCCTCTATTTCGGCAGCAGCTACAGCCGCAGGAGTAGATGTTTTAGAACCACCGCTCCTTCTGGTACGGCGCTTTTTGCCTTTGCCTTCTTCGACTTTGTTTTGACCGATGTAGTCTGTGTTGAAGTCCACCAATTCAATCATCGCCATGTCAGCGGCATCACCATGACGGTAGCCTGTGCGGATGATACGGACATAACCACCTGGACGTTCTCCAACTGCCTCAGCAATTGGGCCGAAAAGCTCTTTCAAAGCTTCTTTGTTTTGCAGGTGGCCGAACACAATCCTTCGGTTGTGCGTGCTATTATCTTTAGCCCTGGTTACCAACGGCTCAAAATACACACGAAGTGCTTTGGCTTTCTGAAGGGTTG
>JAIPBL010000017.1 GCA_021739645.1 Saprospiraceae bacterium | reverse complement strand
GATTGCGGATTGCGGGTTGGAGCGCCGGAGCAGTCTCCCCAATCCGCAATCCGCAATCCGAAATCCGAAATCGCCTGATATACTCCTTCATCATCCCCGACTTGGCCACCCCAGGCCGGATGATGCTGCTGGCGGCCACGAGGTGTATGTAGTCGTCGCAGCGGAGCTTCTTCAGCAGGCCCCGCATGGCAGGGCTTTCGATGTAAAAACAGCCGATGCAATGGCCGTTGCGCAGTTGCGCCCGCACCTGTTCGTCCTGTTTTAGCTTCGCAACATCGTGGACGTCCACGGACTTGCCCTGGTTCATTTTCACCAAATCCACGGCGTCCTTGATGTGCCCGAGGCCCCGTTGCGACAGCACGTCGAACTTGTGGAAGCCCAAATCCTCGGCGTGGTGCATGTCGAAATGGGTGACGGGAAATCCCTTCGGCATCATCTGGAGGGCGGTGTGGTAAAAAATCGGCTTCTCGGAAACGAGCACGCCCCCGGCATGGATGGAGAGGTGGTTGGGGAAGCCTTGCAGCATCCGGGCGAAATGGAGGATTTGGGCATTCGAGGATTTGAGGATTTGAGGATTTGAGGGGGAAGTGACCGGGTGACTTTGAGTCACCCGGTCACTGGGCGGAGCATCTAGACTTGTCAAGTTTTTAAAACTTGACAAGTCTCGGCCGTTGCCGCCGGACTGCTCGGAATTCCAGTATTTGATGTCCTCGGTGCCGGTGGCTTTGAGGATTTCATCGGCAAAATTGTCAATTTCTTCCTTCGGCAAACCGAAGACCTTGCCCACCTCCCGAATGGCGGCGTTGAACTGGAAAGTGCTGTAGGTGGCAAGCAGGGCGGTGTGTTCCCGGCCGTAGCGTTTGAAGATGTAATCGGTCACGTCGTCCCGTTCGTCCCAGGAGAAATCAATGTCGAAATCGGGCGGCGAGGGGCGGTGGCGATTGATGAAGCGCTCGAAGTAGAGGTCGAGTTCGAGCGGGTCCACATCGGTGATGCCGAGGCAGTAGGCTACCAGCGAATTAGCGCCGCTGCCCCGCCCAACGTGGTGATAACCAGCGTTTTGCGCATAGCGAACAATGTCCCAGGTGATGAGGAAATAGGCGGCGAAGTCCATTTCACGGATTAAGTCGAGTTCGTTTTTCAATCGCTCGGCAGGGGTAGATTTTTTTGATTGACGATTGACGATTGTTGATTGTTGATTGTTGATAGTGGGGGCACTGCCGAAACGCCGTTTGAAGCCTTCCTTCGCCAGTTTCTCCAACAATTTCATGTCTCCGTCTCTGCTGCCGGTGAAGTTTTGGCGGTTCACTTGGAGGCCGGTTTCGAGGCGGGCAGGCTCGCAGCCATCCACGAGTTGGCGGGTGTTTTCGATGATTTTGGGGTAAATTTTGTAAAAATCTCCTAGCGTGTCGGGTGGGCTGGGGCGCTCGGTTTTCTTAGCCGTGTCGGTGGGGGTGAGTTTGCTCAGAATCGTATTGAGGTCAATGGCCCGCAACAGGCGGTGCAGTTCGTAGCCCTCGGCGTCGAGGAAGGTTATCGGGTTGAAAATCAGCAGTTTGTGCGGGTATTTCCTGACTTCAGAGGTAAAAAGTCCATGTACGTGCTCTGGTCGGATGCCGAGGAATTCGTGTTCCTTGAACTGGTCAATCGGCTTCACAAGCTTATCGTAGATGAAAATAGCATTGCCCCGACTGCCAGCTGCCAACTGCCAACTGCCAACTGTATCCGGCAGCGGTTTGCCGTCGAGCGAGTGGTCACTGAGGTATTTGTTCAGTTCGTAAAACCCCTCGGCGTTGCGAGCAATGCCGGTGTAGAGTCGCTGGCCGTCCCGAAAAAAGTCAATGCCGAGCAGTGGCTTGATGCCCGCCGCCTCGCAGTGCCGGAGGAATTCGACCGCCGCCGAGGTGTTGTTAATATCGGTGAGGGCCAGGGCAGTGATGCCAAGGCGCTTGGCCGACAGCACGAGCTGTTCGGGCGACAGCGTGCCGTAGCGCAGGCTGTAGTAGGTATGGGAGCAGAGGTACACTGGGTTTGCTTCGCAATGGTTCAGTTTTCTCGTATGTTCAGGTGCGAAGCGAGGGTGGGTGTGAGTGGGGCAAAGTTGCAACAAATTAGTTTGTTTTAAAACTATTTGTTTTGATGCATTCTAAAGCACTCCTTTGTTAGGCTCATATAGGCAAGGAACAAGGTTCGATGATGTCGAAGGCTTGGAGATAAAGTATAACTTTGCGGGACGAAAATGATAACATGGCAGTAACAAGTTATTTTGATAGGATTAGGGAATTGGCCAAAAGCGTTCCTTCTGAATTGGTTGACTTTGAACAGCCAAGAGACCAAGCAAGGACACCAACTCAGGCATCTTCAAATTTTATCACAAACAAAGAACAAGGCGACTGGGCAGAAACCCTTGTCGCAAGGGCAATCAATGAAACTCCAAGCAATTTTGTTGCGGTCAAATACGGCAAATCAGATGACTTGGTAGCTGGTGAAGAAGGGTTTGACATTTTCTATCAAGCCTTTCAAGATGAATTGGATGCGATTGGGAAAAGACCAGATTTACTGATTTTCAAGAAGGCTGATTTTGACGAAAGATTAAGTTTCGATATTAGCCATATTCGGCACGATATAATTACAGATTACGTAAAAAAAGCGGTTGCAGGGATTGAAGTAAGGTCAAGTGCTTTTTTGATTGACCAGTACGAAAAGACCATGCAATCAAGAACTGAGAGGTTCACACAAATTGCTCTAACAACAAAAGACTTAATCCTTTCAGATTTCTTGGATGTTTTACAGCATCCATCAAGACTCAGTTATATTGACATACTTAATGGAATAACCACAAAAACAATAAATGTTGTTGATTTTAGGGTGCCGAATTGGGGCTCATCCGAAAGACTAATTCAGGTTAAAGGTTTATTTAAACAGCTCAAAGCTGCAATAAAAGAAATTCAAAAAAGAGATTACCTTTCCATAACTCCAAAAGTAGAGGACTTAAAGGTGGTTTATAAATGGATAGAAACCTTTAACGTCCCTCATTTTTACTTCCAAGTATTCTTCGATAAGGTTTATGGTATTTCTTTTGAACAAATTTTTCAAATAATCTCAAACTCAGATAACGAAGGAATAATATTTTCAGTTGAGACAGACACGAAAAACCAAAACAAAACGACAATTAAAATAAACTCAAAAGCCGGTACGCTTATAGCGTCAAAGGTTGATGAACCGTCTCATAAAAGTGTTAGAAAGGAGATGGGTAGAGGTAGGCTGCTTTTTTATGTAACATTCAAAGGCGGGACGGCATATCTTGATGTTGACAATTTAAGAGATATTATAGGGATTCAAGAAACAGGTTTATTATGATAGAACTAAAGGAGTATATCGCCAATAGTTCTATTGAAAATGAATACTCAAAAACAGTTTCATTAGAGCATCGTAAAAAATTTGCACAATTTTTTACTCCATTACCAATTGCAGATTTAATGGCCAAGTGGATTTTGGGTAATGTTGATTTGAAGACAGTCTTGGAACCTGCTTTTGGGCTTGGTATATTTGCAAGAACAATTCTAGCCAGCGATGGAAGCTTAAAAATCCGAGGCTTTGAAATAGACAAGACTATTTTTGAGAAGGCAAAGAACCACTTTGTTGGGTTTGAGAATGTAACTGTTCTTTTGCAAGATTATATGTACAATGACTGGAATAATAAGTATGATGGAATCATTTGCAATCCACCCTATTTCAAGTTTCACGATTATGACAACAAAAATATTATAAAAGAAATTGAGACAAAACTCAAATGCAAATTAAACGGGTTTACAAATCTTTATACGCTGTTCCTTTTAAAATCTATTTACCAGTTAAACGCCAATGGCCGCTGTGCATACATCATTCCTTCTGAGTTTTTAAACGCTGATTATGGCAAATTGGTGAAGTCCTATTTATTGAAAAGCAATACGCTAAGACATATTGTTGTGGTGAACTTTCAAGAAAATGTTTTTGATGATGCCTTGACTACTGCTTCCATTATCCTTTGTGCAAATGACAATGCAACAACTAACGTGCAATTTAGCAATGTTCAATCTATGCAAGATTTGGGAAAGATTGAACAATTAATTACTAATTACCCAATTTCATCTGATGCAAAACAAGTTTATAACGCATCTAAGCTTGACCCCGCAATAAAATGGAAAGCGTATTACCAAAAGCAAAACGGAATAAGATTTAAAAACCTTGTCCCTTTTTCAAACTATGCAAAGGTGGTTCGTGGAATCGCAACTGGTTCAAATGACTATTTCACTTTTAATCAGTCGAAATTAACGGAGTTTTCAATAAAGGAAAAATACTTGCTCCCCTGTATTTGTAGAGCCGCAGATGTGAAGAGAGATTTTTTTACTACTTCGGATTTTAGGGAATTAAGATTAAATGGCAGAAACGTTTTTCTCCTAAATGCAAATGGCTCAAAGGATGAAAATGTGGCTAAGTATTTAGAAAAAGGAGAACAAGAGGGAATCCACGAAAAGTTTTTAACAGCCAATAGGACGCCTTGGTATGCGCTGGAAAACCGACCACCTTCCCCCATTTGGGTTTCTGTTTTCAATAGGACAGGCCTTCGTTTTGTTCGAAATGAGGCAAATATTTCAAACTTGACCTCATACCATTGTGTGTATCCAAAGCAAACTGATTTATTCACTCAAATAGAAATTGATTTGATGTTCGCTTATTTATTAACGGATACTGCAAAACAAATTTTTGAAGATAATAGCCGTGAATATGGCAATGGATTACAAAAGTTTGAACCGAACGACCTCAACAAAGGACAGATGCTCGATTTGGGAAAACTTAGTGAAAAAACTAAAAAACAAATTTTGAACCTTTATAGAGCGTACAGGCTTGAAGCCCTCGAAAACAGGAGTGGTAAAAATCTGATAAGCCAAATAGATGAAATTTTGATAAAGAACTTCTCCGAAACCCCATAAACCCAATTGAATCCTACACCCCCGTCCCCCGCGTCACAGCCCCCTCCCCAAACCGCCGCCGAATTCGGTCCAACTGCACCAGCAAATTCGACGCCTCCCGGGTATCCTCGAACAGGTTCATCTGCGAATGGCCGTGGGCCAGCGCCGAGAACTTCAGGCCGATGAGACGCACCAACTGGCGGCGCTGGTAGAGTTTGTCGAAGAGCAACTGGGCATGGCCGAGCAGGGCGTTGTCGTGGGCAGTGAGCGGCACCTGCCGCTGCTGGGTGTAGGTGTTGAAGTCGGTGTAGCGGATTTTCACGGTCACACAGGCGGTCAGTTTTTGTTGGCTCCGCAACTCAAAGGCGAGGCGGGTGGCCATGTCCGTGAGTTGGTCTTTGAGGAAGCGCACGTCCACAGTGTCGGTCTGGAAGGTGCGCTCTGTGCTGATACTCTTGGATTCGTGGAAAGGCACGACGGGCGAATTGTCTTCGGCGTTGGCTTTTTTCCAAAGTGAAATGCCGTGCTTGCCGAACTCCCGTTCCAGCAGCCGGGGCGGTATTTGCGCCAGCGTGCCGACGGTGCGCACGCCCATCATGCTCAGTTTTTGGTAGGTTTCCCGGCCCACCGAGGGCAGCTTGCTGATGGACAGCGGCGAGAAGAACGCCCGTTCCGTGCCGCACTCGACGAGGCGGGTGCCGTTCGGCTTGGCCTCGCCCGTGCCCACTTTCGACACGAGCTTGTTCACTGACAGCCCCAGCGATATGGGCAGGCCGGACTCCCGCATGATTTTCTGGCGCAGCTCGCCGGACCATTTCCAGCAGCCGACGTACTTGTCCATGCCCGTCAGGTCGAGGTAGAACTCGTCGATGCTGGCCTTCTCGAACACGGGTGCCTCCGCCTCGATGATGTCGGTGATGAGCTTCGAGTGGCGGCTGTACTCGTCGTGGTCGCCCCGCAGCACGATGGCGTCGGGGCAGAGGCGCAGCGCCATGCTGGTCGGCATTGCGGAGCGCACCCCGAACTTCCTCGCCTCGTAGCTGCACGAGGCCACGACGCCCCGCCCGCTGGTGCCGCCGATGATGAGCGGCTTGCCCCGGAGGGCGCTGTTTTTCAGGACTTCCACGGAGGCGAAGAAGGCGTCGAGGTCGAGATGGAGTACCGCTTTTTGAAACATATTGATTTTAAATTTTCCCGATAATGCGACAAAATTAAATCAAATTGTTTTAAAAACAAACGAAAACCACTAATTGATGAGTTTATTTTTGAGCGACAAGAAAGGCTATTCTACCAGCGTGTAATGCCCATGAATGCAGCGCCACCGCCCATTTTCACGAACAAAAATGCGGGTTGACTTGCCTTTCGAGGTGAACGGGTTGCCGCTATCCAGGCCAGCGTCCGTCCAATAATAGGTAATCCAAGCCACCTCACCCACGATGGTCACTTGCGGGTTGTGCATCTCGGTATGCACGTTGTCGGCGGTTTTGAGCCAGTTTTTGGTGCTGCGCAATTCGAGTTCTTTGCCCTCGCTGAGGTAGGTGTTCGTTTCACCGAAGGAAGTGAAATCGGGATGGAGGTAAGTGGCGTAACGTTCGACATCTTCCTTTTCGATGGCGTCCCACATGCTGATGAGGGTGACTTTGACCTCGTTTTCCAGTTTCTCTGAGGTTGTTTTTTGGGCAAAAAGAGCGTTTGCCGAGAGGCAAAAAACAAGCAGAAAGGCGGGTGTCAAATTTTTCATGGCAGGTTTATTTTATGAAAAAAGGGAATTTGCACGAGGCAAGTTCCCTTTTTTATTGGTCCGGAAAAGATTTCCGGGTTACTTGTCGGTCGAAGTAAACGACGCCCCGATGTACTCCCGGTTCATCCGTGCGATGTTTTCCACGGAAATATCCTTCGGGCATTCCGCTTCGCAAGCCGTGATGTTGGAGCACATGCCGAAACCCTCCTCGTCCATCTGGTGTACCATGCTCTGCGCACGGCGCTTGGCTTCCACTTGGCCTTGTGGCAACAGGGCGAGGTGCGAGACTTTGGCGCTCACGAACAGCATGGCCGAAGCATTCGGACAGGCAGCGACGCAGGCGCCACAACCGATGCAGGCGGCTGCTTCAAAGGCTTGACCAGCCACGTCCTTACCAATGGGAATCGTGTTGCCATCGGGTGCTTGGCCAGTATCCACGGAGACGTAACCTCCTGCTTGGATGATACGGTCAAAAGCAGAGCGGTCCACCACAAGGTCTCTCAGCACCGGGAACGCTTTGGCCCGGAACGGCTCGATGACGATGGTCTGGCCGTCCTTGAAGTGGCGCATGTGGAGCTGGCAGGTGGTCGTGCCGCTTTGCGGGCCGTGTGGCTGGCCATTGATGACGAGGCTGCAAGCTCCACAGATGCCTTCCCGGCAGTCGTGCTCAAATGCCACGGGTTCATTTTGGCTGGAAACGAGGCTCTCGTTCAGCACGTCGAGCATTTCGAGGAAGGACATGTGCTCATTGGCCACCACTTGGTAAGCCTCGAAGCGGCCTTTGTCATTTGCGTTTTTCTGCCGCCAGATTTTAAGGTTCAATTTCATTATTCCAACTGTTTTAACAGTGATTCAATTTCAGATTTTAATTTTGGTATTTCCGAGGTGATTACATTCCATACCAAGTCATAGTCTATGATGAAATAGCCATGTGCCAAATGATTTCGCATACCACGAATTTTTGGCCAAGGTATCTGATGATTTTCAGAGCGGAACTCGTCTGAAAGGTTTCCGGCAGCTTCACCGATTACAACAAGGCAAACAAGCAGGAATTGCGGGTTTTGGTATCGTCCAAAAACTGTTCAAAACCAAGCCCCGAAGTTTGTTCCAAAATGAGACTTGCATTTTCCAAAATATCAAGCAGCAATAGTCTTGGCTGGCGTTTTGACATAATGTAAATCCGTTTTTATGACTTCCCAATACCGTGGTTTGACCCACTTCCCAGATACGAGGTCAACCTTTAGCCCTGTGATTGTTTCCAATTCACTGCTCAAATCAAAGACCTCAAAACCTATCGGCACACTGTACCAAATCATCAAGTCCAAATCACTATCCTCCGATGCTTCGCCCCGTGCATACGAACCAAATACCGCCAAGCCGTCTATCGGATATTTTTCCTTTAATAATGGCAAGTGTTTTTTCAGCAATGCAGTTATTTCAGGTAGTGATTTCATCGTAAATTACTTATAGCTCCTCGCCGCCACTTTTATGTTCTCATAAATCAGCGGCTCTTTGTTCAATTCTGGCTCTTTGGAGGTGTCTTGCCAGCCCCAAGCGGACACGAACATCATGTTTTCGTCGTCACGCATGGCCTCGCCTTCTTCGGTTTGGTACTCCTCTCGGAAATGGCCGCCGCAGCTTTCGTTTCGTTGGAGGGCATCGAGGCACATCATTTCGCCGAGTTCAAGGAAGTCGGCCACACGGGTCGCTTTCTCCAACTCCGGGTTGAACTCGTCCGCCGTGCCGGGCACGTACAGGTCGGCGTAAAATTCGGCCTTCAGCTCCTGAATCATGCCACGGCCTTTGGTCAAGCCTTCGGCGGTGCGGCCCATGCCGCAGTAGTCCCACATGATTTTGCCGAGGCGGCGGTGGAAACTCTCGGCAGACTGCTTGCCGCCGTTGTTGATGAAGCCCGTGAGGCGCTCACGAACCGCATTTTCGGCTTCCGCAAACTCAGGCAGGTCGGTGCTGAACTTAGGCGTCCTGATTTCCTTTGACAAAAATGTGCCGATGGTGTACGGGATGACGAAATAGCCGTCGGCCAAGCCCTGCATGAGCGCCGAGGCGCCGAGGCGGTTGGCGCCGTGGTCGCTGAAATTGCACTCGCCGAGGGCGAACAAGCCGGGGATGTTTGTCTGCAAATTATAGTCCACCCAAAGTCCGCCCATCGTGTAGTGGACGGCGGGGTAAATCTTCATCGGGTTGGTGTACGGGTCTTCTCCGGTGATTTTCTCGTACATCTCGAAGAGATTGCCGTATTTTTCCTCGACCTCTTTTTGACCCAAATCCCAAATTTGTTGAGCATTTGGGTTTTCCAAGTTCATCGAGTGTGCCTTCGACTTGCCGTAGCGGTCAATGGCAGCAGAAAAATCAAGGTAAACACCCAGGCCCGTTGGCACGATGCCGTGGCCTTTGTCACACTCGACTTTGGCGGCACGACTGGCCACGTCACGAGGTACGAGGTTGCCGAAGGCCGGATAGCGGCGCTCCAGGTAGTAGTCCCGGTCAGTTTCGGGGATGTCTTTACCCTTCTTTTTGCCCTCCCGGATGTCTTTGGCGTCGTCCAAGTTTTTGGGAACCCAAACTCGTCCATCGTTGCGCAAGCTCTCCGACATGAGCGTGAGCTTGCTCTGGTAATCGCCATACTGCGGGATGCATGTCGGGTGGATTTGCGTGTAGCAAGGGTTGGCCATCAAAGCGCCACGGCGCACCGCCCGCCATATAGCAGTTGCATTGCACATCATGGCGTTGGTGCTGAGGTAAAAAACGTTGCCGTAGCCGCCTGTGGCCAGCACCACGGCGTGAGCGGCGTGGCGCTCCAGTTTTCCCGTCACCAGATTGCGGGTGATGATGCCCCTTGCCTTGCCTTCCACTAGTACTACATCGAGCATTTCGTGGCGGTTGTACATCGTCACTTTACCCAAGGAAATCTGGCGGCTGAGGGACTGGTATGCTCCAATGAGGAGCTGCTGTCCCGTTTGCCCACGAGCGTAAAAAGTGCGCTGCACCTGCACACCACCGAATGAGCGGTTGTCCAACATCCCGCTGTATTCCCGTGCGAATGGTACGCCTTGCGCCACACATTGGTCAATGATGTCAGCACTGACCTCGGATAGGCGGTGAACGTTGCCCTCCCGTGCCCGGTAGTCGCCTCCCTTGATGGTATCGTAAAAAAGGCGATGTACGCTGTCGCCGTCGTTTTTGTAGTTCTTGGCGGCATTGATGCCGCCTTGCGCAGCGATGGAGTGCGCCCGGCGTGGGCTATCGTGGAAAGTGAAGCATTTGACGTTGTAGCCAAGTTCGCCCATCGAAGCTGCTGCGGCTGCTCCGGCAAGGCCGCTGCCCACGACGATGACATCAAGGCGGCGTTTGTTGTCGGGCGAAACGAGCGGCATGCTGCTCTTGTATTTCGTCCATTTTTCGGCGAGTGGGCCGGTGGGTACGTTACCGTTTAGTTCCATAAATTTTATGTGTTCAAAAGTTTTTCAACTTCGTTTTTCAATCGAGGCAAATCGTCTTGCGCAGTTTGCCAGAGTTTATCGTAAGAAACCACATCATATCCATGAGCGATAATGTTTCTCATTCCGATGTATTCGCTCAAGTCAGAAATTTCAATTGTTGGATTTTCTTTTGAAATTCTATTCAATGCCTCGCCAATTATTTCAAAACTTCTTTCCATTGCTCGACAAAGCATTAAGTTGGATACAAATTCTTCTTTACCTCCATGGACATTGTCAATGTAGCTTTCGATTTCTTCGATACAAATAGAAATATCAAACAGCCATTTTTTGACTCGTTTGTCCATAAATTATATGTTTCGTTGATTCGATTTCTTCTCTAAGTATTGGGTTTCGAATTGGTTTTTCTTCCATCAAATCAACATTCCTTTCAAACAATTTCTCCAGCGCCGTCTTCAACCCGAAGAAATGCCTGAACAACGATATTCGTTGAGTTTCATCAAACGCAACAATCAAATCAATATCACTTTTAGGGCTAAAGTCTTTCCTCAGCACAGATCCAAAAGCGTACAACCTTTCGACTTGGTACTCTTTGCAAAGTGCCTGTATTTGAGTTTGATATTTTGTGAAATAATTCAGCATCACGCATGGCGTAGGTAAAACACAATCGGAATCACCGCAAACCCAAGTGGCACCAGCACCGAATAAGCCGCACCAATGAACTTGATGATAGGCGTGTATTTCGGATGGTTTAGGCCCATGCTTTGGAAGGCGGACTGGAAGCCATGCCAAAGGTGCAGGGCAATGACAATCATGCAAACCACGTAAAAAAGCACAAACCCAGCGTTGGTGAAAGTCGCTTCGACAAGGGTGTACAGGTTTCGGACTTCTTTGCCGTCAATGTTCACAAGGTCAACGCCGTAGCCGATTTCCCCGTAGTGCATCATGGCCCAAAACTGAACCAAGTGGACGATGATAAACACAAAAATTACGATGCCGAATGCCCACATGAACTTGGCCAGCCCTGGTGAGGTCTGCGTTGCACGGGTTTTTTCAACTGCGTAACCATGCACCCCACGTGCTGCCCGGTTCTTTTTCCAAAGGAACATTCCTAGAATGGCGTGCAGCAGGATAAAGAAGAAATTGCCCTTGGAAACAAACTGTATCAAGGGGTTGTGCGCCATAAAATTAGCGTAAGTATTGAAGGCAATGCCACCGTCGTCATGTAGCAGTTGAAGGTTTCCTGCTAGGTGAACCGCAAGAAATAGTGTCATGAAAAGTCCTGTCAAGGCCATTAATAACTTCCTGCCAATGGAGGAGGTGAGAAACCCGAAAAACCAATTGTTCATCTGCTATTTCGATTTGATGATGTAATCTAATGCACCAATGTTTGGCCGCAAGGCCACTAATGCCGGGCAAATGTATCTACTTAAATGGTTTTAACAAAAAGCAGTTTAAGTAGAGTGTTGGAGTTGGCTTATTTAGAATGGATAAAAATTTGGTAGTTGGTGATGGGTGATTAGTGACTGGTGATTGGGCAGTACCCCCAAATCACCAGTCACCAGTCACGAATCACCCTTTCACCTTGTACTTCACCTCCGTCTTCGTATTGTAAAAGAAGAAGGAATAGACGTCAGCTATTTCGTCAATCACCTTGGAAGTCGGCTTGCCAGCACCGTGGCCAGCGTCCGTTTCGATGCGGATTAGCACAGGGCTGTCGCCTTTGTGAGCCGCTTGGAGTGCTGCCGCAAACTTGAAGGAGTGCGCAGGCACCACCCGGTCGTCGTGGTCGCCAGTAGTGACCATCGTGGCAGGGTACTGGGTGCCGGGCTTGAGGTTGTGAACGGGAGAGTATCCCTTGAGGTAGTTGAACATTTCGGCGCTTTGTTCCGAAGAACCGTACTCAGGCACCCAACCTTTTCCTACGGTAAACTTATGGTAACGCAGCATGTCCATCACCCCCACGCCAGGGAGTGCCACGGCAAAAAGGTCGGGGCGCTGGGTCATGCAGGCGCCGACGAGCAGGCCGCCGTTTGAGCCGCCAGCGATGCCTAGCCGCTCAGTTGACGTGTATTTTTCAGCAATCAAATACTCCGCAGCGGCAATGAAATCATCGAACACGTTCTGCTTTTTCATCAGCATGCCGTCCTTGTGCCAAGCCTCGCCGTACTCGCCGCCGCCCCGCAGGTTGGGCATGGCGAAGACACCACCATTTTCCAACAGCATAATTCTCGATGTGCTGAAACCTGGGGAAAGGCTAACGTTAAACCCACCATAACCGTAAAGTTGGCAAGGGTTGTTGCCGTCCATTTTCAAGCCTTTTTTATGCACCACAAACATGGTGACGGGTGTGCCGTCCTTGCTTTTGTAGGTCACTTGCTTTTCTTCGTAATCGGCAGGATTGAACTTCAGTTTTGTTTCCTGAAAAATGGAAGACTGGCCAGTTGCCACGTCGTACTTGAAAATGGTGGGTGGGTAAAGAAACGAGGTGAAGGTGTAAAACAACGACTTGTGGGACTCCCGACCACCTGGTGCACCCGCCGAGCCAAGCCCCGGCAATGCAAGGGCTTTTTTGCCGGAGCCATCGTAGTTCATTTCATAAATCCGGTTAGTCGCTTTTTCGAGGTAGCCAGCGAACAGCTTGCCGCCGCCGGTGGAGCAGCCTTCGAGCAGGTTCTCCGTTTCGGGAATGATATCCTTCCAATTCGCTTTGTCAGGATTAGCCAAATCCACCTCCACCAGTCGGTAGTTTGGGGTGTCAATGTCCGTCATGGCCAGCACCTTGTTGTCGATGTTGTGGACAACCGAAGTCTTGTTTTTATAGCCCTCAAACAGCGTGGTTATTGGCCCGTCGGTGGTGAGGTCTTTGTGCAAAACGGCATAACCATCAGTGCCTGGTGCGGCATAAATAAACAGGTGCTTCTCGTCCTCCGTCACCTGAGCATTGTGGTAGTAGCTCGGGTTTTTGTCATCCTTGTAAATGAGCTTGTCGCTCGACTGCGGGTCGCCGAGCTTGTGGTAATACACCCAGTGGTTCATGTTGTTGCCACTGAGTTCTGTGCCCTTGGCCGGTTCTGGGTAGCGGGAGTAGAAGAACCCGTCCTTCCACCAGGCGCCGCCGCTGAACTTGACCCATTTGAGTACATCAGGCATTTGTTTCATCGTGGCGACTTCGTACACCATTACTTCGCTCCAGTCTGAGCCAGCATCCGAGCGGCTGACGGTCAGGTACTTGTCATCGTCGGAGACCCCCGAGATACCAATGGCCGCTGTGCCTTTCTCGGAGAGCTTGTTTGGGTCAATGAAAACGGCTGGCGCACCGTCAAGCCCTTTTTGGCGGTAGAGCACCGACTGATTTTGGAGGCCATCGTTTTTGGAGAAAAAATAATACTCGCCAACTTGGTAGGGCGCTCCGTATTTTGGGTAGTTGAACAATTCCTCGAATCGGTCACGCACGGCTTCCCTGAACGGGATTTTGCCGAGGTAGTCTTGCGTCACCACGTTTTGCGACTTTACCCAAGCTTCGGTATTGGTAGCAGTGTCGTTTTCGAGCCAACGGTAAGGGTCAGCCACTGAGGTTCCGAAGTAGTCGTCTTTTACGTCTTCCGTTGCTGTTTGCGGGTAGGTGACAGGTATCGTCGGGTAATCCATGTTCGTCGTTGCGTTTTGGTCGCCTTCTTGGTTGCAAGCTGCAAGGCCAAGGATGGCAAGTGCTGGAAACAATAGTTTTTTCATGAAAAGGATAGTTTAAAATGCTTTGCGAGGTGTGAATATGAGGGCGGGAAGGTAGGCAAAAATCTAAAAATAGCCCTTGTCACAGCTTTCTTCAAGTACTAAAAAAAAGACAGCACAAAACAAGGAGCCTGTTTTGTTTTCCTGTTTTGTGCTGTCTGATACTTCAAAGATTGGATTCGAAAATTGTGCATTCAATCAAAAATTTCGACTTCTGGTTAATCAGGTTTTCAATCGTTTAACACCCCATGCTCCTAAAATTGCTAGTTGTTCTGGCGATGCTCATTGGCGCTTTGGTTACCCGCCGAACGGTAAGTCCTGCTATTTTTTGGAGCACGGTTGTCAACTTGTCAAGGTCTTTGCCACGGGTCATTACCGTTAGCAGGTAGGGCTTTCCATCAACGAAAAATACGCCTGATTCATGCAATTCTGCCTCCTGGCTTTCGGGGCGGGTCCACTCACCGAATTTGTGCCACATTTTGGTATTAGCAGGCATGCCTTTAGAGAACCCTTCTTTAAAACTGGAGTTTCCCAGCATTTCAGCGGCATACTCCGAGTATTCAGGACTCAGGAATCCGGCATTGAAAATCGTCTCCATGAAACTTGAAAAATCCCTTGCCGAAATCGTGTAGTCGCCGTTTTGCATATCAGGTTTTGGCAACCCAATGTCCTCAAAAAGATTGATGACCTTGCTCAAGTCAACATTAGTCTCCAGCGCATGGGTAGCTTGATTGTCGGAATTGGCGGCGCAGTAATAAATCAGGTCGTGTATCGAGTAAGTGCCACCTTCGACAATGGATGGGCCTTGAAAATGCTGGCCAAACATTTTTTTGCCAGGTTGTTTTTTGTAAACAATTTTTTTCTCCAACATCCCTGACATTGATTCGGCCTTTTTGAGTACTGCAAGCATCAGCGGTACTTTCATCAAAGATGCTGGATGGAATTCATTATCGGCATTGATTGAAATCCACCTCCCGCGCTTGAAGTTTTTCAAGTAAATTGAAACAGCAGAAACATCCCCCGTTTTTTTGAGGCTATCAATGAGTCCTTCAAGTTCATTTTTGAGCGGTTGTAGTTTGACCGACTCCTCTTGTGGCCCCACACTGACTACGGGTTGGATATTTTGAAAGCCCTTTAGTCGTTGAATCGTGTAAATATTAACATCGTCTGGTGTACCAACTTGGGTGTGGTTTGGTTCGGGCCAAAACTTGCCCTTCGCCGAAAAAATTGCCATGGAAGCAAGAATACCCAACGTGAAAAACCCAATGGCAATTGTCCTTTTTCTCAGACTTTTAGATGATGATTTTGCTGTTTTAGTTGAACTCATTTCATTAAGTTGACTTGGTGATTTTTGATGATGCGTTAAATGTCAACTCAACGTGGGTTATGTGAAAAGGAACAGGCTTATTGTCGAATAAACAAGAATTGTCCATAGCGTGACAATTCTTGATTAAGAGGGTGCGACATTTTAAAATTAAAAAACAAAATGTTTTTAAAATACTTGACAATTAAAAACAAATACATTTACTTTGCTGTAGTTATTCAATCGTTTCAAACATAAACTTGGTTATCATGGCAGCGTATCGACTACATCAGGAACCCCTCCAAACCAGCACCACTAAAGAACTCTTCAAATGGATCGGCAAATATTGGTTTCAAGCCGTCATTGCCTGCTTCATCTGGCAGCTCTACACCAATCGGGAAGTACAGACATCGGTGAATCTATTTGACACGCAGGCAATGGCAACCACTGGAAAAGCGCAGAAAGTAAGTGCTTCGATGGTGGACGAATTGTCAGCCATACCGGCTGTGCTACAGCCAGAACGTGCTGCCAGCCTGTCCACCAAAAAATGGAAGACCAGTGATTTCAAGAATCTCAGCTTCGTGCTTAACCCAAATATTGCACAGCAAAAAAGCGTGGACGATGCCATCGTGAAGGAAAAGCTGTTGACCTGCCGGAAATACGTTGAGCGCTTTGCAGCCACGGCTATTTCGGAGATGAAACAATTTGGAATCCCGGCCAGCGTCACATTGGCGCAGGGGCTTATCGAAACGGATGCAGGGGACAGTCGGTTGGCCACCGAATCGAACAACCATTTCGGGATTAAGTGCCGCAGCAAATGCCGCCATTGCACCTGCCGCAATTATTCCGATGACGATGTTTATGACATGTTCCGGGTGTTCGATACCTCGTGGGAGAGCTTCCGGGAGCATTCAAAGTTGTTGCAAATCGACCGCTACAAGCATTTGAAAAAACTGGGGACATCCGACTTCGCAGGTTGGGCTAGGGGCCTAAAAAAAGCGGGCTACGCTACCGATAAAAATTATGATAAAAAACTGATTCAAATCATCGAAGAACTAGACTTGGAACAGTTTGACAAGTAGTTTGAAATGAAAGGTTACTTGACCAAGCTAACCGCATATCGAGTAGCCGAGGCCACATCGTCAAAAACGGGAACGCTGTTTAGCGTGGCAACTTCTCGTAAATAAGCCCGGCCCCGGTTGAGGTCTTTGCGCTCTTGCTCACCAAGTGGAAGGCCTTCAAACATCGTTTCGGTGGGAATGTCCACAATGGCCAGTGCAATTTTGCCACCCTTGCCAATGCGGTAGGCTGCCTCCACCAAACTAGCTACTCCCCTAGACTCACCGGTGATGACAAACAACCATACTTCGGAGGTTTCCTTCTCATGTGCCTCCAATTGCTGGTGTGCCGGCGTCCATTCACCCACGCCGAGTTGCGGGTTGAAATAGGTGATTTCCGCAGCCTCCAAAATGGGGATGGCTATATCTTTTCGCCAAGTGGAATGCCCGGCTGTGCCGCCAAGGAAGATTTGCATAATTCAACGGGTGAGAGGGTGAGAATCGTGAGAGGGTGAGAGGGTGAGAATTTTTACTTCTCTCACGATTCTCACCCTCTCACCTCTCTCACGCTCTAAATTTCTTGTAAAGCTTTCAGCAGAAATTTCCAGTATTTTTGGACGGAGCTGATTTGAACCTTTTCGTCCGGGGAGTGTGGACCACGGATATTTGGGCCAAAAGAAATCATCTGCATTTTTGGGTAATTTGTTCCAACAATGCCACACTCGAGGCCTGCATGACAGGCGTTCACATGGGGCTTGCTTTGAAACATTTCTTCGTAAATGCCGCTCATCAATTTCACCAATCTCGACTCCGGCATGGGCGCCCAGCCGGGGTAATCGTTCCCGAATTTGACCTTTGCTCCGGCCAGTTCCAGCGTCGCTTTGATGGCGTTGGCGTGGTCGTATTTCTCACTGTCCACCGAGCCACGGGTGAGGCACTGGATGCTGAACTCGCCATCTTTTACCAGCACCTTACTGAGGTTATTGGATGTTTGAACCAAGTCCTTGATGTCGGGACTCATGCGGTGAATGCCGTTTGGGCAGGCATAAAGTACGCCAATCAGTTTTTTCTGAAAGGGCTTGGCCATTACTTGGCCAGGCATTTTTGTTGCTTCGCAAACGACCGTCAGTTCTGGGTCGGTCGTGCGGTACTCCGTCCTCAGTGCCTCGGTTTCTTTTTTGACAAACGCTTGGAAAGCTGCCGCTTTTGCCGAAGGCACTACTACCTCAGCGAAGCACTCCCGTGGGATGGCATTGCGCAAGCTGCCCCCGTCCATGCTGGCGACCCGGAGGCCAAATTGCGCAGCACCAGCTGACAAAAGCCGATTGGTCAGCTTGTTGGCGTTGCCTCGGCCAAGGTGAATTTCCGTGCCGGAGTGACCACCCGTCAGCCCTTTTACACCCAATCGGAATGCCTTGTGGTCGGCCGGCGTTGGTTCTTGGCGATACTTGCCAGTGCCGGTAACATCAATGCCACCAGCGCAGCCGATTGTCAACTCCTGGTCGTCCTCGGTGTCGAGGTTCAGCATGTAATCTGCGGTGAGCAGCCCACCTTTCAGGCCCTTGGCGCCCGTCAACCCAGTTTCTTCGTCAATGGTAAAAAGTGCTTCGAGGGGCGGGTGGGGAATACTATCGGAAGCGAGGATGGTCATGATGCTGGCCACGCCGATGCCGTTGTCGGCGCCGAGAGTAGTTCCTTCTGCCTTCACCCAGTCACCGTCTATTTTCATGCGGATTCCCTCCTTGTCGAAATCGAAATTAGTGTCGGCGTTCTTTTGGTGTACCATATCGAGGTGGCTCTGGAGGAGCACGACGGGCTTTTTCTCCATGCCTTTGCTGGCGGGTTTCTTGATGATGACGTTGCCGACGGTGTCCACCATCGTGGGCAATCCGAGTTTTTTGCCGAAGTCCACGATGAATTGTATCACCCGTTCTTCTTTTTTGGAAGGGCGGGGGACGGCATTCAGGTCGGTGAAATTGTTCCAGACTTGTTTGGGTTCGAGGTTTCTTACTGTGTTTGACATAAGTAACTGACTTTAATTGATGCGAAGATAGAGAAAATAGGTTTCAGGAATTGCGGGGTTTGAATTTTCGTTGGCGAGCATATTGAAAATCAATCGCCGAACTGGAAGTAAACAGTTATCCTAGGTACAATGTCGCTGATTCGTTTGACCACCGTGTTGTTTTTGCGCTTGTAATGATTGAGAATGGTGTTGGGCATGATGTTGATTTTGTCTTTGTACCCATAGTGCAGGCCAAACCAGAACGAATGCTCAATGTAGTGCTGCGACGGGTCGGTGTAAATGCCCCCAGGATGGTATTTCGTGGAAGGGTCATAAAAATCATAGCGCAAGAAGCTGCGCCATTTTTCACCAATGAAACCCAATTTGTTGGAGAAAAAAACAGAGACCAATCGTGGGTTAACATGTTGGGAGTATCCAGATACTAACTCCTTGGAATACACTTGGGACACCTCCGTTCCGAAAGTCCAGAGCGGCTTTTCTACCGATAAAAATCCACGAATAAAGGCGTGGTCCGTCACTTCGTTTTCTTTCATGAAATCCCCAAGAATTTCAACGGTCACTTGGTTGTCCCAAAGTTTGCGATAGAAAGAAGCATAATACTCCAGGTACTTGTCGATGCCGGGTTTATTGCCGGTTCCATTTCCGACCATGACTGTGAACCCGGCGGTTTTATCATCGTTAAAATCCCCGGAAAAGGAGGCGCCCTGGTCTATCACCTTGCCGATTCCCCGAAGGTCCAAGGCGTTTTTCTCCACTGAGCGATAGCCCCATGATTTCTCTGGCAGGGCAAAAATGGGTGTTGGAATCAGTCCGATGCGGACCGTGGAATTGGGAATGGCAGGCACAATATCGTTCCACTCCAAATGCCCATAAATCAAGGCTAAACCGAAACGGCCTTCCTTGGTGGTCGTCGTCGCCTTGCTTTCCACCAGTACCCTGGCCTTGATATTTTCTGTGATTTTAGAGTCATACCCGAGAAACAAGCGCCGGAGGTTGGTGCCGATGGTTTTTTCCTCCAGTCCGGCGTACTCGGTGTTGCCCCAATAAAGTGTGTCGCCTTGGGCTTTGTAAATCACGTCGCCAAAAGAATAGCCCCAAATCCTGTTTTTAGGGGAAGGTTCGGATTTGATTTGTGCTTGGGTTGGGTGACAAAAGCTGAGTAAGAAAATAAAGAGTGGCAACCAACATCGCTGCTGAAAGTCAGCGTTTATGAGGTTCAATGAATGATTTAGTACCATGCTTGGAGATTCTTTTGCGGACGAAGTTAGGGTGGGGGGGCAGGCAAAATGATAGCAATTTCTTGTTGAAGAAATGACAAATGTCATAGGTGAATTGCAGTGGTTTGACAGGCAAAACCATTTCAGCTGGAAGCAAAATCAATCGGAACTGGGCAGATGCATTAACTTTGTGAAAACTACTGAAATTGCTATTAGCTACTGACCATGCCCTTTAAATATCTCCTCCACCCCGAGCGGTTTGCTGTTTGGGCAGATGGCCAGACACCCTGCCATTTTTGCGCACAGGAAAAACATTGCTTTGATGGCAAAGCCTTTCAGGGAAGCGAACCTATAACCGCCATTTGTGAGGAGTGCTTGCTTGCTGGTAAGCTACGAGATGTGGACACCTACGCAGGTGAGGGTGATATTGAAGAACTTCAGCGGCAGTTGCAAGAGCGAAAGCCAGACAAGTCTGTCAAAGCTGTGTCTAAAAAAGCGGGAGAAATCACCGATGATTTAGAGCGAACCACACCGCCGATTTTTACCCACCAAAATTGGTACTGGCCCTGTGCTGGCAGCGACTATTGCGCTTTCCTTGGCTATGGCTCAAAATCGCTCTTCAACCGTCTCGCCCCAGATGGCGATGGCCTGGATTTTTTCTTGAACACCCTGTATTACACCGTGGAAGACCTGTCCGATGTGGATGAGCTTTGGGAGGAGAGCCTGCCTGCGCTACCCATTACCTCCCTTGCTGCAGCAAAGGAATTTGAGACGCTTTTTTATGTGTTCGTGAGCCAGAAAAAAGACAAGGTGGTGACGGTCTGGGATAGGCGGTAAGTAGTAATGAACCCTCCATTAACAGCGCCCGTTTATCATTGAAATCCCCCGACTTAGTTTCATTTTTAAAACTGAAATTGAAAACCTCCCGTATCCCAAAACCATCCTTCAGACAATAAAATCTAAAAATTTGTTTGGCATGTCAGATATCCAATCTTCCAGTTTTTGGTCCAATCTTCTTAGGAAAATCCTGAAAATTCTGCTGAAGAACAGTGGCGTTCGGACCAGCCCGCCGACCAACAACCAGCATGTGGTGCCACACCCGGAGGGATGGGCGGTAAAGGGCGAAGGAAACGAGCGATATACTGCCGTTTATGACTACCAAGATGAAGCCATTGACCGTGCAAAGGATATTGCCAAAAACTACGGTGCCGATGTCATCATTCATCGGGCGGACGGTACTATCCGTGACAGGATGAGCTATCGGTAGGCTGTGTGGCCTTATTGCTCAAAAATCTCCTTCAAGTTTGCTCTGATGTTGTTGCTGATGCGGTTCAATGGCAGGTCGTTGGCATCCTGACCGAACGGGTCTTCTATTTCCTCGGCGATGATCTCTAAACCAGCGAAAGTGTAAAAAACCAAAGGGATAATCAGTGCTGCCCAATACCCGAATTCGTTCACAAATCCAATGGGCATTGTGAAAATATAGAGGAAAATAATTTTTTTGAGGAAAAGGCTGTAAGCGTAAGGAATCGGGGTGTTTTGGATGCGTTCGCAAGCGCCAATGTTGTTGGTGAAAGACTGCAACTCAGCGTTGATGTACAGCAGTTGCTCCCCGGATATTTGCTTCGTGTTGTAGAGTTCGTTCACTTCTAGGTACAGGGCCTGCATGACGGCATTGGGCAAGTGGGCTTTTGCTTGAAACCCGGCGACGGCATAGCGGTCGGTTTCTTCAAAGTCATCGGGGTTGAAATCTTTCCGTAGGTGCCACTTCATGGCCATCACCTGGTTGGAAATCAGTGCCCGAAAACGCTGACGGGTAGTTTCATCCTCCACGAGGGCACTCAGTTTCAGCGCCAGGTTCCTCGAATTGTTGACGACAGCGCCCCAAATCTTCCGACCTTCCCACCAGCGGTCGTAGGCGGTATTCGTTCGAAAAACGAGCAGCAAGGACAGCACAAAACCCACCAGCGAGTGCACCAGCGTGGAGTTTTTGAATGAGACCTTCAGCACTTCCACTTCCAGATAAGCCACCAAAATGGTGTAAGCAGCAACCCCCAGCATGGCCGGAAGCAATTGACGGAATGTATCGCTGCGGTGAAAAACGAAAATGAGCTTCCACCAGGATTTCGGATTGTAGTCAACCATAAAAGCGGAGTTTGTTTTAGGAGGGCAAAAATGGGTAAATCATTGGAATTGACTACTCCTCCGCCAACCTTTTCAACTCATTCAACCGCATCAAGCACTCCATGGGCGTCCTCGTATTCACGTCCATTTCTAGCAGGATTTCCTTTATCCGCCACACCTTTGAGTCGAACGTCTCGAAAATCAATTTCACTTAAATTCCACATACAATTTGTAATCCTCAAAGAATTGCCTATGCCGAGGAATGTCAAGTGTCCAGACAGGCATTCTTTTTAAAATATTTGTTATAGTATCACCACAGCCGTTGCCAATGTCTTGTGTAAGGCAAACATTACCAATATTGCCATCTTTCCTCACGTCAAACTCAATAATTATAGTTCCCCTTGAATTACATGAATCAGTTATAATGTTTAAATTGGCATCTATGTACTTTATAAAGGATTCATCACCACAACGTTGTTGCTCAAGCTTGTCATAAGGGACTTTAAAATCTGTACATGGAAAATAATGAGTCCTCGTATTTGCTGACAGATATTCTAAAGTTATTTGCGTTTCAAGTTGTTTCTCAACTACCTCCATTGCTCGAAATTTATTAGAGCATTGAGAAGTTCTTAGATACGAGTGTTTAGAAACACAACCAACAAAAAGGATGGTTGTGAAAACCGCAATTGTCACCAAAAGCAAACTAATTTTATTTTGATTTTTCTTCATGACGATAAAATAAGTCAATTACCCCTCCTCCGCCAACCTTTTCAACTCATTCAACCGCATCAAACACTCCACCGGCGTCATCGTATTCACGTCCATTTCTAGCAGGATTTCCTTTATCCTCCCCACCTTCGGGTCATAGGTTTCGAAAATGCTCAATTGAAAAGTCGGGGCTGAAATATCGTTGGTGGCGGCTTTTTTGGCCTTTGGCTGGCCGGTAGTGACCGGGTGACTTGAAGTCACCCGGTCACTTTCGCCGCCCTCTATATGCTGCTGCTCCAATTGCACCAGAATATCGTTCGCCCGCTCCACGATGCTGCGGGGCATCCCGGCCATCTTCGCCACATGGATACCGAAGCTGTGCTGGCTGCCGCCGGGCAGTAGTTTCCGAAGGAAAATCACTTTTTGGCCCAGTTCCTTCACCGCCACGTTGAAGTTCTTGATGCGGGGGAACTTGTTGGCCAGTTCGTTCAGCTCGTGGTAGTGGGTGGCGAAGAGCGTCTTGGGCCGCAGGTCGTTGTGCGAGTGCAGGTACTCGGCAATGCTCCAGGCGATGCTGATGCCGTCGTAGGTACTGGTTCCCCGCCCGATTTCGTCGAGGATGATGAGGCTGCGCTCGCTGATATTGTTCATGATGCTGGCCGTCTCCGTCATCTCTACCATGAACGTGGACTCGCCGCCGGAAAGGTTGTCGCTGGCCCCGACACGGGTGAAGACCTTGTCTATCAGGCCGAGGCGGGCGCTTTGGGCGGGCACGAAGCTGCCCATCTGTGCCATCAGGCTGATGAGCGCCGTTTGCCGCAGCAGCGCCGACTTACCGCTCATGTTCGGGCCGGTGATGACGATGATTTGCTGCTCCTCGTTGTCGAGGAAGACATCGTTTGGCACGAAGCTCTCGCCCAACGGCAGGTGCTGCTCGATGACCGGGTGGCGGCCATTCCGAATGTCAATCACTTGGCTGTTGTCGAGCGTGGGGCGGGTATAGCTGTGCTTTTCGGCCACTTTTGCGAAGCTCAACAGGCAGTCTAACCGGGCGACGATGCTGGCGTTGTGCTGCACGGGCTGTATGTACTCGTTGAGCGAGAGTACCAGCGCTTCGAAGATTTGCACCTCCAGTTCCTGCATCCGTTCCTCGGCGCCGAGAATCTTGGATTCCAGCTTTTTCAGTTCGTCGGTGATGTAGCGCTCGCAGTTGGTGAGCGTTTGCTTGCGCACCCAGTTGTCTGGCACCAGGCCCTTGTCCTTGTGGCGGTTCGTTACTTCGAGGTAATACCCGAACACGTTGTTGAAGCCAATTTTCAGGTTGTCGATGCCCGTTCGCTCCGCCTCCGTTTGCTGGATGCCGACCAGCAACGCCTGGCTGTTTTTTACGGTGCTTCGCAAATCGTCGAGCTCGTCGTGGAAACCATCGGCCACCACGCCGCCTTTGGTCACCTGGGAGGGCGGTTCGTCCACGATTTGCCGCTTGATGTCATTTTGAAGGGTCTTGCAGGGGTTGAGCCCTTCGGCCAATTTCTCGAAAAACACATTGCCGGAGGCAGCCAAAACCACCTTCAACGGCTCGGTGACTTCGAGCGCTTTGCGGAGCTGCACCACTTCCCGTGGTTGTATTTTGCCCAAAGGCACCCGTGAAATCAGGCGCTCCAAATCGCCCATCTGGCGGATGTAGCCGCTCACCTCCTCGGCGAGGTTTGGGTTTTGTAAAAAAAACGAGACCACCTCGTGCCGTGCCTCGATTTCCTTGAGGGAAGTCAGCGGCAGCACGACCCATTTTTTCAGCAACCGTCCACCCATCGGCGACACGGTCTGGTCGAGGACGGTGATGAGCGGCGTGCCGCCTTCGTGCGGACTGAACAACAGTTCGAGGTTGCGGACGGTGAAGCGGTCGAGCCAGACGTACTTTTCCTGATGTATCCGGCTGATGGTGGTGATGTGCTTGAGGTTCTTGTTCTCGGTGGTGGCGAGGTAGTGGAGGGCCGCCCCGGCGGCGATTTGCGCCAGCTCCAACGTGTCAATGCCGAAACCTTTGAGCGAGGCGACCTCAAAATGTTCCTTTATTTTTTCTTGCGTAAAATCGTGGGTAAACGCCCAGTCGTCAATGGTGTAAGTGTAAAATCGGTCGCCAAACTCCTGCTCAAAATCCTTGGCCCGGCTTTTTGCGAAGATCACCTCGGAGGGGTTGAAGCCCTGGAGCAGCTTGTCCATGTAAGCCAGGTCGCCCTCCGCCACCATGAATTCGCCCGTGCTGATGTCGAGGAATGCAATGCCTGCTTGGTCTTTTTTACCGAAGAAAATGGAAGCGAGGAAGTTGTTCGTTTTGTGGTCGAGGAGTTTTTCGTCGGTCGTGACGCCAGGCGTGACGACCTCCACGATGCCCCGCCGCACGATTTTGTTTTCGGGCGAGGGTTTTTCCAATTGCTCGCAAACAGCCACCCGGTAGCCCGCCCGCACTAGCCGGGGCAGGTAAACGTCCATGCTGTGGTAGGGGAACCCGGCCAGTTCGATGTCGTTTCCGCCGTTGTTGCGGCTGGTGAGGGTAATGCCGAGCGCACGGGAAGCCTTCACGGCGTCTTCTCCGAAAGTTTCATAAAAATCGCCGACCCGAAAGAGCATGATGGCCTCCGGATGCTTCGCTTTCATCTTGAAATACTGCGCCATCAGCGGCGTCACTTTCTCCGACTTTTCCTTTTTTTGGCCGCCGACGACGGTCATGCTGGTTCTTGCCACTTGTGTTTTCGTTTTGGGCAAAGATAGAAAAGGGTTCTGGGTTTGGCGTTCCAGGTTTGGGCAAGGAAGTGGAATCATTGACATGGCCAAAGAAAAGCTTCTTGTTTGTGGCAATAGAAGTATTTTACTGGATCAAATCTGATACTCATGTTATTTGGCCATATTTGCTGCACAAAATAACTTTTATGAAAATAGCTTTCTATAATGTTTCCTTCATAGTGGTCTTTCTGCTGCTGAACAGCAGAGCTATAGGTCAGGAATTGTTCGGCCTGGAGCCAGATTATCACTATGTTACCCCAGCGCCTAATGATACATTAGTTGACCCATACAATGTTTATCATGCAATAAGCGATTTTATCTATAATGAGGAAGAGACTATTTATCTGAAATGGCAGCTTGTTGTTCCTTCAGATTGCCCTGCCGCTTGGCGTTTATATATTGCTGACACCCAATTGCATTATTGGCCTGTTGGGACAACCACAAATCTTGATACATTAAGCCCTTTCAGTTCTCCAATGCCACTTGGCCCTGATTGGGTGGGTGGAAACACTTTTGAGCTTGCAGTTTTTCCCCAACAAGTAAAAGGCTGCTGCACAGTACAGGTTTTGTTTTCAATGGCCGATGAACCCGACAATATTCTGGAAGTCGTGACCTACGACATCGCCATGGTGGATTCCAGTTGCTTTGTTTCGGCGCAAAATATAGTGGTGGTGGAAGACCAATTATTGGTTTCGCCAAACCCTGCCAGTGAAAGCATTCAGGTAGCTGCATCGAAGCCAATCGTTTCGACTCGGATGTTTAACATTATGGGCCGCATTGTAACGACCTCACAACAGCAAACCAAGCCGCAAATCGCTGTGGGCGACTTGCCGAATGGCACTTATTTCTTGCAAATTGAATTGCAAGGTGGGCGCTTGGTTTATGAAACAATCATGGTGCAGCATTGATAGGCTGAGTCATAAATCTATCCCCCACAACATCAATTCCTCCTCATCCCCCGGTACGGTAATTATCCGTTCGAAGCGAAGCCCGATTTTCTCCAAGACCTGCTGTGATGGCTTGTTGCTTTCGATGGTGATGGCTGCGAGACGGGGCAGCGCCAGTTTTCGCTTCGCAATATTCAGCACAGCTTTGGCGGCCTCAACTGCGTACCCATGTCCATGAAAACTGGGCATCAGCGCATACCCGATGTCCACGTCGTCGAGAAAGTCTCGTTTCACCAAGCCAGCAATGCCGACAGGAATGCCATCCGTTTTCCTTTCCATCAGCCAGAAGCCGAAGCCAAATTTGCGGTAGGCTGAAAACAGCCGATGGATGATGTACTTGCGTGCATCATCGAGGTTGCGCACTTGCCGGTCGCCGATGTTGGCAATCCAGTCGGGGGTGTTCAGCAGTTCGAGGATGAATGGGGCGTCGTCGGGGGTGATTTCACGGAGTGACAGCCGTTCGGTTTCGAGTAAAAACTGGCCAAGTGGAGGGCGGCAAAGGGCGAAAATCTCGTACTTATCCTCGACGCCCGTTTTTACAAAACCCTGTTTTTTCAGCAAGCGAATGGAAGCCTCGTTGCCAGTCATGCAGCCCGCTTCGAGGTAGGTGGCACCCATTTTTGCGAAGCCAAAATCAATTACTGCGGTCACGGCTTCGCTGGCCAGACCCTTGCCCCAGTGGTCGGGGTGCAACGTGTAGCCAAGTTCGGCTACCTGCTTTTCTGTGTTCAAATTCCAGAGGCAGATGGTGCCGATGAGTTTGTCTTCCCCCAGCGGGCAAATGGCCCAATAGGCAGATACTGCCGCTTGAATCTTTTCGATAAACGCCGTCGCATCAGCCAAGTCAGCTGCTTTTTTGGCCTCTGTAAATCGGAGAATGCGCTCATCGGAGCGTTGAACGAGCATTTCTGGTGCATCTTCCAACTTGAGTGGTCGGAGCAGGAGGCGTTCGGTGGTCAGGCTTGGAAAGGGGGCGAACAGGGTTTGCATGAAACAGGATTTTATAGTAAATTGACAAACTGATTGAGTATTTTTCCTCCCGCAGATTTTGCAGATTTACGCAGATGGTTTTTTGATTTTTCCGAAGGAAAAATCTGCGTAATCTGCGTAATCTGCGGGAGCAACTTTGCGGCAAAACCGCAAACATCAAAACTCATTCTGTAAATCAAAGAACTATAGATGGCCAAATATAGCTGAAAAGTGTGGCCGCAATCCGGTTTTCAGTAACTCCACTTCAGCCGAATGAACCCCAAATTGCCGAGGTTGGCTATTTTCCCCTTGTTGTTTTCCGCAAAAAATACCTGTCCAATCAGGTCGAGATTCCAGTTGTCGCTGATGGAGTAGCTGAGGTTGGGGAGGATGAGCAGGAGGTTGATTTGGGGCGAATAAATCACCGAACTGCCCACGGTAAGCAAAGGCGAAATGCCTTTTGAACCTTGCAAACTCAACGTAACCTTACCGGGCATCAGGTTTTTTGGGGAAAGGCGAAACTGAAGCAGTTGCTCCAAACTGACCGCTTTGGACTGGCCACCGCTGTTGAAAAGTGCCGAACCGTTGAGGTACCAATCACCTTCAAAAGTCCGGTCAGCTTGGGCTGTGATGGCGAAAACGGCGCTGGTGTCTTTCCATTCGTCGGGGGCATGAAACCACGAAGCTTCACCTTTGAATCCAGTATCACCGAGATTGCCGGCCCAGCCCATGCCCAAGACCAGGTCGCTTTTGAAATAGCCGCCCAATACCTGAACGTCGAATTGCTTGGTGTTGAAAAAGTATTTTGCTGCTGCCACCGAACCCTCCAACGAATCAGCGGGATTGATGGCGAGGTCAAAACCCGAAAACCCACTGGTTGAATACTGCACCCGAATTGCATCGGAGCCAGGGCGCTCCTCGTAATCGAAGTCGAGGAAGTTGAAAGCGTTGAAGAGGTCGTTCGGGTTCCAACTGGTGGCGATGCCCCAGTTGATGCGCTGCCTGCCCGCTCGGATGCTCAAATGTTCTTGATGCCAATCCATATAAAGGCGGTCAAGGGTCGTGTGTAGGGCAGTTCCATTTGATTTTGCGATGACCCAAGAAAGGTCAACCAGCCCGGGGTCTTTTTCCAATTGCTCGGTGAAGCCAGGCGTGTATTTGATGGTTTCACCATAAAAAAAGCGAGTGCGCAATTCGGCGTCGAAAGTGAATTTATTAGAAGGGAACCACTTGAAATTCAGGCGGTTATGAAATTGACCGTCAGTGAGGTTGAGGTCAGTTTCGGGTAGGTTGGTCAAGGTTTGGAGGTTTTTTAGATAGCCACCGAGCTGCCATTTTGGGCTGTTTTCTTCCGATTGGGAGAACAGCGGCGCTACCGAAGTACAGGCCATTAAAACCATCCAAATTTTCTTGGTGAATTTCATGCAAAAGCAATTTTGGATACACTGCGGCCTCAGTGTGAGATTTGAAAAGTGGCTGTGTCGGAAGTAATTCTCCCATCCACCAGCGTGACGACCCGGCGTGCCCGCTCAATGACCCGACTGTCGTGGGTGGAAAAAATGAAGGTCATGTTTTCTTCCTTGTTGAGCTTTGCCATGATGTCGAGGAGGTCGGAGGCAGATTTTGAATCGAGGTTGGCAGTGGGTTCATCTGCCAGAATGAACTGGGGTTTGGAGGCCAGCGCCCTTGCCACGGCCACCCGTTGCTGCTGGCCGCCGGAGAGCTGCGAGGGCATGGTGTTCGTTTTGTCGGAAAGGCCGATTTCTTTGAGTAAGGTCTGCACCCGCTCGTCCCGTTGCTTTTTGGAAGCACCCTGCAACAGCATGATAAACTCGATGTTTTCCTTGGCTGTGAGTACCGGTATCAGGTTGAAAGATTGAAAAACGAAACCGATATTGTTCAGCCGGAAGTCAATCAGTTGGTTTTCTTTCATGTCGGTGATGTCCGTTCCGTTGATGACGATTTTGCCTTCATTGGGTCTGTCCAGCCCACCAAGCAGGTTCAGCAGGGTGGTTTTGCCGGAGCCAGATGGCCCGACCAGCGCCGTAAATTCACCACGTTCCACATGCAAGTGTACGTTGTTCACTGCATGAACGGGAATCGTTTCGGGGTTGTAAACTTTGCTTACATTATGGGCATCAATTACTATTTCCATGTTCTATTTTTTCAAACAACAATTCAATTTATTGCCGAATTGCCTCGACGGGTTTCAGGCGAATGGCTTTTATTGCTGGGAAAATCGCAGAAAACAAGGCGGCGCAAACAACGATGACGATGATTTGATAAACACTGTCCCAAGAAAGTATGGGGTATAAAATGGCGCTGAAACCATACTCCGACAACCCCTTGTCGGCAAAAGCCGAGATGTCAATTCCATCTTGGGTAAGCGCTACGGTGGCCCAGGCCACCAATAAGCCAAATGGCGCTCCAACTAAAGTGAGCAAAAAGGTTTCAAAAATAATCATAGTCAATAGCTTTCCTTTTTTCAGGCCAAGGGCCATCAGCATCCCGATTTCACGGGTGCGCTCCAGAACGGCCATCAACATCGTGTTTACGATTCCGAACGCCAACGCAATCATGATAATGACCACCATGATGATGGCCGATTGGGTAGTATAGGTGGCGATAAGGTCGCTTTCCGGCGAGACCTGCCGCCAGGTTTCAACTTTCAAGTCCGGGAAAATTGCCTGCAATTGAAGTTTTACACTATCAACCAAATCGTCGTTGTTCAGCAAAATAGCGCACTCGTGCGCTTTGCCCGGCGTGGTCAACAGGGCGTTCAGGTTCTGTCGCAAAACGTACACATTCGTCCCATCCAACTTGGAGTTTATTGATTGGTAAATGCCCACGACCTTGAATGCACCGGAGGTCAGGTTGTTGTGAGTGTTGGTGAAAGTTAGCACGACCTTGTTGCCGGATTTTATGTTGAGTTTTTCGGCAAGTTTGTTCCCAACCAAGATGGGGTTACGTTTTCCTTCCGGGAAAAAATCCCCCGCAATGATTCTACCCTGCAAGCCCGTGGTTTTATTTTCTGAGGCTGGCTCAATTCCAATAACAGTAACGCCTGAGCTGTTGCTCGCATTGGCCATCATCCCTCGGGTGATGCTCCTTGCGGTTATCGATTTGACGCCTGGCACAGCGACGATTTTTGCCGTCAAACTGTCCACGTCACCGGCAACGAATTTTGGTTCGAAATCTTCCTTGAAAGCGGGATGATGGATTTGAAGGTGAGAAACCTCTTCTTGAATTACCGTGCGAATTCTATCCTTGGCCATGCCGTCGTACACGGCGACGATGAACGCTCCCGCCCATAACCCTACTGCCACCGAACAAATGATGACCAGGCTGCGGACTTTGTTCCGCCAAATGTTTCGCCAAGCGAGGGTCAATAGCATAAGTCTAAAGTTAAGTATTTGACAATCAACGAATTATTTCCGCATGGCTTTCACCGCTTCCAGCTTGAAGGCGCTAAATATCGGATAGGCAGAAAGCACCAATCCGATGACCAAAACGATTAGTCCTTGGGTTAGAAAAATAGATGTTTCAGTTGAGGCAGGAAATATCGCTTCGAACCCAAAACGTTCATACACCTCGGCCGTTTGACCGGAAAAACGGATGGGGTTTTTAGCTAAATAATGGGCTATCGGAATGCTTACCAAGATGCCGATAACCGATCCTGTTAAGGTGACCAGCAGCGACTCAATCGTCAGCATCCACGCCAATTTTCGCTTTTTTAAACCCACAGCGACCAGCATCCCGAATTCCCGTTGACGCTCGGCCACCATCATGAGCAACGTACTGAAAATTCCGAAGGAAATCACGAGGTACAGCACACCGAGAATGATGTACATTCCAGCAGAATCGGCAGCGATGCTCTGCACCATTTCAGGCATCATTTCCTTCCAGGTCATTACCTCGTGCGTCGGCCCGGCTCGGTTGTTGAGGGTGCCTGCTAGTTGGTCCAGTGCTCTTGTATCTGTGGGTGAAATAACGATAGAAGTGACCAGGCCAGCAGCATCGAACAGGGTCTGAGCGTTGGGGAGCGACAAAAAAAGCATGTTTTCGTTCAACTCTGGTGAGCCGAAATGTAGCAGTCCACGAATGGCAAATTTCCCGGCGGCCATGGAGCCGTACATGCCTTGCCCCAGCAGTACAATTGTATCTCCGACACCGATCGAAAGCCTTTTGGCCAGCTCTTCGCCAACCATTGCGCCGTCATCGGTTTGGGTCAAATAAGTCCCCTTTGCCAATTTTTCACGAAGATGGATGATGCCCTCCTCTCGCGCTGGTTCAACGCCGACCACTATGCAGCCCCTCGTTTTTTCACCCGAAGAAGCCAGTACGAAAGACTCCAACCGAGCGGCGGAGGTATTTATCCCAGGTGTAGTTTGAAGGAGGGTTTGAAGGCTGTCGGTAGGTTCGAAAGCATTTTCCAGGGTTTGGTCATCCCAGTAGCCTTCGTGGTGGATTTGGAGGTACCCCGTGTAATAACCGACTACGTTTTTTATCAGGTTGTCCCAAACCCCTTGTTGCAAGGCGGCGGTCAGCACCGCCAAGACCACGGCGCAAAATACCGAGGCCATTGTTATCAACGACCTGCTCTTGTTTCGCCAAAGATTTCGCCATGCGAGGAGGAGGAGCATAATTTAGGTTTTGATGCAAATTCCGAACATCAGTTATTTCAATCGCTTCATGTTTTCGGTGGAGAAAAAGCTGTCTTCAATCGGCTTGTCGTACTGAATTGACTGATATCGCATGATGGTCTTGTGGCCCGCTTTGTCTGCTGGCACCATCTCCATTAGGCTGGGTAAGAGCCGGTCGCCAAAGACTTTGAATTCACTGGAGGTGATGGTATTGACCAGGTCGCCGTCATCATCGAACATTTCGGAGCGCAGTTGCATGTAGTCCTTTTTGTCAATCCATACCGATATTTTGCTCCAAACGACTGCTGCGTCTGGCTTGGGAATCATCTCAATTTTGTAGCATTCCCGGTCGCCAATGGTTTCGCTTCCCAACAATTTGTGGCTGTAATCATCCACCATGGACGATTCCTTGACGAAGTCATCGTTGGTAAAATCGGTGCCCATCCAAGCCTGCGACATCATGGACGGTGGCAGTTTGATGACCCGTTCGAGGCTGGGCAACCAGTTCCAAACTTCTTTTTTTCTTTTTAAAAAAGTGACGCCTTTGTCCTTTGCGGGTGAAAGAACCAGCACCATGGCGTATTCCGTGCCCTTCGACCACATCCGCACCTTCATCTCCCGCTTCCATTTCGGGCGGACGGTGGTGATGCTCATTTCGGCTTGGGAGGTGTTGCCCCGCACTTTTTTATCTGCTTTTTGGATGATTTGGCGGGCATCCTGCGCAACCGAAATGCTGGGGAGAACGAACAAGAAAAATAATGGCAAGTATTTCATCTTCAATGGATTAATTAGGTAGGTGAAGCTGTAGCCTTCAAAATAGCGGTCAAAGTTAAAGCTACACAGTAGAAAACCCGTATGACTACAATTGTCCCAAAAGATGACTTTTAGCACCTTGGGTTTATTGCCCCTCACCTTTTTGCCCTAAATTTTTTCCTAAAAAGCCCAGCATCGCCTTGTACATCTCGAACCGGTTTTCCTCATTGTGAAACCCGTGCCCCTCGTCGTACTTCACCATGTACAGCACCTCCACACCCTGTTTGCGAAGCGCCGCCACGATTTGGTCGCTCTCGTCAATGTTCACCCGTGGGTCATTGGCTCCTTGCACCACGAACAGCGGGCATTTTATTTTGTCAATGTGAAAGACAGGCGATGCATCGTACATGGCATCCTTGTCCTTTTCTGGGTTGCCCACCATCTCGTACATCATGTCGAGGTAAGGTTTCCAATAGGGTGGGATGGTGTTCATAAACGTGAACAGGTTAGAAACGCCCACATAGTCAATTGCGCAAGCGTACAAACCTGGGGTAAAAGTGACCCCGGCTAGCGTGGCGTAGCCCCCGTAGCTGCCACCATATATAGCCACTCGTTTTGGGTTGGCAATGCCCTGTTTTACCAGCCACTGAACACCTTCCGAGAGGTCGTCCTGCATTTTTTTGCCCCATTGCTTGAAGCTGCATTCCCAGAATTTTCGGCCATAGCCGGTGCTGCCCCGGTAGTTGAGTTGGAGGACTCCATAGCCTCTGCTTGCCAACAACTGAATTTCAGGATTGAAACCCCAATTGTCACGCACCCAGGGACCACCGTGAGGATTGAGGATGATGGGTAGGTTTTTGGCAGGTTTGTCCTTTGGCAATGTGAGGTAGCCATGAATTGCCAGGCCGTCGGAGGTTTGGAAGCTGATTGGTTTCATTGGAGCCATGTCCGTTTCATCGAGCCAAGGGCTTACCTCCACGATTTTGGTCAGTGAATCTGCCGTTTTGTCGAAGAAATAGTAGGCGCCGAGTGAGCGGTCGCTGTACGTTCTCACCATCATTTTATCCTCGGCCTTATTCATTCCGGTGATGAAGATTTCGTAGTCGCCGAGTTCTTTTTCTAGCCGCCGAAAGGTCCGTTGGGATTCATCATCGAGGAAATGCAGCTGCCTTTTGGCGGTAGTGTAAACGATGCTCGTAAGCACCCGACGTTTCCGTGAGTAGCCGAGTTGGGTTACGTCCACTTCCTCATGGGTAAAAAGTGGTTCACCGACCTCCTTACCCGTCAGCAAGTCAAGCTTGGTGATGACGCTGCGGTCACGTCCCAGATTGGAAGCAACATAAACTTGGTGTTCATTTTCGAAATCAAAAAACAGGGGCGAAATGCTTTCCCGGAAGTCGGTAGTCAGTACGGGCCGGAAAGGTTCGTCCTCGGTTGGTCGGTAGAGTAGGGTAGCGTTGGTGCCGCCAGAGATTTTGTTGGCAATGCGCAGTTTCCCGTCGTGGTCGGTCATCCAACCGTCGAGGGGCTCTATCGGGTTGGGGTTCTCGGCCAGTTGATGGATTTCCCCTGTTGTGATGTTCAAGCGGTATGGCTCAAAAAGCTGTGGGTTGTTCTTGTTCATCGAAATGATAATCTCATTTTCGATGTCTTCGAGGTCGTCAATTAGGTCAATCCTAACCCCAGCGAACGGCGTCAGGTCAGTTAGATTATTACCGTCGGCACTTACAGAATAAATATGAAAATTTTCATCACCTGCCTCGTCTTTTCCAAATACTATCCTGTTGTCTTTCCAGAAAAACCAAGCAATGTCTCGGTCAGTGACTTCCGTTACTCGGCGGGCACGCTTGCCGTTTGTTTTTTGCACAAAGATGTTCAGCCGGCGTTTGAATGGGCCCAGATAAGCGAAGTAGTTGCCGTCCGGCGAAAGCTGATAACGTGATTTTTTAGGCAACCGGAAGAAATCTTCCACGGCATATTTTTGGGTCTCACCGAGTTTTTTGTAAAGTCGAGCAATTTCAGATTTGGAAGAGGGGAGTGAGGCATCGCCGGGTAGTTGGGGAGTATTTGTATTCTTTTGACTCATTTTATATTTAATTTTTTGCCGCAAAGTTGGGCTTTTAGGTGGGAGTTGTGGGGCTGATTTGATTATTTTGCTGCATAAAATCAAAAAATCAATGATTTTTGTCCAATATTTCCCACAACTGGTCAATTGAACAATACTCTACTGAAATGCTTCCAGCATATTTAGCCGAATAAATTGAAAATAAATTGCGGTGTAATTTTGGTTGTTTAACAAGCACATTTCAGAAAGTAGCTTGAGTACAAATACCGGAAAATTCATAGGATTTTTGCAACTTGTTGATTTTCAATTGGTTTATCCTAATAGTATCTTTAATAAGTTTCACCAATATTATGCACACGGAAGAAGAATTTTTGAGGGCAAAAAAGCGGGTAAAAGCGAAAAAATCATTTTACCAGCATTTAATGTCCTATGCCATCGTAAACCTTTTTTTACTGGTCCTTAACTTATTGACTTCCCCGGGAACGCTCTGGTTTGTTTACCCATTGTTAGGTTGGGGAGTTGGATTAGCCTTCCATTATGTTGAGGTTTTCGGGATACCGGGTTTTGACATCTTGAGTAAGGAATGGGAAGAAAAGGAGTTGGAAAGGGAACTAAGACAATTTCGTCAACAAATGCCGTCACCAAAGTCGGCCAAGCATCCATCAACGCCAAAAGATAAGGGCTTGGAACTAAAGGAGTTACGTGATAATTATGATGAATCAGATTTTGTTTAACCTATAATCAATCATAAAATGTACAAACAACCCGATATCTACGATGAAGCCCAACGACGGGTAAGAAGGAAATCCAAATTTTATAAGCACCTCTTTTTCTTCGCAGTGTTCAATGGTTTTTTCTTTTTTACTGGATTGTTCCAGGGACATCCTTTGGAGCCGCTTCAGGTTACTTTTTTTTGGGGAATTGGCCTATTGTTTCATTATCTGCGGGTGTTTGGTGTCCCAGGAAGCGGTGTATTGAGTTCAGAATGGGAAGACAGAGAATATCGAAAAGAGCTTGATCAACTGGAAAAAAGAAAAAAACCGACTCGTCAAATTGATGACCATCTGGAACTGAAAGAAACAGCAAAAAGTTATCGTGATTCAGATCTTGTTTGAAGAAAATATTGCTAAATTTACGCGCCTCTAAAGAAAAGCTCTGTAGGAGCCTAGTCTTTGAAAAATATTTGATTAAAATACCATAAGAATTTTGTTGTGTCAAAAAAATCAGCTTAAATTTGGCACATCTTTAAAAGTAGTTTTTGTGTTTATTTGTTTGGGTTAAAGACCCTCGTCTCTCCGACGAGGGTCTTATTGTTTAAAACCTTGGGTAGTATTAGCCATCCAACTTCCAAGAAAAACGCTATTTTTGTGGCCGTTTTAAAAATCAACCATTAACATGAATAATAAGGTAAACACACGTTGGGGTATTGTAGCTATCATTGTATTGGTCGTAGCGATGAGTCGTTTGATTCCGCATACTTTGACCTCCAGCTTGTTTAATTTTTCTCCACTTGGTGGTATTGCACTGTTTAGTGCCGCTTATTTCAGTAAGAAATACTTTGCTTATCTGCTGCCACTTGTTGCGCTCTGGGTGAGTAATCTGTTGATAAACAACCTATTCTATGCTCAATATTTCGACGGGTTTTCTTGGTTTGCTAACCCTGAAGTTTACTTTGCTTTCTTGCTGATAGTGCTGATGGGGTCTTCACTGTTGAAAAAAATCACTGTGCCTCGTCTGGCAATCGGCGCTGTTTCTTCCTCGCTGATATTTTTCGTCGTCACCAATTTTTATGTTTGGTTGAATACTATCTTGTATCCAAAAAATATTGGCGGACTAGTTACGTGTTATGTGGCAGCGATTCCATTTTATTGGAATACGCTGGCAAGTGATTTGCTCTACACGGGTGTGCTGTTTGGACTGTTCGAATTTGCTAAACGACAATACCCATCATTCGTTCTTGAGAAAGCTTAATTTTATCTAAGTTCTTGATTTTCAAGAAATTAAAAAACCTGTTGAGACAATTTTCAACAGGTTTTTTAATTTGCACCGCTTATGAAATCTTCTTCCAAGGAAACCTCAAAACCACAAATACTGGTTGAGGGTTTGGATTTTACCATTGAAAACGGCTTCTATGTTTTCACGGCACAATACCTTAAAAAAAGAGGTTACTGCTGTGAAAATGGATGTCGGAACTGTCCGTATGGATTCAAGAAACTGAAAGGCCGTTAAGCTACAACATCAGCTTCCTTCTCGAATAACTTTCTGGCCAGCGTGCCAGTCTGCGCTCCCAAACCACCCAACAGCCCACCAATCAAACCCGTAATGGGAATTAGATAACCTTGGCCAATTTTAAATACTTGACCAATTTGCCCGGCCAACTGCCCGGCATTTGCTGTGTTGAGAAAACCTGCGTAACTACTCCAAAGCAAGGTAACCGCAGCTGTACCAGCAGCAAAACTAGCGGCGCTGTTCTCATACTTGAAGAAGAACCCAACCAAAGCAGCCACTACGGTTATGGACCAGAATGGGAGAAAGTGCTGGGCTATAGCGCCAAGTACCAGTATGATGAGCAATTGAAGACCGAATTTTTTCATTTTGACTTAGTTTATTTCGATGGTGAAAAACTGTTTTTGACGGTTGTCCGCTGCATTTTTCATAAAAAACAGTTCATTGTACTCGCCAGCCATCCATTTGTCGAGACCCGTGGTGTAAAACGGGCTGCCAGGATTTCCCGATTGTCCGCCGGGAAAAACACCCCACGCCTTCACTTCCTCTCCGAGTTCGACCACCATTCGCCAAGAAGGGCCATTGGTCCCTGAAATTGCATTCAGTGCCTGACCGTATCCACCAACCGGTAAATCCATTTTTGAAAAAGCTGGAATACGAGCCAAATGCATGATTGAGGTCTTTTTGTAAGATGACCAGTTGAAATCTGGTTTGAGCAGGTCATCGGCAAGGGCTTTGGTTGCAGCCTTGAAGGAGGCCGTCGCCATATTTTTAGCAGTTTCTCTTTCTGGCGTTTTCTTATCGTCAAAAATCAAGTCGTTCGGGCTGTTGGTAGCAAGGTCAATGACCCTCCATTTTTCCGGCATCAGCATTGGCAGAGAGTCTTTCCAAATGAACACCTCGTCAAACGACATTTCGTAAAATTTTTCCCACCAAGTCAGAAAAACGACTGGTTCCACTTTGTCTTTGTCAAACCTAAAATCCCAGTTGCGCATTTTGGCCAAAACCGCTTTCTGGATATTGTCCAGTTGGGTCGAATCTAGTTGTTTGAGCAGGGCAGCCATTCCCTCAGCGGCATGAATGCTGTAATTTTCGTTTTGCAATTTCATCATGTCCTCCGCTGTGATGCTGTCCATTTCAGCAAGGCGCTTATTCAAATATCGGCCCCGATAATAGTCGAAGTAGGGGCTGTTGTAATAGTACGGGTAGGTTTCGTCGGTAGATTTTTGGTTGGCAGATGCCACAAAACCCCGTTTCGGATTTTTGGTAGCTGGTACTTGGTCTTTTGGGATATAGCCAGACCAATTGTTGTTGGAATTGGAGCCATCTTGCAGGAAACGGCCCTGCTCCTTGTTTTTGACTGGGAGAAGGCCATTTGCCGTAATGCCTATGTCTCCATTTTTTGAAGCAAACACAAAGTTTTGAGCCGGGTAGTCATAGTTTACGAGTGCTTGCCGATAGTCGTCATAATTTTTGCTCTTGCCAAGTCCAAAAAAAGTCAATAATTCCTTCGGGTTGGGTGGTTGGTGGCCCATCCAGTGCATGGCTAAGTCATGCCATGCCTCATTGTTTGACTCGTAAACGACTGGCCCCCATTCCGTCCATCGCACGGTATCGTAAACGAGCGTGTCTCGGCCTTTTACCCGAAACGAATCCATGACAATTTTTGCAGCTTTTACGCCACCGTCGTATTGGTAAGAAGTCTTGGCCTTGTCTGTCCAGGTGATTTGGTACCAATCGTTCACATCTTGCCCAACGTTGGTTTCACCCCAAGCAATGTCTTCATTGAATCCTATCAGAACCCCTGGGATACCCGGTACTGATACACCGTAAAAGTTAACATCTGGGGTGATGATTTGTATTTCAAACCAAATCGAAGGCAGGGTGAGCTTCAAATGCGGGTCGTTGGCGAGTATGGGTTTACCGGACAGCGTTTTACTACCTGAAACAGCCCAGTTATTGCTGCCCAAAACGCCACGTTCCTTTTCGTAAACCTTGTGGTGAATCAGGCCAATTGCCTCTTGGATAGCGGGTTTAACATTGGGTTTGGCAGGTGTGAAATTCCAGGGAGTTCCCGCCGGAATGACAGGTGATTCTTTTGGGTCAACCTCCGGGTATAGCTTTTGGAACAAGTCATTGCCCAGTATTTTCAGGGCATTGGATGCTTCAAGGTCATCCTCGCCGAAGCACAAAGTTTGGTCCATGTACTTCTTCACCAGGGCCGATTTGAAAAGATTCCAAGGCTCTGGTTTGAATCCCATCAGTTTGTACTCGATAGGGAAGTCTTTCGGTTGCAATTCGGAAATGTATTTGTTCACGCCGGCATTGTAGGCATCCATTAATGCTAGCGCCTCAGGGTCCTGTTTCCAGCTTGCCACTGCTAGTTCGGCGCCATGGGCCATACCTTGACGCCGCTTGAGCAAATCATTCTCTAAGCCAGGTTCACCAATGATTTCAGCGAGGCGGCCACCAGCGGCTCTGCTAATCAAATCCATTTGAAACAGGCGCATCTTGGCCACCACATAGCCCTGAGCGAAAACGGCGTCCTGCATGTTTTCAGCGAAAATATGTGGCACAAGGCGCTCATCGAAGACGATTTTAACCTTCCCCTTCATATCGGGCACTTCAATTTTGACAGACACCAAATCGCCTGCTGACTCAGCGTTTTGCCAAAAGCCGGAAAACGGACTAAAAAACGACCCAAGCGGTGGCACGGTTACTTCCTTGAATTTGGTCGGGTCATCCGAAAGTGGTTCTTTCAACAAGATGGGATTGTTGAGAAAGTAAATCGCACCAATAAGTGCACTCAGGGATAGCAGGAATTTTACGATTTTCATAAATTTTGATAAAAAGTTTGCCGGGTAAAATTCAGTGGTAGAATAGTTTGCTGAAACTAAGCAATCAATGGACTGCCCAGTGAGACCCGTACTTCGGGTGAAATACGGACTATGATGCGCACGGTCATTGGATTAGTGGCCTCAATCCTCGCTTTTTCATGTAATAACAAGGTGGTTTTGATGGTAGTGAATACCAGGTTGATAGGGTTGCTACCTTTGTTTTCTGCAAGAATGGCCTCTACCCGTCCAAGTGGGAATGCTTCAAAACCGCTTTGCATTTCGACTTCCAACGTTGGGTTGATGGAAACCGCCATGGAAAAATAGGTCGTCTTGAACCCGTAAGCCTCAAGTTTTGGCAGGTTAGAAATCCAGCCATCAATGATTTGAAAGCCCTTTTCCTTGGCTGCTTCACCGATGGAGGTAGCCTGTTCTTTTATGGCTTCTCCTGCGGTACTGATTGTGTGTTTTATTTTGTCAAACATGGTAGCTTTTTTAGCATCCGCCAAAGGTAGAAAATTAGTTGCACACCAAAATCAAGGCTTTCGGGCTGCAACATCGGGTTTTTCGTCGAAGAAAGAATTGGCTTACCGTTCACTTCGACTTACCTTTAGCCAATTCAAAATAAACACCTTTCACATGGCAGTTTTGCAAATTAACGGATTGACCAAACGATACGGGGCTATCACCGCTGTGAGCAACTTGAGCCTCCAAATTGGGGCAGGAGAAGTTTATGGGATTCTTGGCCCAAACGGGAGCGGAAAGACCACCACGCTGGGATCAGTGCTGGGTATCATCCGACCAAACGGCGGCACTTTCACCTGGTTTGACGGTAAATATGGCGACCAGGAACGGATGCACATCGGCTCATTATTGGAAACTCCTAATTTTTACCCTTACCTCTCACCGGTAAAAAACCTTGAAATAACGGCGCATATCAAGCGTATAGCATCCCCTAAAATTGACACCATCCTTGAACTTGTCAACCTAGCCGCCCGCCGTGATTCCGCTTTCAGCACATTTTCATTCGGAATGAAACAGCGGCTTGCCATTGCCGCTGCCCTTATCGGCGACCCGGAGGTGCTGATTTTTGACGAACCCACCAACGGACTCGACCCGCAGGGCATCGCAGAGGTTCGAGAAATCATTCATCGCATAGCGGGGGAGGGCAAGACCATTATCATGGCCAGTCATATTCTGGATGAAGTCGAAAAAGTGTGCAGCCATGTGGCGATCATCAAGCGAGGCAACTTACTGGCAAGTGGTGAGGTCGGTGCCATCCTCAGCAACGACCGCCAAGTGGACATCGGTGCCGAGGACTTGGTTAGGCTGAGGGAAGTGCTGGCAAATTTTCCGGGTGTGAACAGTATTTCGGAGAAAGGAAAATTGCTTCAACTTCAAGTGGACCAGGCGTTGAGTGTCACGGAACTTAACAAGTTGGCATTCGACAAAGGCTTGATTGTCAGCCATTTGGTCATGAAACCCAAAAGCCTTGAATCGGAATTCTTGGAAATCACATCTGGGATCTAATGCCAATTTCAAACCAAATCAAAAACGTCAAATCAACTTAGATTATGTTTCACCTCCTCAAGCTGGAATGGCTTAAACAGAAAGACTATATCCTCTTCAAAATACTGGCGATAGCCTATTTGGTGCTATTGCCTTCGGCGCTTTTTGTAGGTAAAAAAATGGATGTGGGAAATGGGGCGCCGTTTAATCCTAAAGTGGATTTCTTTCAATTTCCCACTGTTTGGGCTTGGCTCGGGTACATCGGCAATTGGATGTCATTCTTCGTGCTAGGCTTCCTGGCGGTGCTGATGGTTACAAACGAATACTCGAACCGAACCCTGCGGCAGAATGTAATCACCGGCCTTCAGCGGGAAGAGTTTTTCAAAAGCAAACTGGTGTTTATGGTCGTTGCGGCGAGCGCCGCAACATTGTATTACGGCTTCTGTGCCGTGGTTATCGGCCTGCTCCACGTTGACGATACGCTTTATTTTTCGACCGTTTTTAAGAATGTGGACATGGTGCCAAGGTTTTGGTTGATGACCATGGGCTACATGAGTTTCGGACTTTTAATTGGCTTGCTGGTAAAACGGACGGGGATTGCACTTTTCTTGTATTTGGCTTATTCAATGGTGATTGAAACCATCTTGCGCTGGGTGGTTCACCTCTATTTTTTCAAGAATATTTCCATGAATTTTTATCCGTTGAATGCCATGGAAGACCTTGCTCCGCTGCCAGTTGCGGATTTTGCGGACAGCCTCTTGAAACAACATGGATTCAGAATCCTGCTCACGCCATGGGAAGCGGGAATTGCCACCGTCATTTACACGAGCCTATTTCTATTTTTTAGTTATAAGCGTTTGAAAAACAGTGATTTGTGATGTGGAAAATTTAAAACATGGCGGTGAATTTTTCGAAAAGTTTGCTGATGAACGTTCGGTCATCTGTGACAATTTCGGCCTTGCCACTCATTTGTTGGTAAAAATCGAGCTTGCGGTTTAAAGTAGTTACCAGGCCATTTTCAATGAGAATATCGGCATAAAAAGCGTCGTCCTTTGCAACTGGATAGACCTTGCTCACCTTCGACTTTACCGTGCCATATTCCCGGAATGGATACCGACCAAATTTGATGTTCACGGGTTGCCCGGGCTTGACTTTGCTGCTTTTATCCACGGGTAATTTCACCTTGCCTACATAGTTTTCACCGGCATCTTTTGGCATTATTGTAAAAAGTACGTCGCCTGTATTCACTAGTTGCCCTGCCTTTAAGTCCGAATAAAATTGGACGATTCCATCAGCGGGAGCCACTACCAGAAAGTTGTCCTTCCAAGTTTTTACTGACTTTTTCAGCTCGTCCAGCTTTTGGTTTAGCTTATAAATGGCATCACCTGCACCAGTCTCGGCTTGGGTCTGTGCTTGAAGTTTTCGAACATTGGACTTTGAGATTTCACCTTTCAACTCCTCAATTTTCACCGCCAATTTTTTAATTTCCGATTGCTTGTTCTTCAGTTCTGAGTTTATTTTGAAAAGTACCAATGTGTAAGAAGTGTCAGTGGTTTTCCCGTACTGGTCAGCGGCATTTATGAGTTCGGTATTTAAGGCTTGCTCTTCCTGTCTGAGGGTTGGAAGCGATGCTTCCAGCGATTTCAACTGCCGCTGCAACTGGGCATTTGTATTGTCCACAGCCACAACGGTTGCGTAGTCAATATTGCCTGACTCCGTCAGCGGCACCAATTCGAAAGCCGTGACAAAACTGGAATAGGCCTGGAAAAGCTCTCCAATGTTCAGGTTGCGGTTTGGGCTGTAATTTTGAAGTTTTTCCAGGTCGAGTTGGCCAATGGTTTCAAGGTCTTTTTCAAGCTCCAAAACATCTTTTAACACGGCATCTGAAGGGAATGTTAGGAGTATATCACCTGTGCTAACTGCCGAATTTTCCCTAGTTTTTAACTCCGAGATGTATTCCGTTTTTTGAGAAACAACCGTTACTGGCGGGGTTTCCGTGGTGATGTTCACATCGCCAGTCACAATTTCTGGGTAACGAAAAAGACCGCCAACAGCAGTAATCACCACCACTATTCCAACCAAAAGGCCAATGCCCCAAGTCGCTACCCAGGACGGAGGTGAGGACAGTATTTCCTTTACTTCCCCGCTCAAATATTCGATATTATCCTGCTGCATGTTGTTTTTTGAATTTCGGTAAGCTACCAAAGGCTTGCTTAATTGTCGTGGAGAACTTCCTCGAAATTATCTGGGACAACATTGCCATTCCCCCCTTTTGAATTGGCCAGATGCGAACGAGTTTCAGCCTTGACTTTTGGTGTTGCCAACGGAATCACGTTGTCAATTCGAATCGGCAAATTGATTCGACTGGTGAAGATAACCACGGTTCTGCCTTTAAATGCCTCTTCAATTCGATTCAGTACCACCGTCTCGTTTTGTGCATCCAGGTCGTTGGTTGCTTCATCCAGCAGGAGAATTTCGGGCTGTTTGTAAATGGCCCTTGCAATCAGGATTCCCTGTCGTTGAGCCTTGCTCAAACCTATGCCACCTTCACCCACCATGGTGTAAAACCCATTTTGCAGTCTTTCGAGGAAGGGCAAAATATTGGCAATTTTGGCAGCTTCTATCATGCGCTTGCTGTCAATGGACTCCTCACCGAGCACGATGTTTCGGGCGATGGTGTCATAAAATAGGTGACCGTCTTGCGAAACGACGCCACAGTGACCCAGCCAGGTGGCAGATTGAAAATCCGAAAGGCGAATCTGGCCAAATTTTAAGATACCTTCTTGCGGCTGTAAAAAAGTGGTCAATAGATTTAGGAATGTAGATTTACCACTGCCGTTCGGGCCTACCACTGCTGTTGTCTTGCCTTTGGGAATGTGGAAATTGAGGTTACTGATGACCCAAGGTGAATGTTCTCCTTCATACTGGAACGATAGATTTTCGCCTTCTAGAATGCCTTCCTGGGGTAAAATGTCGATTTTCTCCCCTTTCATTTCTTTGTCATAATGAAATACTTCGTTCATGCGCTCCAACCCAAGTTTGGCTTCTTGCCAACTGAGGAAGAACTCAATCAATTGTCGGATAGGGCCGTTCAATTGTGTGAGGATGAACAAAGTCGCTACCATAACTCCGATTGTCATGCTCCCTTCAATCACTGCTACAGCAGCAAAGTAAATGACCAAGATATTGCGAAGCTCACCCAATGAGAATGGCACTTGAACTGAAAGTTCGTCCGAAAGTGAATACGACCGCCCAACTTTGAAGAGCTGCGCTTCCGAACGCTCCCATGCCCAGCGTTGTGTTTGCTCGGCATTTGCCAACTTGATATCCCGTATGCCCCGAATCAAGTCGGTGAGTCGGCTGTATCGTTCCGCTCCAAATTTGTGTCGGTTATAATTCAGCGCTTTTCTTTTTTTGATAAAAAACCGAACAAAAAGCACCTGGACTGCTGCGAAAATGGCCACGGTCAGAAATATTTTGGAGTTGAACGCCAACAAAACCAACAAAAACAACAGGATGATAAATGAAGCATAAATGACCGAAACTGCATCTTTTGTGAAAAATCGGTGGACCCTTGGGTTGTCGTAAAGCGTTTGCATTACGTCATCTGTCATTCTGGACTGAAAAAATGTGACAGGCAATTGCAGCAATCGGACGATAAAATCAGTCAAAAGCTTGATGTTCAGCTTTGCGCCAATATGGAACAGTAAGAACCTTCTTAGAAAATCTAGCCCTATTTGGCTGATGAAAAGCACAATCCAAGCGAGTAGAACCTTGGGCAACAGGTCGGCGTTTTCCTGTTCAATGCTTTCGTCCACTATGAGCTGGATAATAAAGGGAAAGGTGACAGCCAGCAGTGCGCCCACAACAATAGCCACAGCGAGGAAAACCAGCAGTTTTTTATAACTTTTGAGATTTTCCCACAGGAAAAAAGACTTGTTTCGGTCGCTGGGTTTGTTTTCTCCTGTAAAAAAAATGGCAGTTGGCTCCATTAGCAAAATAATGCCTTCTTGGTCATAACCACTGGAGTTGCCTATCCATCCGTTAAGAAATTCTTGTGTTGAAATGGTAATGAGTTGGTCAGCATCTGGGTCGCCTACGGTTACTTGGTTTTCGTTTGCCTCGTAAACGACGACGAAGTGATTTTCTTTCCAGTGAGCGATGCCGGGTAACGGAATGTCCTCAATGAGGCGACGGTAAGACAATTTTGCACCAACTGTGTGCATGCCGATTTGTTCTGAAGCTTCGCTGATGTTCAGCAGACTAACACCTTCTGCTTTTTGGTGAGCTAGGGAGCGCAGTTGTTCTGTGTTGTAGAACTTGCCATAAAACTGGGCAATCATCCTTAGACAGACGATTCCACAATCTCGGGAATGCAATTGCTTAAAATGAGGGTACTTTTTAGACATAGCTGTTTGAATGCTACGGGAACTACCGGCAATACTAAACAGCAGCCAGCACTTTCATCTTTCCCGAAGATAAAACGAGTAATGGTATTTTGCCTCCCTGTGTAGTTTCTCGAAAACATTTATCTGATTATCAAGCGTAACAGCTTAGTAGTCAGGCGCAATAACCGTACCGAATTGAATCTAAGATTTTCCAGTTCAATTGCAGATTCTAATGTTGGGTGGAAAAAAGTGGTGGTGAAAAAGCCAATTTAAGTACGGCAATTCTTGTTGGTGGGTGTTGCCAGCTTTTGCAAATATAGGCTTTGAAACTTATTTGTTTACAAATTCCAATAAAATATCAACCAAAAACGCGTAGGGCCTAGCCATACTGTTGGGATTTCAGGTTTTTGGCAAAAAATTAGGGCAGCAATGAATGTACATTGCTACCCTAAATTATTGCTTTCGAAACTTGTTATTTTTTGAAATAAGAAGCACCAATTTCTTCACCATTCCTCACTTTCTCCAATCGGTTCTTGAATTCTTGTGAAATTTCCAATTCGCTTTGTCTGGCATAAATTTCCGAGAGGGCAATTAATGTGTTGATGTCATTTGGCTGCATGCCTTCCGTTTTTTGGAAGTACGGTAGGGCAGTTGCCATCAACTCTTTGGACTCGTCAGTTAGCATCTTATACTTTTTCTGGCCTTCTTTGTCCATTGGTTGTGCGGTTGCAATTTTGATGAGTTCCACTGCTTTGTTGAAGTAAAGTGAACCAATGCTATAAATCGCAATAAACTGACTTGAATCAATACTAATCGCCTTGTTGTAGTATTTTATTGATTCATCAAAATAGTCTTGAGCAGCGGCAGAGTTATTGTCTTTGGCGTATTCTTCATTGAAAAGGTTCATATAAACATTGCCAAGCGCCGAATAGATGGAAGAATTATTTGGCTCAGCATCTATCGCCTTATTGAGCATCTGCTTGAGTGCGTCGTAGTCCTTTTCGACTATTTTGGCATTGATGCCTACGAAAAGAATTTCAGTGTTGGCTGGGAACTTAGTTTGCCCCTTGTCAAATACGATCCAAGCCTCATCAGTGTTTCCACCTTGGTACAAAAAGTCAAAATACTTGGCATAAACAGCTGGTTGCACTGTATCAGCCTCATAGAGTTCTTTGTACAATTTACCAGCTGAATCTTTGTTTCCAGCTTCCGATGCGCAATAGGCGACTACGTATTTGTGATTGGCCATATCAGCATCAGCAATTACAGGCTCACCGCCATTTTTCTTGACTGCGTCGTTTACTTTCATGACGGTCTCAAGCGATATGTATGCACCCGCATAATCATCTCGCTTTATTTGGCTATTACCAATGTCGTTCAGCTTGCCAGCTGCTTCGTTCAGCCCTTTGAGCGCATCCTTGGTTTCGTATTTTTTGGAAGCGACATCAAGGGCACTCATGAATGACTCAGCAGCAACAACGGGCGCATCTGGGTATTGTGGAACAAAGTCTGGGTTCTTAAGCATATTGATTAAGTCCCTGTCAGCCAAGGCGTTATAAATTTCACCTTTGGTCTGCCATGTCCGCACTTTATCCTTGTTGACATCCGCTGAAGAGGCAAAGTCAATTAATTGAATTGCTTCCTTCAATTTGCCCTCATTATTAGTAGGGTCGAGATTTTGGGCATAAGCTGCTAAAGCCTTGCCTGCTTTGCTCAATGCCTTCTCAGGGTCATCCTGAGCGTTGATAATATTTGTGACAAGAAACATGGCCAATAGGCCGAATACAACTTTTTTCATGTTGATGTGAATTTAATTTAATGTTCTCGATTCAAATGTTTTCAAGCATGGAATTGTTTGAATCACATTATTGACGAGAAAATGCACTAAATGGCATGAATTGAATTGTTAAGATTCCAATAAAAGTCAAAACTAAATCTACTTTATAGACTCAATTATCACCTTCTTCATTCGTTGGCGTGTCATTCGTTGGTGATTCAGTTGTTCCTTCAACTGGCGCTTCCAAGCCTTCTTCCTCAATTTCTTCTTCATGTGGAACTACGGTTACGTCAGCAATTTGGTCATCACCATCCACCCGGATAACTCGTACACCTTGTGTAGCCCGACCCATTACCCTGATTTCGTTTACTGGCATCCGAATGACAATTCCCAATTTGGTGGTGATCATCAGGTCTTCGTCCTCTGCCACTGATTTAATGGCAATAACATTACCTGTTTTTTCAGTAACTTCCATGGTTTTTACACCCTTGCCGCCACGGTTTGTCAGGCGGTAGTCACCAGCCACCGTACGTTTACCTGTGCCCTTCTCTGAAATTGTAAGAATTGTATGGGTGAGGTCGTTTGGCTCAACAATGGCCATACCAACTACAACATCGTTTTCATCTTCTAACTTGAGTCCTTTTACCCCAGCGGTATTCCTACCCATTGGGCGAGCGTTTTTCTCCATGAAGTGGATAGCATTCCCAGCCTTTGAAGCAATGAAAACTTCATTGTTGCCATTTGTCAGTCTCGCTTCAAGCAGCTGGTCACCTTCATTTATGCTGATGGCGATAATGCCACCCTCACGAGGGCGAGAGTAGGCTTCAAGCGAAGTTTTCTTGACCTGCCCTTGTTTGGTACAGAAGAGAATGTAGTTGTTGTCCAAGAATTCTTTGTCGTTCAAGTTTTGGACAATGATGTAGGCTTTGACCTTGTCGGCTGATGAAATGGAAAGTACGTTTTGTATGAAACGGCCACCTGAATTTTTAGTGCCTTCTGGTATTTCAAACACCCGCATCCAGTAACATTTGCCCATTTCCGTAAAGAACATCAGGTAGTTGTGATTGCTGGCAACGAACATGTGTTCAATGAAATCTTCATCCTTTGTCTTACTGCCCCTTGCTCCTCTTCCGCCTCGGCTTTGGGTGCGATATTCCGACACTGCGGTACGTTTGATGTACCCGGCATGTGAAATGGTAATTGCTACATTTTCATCGGCGATAAAATCCTCCATATTGATTTCGCCTTCCTCATAAGAAATTTCGGTACGGCGTTCATCGCCAAAGCGTTCTCTGATTTCCGTCAATTCGTCTTTGATAATTTGTCGGCGGATACCTTCGTCGGCAAGGATTGCTTTGTACTTCGCAATCATTTCCAAAATCTCTTCGTATTCCTTACGCACTTTGTCCCGCTCAAGTCCAGTGAGCCTGGAAAGGCGCATTTCAAGAATTGCCTTTGCCTGAATTTCTGAAAGGTTGAAAGTGGACATCAGGCCTTCCCTTGCATCGTCCACGGTGGCTGATTTGCGAATCAATGCAATAACCTCATCCAAATGGTCGAGGGCGATGAGTAAGCCCTCCAAGATGTGGGCCTTCTCTTCTGCTTTTCGAAGGTCGTATTTGGTTCGGCGGACAATCACCTCCAATCGGAAGGTTATGAATTCCTCAATCATGTCCTTGAGGTTCAAGGTCATGGGGCGGCCATGAACCAGGGCCACATTGTTTACACCATAAGAATTCTGAAGTGGTGTGAGTTTGTACAAGAAATTAAGCACGATGCTCGCCATTGCATCCCGCTTTACCTCCACCACAATTCGAAGCCCGGTACGGTCGCTCTCATCCCGAACGTCACTGATGCCTTCCACCCTTTTCTCATTGGCCAGTTCTGCGATTTTTGCTACCAGCATCGCTTTGTTCACTTGGTAGGGAATCTCGGTGATGATGATGGTTTCTTTGCCAGTTGCTGAAGTTTCAATATTGGCACGGCCACGGAGCACAACCCTGCCACGGCCTGTTTCAAACGCCTCCTTTACCCCAGAATACCCATGAATAATGCCACCTGTTGGGAAGTCTGGCGCCTTGATAAAGTTGCAAAGTTCATCAATGGTAATTTCTGGATTGTCGATGGTGGCCATAACGCCATCCACCACCTCGCTGAGGTTGTGCGGCATCATGTTGGTGGCCATACCAACTGCGATACCCGATGCCCCGTTTATCAAAAGATTGGGAATACGGGTGGGCATGACCGTTGGCTCCTCCAAGGTGTCGTCAAAGTTCAACGCAAAATCAACGGTTTCCTTCTCGATGTCTGCAAGTATCTCATCCGTAATTCTGCGCATCCTGGCTTCGGTGTAACGCATTGCAGCAGGGCTATCACCGTCCATCGAGCCGAAGTTTCCTTGACCGTCCACCAGTGGGTACCTAAGTGACCAATCTTGCGCCATCCGCACCATGGTGTCATACACGGAAGAGTCACCGTGCGGGTGGTATTTACCTAATACCTCACCCACAATACGTGCGGATTTTTTGTGTGCTTTGTTGTAGGATAGGCCAAGCTCGTTCATCCCATACAAAACTCTCCGGTGCACCGGCTTCAACCCATCTCTCACATCTGGAAGTGCACGTGAAACGATTACCGACATTGAATAGTCAATGTACGCGGTTTTCATTTCATCCTCAATATTGATAGGGATAATTCTTTGTCCTGTATTCATCAAAATCTTACTGGATTTGGTGTTTCAATTAGTTCGATTCAAAAGCGGTGCAAAAGTAGTAAAAATGCGGCGGCTAGCAACCTTTTTAAGGATGATTTTAAAAGGAAAAATGAGGGATATTTAGGAGCAGTTAGGCAGTCTTTTTTTGCTTTGCAATTGGCTTTTTGCCTTTGCTCTCAAACAGTGCAAGTAAGACGGAAAGTCTTTGTCGAAGGTCTTTCCTGTTTATGATAAAATCCAAAAACCCATGGTCCATAAGAAACTCGGAGGTTTGGAACCCATCGGGTAAGTCTCTTTTTATTGTCTCCTTTATAACCCTCGGGCCTGCAAAGCCGATGAGGGCATTGGGTTCTGCAAAGTTCATGTCACCTAGCATGGCAAATGAAGCCGTTACGCCACCCGTTGTTGGGTCAGTCATTAATGAAAAATAAGGTAGTCCAGCTTTCGATAGTTGGGTAAGTTTAGCGGATGTTTTACCCATCTGCATCAAGGAAAATGCAGACTCCATCATTCTAGCGCCACCAGATTTTGAGATGATTAAAAAAGGGCAGTGCAGTTCAATACTTTTGTTGATGGCTCGTGCTATTTTTTCGCCAACAACTGACCCCATAGAGCCGCCAATGAAAGTGAAGTCCATAGCCGCTACGACCAGGTTTCTCCCATCAACTTGTCCAGCGGCAACAGCGATGGCATCGGTCAGGCCAGTTTTCAAATGCTCATCTTGAAGACGTTTGGTATAGGGTTTTAAGTCAACAAAATTTAGATGGTCACTTGAAATGAGGTCATCGAACATTACCTCGTACTTTTCTTCAAAAATAATATCAAAATAGTCGTGAGAGCCTATTCGGATATGGTAGTCACATTTTGGGCATTTGTAAAAATTGGTACGCACTTCCTTCATAGTGCTCATCTCATTGCAGAGTTTGCACTTGTACCAAAGTCCATCTGGTGTCTCTTTTTTGTATTTGGTGGCAGTTTGAATGCCATCTTTTAATCTTTTGAACCAACCCATTTGATGATATTAGTTTGCAAAATGTGGCGGTGTTGCGGGTGCAAAGAAAAGCAGGAAGGTCGAAATTCAAGTATTTAATTGAGAAATGAACCAAAAAGCGACTGAATTTTTACGTTGACAAGCACGTAATGGTGTTTTCGTACAAAAAAAATCACCCCTTACATGGTGCATTTATGAATTTGCATGTGATTGGGTTCACTGTGCCTCAACAATGATACAGTAGTGATGGTAGTAAGGCTATTTTTTGAGGGTTGAAAAAAGTATCAGGTCGTATCATCTTCAAATGTCCCGTCTCCCTTTGTTCGCCTGATAATATTAAGTTTCCCAGTGTCTCCGTAAAATTCCTTGGACTTGCGATTGTACGCCAAAGCTGCTTCTTCCGGTTTGTCAAACATGCCGATATGCATGGATTTGCCGTTCAAAGAAATTACGGCACGGTAGCGGTGATTTTCTTGATAAACCCCAGTATAACCAGTTTTGCTACTAGTTTTTCGCTTGCGACTGGCTACAGCCCTAGAGCGGTAAAGTATGTTCTCAAGCCGACAATCTAATTTGTTGTTGTTTTTGGCACCAACGAGGTTTTCAGTCTTCGTCTTTGTGGATATCAAAAATTTTTCAGCAATGACTTTGTGGAGATAAAGCGTTTCGGTTTTAAAAGTGCCGTCGCTTTTCTTCCAAGTCTTTTGAAATACTGCGCAGCCACTTGAATGTTTGCGAAGGTTATTGATGAAATCCACTTTGGCAAGGTACGGGTCGGATGTCAACCATTCATAAACCTCAGCATCAAGCAAGACAGTATCGTCTGCATTTTTGAGTTTGATTTTGTAAAGCACGCTTTCTGATTTTTGTTTGTTGTTACTTTTCCAGCTTATCACTTCCCTCTAAAAACTTATTAATAGGCTATTAGTTGCTTATGTTGTATCGCAGTGGCAAATGTTTAAAATTATAACCACAAAGCAATGAATCAAATAGCAAAATTTTTGTAGTCTATTTGTTGGTCTGAAAAAATACGTGAAAACACTCATAACAAAAACAGTACGGAGGGGTAAAGGTGTCTTGTGATTATCTATTAAACAACTTTGTCGGCACATGAGGAGCTTGCAAAGGCATCTGGCTTGGCCTTGAAAACAAAACCCATGCTGAGGATGTATCCCATTGCTTCCTTAAGTGCAGTGTTTGATTGAAAGGCTGGGTCGGTGTTAATATCAGCATGCACCTCTAATTCAACGTGGTAAAAATCAAGTAGGTCACAAAGGCTGTATGCAATCTCCACAGATTTTGCGACCTCCATAATCATGCGCTCCTTCAATCCCATTGTCCTTAGAGTCCTTGAGTTTTGAATGAACATGAAACCGCCTTTTTTTTCTCTCAAAAAAACGATGACAGTGGCAAATTCAACAATACCGTTTCGAACTTGGGAATCGGAGCCTATGCATATTTTCAATCGATGACCAGCTTCTCTCTCTCTGATTATTGTAGCCTCAACTGCTTCTTTGATGGGGGCATCAATTGCTTGGCCGTTCAACTTTCTCCAATTTTCCATGGGTTGTGATTTTGATAGCTGTTTTGGCAAATTTATGAATAATTTGGCAAGGGCTAAGTAAATGCTTGCATTTAAGTGCAATTGCCAAACCACACAACCCCAATAATATCGCATTCGTTCCAAAAGGCCAAAGCTATGTTGTGCGCTTACTTAAAACGGATGGCTTTGACCGGACTGATACGAGTGACCAGCCAAGAAGGGAAAATCAGGAAAAGAAGGATGACAACCAGGGCCACAGCATTCAATGCTAGGACCGAGAATAGATTTAATTCAATCGGTGCTTCTGATAGGTAGTAGTTTTCTTCGGAAAGCTTTATCAGACCATAGTTTTCTTGCAATAAACAAAAGCCTATGCCTGCCAAATTGCCAAAAAACAGACCCAGTAAAATGATGTAGGCCGCATTGTACAAGAACACTTTTCGAATGCTCCAATCTTTTTGCCCAAGGGACTTGAGCACCCCAATCATGTTCGTGCGTTCCAAAATCAAAATCATCAAGGCAGTGACCATGTTTATCAAACCCACGACCAGCATCAGGGCCAAAATGACTACTTCGTTGATGTCCTGCAAGGCCAGCCAATCAAAAATGGCAGGGTATTTTTTTCGTATGCTCTCGCAATAAAGTTCGCCAGGAAGCACTTCCATGTAAATGTAATCGGAAAATACCTCCATGTCCTGCAAATTGTCCACTGCTACCTCAAACCCGCCAACCATGTCCGGTGCCCAGTCCAGCAGTTCCTGTACGTTGCGGATGTCAACCAAGGCGAATTTCCGGTCGTATTCCTCCAATCCGGTTTTGTAGATGCCCGTAACGATAAATCTTTTGGCCAGCGCCTCGCCATCCCGGACGTAATAAAAAATAAATTTATCGCCCACCTTGAGTTCCAAACGTACTGCTGTTTGTTTTGATAAAATAATTCCATCTCCAACGCTGTCGGGCAGCTCCAAGCGGTTGCCTTCAACCAGAAATTTATCGAAAAAAGACCAGTCGAAGTCCTTTCCAATCCCTTTCAGGATGATGCCCTCAATTTCTTTTTTGGTCTTGATGATACCCGGTTTTAGGGCAAAAACCTGGATGTGACGGATACCGCCTTTCGTCGTTCTTTCCACTTGCCAGGGCATTTCCATGCCTAAGATTTCGTTGGTTTCATAGTAAGCAATAGGCTCCAACGTATCGAGGCTTGGATAAAACGGCTGGTTGATGCTGATGGGAACCGATTCTCCGGTGGTGCGGTTAATTTGTGTGTTTGTGATGTGGATATGCCCCCAAAATCCAAAAATCTTTTCTCCTATTTGGTGTTTGAACCCAGAAATGACAGCGGTGGACACTATCATCACCGCCAAACTCAATGCCACAGCGACAATGGCAATGCGGACAATCAAACCCGTGAACGACTGTCGGTTGTTCAGGGCAACTTTTTTGGCGATGAAATAAGGCAGGTTCATGTCGGCAAAGATATTTGAATTGACGATTGTTCCTCATTTTTTACCATGGCTTCATTTCTAGGAATATTATCCTTCATGGCAAATCTTAGTGTTACTTGGCTATTTTTGCCCCATTTAACGGAAAACTTAGAGTCATACAATTTTACCTAACATGAATTTTATTGAAGAATTGCGCTGGCGCAATATGTTCCATCAGTCCACAGAGGGTGCCGAAGCGCACCTCAACACCGGCATGAGGACCGGATATATTGGGTTTGACCCGACCGCACCTGCATTGGGCATTGGTAATTATGTCCAAATCATGATTTTGACCTTGTTCCAGCGGGCCGGGCACCGGCCAATCGTTTTGATGGGTGGCGCAACGGGTAGGGTAGGAGACCCCTCTGGCAAGGACAAGGAGCGTGAATTGAAAACCCTCGATGAACTCGATGGCAACCTCAACCGCCAAAAAGAACACATGATGAGATTGCTGGAATTTGGTGACAAAGGGAATCAGGCCATTCTTCGCAACAACCTCGATTTTTACAAAAACATGGATGTGTTGACTTTCCTTCGGGATGTAGGCAAAACACTGACTGTCAACTACATGCTCTCCAAGGACAGTGTCCAAAACCGCCTCGAAAGCGGCCTTTCCTTCACGGAATTCAGCTACCAACTGCTTCAAGCTTACGATTTTCAGTGCCTTTACAAGGAACATGGCTGTAGTCTTCAGATGGGCGGAAGCGACCAGTGGGGCAATATCACTTCCGGTACAGAATTTATCCGGCGCAATTTGTCTGAAAAAGCCCATGCAATCACAACCCCTTTGCTCACCAAATCGGATGGCAAGAAGTTTGGCAAATCAGAAGACGGCAATATTTGGCTCGACCCAGACCATACTTCACCATACAAATTTTACCAGTTCTGGATAAATTCTGATGACAAAGACTTGCCCAAATTGACCCGGTATTTTACCCTAAAAACAAGGGAGGAAGTCGAGGCGCTTGAGGCTGAATATGCCAACAACCCAGTTGCCTTAAAGCGCATTTTGGCCGAGGAATTGACTGTTCGGATTCACTCCGAACCAGTTTACAAGGCAGTCTTAAACGTATCGGAACTGCTGTTCAATAACCGGGCAGGCAAGGAAACATTGTTTGAATTGGGTGAAAAAGATTTGGCAACCGTTGCAGGTGAAATACCCAGTTTTGAGGTGCCAAAATCAGTCCTTTCTAACGGCGTTGGCATCATAGAGCTGATGTCGGAAGTCACCAATATGCTTCCCTCGAAGGCAGAGGCCAAGCGGGCCATTCAAGGTCAGGCGGTTTCAGTAAACAAAGAGAAAATCACGAGCTTGGACACCGTCATTAACCACGAATCGCTGCTACACGGCAAATACATCATGCTGGAAAACGGCAAGAAAAACAAGGTAATGCTGGTGGTAAACTAGCCGAAAGGCTGTTAGAACTACACTTTGAAAGGATTTCGGGCCACCCATTCTGTGGAAGGTTTTAGGTACTCAACGATAGGTGGCAGCACCTTGTTGGTAAGTCGGTTACTAGCCCGGATGTAACAAAGCATTTCTAAGGCTACTGCTCCCAACGTGCTTTTGATCTCCATGGCAGTACGGGCATACACCACCTGTTTTACCCCGTATTCGATTCCCATTTTCAGAATATCGAACAACATGTTGTGGTAAATTTGGTAGGTTCGGTTTAGGTCCGGTTCAAAGCCGAGAAAATGTGCTTCCAGTTCGTGGTGGTTTTTGATGGTCGTGAAATAGCCGATGAGCTTTTCATCTAAAAAATACCCGAAGACTTTAAAGTTGTCTCCTAGTTTTCGTTTCAAGCTGGGAAGGTAATTTTCGGTAAGTGTTACCATGTTAAAATCTTGGTTGTCCACCACAGATTTGTAAAGTTCTAACAGCCTGTCTTGGCTACTAAATATCTGAATATCAGTTAATTCTCTTTTTTCAATGCCGTCAAGTGACTTAAACGCCTTCCTAGCCCGAACTTTGTATTTTGAGGAAATATCGTTCATGTAATCATCGAACGACTGCCAACTTTCCCGAAGATTCAGCACCATGTTCGGGTGAAAAGTGAACTCCCTAAATTTTCGGTCAACCAGCACTTTCACTGGTGCACGGTGGTCTTCGGCGATGTCCTTGATGAAAATGCCGTCTATGTTGATGTTTTTCGATTCCAGTTCGGTTTGAGTAAGAATTAAGGCTTCTTCAAGGATGTCGAATGCGGTGGCTTTGTCAATGCTAGAAGGAAAGTAAAACCCGTGTTCACCGGTAAGCAAAAGGTTTCCACAAACCAGCAAGTTGCGGTTTTTCTCAGCGACGAGGTTCCTGACTATTCTCCCGAATGCACGTACCAGGCAGGGATATTTGTTGCTTTTCTCATCTACTGACTGGACACTTTCACCGACGCTGAATGGTGTAATTTGGCAATAAGCTACGCCAATCGGTTCCTCATTTCTATAAAAGATAAGGTATGAAAACCTCATACCATTTGGAGGGCCTTCTTCTAATGCACTTAAGAAGGGGAGATGTAAAAAGCTGTTGTCGGAAGGTGCTGCTGTTGTCCAATCAGCAGGTAAATCTTCCACCTGATGGAAGATTTCAAATTCGAAACCCTGTTTGGAAAGTGGCTTTTTTTTATTCACCAGATAAGTGGACTTGAGTGGTTCTTCGAGGATGATTTTTGGAAGAATTGCAGGTTGATTAATTACTGCAAAAGCAGATTCCCGAAGAAAACATAGAAAGACTGTGATAGTTCTATTACTTCAAAATATGTTGCGATGTTGCAACATTGGCTTAGAGAAGCAAGGTTTTATGAAGTATTTTTCAAAATCTGCTTGGTTCAGCTTCTTGCATTACCCTGAAAATCGCTTCACAAACATCCTCTGGGTTGGGCTTTGAAAAATAGTCGCCATCCGAACCAAAAGGTGGACGGTGCGCTTTCGCCGTAAGCGTGACGGGCGGGCTGTCTAGGTATTGGTAGCCTCCTTGCACTTCTAAGACCTCCCTTAACATGAAACCAGTGGCGCCCCCAGGCATATCTTCATCCATTAAAACTATTCGGTTGGTTTTTTTCAACGACGATACAATTACATGTTCGAGGTCAAAAGGGAGCAGGGTTTGCACATCAATCAACTCCACAGAAATGCCTGTTGGTGCTAGCAGTTCAATACCTTCCATAGCGACCCTGATATTGGAGCCGTAAGTGACCAGGGTAACGTCCGTTCCAGTTGTCAGAACCTCTGGTACGCCCAGGGGCACCGTGTATTCGCCAATATTGTCCGGCATTTTTTCCTTCAAACGGTAGCCGTTCAAACATTCAATTATCAAGGCTGGGTCATCTGAGTGCAGCATGGTGTTGTACATGCCCGCTGCTTGGACAAAATTACGTGGGGTAAGCACGTACATGCCACGCAAGGAGTTGATAATCAGGCCCATCGGTGAACCGGAGTGCCAGATGCCTTCCAGCCTGTGCCCCCTTGTTCGAATGATTGCCGGGGCTTGCTGCATGCCGTTGCTACGGTAGCGGAGTGTGGCCAAGTCATCGGATAGCGGTGCAAGCCCATAAATAAGGTAATCGATGTACTGGATTTCGGCAATGGGGCGCAAACCACGCATGGCCATTCCGATAGCCTGGCCCATGATAGTCCATTCCCGGATGCCAGTATCAAAAACTCGGTTCTCGCCATATTTGTCCTGCATGCCCATGAAGCCTTGGTTAACACCACCAATTTTACCGACATCTTCACCGAAGGCAAAGATGTCTTGGTGCTTTTCGAGTGCTAGGTCAAAAAAATGGTTGAGTACTTCAAACCCGTTCTTCAGGGGTGAATCTTGTGAATAAACCGGGGGAATGACCGGGACATTGAGTGCAGAATATTTGCTGGAACTGTAGAGGTGCGAGTGATACCTTTTGAGGGCTAGGTTCCTTGACTTTTCCAGCCAGGCGCTTAGTTCATTTTTGGCAGGGTTAGATTGCTTTTTGAGGTAAAAAAAGAGTTGACGCCCATTTTTCACTATATCGGAATAGTGCGGGTTGAACATGTCATCTAGTTTTTTGCGCAGGTCTAGCAAGTTTTCGTCTCGCGGGTTTTCGGTCAAAACCTGGTTGTAAATATTTGCCAAAGTCTGCCGCTCCAATTTGATAGGCTCATTGTAAGCCTTCCAAGCCCTGTCCTTACATTCTTTAACATAAGCTTTAGCTTTAGCCTCCAGTCCTTCAACTTCCTCAACGGTTGCTAGTCCAGCATCCACAATCCAACGTGCCATGACCTTGTTGCAGTCGTGCTCACGTTCCCAAGCCAGGCGTTCCGGCGACTTGTATCGTTCGTGAGAGCCAGAAGTCGAGTGTCCAAGCTGTTGGGTGCAATCCTCCACATGAATGATGGCTGGAATATGAGCGTTTCTCATTTTCTCAGCAGCCATTTCGTATAAATCGCAAAGCGCAGGGTAGTTCCAGCATTTTTCATTGTAAATCTCAAGCCCCTCTTCTTTTTCGTTCAGCCTAAACCCTTCTAAAATACTGGAAATATTTCCTTTGGTGGTCTGGTATTCCTTCGGGACAGAGATGCCGTAACCATCGTCCCAAATGGAAACCAACAGGGGTATTTTGAGTACACCAGTTGCATTGATTGCCTCCCAAAAAATCCCTTCGGAGGTAGAGGCATCACCAATTGTGCAAAAGCAAATTTCGTTACCGTTGTCAGAAAACCTAGTGGAGCTGGAAAGTTGTGGGGTTTGGCGGTATTTTTTGGAGGCAAGTGCCAAGCCTACTGCCCGTGCCATTTGGCCGCCCGTGCTCGAAATATCGGAAGATATATTGTAAAGCGAGCGGTGGTCAAGCCATTCGCCGTTTTCGTCAATCATTTTGGAGGCAAAATGGCTGTTCATTTGCCTGCCGCCCGACCAGGGGTCGTTTTCGGAATCTGCGTAAAGTTGTGCGAAAAAATCTTCGACCGTAGCCAGCCCAAGCGCAAACATCAATGTTTGGTCTCGATAATAACCCGAGCGAAAGTCACCTTTCCTGAATGCCCTGGCCATCGCAACTTGTGGCACTTCCTTGCCATCTCCAACTATTCCGAATTTGGCTTTGCCACCAAGCACCTCTTTTCTTCCAAGGATACTTGCTTCCCTACTTACACAACAAATCCAAAAATCACTAAGCACTTCCGTTTTGTATTTTTCCTCTATCGAACTGCTTTTCTTAGTTTCAATGATTTCTGAAAATGGCGACTCAATCATGTTGGATGAATTTGGTTATCTTACAAATTTGTGAAATGGGCTGGGTGAAATTTGGGTCAAAACAACGCAGGAATAACAGAACAAAATTTTAGCAAGGGCTGAAATCCTGCTGCAAAAATATAGAAAAGTTGGAGAATCTAGATGACCATTTTTAAGGAATAATAAACTCTTATGGCCTAAAACACTTCCGGTAATGGTCAATCCTGTCATTTATCCAATGATCACAGCGCGCCTAATCCAGGTATTAATCTTCATGCCTAGCCTCCTCGAAACCAATTCTCTTCAAACAAAAACACCTTCCCTGCCGTGGAAACCGGCCACTCGTCCGTGCGGAAAGGCATGGCTGGCAAAACGCTCCGGCTGCCATCAACATCGAAGGCCAGCCCATCGGGGACTGATCCGGGGAGGGTACAAAACAGGCTGCGTTCCCCGCATCTCCGGCAGCGGCGGGTCGTCGGGGTGGGCGACGAGTCGGACGCCGCACTCCTCGGCCACGGGCAGCATTTCACCCAAAAACCACTGCAAACGCTGCCATATTTCTTCCCGTGAAACGGGGGCGACCGTGCCGGGCGAGGCCGCAGGGTCGTAGGTCATATTCCAGACCATGCCGTTGGGAATGGGCGTGTTAGGGTCAATTTTCGCTTGGTCGAAAACCACCGAATTGGCAGTGCTCCGGCCAATGGGAGCGGGCGTCCAGCCCCAAATCCCCGGCTAAACTGAAATAGTAGCCCATGATGCGGATACCCGCCTTGCCGATGTTGCGGAGCATGATTTTCAAATCCTCCAATTGCTGCAGCTTTTTTGGGCCATCGAGGAGGATGGCGTACCAATGGGCGGGGTCGAAGTTTTCGATGGCGGCCCAGGTGAGGCCGTGCGATTCGATTTGCTTTTTAAGTGCGAGCAGGTCGTCGAGTTGCCAAAGTTTGCCTTCGTTGCGGGTGACGCCCCAGCCGCCGAGGTAGTTTTGGGTGAGGGTTGGATTGTCGCCGCCCTTCACGTAGTCCACCAACTGCACGACGATATGCGTGGCACCCAAGGCCGAGGTTTATCATGTGCCAAATGTAGTGGTTTCTTTGAAATGGTGGGCGGGGGCCATCATGGGTTATTGACTCCTCGCATATTCCAAATTGTTCTTCAAAGTGTACAGCGCATTTTCCCAAGCATAAACCGTGATGGCATCATTGTGCGCTTGATCGGCTTGCACCGTGGCCTGCCGTACCTGCGCTTCCCAAGCATCCAAACGGGCATTGACCTGGGCTTCTGAGAACGGCCCTGCTTTGAATTGCGAAAGCGCCTGTTCGTATTCATTTGCGAAGCTGACCCAACCCACCGTCAGTTTGTCACAGGCCGCCGAACGTTGCTCCAACTGGAATAGACCATACTTAAAAGGTTGGCAATTGTTGGTGATTTCACCCCAAGGGTCGCCAATCGGCGTGACCGGATTGACATTCGAAATGATGTTTTCGAAGGCATTGTCCATGTCCCAAGGGATGAGGTGCATGGTGCCAGCGGTGGGTTCTTCGTACCAGAAATAGTTGTGGTTGGAGCAATCACCGCCGTCGCAGTACCAGTGGAACGGGCCGTCGTCCACCCGGATGGTTCTGTCCACGGCGCAGTAGGCCATTATCTCCGGGATTTTCATCCAGTTGGAAATGATGCCCTGAATATTGGAAGAATTAGCGTTGGAGATTTCCTGTGCGAAACTCCGAATCATGTTGGCAGTGGGACTTGCTTCCTCGTTGGTTTCGAGGTGGCTCAGGTATTCTTGCTCGAAGCGGGGCATCCCGTACATGTTCAGCGGCCAAACTTCTTTGTAAAGATTGCCGTCGCCGTCGTCAAAATTCTGCTTCGTGAACCTGCCATCTATCACTTCAACCAGCGAATACAGGCCTGAATATTTTCCGTTTATCATAAGCTGGGCATGAACGGCACGGGGTGCGGGCACGCCCATTTCCCGAAAAAGCCAGTAGCCGAGCCGGTCACGCATTTGGCTGGGGTCGAGGTTCATGGAATGGAATTGGAGTTTTTTCAGCCCATAAAACTTGCTGTCGGGGTCGTCCCAGTTGAGTTTTACTTTCATGGAAAGCTTGGTGCAGGTTTTGTGGCCAGAGGGGTTTCCCCAGTCCTGGCCGGACAAACAGCCGACGAAAGCGCCAATCGAGCCTTTGTACCGGATTCCAACGGGGCTGATAGTCTCACCTTCAAATGTGAGGCTACCTTCCACGTACACCTCGGCGGCGGGGTCTGCATCGAGTTTGGCCAAAGCCGCCGCCGGGAGATTCAGCTCGAATGTACGCAGCGTGTCTTGGTCAAAAATATAGTCTGAATCTTCGTGGAGGTACCGCTCGTCACCGACAGGAATGATGGTTTCCACCACCTCAACGGGCGGTGATACGATTATCGGGTCGGCAGAATCATCGGGTTTGCAACTGAAAACGACCAGTACGGCGAGGAAAAGCAGGCTTGAAAGGTATTTTTTCATGCGAGAAATTTAAGGGGAGTTTTCGAATCCCATCCTAATCATTTTTATCAAACCACCGCCTCGCATTCAAAAACGCCTCCACCCACGGCGAAATATCATCCTGCCTATCGGTGGGATAATTCGCCCAATTCCATTTAAACATCGAGCGCTCGAAGTGCGGCATCGTGGCCAGGTGGCGGCCATCGGCACTGGCGAGCATGGCGGCGTTGTAGTCGCTGCCATTCGGGTTGGCGGGGTAAGCAGCGTAGCCGTATTTCGCCACGATATTGTATTTATCTTCGGAAAGCGGCAGGTGAAACTTGCCCTCCCCGTGGCTTACCCAGATGCCCAAGCGGCAGCCCGCCAGCGAGGACAGCATAACGGAATTGTTTTCGGGAATCACCACGGAAGTGAATACGCTTTCGTGCTTGTGCGACTCGTTGTGCAGCATTTTTGGTGGCGTGGCGTGTTCGGGATTTATCAGGTTCAGCTCCACAAAAAGCTGGCAGCCATTGCAGATGCCGACAGACAACACATCGTCCCGCTTGAAGAAATTATCGAGCGCCCGTTTCGCTTTTTCATTGTACAAACAGGCACCAGCCCATCCTTTGGCCGAACCCAGCACATCGGAATTGGAGAATCCGCCGACCGCACCGAGGAACTGAATATCCTCCAGCGTCTCCCGGCCGCTGATGAGGTCGGTCATGTGGACATCTTTCACGTCGAAGCCTGCGAGGTACATGGCGTGCGCCATTTCCCGCTCGGAATTGCTGCCTTTTTCCCGAAGAACGGCGGCTTTCGGGCGGGGCTTCGAGAGGTCTGGCACAGGCCGTTTGCCCGTGAAGTTTTCAGGAAAAATATATTGCAGCGGCTGTTTTTTGTAATTATTGAAACGCTCCTTTGCCTTCGTTGCGCCGGATTGGTGGCGGTCGAGGAGGTAAGAGGTTTCGTACCAAACATCCCGCATTTCAGGGATGGAAAAGGTGAGATTTTCAGCGCCATTTGCGACAGCCAAAACAGGCGTGGAAGTGACGACACCGATTTTATGAAATGAAATGCCCGCCTCGTTCAGCAGCGTTTCTACTTGAGTACTGCCGAACCCCAGTTCGGCAGCGTGGTTTCTGCCGAACTGGGGTTCGGCAGTACATTGGAAAACCACCCCGCTGTTTTCCGCAAAAAGCAATTTCACGGAGTCGGTTTCGCCTAAATTCGTCAAATCAATCTCCGCTCCCAAGTCCACGTCGGCGAAGCACATTTCCAGCAAACAAGTCAAAAGTCCGCCTGCGGAAACATCGTGACCGGCGTGCACGAGGCCGCTTTTTATCAAATTTTGCAACGCATCAAAAGCCTTGGCGAAATAGGCGGCATCCGTTACCGAAGGAGCGCTTTCTCCAATTCTGTTTTGCGCTTGCGCAAAAGACGAACCGCCAAGTTGGTAGCCATCTTTCGAGAGGTCGAGGTAGTAAATTTCACCTCCATTTTTTTGCAAAACAGGCTCGACCACCGCCGTCCGGTCGTCGCAATGGCCAGCGGCAGAAATGATGACCGTGCCCGGCGATATCACCTCGCAGCCATCGGGGTATTTCTGTTTCATCGAAAGTGAATCCTTGCCCGTTGGGATGTTGATGCCGAGCGCAATCGCAAACTCCGAAACCGCCTCGACGGCCTCGTAAAGCCGGGCATCTTCGCCCTCGTTTTTGCAGGGCCACATCCAGTTGGCGGAGAGCGAAACAGAGCGCAGACCCTTTTCCAGCGGCGCCCAAACGAGGTTGGTCAGCGCCTCCGCAATGGCGTTCCTCGAACCTGCCACTGGGTCAATCAAACCGCTCAATGGAGCGTGCCCGATGGACGTAGCATGGCCGCTTTTTCCATCGTAATCGAGCGCCATCACGCCGCAGTTGTTGAGCGGGAGTTGGAGCGGCCCGGCACATTGTTGCTTTGCAACGAGGCCGCCCACGCAGCGGTCAACTTTGTTGGTCAGCCAATCCTTGCAGGCCACGGCTTCGAGGCGCAAAACGGCTTCGATGTATGCCGGGATTTGCGAAGCATCATAGCTGACGGCGGCGTATTTTATATTCAGGTTTTGATCGGTCAAAACGGTTTTCGGCGAACTGCCGAACATGTCCTCCAGCGCAACATCCATCGGCTTGTCACCTTTCGAGGACGACTGGAACGTGAAGCGCATATCGCCCGTCACGTCACCCACTTCGTACATCGGCGCCCGTTCCCGTTCGGCGATTTTGCGCAGCGTTTCGATATTTTTTTGTGAAACGACCAAGCCCATCCGCTCCTGCGATTCGTTGCCGATGATTTCCTTGGCCGATAGCGTGGGGTCACCGATGGGCAGTTTGTCCAAATCAATTTTTCCGCCAGTGGCTTCCACCAGTTCCGACAGGCAGTTGAGGTGGCCGCCCGCCCCGTGGTCGTGGATGGAAACGATGATGTTCTCGTCGCTTTCGACCACCCCCCGGACGGCATTGGCCACCCGTTTTTGCATTTCAGGGTTGCTGCGCTGCACGGCATTTAGGGTGATACCCGTGCTGAATTCGCCTGTATCCGCTGAGGAAACGGCAGCACCGCCCATGCCGATGCGGTAGTTGTCGCCGCCCATCACCACGATTTTATCGCCCGCTTTGGGTTCGCCTTTCAGCGCCTGATCAGCCTTGCCGTAGCCGATGCCACCGGCTTGCATAATCACTTTATCGAAGCCCAATTTTCGGCCACCCTCCTCATGCTCGAACGTGAGCAGCGAGCCAGCGATGAGTGGCTGACCGAATTTGTTGCCAAAATCGGAAGCGCCGTTGGACGCTTTTATCAAAATATCGAGCGGGGTCTGGTAGAGCCATTTGCGCTCGGCCATGCCAGCTTCCCATGGTCGGTCTTTTTGCAAACGAGAATATGCTGTCATATAAACAGCCGTTCCCGCCAGTGGCAGCGAGCCTTTTCCACCCGCCAATCGGTCCCGGATTTCGCCGCCAGAACCCGTAGCAGCCCCATTGAACGGTTCAACGGTAGTGGGGAAATTGTGTGTTTCCGCTTTCAGCGACAGCACCGATTCGAAGGATTTTTTTTCATAAAAATCAGGCTTGTCGGCGCTTTTCGGAGAAAACTGCGTGAGCTGTGGGCCTTTCACGAAAGCTACGTTGTCCTTGTAGGCGGACACGATGCCGTTGGGGTGCGTCTGCGAGGTTTTTTTGATGAGTTTGAAAAGCGAAGTTTCCTTTTCCTCACCGTCAATCACGAATGTGCCGTTGAAAATCTTGTGCCTGCAATGCTCGCTGTTGACCTGCGAGAAGCCGAAGACCTCGGAATCGGTCAGCTGTCGGCCAATCTTTTGGGCGACGCCCTCCAAGTATTGAATTTCCTCCTCGCTCAGGGCCAGACCTTCCTGTTGGTTGAATGCGGCAATATCCTCGATGTCCAAAATGGGGCTTGGCTGGATGTTTATTGTAAAAATAGACTGGTCGAGCTGGGCAAATTTTTGCGAGAGCATGGGGTCAAAACCACCGTCCCCAGCTGCCTCAAATTCTTCGATGCGGACAATTCCGGCGATGGCCATGTTCTGGGTGATTTCCACGGCATTGGTGCTCCATGGGGTCACCATGGCTGCCCGTGGGCCGATGAATGGGCCTGTGACTATGGCACTTTCCAATTGCGGCTGGCCGTCAAAAAGCCAAGTGAGCTTCTGGATGTCGGCAGCGGGCAAGGCTTTTTCGACCTGAACGGCAAATACTTTTTGGGTAGGGTTGCCAAAAAACAACAGCATAGTATGACGAGGTTTGCTTTTGTGAAAAGAAGGGGCAAAGCTATCCCTTTTAGGAGATTCCCGAAGGGTTTTGACCCACAACTTAGCCCAACAAAAAAGGTGAATGGAGTTCACCCCCATTCACCTTTGGTTATTTTGACGAGCAGCAATCAATTCCCTGAATCGCAATCCAGCTTAAACTCCTTTTTTACGCACCAACAATCCTTCGTTGACCAGCTTGCTGATGGCATGGCGTGCGGTGTTACGTGCAACACCTAGCTTTTCAGCGATGTCCACTTCCTTGGGCAAAAACTCACCATTGCGGTAAACGGGTTGTTCGATTAATGCCCTCATCATCTGCTCCACTTTGCTGTGGAGTGGGGCTTTACTTTCTGTATCTATTTTGATTTGCAAGATTGGCATGTTTAAACATAGCGGGGGTAGGATAATTTTGGAAGCTGCAAATTTTCTTAGAACCATTTTTACCTGGATAAAAGGCTGGAGGAATATTAGTCAACCTAAAATTCAAGATACAGTAATGGTGTAGGTAATTGCGAAGCAGAAAATGAATTACAAATGGTGTGGCGATTGCCTTAACATGTCGTTAACCGCCCCAAAGGTACCTATCTATTTCACCGTGGGAAAAAAGGGACTACTTTTGTAGCGTCAATAAGACATCAACTAACATTAAAACTTATATCCAATGAAAAGTTTTCTTTCGATTTTCGCTTTCCTCGCAATGTTCGCAACTGTTTCTGTGGCTCAAGGTGTTCCTGCGTCTGGTGGTCCTGAGATGAAATTTGATGTAACTGAAATCAATTACGGCGACATTCTTCAAGGCAAGCAGAGCGACACCGAGGCTGTTCGTGTTTTCAAATTCACAAATACTGGCAACGAGCCACTCATCATCAGCAATGCAAAAGGTAGCTGCGGTTGTACCGTTCCTAGCTATCCTAAAGAGGCCATTCTTCCAGGTAAAACTGCCAACATAGAAGTGCGCTACGATATAGCTCGCCTTGGCCCATTTCAAAAAACAGTGACGCTTACAACCAACGAGGCTAACCCCACTCATACGCTTACCATCAAAGGCAAGGTCAATCCTAAGCCTTCTGAGGAAAGTGTTCCAGCTAGCCAGAGCGGCAGCTTTGGTGGATAATTTATCCTGAAAAAGATTCTGTAAAAGCCCATAGACTTAGAAGTCCGTGGGCTTTTCTATTTTCACGCTTTCTTAAACCTGAAATGGCATGTTCCTACAAATTGCCCGGCAGGGCCATAATGTTTGGTGGCGTTATTTGTTAAGCTTTGGCGTAATTGCTTTGGGCGTTTTAGCAGGTCAAATGCCTATCTTCCTTTATTTATTGGCGAAGGGTTACAAGGATTTTGAAATTTCGGAGATGGCCGAAACGCTGAATTTTGAGAGGGCTGGAGTAGGGCAGAACGCAACGTTATTTTTTATGCTTCTCGCCTTTGTTGGTGGGTTAGTCGGGCTTTGGTTCAGCGTTGTTTTTATCCATAAAAAGAAGTTCCGATGGTTATTTACGCCATTGGAACGTATCAATTGGAAAAAAATATTGTTCAGTTTCGGCCTTTGGATGTTGTTGACGGTTTGTGCAGAATTGATAATGTATGCAATTCACCCAGATAATTACCAACTACATTTTCAGCCTGACAAATTCCCTGGCCTCCTTTTGGTATCGCTTCTGATTTTTCCATTGCAAACATCTTGGGAAGAATTGATGTTTAGGGGGTATCTAATGCAAGGTAGCAGTCTTTTGGTGCCGGTCAGATGGATTTCTTTGCTGTTTACAAGTGCACTTTTTGGGCTAATGCACATGATGAATGAAGAGGTAGGTGCATTTGGCGTCGCTCCCACAATGGTATATTATATTGGGACTGGCCTGTTCCTTGGTATCATCACTTTGATGGACGATAGTTTGGAATTAGCACTTGGCGTTCATGCTGCGACCAATATTTATAGTTCCTTGTTCGTTACATTCGAAGCATCTTCTTTGAAAACAGCTGCGCTATTTGAAATGAAATCCGTGGACATGACGGAAATGCTATTTGCATTTTTTGCAACGGCGGTTGCTTACACATGGATTGTGGCCGGTAAAAACCACTGGTCGAACTGGGCTTCAAGATGCCTCGGTTCCATACAAAGACAGCAAATCGAACAAGTTTGACGTTAGTTCATAGAATATGGCTGCATTCCAGTCGTTTTTGGAATAACTTTGACTTTTACAACTTTCACCCAACTTTCATTTACCATGAAACAACTGATTTTAATTTTTGGCCTCCTATCTCTTGTAGTCCTTGGCAATAGCTGTAAGGACGACGACGCTGAGTTTGGCGATTGCTGGCGGGCACCTAACAAAACCCAACTCAAACTCACCTTATTGGAAGGCCCAACAATCAGCCTCCCCTCCAAGGTTTCAATTTTCTTCAAAGTGACCGACTCCAACAACAATCCTGTCGGCTACTTGAAAGAGGACAATTTTGTGATTTACGAAAAAGGTATCAACGACCCTTGCCCACGGGTAATTTCGGTGTTTGAAGCCAAACGTAAAATTTCGGGTCGGCAGCAGGTATTTAACCATACCACTTTGCTTGTGCTTGACTTGAGCGGTAGTGTACTTCAGCAGTCGCTGCAGCAAGTAAAAGATGCAGCCAATGCATTTGTAACGCAAATCGTACCACCACTGCCAGACCCATCCATTTCTATGGGTATCTATTGGTTTGATGGGGAGGACGTACTGCACGAATTGGAACCGGTTACAAATAGTTTGACTGATTTGAAAAATGCAATTAATGGTGTTAATCAAAATATCAGCAATGACAACTCCACAGACCTTTACGGTGCTGTTATCAAAGCTGATGCAAAGGCAGATAGCATCTTGGCGGTGTACCAAGCTGCCGATGTGACCTCAGCGACTTCCATCGTGCTATTCACGGATGGTGAAGACCGGGCAAACCGCTATCCAAAGCAAACTGCCTACGATGCTGTAGCTAATTCCCCCAAAGAAGTTTCATGGTTCACCCTTGGTGTGGGCAATGAAATCAACGTGCCCGACTTACAGAAAATAGGCCGCAACGGCTTTTTCCAGGCTGCATCGGTAGAACAATTGACCAATGTTTTCAAGCAAATTGCAGATGTTGTCAACAACGAAGCCAATAGCTACTACTTTTTTGAGTATTGCAGCCCAATCCGAAACGGTAGCAACAACGGCCTCATCATTGAAGCCTACGACGGAACCGAAGTTGGATTTTTACAACAAAATTTTGATGCCACTGGATTCACTGGTGGTTGCCAACTGTAGGTTAGAATTGTTTTCGTTGAAAAACGGGAGGTTGTGCATGCAGCCTCCCGTTTTTTGTTTCACAAATTGCTGATTGGTAGTTTTCGTAAAATTTCGAGTTCGGTGCTTACCTTGCCCCTGCATTTTTAACAAAACGATAAATACATGAAGCTTGCAACTCGAATTCAGCTGTCAACGATGATGTTCCTCAATTTTTTTATTTGGGGGGCATGGTTCGTGACGATGGGCACCTACCTTGGCAAAGAGCTAAGTTCCTCCGGTACAGAAATCGGCATTGCTTATGGTACCCAGTCTTGGGGGGCCATTCTTGCTCCTTTCATCATCGGCCTTATTGCTGACCGCTTTTTTGCTGCGCAAAAAATCCTTGGTCTTCTTCATTTGGTGGGAGCCGCACTGATGTGGTACATTTCAACTGCGCCTGGGTTTAGCCAGTTTTTCCCGGCACTTTTGGTGTACATGATTTGCTACATGCCCACACTGGCTTTGGTCAACTCTATTTCCTTTAAACAAATGACTTCTCCCGAAAAAGAATTTCCAAGTATTCGGGTTTTGGGGACAATCGGCTGGATTGTGGCGGGATTAATAATTGGTTGGCTAGCTTGGGAGCAAACCGGCTCGCTTGAACTTACCTTTAAGATGACCGCCATTGCTTCTGTAGTGCTGGGCATTTTCTCGTTTACCTTGCCGAATACCCCACCACCGAAAGCAGGACAGACTGTCACCGTTGGCGATATTATTGGCTTGGATTCCCTTTCAATGCTGAAGAATCCATCTTATTTGACTTTCTTCATTGCCTCAGTTGCCATTTGTATTCCTTTGGCATTTTATTATTCTTTTGCCAACCCTTTCCTCAATGAATTGGGTGTAGAAGCCGCAGCCTCGAAACAGAGCCTCGGCCAAGTTTCAGAGGTGTTGTTTATGCTTATCATGCCCATTCTTTTCATCCGTTGGGGAGTCAAGAAAATGCTTTTAGTTGGTATGGCAGCTTGGGTGCTCCGATATGTCATGTTTGCTATGGGAGACAATGAGGGGAATTACTGGATGCTGCTTTTTGGGATTCTCTTGCACGGTATCTGCTATGACTTTTTCTTCGTGACGGGTCAGATTTATACGGACACCTTTGCCGGTGAAAAATTCAAGAGTGCTGCGCAAGGCCTTATCACATTAGCGACTTACGGTGTAGGTATGCTGATTGGTTATTCCATTTCTGGTGTTGTGGCCGATGCGTTCAAAACAGGCGAAAATTCCCACAATTGGTTATATATTTGGATAGTACCCGCAGCGATTGCTGGGGCAGTGCTTCTCATTTTTGCCCTTATGTTCAAAGATAACAAAGTGAAAAATTGATGTGCTTTCATTGCAAAGCGGTGGGTTGGCCATGTTGCTAACCCACCGCTTTGCTTTTTAAAACTCACTTGATATGTCTAAAATCTTCCTCAAACCAAAAAAGGACGAATTCGTCCGACGATTCCATCCCTGGATTTTCTCCGGTGCCATCCTGAAAATGGAAGGCCAACCCGCCGATGGAGACACCGTGGAAGTCTATGGTCCAAAGGGCGACTACCTTGCCACCGGCCATTATTCCGCTGGTAACAGCATCGCTGTCCGGTTATTTTCTTTTGAAAAAACGGAAGGCGGACTTGACTTTTGGGAAAAACGACTTGGCCAAGCCTTTGCCTACAGGGTAAAAGTTGGACTAATTGGCAAACCTGAAACTACCTGTTTTCGACTAGTCCATGCCGAAGGAGATGGATTGCCAGGGCTGATAATAGATGTGTACGGCAGCACGGCAGTTGTTCAGTGCCACTCGGTCGGAATGCACAGGCCGCGTCAATTGATTACGGAGGCATTGCTGAAAATAGGGGGTGGGGTAGTGACCGCCATTTTCGACAAAAGCAAGGAGACACTACCTCCTAATTTCGCCGCCACAATTAGCAACGGCTACCTGGCAGGACAAGCGCATGGGCAGGAGGTGAAGGAAAATGGCCATACTTTTTTCGTGGATTGGGAAACAGGTCAAAAGACCGGTTTTTTCCTCGACCAACGGGATAATCGTCAGTTACTAAGTCGGTATGTGGATGGGAAAACTGTACTCAACTGTTTCTGTTACTCTGGTGGGTTCTCGGTATATGCCTTGAGTGCTGGAGCAAGCCTTGTTCATTCTGTGGATGTTTCGGAAAAAGCCATTGACTGGACAAAAAGGAATTTGTTGTTGAACGATTTTGACCCGATGGTGCATATCTGTCATTCAATGGATGTGCTGAAATACCTCCAAGAATGCCCGGTTTACGATGTGATGGTTGTTGACCCGCCGGCCTTTGCCAAGAATATCAGCAAACGGCACAATGCGGTGCAAGGTTATAAGCGATTGAATGTAGCCGCCATCAAGAAATTGGCGCCGGGCGGCATACTTTTCACTTTTTCATGTTCACAGGTGGTGGACAGGGAATTGTTTTACAATACCGTCGTTGCAGCGGCAATAGAAGCAGGGAGGCAGGTTCGTGTCATGCACCATCTCTCGCAACCAGCCGACCACCCAGTCAGTCTTTTCCATCCAGAAGGTTCCTACTTGAAAGGACTGGTGCTTTACGTCGAGTGAGGGTTTTTCACCAAAAAACGTATCAAAAAGAGAGCGGCCTTGTCACATAAAGTGGCAAGGCCGCATTGCTAATGGGAGTAAAGTTGTCATTTACAAAATCAGCATGGCGTCTCCATAGCTGAAAAAACGGTATTTTTCTTTCATTGCCTGCTCGTAGGCTTCCATTACAAGTTCGTAACCTCCGAAAGCAGAAATCATGATAAGCAAACTGGATTTCGGCAAGTGGAAGTTGGTAATCATTGAATTGGCAATGCTGAACTCGTAGGGAGGATAAATGAAAAGGTTCGTCCATCCCTCTGCTGGTTTCAGCAATGACTCCGCCGAAACGGCTGTCTCAATGGTACGCATGGAAGTAGTGCCAATAGCGCAAATCTTTTTATTGGCTAGTTTACCTTTATTAACGGTATCAGCCGCTTTGGCATCAATCCGGAAATATTCCGCATCCATTTTGTGCTTCGACAAATCTTCTACGTCGATGGTTCGGAACGTTCCCAAGCCGATATGCAGTGTCACTTCGGCAAAATTCACGCCTTTGATTTCAAGCCTTTTCATCAACTCCTGGCTGAAATGGAGGCCAGCAGTAGGCGCTGCCACTGCGCCAAGTTCCTTGGCATAAACAGTCTGGTATCGGTCACGGTCAACCACCTCTTCAGTCCGGGTGATATATTTTGGAAGCGGCGTATTGCCAAGGTAATCGAGGTTTTTACGAAACTCCTCTTCCGTGCCATCAAATAAGAAACGGATGGTTCTTCCACGGGAGGTTGTGTTGTCAACGACCTCTGCAACGAGGATTTCGTTGCCTTTTTCATCCATGAAATACAGTTTGTTCCCAACACGTATTTTTCGTGCAGGGTCCACAAGCACGTCCCAAAGGCGTTGTTCGGAGTTAAGTTCACGAAGGAGGAATACTTCAATCTTAGCACCAGTCTTTTCCTTTTTGCCGTACAACCTCGCTGCGAAGACTTTAGTGTTGTTAAAAATCATCACATCCTCTTCGTCGAAGTAGCCAAGCAAATCCTTAAAAATTTTGTGCTCGATTTTGCCAGTGTCACGGTGCAGAACCATGAGGCGAGACTCATCACGGTTTGTTGCGGGGTGTTGGGCAATCAGGTTCTTATCTAGTTCGTAATTAAATTGCGACAGTTTAGTCCTCATTGAACTTCCAGGTATTTTATTATTGAAAAAATGGCCATTTTTAAAAAGCCCGCAAAAGTAACAAAATTTGGCAATCTCTTATCAATAGGCAGCAATAACACACATAATTTTTCAATAATTCTTTCAATTCGCCAGATTGACAATTATTATTCTTGAAATGAAATAAATGTGATGAATGTCACCCGCATATCCCAATTAGTTCCGCAGCTTTACGGCCACAAGATGACACTACGTATTAACCAACCATTCGCATGAAATACGGCTTTATAATAGACAACCGCAAGTGCATCGGCTGCCATGCCTGCACCACCGCCTGTAAATCCGAGCACGACGTTCCAGTTGGCGTCTTTCGTACTTGGGTGAAACAGGTGGAAAAGGGTGAGTTCCCGCATACCCGCCGCTTGTTCTCGGTGATGCGCTGCAACCACTGCACCGATGCTCCATGTGTTGAGATTTGTCCGGTCGAAGCACTGTATTTTCGCCCGGATGGCATCGTGGATTTTGACAAAAACCGCTGCATCGGATGCAAATCCTGCATGCAGGCTTGTCCCTACGACGCCCTCTACATCGACCCCGACACACACACGGCTGCTAAGTGCAACTACTGCGCCCATCGGGTGGACATTGGCCTTGAACCTGCCTGCGTGAACATCTGTCCAGAACATGCCATCATCTCTGGTGACATGGACAACCCCGAATCTGAAATTTCACAACTACTTGGCCGCGAGACGGTTACGGTACGCCGGGAATCCAAAGGCACTAAACCCAACCTATTTTATATTGATGGGGACGAAGCTTCACTGAACCCAATCGCTACTGAGCGGCCTTCCAATACGCTTTGGGGAGCGCAGACTCGTGGCGTTGGCCATTTTGCGAAGCAAACCGAAAAACTCGCCTTCGATGGCGGCGATATGATTTCCGCCTTAGCCGAAGGGAATACCACCCAAGCAAGCGATTTGAAAACCACAGGTCCACAGAAATCGGTGGATGTGTTGATGAACGGCGGCGCTCGTCGGGTTTACGATGCACCGAACAAGGGGCTTCTTTGGGGCTGGGAAGTGAGTGGGTATGTTTTTACGAAGGCAATTTCAACGGGGGCATTTCTGGTGCCACTGCTGGCTATTTTTGTGCTTGGCAAACTTAACGTCAAAACGGGATTTCTTGAGGAAATTGGCATGTTTTACGTCGGCATCATCTTGGCGCTCATTTTTCTTGGAATTACCACGGCATTGCTTGTTAAAGACCTTGACCAACCAAAACGCTTTTTGTCGGTGATTCTCCGACCACAGTGGAAAAGCTGGCTCGTTCGGGGTGGGTATGCGCTTTCTATTTTTGGCGGCTCATTGACCATGTTGTTGGTGTCGTCCATGCTCGCTTGGGATGTATTGAGCACTATATTTTTAATAATTGCTGGACTCTCGGCGATTGTTACCTCGGTTTATACCGCCTACCTTTTCGCACAAGCGAAAGGCCGTGACTTCTGGCAAAGCCCGGTGCTTGCCCTGCACATGCTTATTCACAGCTTGTTGGCAGGTGCAGCCATTTTTGCTGTGATGGCATTTTTTGAACTGCCCTCCAGTGGTTGGATGACCTATCTGCAATGGATGATTGGGCTTGGTATTGCAGTTAACTTACTGGTTATGTTCGTTGAGCTGACCACTGCTCACATGACCCAAGAGGCCAAAATGACCGCCGATATGATAACCAAAGGCCGCTACTCCCGCCTGTTTTGGTGGGGAGTGGTTATTTTTGGCAACTTAGTCCCGCTGATTCTCTTGCTGTCTGGCTTTGAATACGGCGTTCAAATCGCTGGCTTGCTAGCACTCATCGGCATCTATTTCACGGAGAAAATCTGGGTGGAAGCGCCCCAGCAGATACAGCTTTCGTAACACGGACTGCCAGTCCGTGCTTTCACTCCTCCCAAATGGGGAGGGATTTGAAATGCTAACAACTTTTTTTTTCCACATTTTACAGCGAATTAAAAACTGGAAATTGGGAAGCATAAACGCACGGTCTGGCAGACCGTGTTGCAAAACAACGCAATCATGGCACATCATCAAATTCTTATCATCGGTGGCGGTAACGCAGGGCTGTCCATCGCTTCGCAACTGCTCCACAAGGACAGTTCGCTGAAAATCGGTATTGTCGAACCCTCTGAAAAGCACTACTACCAGCCTGCTTGGACACTGGTAGGTGCTGGAATTTTTGATGTAAATGACACCATCAAAAACGAAAAAGACTTTATTCCAAAAGGCACAACTTGGATTAAAGATGCAGTTGCCACCTTCCAACCGGAACAAAACCAAGTTACCTGCAAAAGCGGCGACAAGCATACCTACGACTATATGGTGGTAGTGCCCGGCATCCAACTCGATTGGCACATGGTGAAAGGATTGAAAGAAACCCTTGGAAAAAATGGCGTCACTTCCAACTATCTCGTGGAATATGCCACCTACACCTGGGAATTGCTCCGCAATTTCAAGGGTGGGAACGCCATTTTCACCAACCCCAACACTCCAATCAAATGCGGCGGTGCTCCGCAAAAAATCATGTACCTCGCTGGAGACTATATTCTCAAAAACGGCCTTCAGCCAAAATCGAACATTCATTTCTACTCTGGTGGTAGCATCATTTTCGGAGTAAAAAAATACGCCGACACGCTGAATAAAGTGATAGCCCGATATAAAATCCAGACGCACTTCTTGCACAACTTGGTTGAAGTGGACGGCCCAAACAAAAAGGCTTGGTTCGAGGATGAAAATGGTAATCGAGTGGAGGAAACCTTCGAGTTTATCCACGTGACGCCACCACAGAGTGCGCCGGATTTTATCAAAAACTCACCGCTTGCGATGCCTGACAATGAGTTTGGTTGGGTGGATGTGGACAAGTTCACAACGCAGCACAATCGCTACCCGAACATCTTCAGTTGCGGAGACGCTTCCAGTTTGCCAAACGCCAAAACTGGTGCAGCCGTTAGAAAGCAAGCCCCAGTTTTGGTTCAAAACCTGATGCACGTCAAAAATGGCGGCCAACTCGATGCGAAATACACAGGTTACGGCTCTTGCCCGTTGGTCACCGGATTCGGGAAGTTAGTGCTGGCTGAATTCGATTATGACAACAACCCGATGGAGACGTTTCCATTTGACCAGAGCAAGGAACGTTGGAGCATGTGGATGCTGAAAACGAAGGTGCTGCCTTGGTTGTACTGGAACCGGATTTTGAGTGGTCGGGCGTAATACGGACTGCCAGTCCGTGTCAAAATTGGTGAAGAAACATGGAAGATTTCAATCGAAAATCCCATTGGGAAAATGTCTATCAGACGAAGCAGCTGACTGAGGCCTCTTGGTATCAAGCGAGGCCGGACATTTCCTTGGACTTTTTGCACAAATACGAGCTACCCAAATCCGCTCGCATTATTGATGTGGGCGGTGGCGACAGTCTGCTGGTTGACCACCTGTTGGCCGAAGGATTTGAAAACGTGACGGTGCTTGATATTTCGGAGAAAGCTTTGGAGCGGGCAAAGGCTCGACTTGGTGAGAAGGCTTCTTTGGTAAAATGGGTGGTTTGTGACGCGGCTGCTTTCAAGCCAAAAGAAAAATATGATTTCTGGCACGATAGGGCAGCGTTCCATTTTTTTACCAAAGAAAAAGACATCAAGCATTATATCAAAACCGTGCAGCAATCCATTGCTCCGGGAGGCTATCTCGTGCTAGGTACTTTCTCTGAAAATGGCCCGGAAAAATGCAGCGGGTTGCCAATTAAGCAATACTCTGAATCTGCTATGAAGGAACGCCTTCAACAGTTTTTTGAAAAACTCAAATGCCTGACCGTCAAGCACTTGACGCCAAGCGAGAAGGTGCAGGAGTTTGTTTTTTGCAGTTTTAAAAGATTAAATCTAGGCTGAGAACCAGTCAAAACCACGAATATGGGCTACAAGCACAAACCAAGTTTCATCGAAAAAATGGCCGAAGGCATCGGCCTCATTCCAAACCTGCACAAGGACGAGGATTACGCTCCATCCGTGGGAAGTCTCACCGAGCCGGGCGACTTGTCCAAGTTCCCGCCGCCAGAACAGTGGAACGACTGGACAGAGTACGAAGCCAAAACTTGGCCTAAAAAGGAGAAGAAGAACTACTCAATCGTTCCCACGACTTGCTTCAACTGCGAGAGTGCTTGTGGCCTCTTGGCATACATTGATAAGGAAACGAACGAGGTGCGCAAGTTCGAGGGAAATCCATGGCACCCCGGCAGCCGTGGCCGCAACTGCGCCAAAGGCCCCGCCACCATCAACCAAATCACCGACCCAGACCGGGTGCTTTATCCGATGAAGCGGGTAGGAGAGCGGGGCAGTGGCCAATGGGAGCGGGTCACTTGGGACTCTGTGCTGGACGATATTGCCGGACGGATGCGCAAGGCGCTGCTTGAAGGTCGGAACAACGAAATTGCTTACCACGTTGGGCGGCCAGGTCACGAAGGTTACATGGACCGGGTACTCAAAGCTTGGGGCGTGGACGGTCATAATTCTCACACGAATATCTGCTCGTCGGGTGCTCGTTTTGGCTACGCCATCTGGTACGGGCATGACCGCCCATCTCCAGACCACGCAAACGCCAAGGCCATTTTGCTCATCTCGGCGCACCTTGAATCGGGGCATTACTTCAATCCCCACGCTCAACGAATCATGGAGGCGAAGATGAAGGGCGCCAAGCTTATCGTGCTTGACCCACGACTGAGCAACACTGCCAGCATGGCCGATGAATGGCTGCCCATCTTCCCCGGAACGGAAGCGGCTTGGCTGCTGGCCGTCGCCCGTATTTTGCTGCAAAATGGCTGGTACAACCGTGCCTACCTAGAGCAGTGGACGAACTGGGATGCCTACATGAAATCGGAGCATCCAACCAAGCCGCAGACCTTCGAGGCGTTCATTGAAACATTAATAAATGTGTACGCCGAGTACACGCCAGAATTTGCGGAAAAAGAATGTGGCATCAAAGTCGCCCAGACGCTCGAAGTCGCCCGCATCATCGGCGAGGCAGGCACCCGGCTTTCCACCCACAACTGGCGCAGTGCTGGCAGCGGTAATCTCGGCGGCTGGGCGGTGGCCCGCACCTTGCATTTCATCAATGTACTGACCGGTTCGGTGGGTACGGTAGGCGGCACTTCGCCGAACACCTGGAACAAGTTCCACCCGCACTTTTTTGACACACCACCCGCACAGAAATTCTGGAACGAACTCCATTTTCCGAAGGAATACCCACTTGCGTACTTTGAGATGAGCTTCCTGTTGCCACACTTCCTCAAAGAAGGCCGAGGCTTCATGGACGTGTATTTCAGTCGGGTCTTCAATCCCGTTTGGACCTACCCCGACGGCTTTGTTTGGATGGATGCCTTCAAGGACGAAAAATGCTTTGGCCTCCATGCCGCCCTCACGCCGGTTTGGAGTGAAACTGCCTATTTCGCTGACTACGTGCTGCCGATGGGCCTTGCCAGCGAGCGCCACGACCTCAACAGTTACGAGACGCACAGCGGCATTTGGATTGCCTTCCGGCAACCTGTTTTACGGGAAAAAGCCCGACGGGACGGGAAAGATTTCCAGTTTACTTACGAAGTAAACCCCGGCGAAGTCTGGGAAGAAGACGAATTCTGGATTCAGCTTTCGTGGCGGGTTGACCCCGATGGGTCGCTCGGTATCCGCAAGCATTTCGAGTCGCCGTACCGCCCCGGCGAGTGCATCACGGTGGACGAATATTACCGCTATATTTTCGAAGAAACAAAGGGCCTGCCCGAAACGGCTGCCAAGGAGGGCTTGTCAGCACTCGATTACATGCGGAAATACGGCGCTTACGTGGTGGAAGAAAGTGTTTACGAAGTAAACAAGCGGCCACTCAACACGAAGGAATTGGATGGGACGGAAGTCGCCGCTGATGGCCGTGTTTTGAAAAAAGGAAAAACGGTGGGCGTGATGCACGAAGGCAAACCTGTCGAAGGCTTCCCGACACCGAGCGGTAAAAACGAATTTTTCAGCCAAACGATGGTGGACTGGAAATGGCCGGAGTACAGCATTCCGCAGTACATCAAAAGCCATATCCATGAGGACGAAATGGACCGCTCCAAAGGCGATTTCCCGCTCGTGCCGACTTTCCGTCTTCCGACGCTCATCCACTCTCGCAGCGGCAATGCGAAATGGCTTTATGAAATTGCCAACCGCAACCCGCTCTGGATGCACCCATCTGATGCTGCCAAGTTTGGGGTAAAAACGGGCGACCTGCTCCGTATCAACACTGAAATCGGCTATTTTGTGGACAAGGTTTGGGTGACCGAGGGCATGAAGCCCGGCATCGTTGCCTGCTCGCACCACCTTGGCCGCTGGCGCAGGCCGAACGACCCAAATGGTAACCGTTGGGCGACCGCCACCGTCAGCATCGAAGACAACGGCAAGGGCGGCTGGAAGATGAAGCAATTGGCGGGTATCTCCCCGTTCAAGTCGGGTGACAAGGACTCCTCCCGTATCTTTTGGAGCGATGGAGGGGTTCACCAGAACATCACTTTCCCAGTCCATCCCGACCCAATTTCGGGGATGCACTGCTGGCACCAAAAGGTGCGCATCGAGAACATACAGCCCGGCGACCAGTACGGCGATATTTTCGTGGACACCAATAAGTCAATGGAAGTGTATCGCCGTTGGCTCAAATTGGCGAGGCCAGCACCGGGGCCGGATGGCCTTCGCCGTCCACTTTGGATGAAGCGGGCGCTGAAACCGGCGGAGGAAACGTACTACCTGTAACACGGACTGCCAGTCCGTGCTTTCCCGATGCCAATAAAGCTGTCGTTGCTTGTGAGGAGTGGAAGCACGGTCTGGCAGACCGTGTTACTTTTCAGTCCGTGCTTTCCCGTTTGCCAATCAAGCGGCCTTTGCTTGTGAGGTGCGGAAGCACGGTCTGGCAGACCGTGTTACTTGGCCATCCGTCGCTTCAGCTTTTGCACCAACAGGTTCAACAGCAGCAGCCCCGTCACCAAGACCGCAAATCTCGCAATCATATCCCCCCATTTGACATAAAAAGTAATACCCCGGTTGAACTTGATGTTCTGCAGAATGGCAGCTTCCACGCCGTAGTCGGTCGGCTGCTGCACATCGCCCCGCTGGTTAATGAAGCAGGAAGTGCCTGTGTTTGCGGAGCGGGCAATGCTTCGGCGGGTCTCGATGGCCCGAAGACGTGCGAAGGCGAGGTGCTGTTTGTGGCCAGCGGTATTGTCCCACCAGCCGTCGTTGGTCATGATGAAAGTAGCTTCAGCTCCCGCTCGAACATAACCGCAGTTGTAGTCGCCAAAGACGCTTTCGTAACAAATAGAGGGAGCCACCTTGCCGCTTTCGCTGGGAAAAGCTTCCCGGTTTGGTTGATTGCCGAGGCCCTCCACGGAACCATCCAGTTTATCAACGATGGGTTTCAGGAAAAACAAATATTTGTGGTAGGGCAGAATCTCGGCACCCGGCACAAGCTTGGATTTGATGTAGAACGGGATGCTGTCTGCCCCGGCCTGTAGTTGGATGGCGGCGTTGTAAGCTTCCCAGAAAAAGACCTCGTTGCCCCGTTCTTCCCGACGGGTATGGTTGGTGTGCTGCTCGCCGTCCTTGAAAATCTTGTAAGCGTCCACACCAACCACCAATTTTACTTTGGGGTATTTTTCCAAAAAAGTATTGACGTATCGAATGGTGGGGTTAGAATCAAACCCGTCCGTTTCCCCAGCACCAAAGCTGGTTTCCGGCCATACGAGGTATTGGGTTTTTTCAGTGATAGCTTCTTCGGAAAGTCGCAGGAAGGTCTTCAATTGTTCCTGTTTCGGTATTCGAAATTTCTCGTAGTGCGGCTCAAAATTGGGTTGTACCACCACCACTTCCTCGTCCCGCCCAACGTCTTTTTGATTGAAATACCAAACCAGAGAAATGGCAATCGGCACCAACACGAGCAGCTTGATTTGGAGCAGAGGCCAGCGATGTTGCGTCCAGACAAGTTTGGGAGAAATGCGGAATTCGCATTTTTTGAGCAGCTTAAAAGTCAGTACGTTGGCAGCCAACACCCAGAGCGTCCCGCCAAAAACGCCGGTGTACTCGTACCACTGCACGGCTTGGGGAAACTCCGCAAAGGCGTTGCCCAGCGTGAGCCACGACCAGGAAATTTCCCAGTTCAGGTGCAAGAATTCGAACGAAATCCAAAAGACGACAAAGGACAAATAGCCCGTCTTGGGCAGGTACTTTTTGGTCCAATGAAAAAAGATGAACGGCACGAACATGAACCAAGAGTTCAGCCAAATGGCCACGATGCCAGCGATGAAAGCCGTGTTGCCGACCCACCAAGTGACTAGGATGTTCCAAAGGACGAAGCTGTGGTAAACGTATGGGAGGAGTCTTGGTTGACGATTAACGGTTGACGGTTGACGGTTTTCCACGGCCCGCTCTTTGGCGATTTCGTACTCAACGATGAGCAGTGGAACCCAAGCAATGAAGAGCAAAATGGTAGTCGGGAATGGCGGAAAACTGACTGCCAGCAGTACACCACTCAAGGTACTAAGGCCAAGCCAGCGCAGGCCCTTTGGGTGGCGGGTGTAACGTTTCCAAAACAGCAGTACGATGCTCGCCCAAGCCAGTACGAAAAAGAAGAGTGGGCGATGCCCCCAAAGGGTTTCCTCCTGCCAGAGGCTGTACATGTTGTACCCAACGGCGAGGGTGGCGATGGAAGTGGCGGCAAGTAGTATCAGCCGAGTCTTGTTGTTCATTCAATATTTGTTTTGGCAAATGATTTGAACCTACTTTACACCCAGCCCCGGCCCGAACGCCTCCCCAGCCTGCACAAAGCTCAACTTCCCATCTGCATTTTCCGCCATCAGAATCATGCCCTGAGACTCCACACCCCGCAGCTTTCGAGGAGCAAGATTAGCCAGCAACAGCACCCGTTGCCCGATGACTTCTTCTGGTGTGAATTGCTCCGCAATGCCCGATACCACCGTGCGCTGCTCGAAGCCGAGGTCAACGGTGAGCTTCAGCAATTTGTCCGCCTTCGGAATGCGCTCGGCAGCGGTGATGGTCGCCGTGCGGATGTCCATTTTGGCGAAGTCGTCGTATTGGATTTCTTCTTTCATGGGTGGGAAAGTGACTGGTGATTGGTGATGGGTGATTGGTTGGGTCGCTGTTTCATTTGCAAGAATGACTTCCAGCTTCGCTTTTTGGCGCTCGATGATTTCGAGGCGGCTCTTGTCGTTCCGGTCATTGATTTTGGCAAAGAGGATTTCGGGCTGGCCGATTTGATGGCCGGCGGGGAGTAAGGCTTCGCCGTTTTTTAGCTTCGCAATGACCTCCTCCAAGTCGCCATTTTGTACGGGCGGCAGGTTGAGCAAGCGCCTGATTTTCACAGAAGTAAAAGGAATGAACGGCTCGCAAAGCACGGCCAGTAAGTTCACCAATTGCAAGCTTGTTGAAATGCACTCGGCAATTACGGGCGAGTCCGGGTCAGTCTTGCGAATGGCCCAGGGTGCGGTATCTTGCAGGTACTGGTTTCCCCAAGAAGCGATTTCGACGAGTGTGCTGGCGGCGGCTTTCAGGTTGTAGGCTTCAATATCAGCTGACATCGAAGCCACAAGATTTACAATCTCGCTCGGAATAGACGGATATGGTTCCCCTTTGGGGGGCAGGGGCAAAACTCCCCCGTAATAACTATTCGTGAGCGTAATCACCCGATTGATGAAATTCCCCAGCTTATCCGCCAAGTCCTTGTCATAAAAATCCACGAACTCGTCCCATTTGAAGTCGGCGTCTTTGTTCTCCGGCAGGTTACGGATGAGCGCCCAGCGCAGGGCGTCCTCCTTGTTTGGGAAGTTGGCAAACTCCTCCAGGTACTCATGCTGTTCGATGCCCCAGCCCTTGCTCTTGCTGAACTTCCGTCCCTCGAAATTGAGGAATTGGTTGGCTGGCACGTTTACGGGGAGTGCGTAGTCACCGTGCGCCTTGAGCATGGCGGGGAACACGATGCAGTGGAAAACGATATTGTCCTTTCCGATAAAATGGACGAGTTGGAGCTTGTCCGTGTCGCCTTTCCAGTAGTCTTCCCAGTTTTTGCCATTGTCGGCGGCCCACTGTTTGGTGCTGGAGATGTAGCCGATCGGTGCATCGAACCAGACGTAAAGCACTTTCCCCTCGGCTCCGGGCATCGGAACGGGGATGCCCCAATCGAGGTCACGGGTGATGGAGCGGGGTTGTAGGCCCTCGCCATCATCGAGCCAAGAAAGGCATTGACCAACCACATGGTTTTTCCAAGCCTTCGGGTCGTGGTGCTGCTGGCCATCCACTTTGCCCGTTTTTATCCATTCCCGCAGCCAGTCGCCATGTTTGTCGAGGCGGAAGTACCAGTGGGAGGTTTCTTTCAAAATCGGCGTTGCGCCACTCAGCATGGATTTTGGATTTTTCAATTCCAATGGCGAAAGCGTCGTGCCGCAGCGCTCGCATTGGTCCCCGTAGGCTTCGGGGTTGGCGCAGTTGGGGCACTCGCCCATGATGTACCGGTCAGCGAGGAATTGCTGGTATTCTTCGTCAAAATATTGCTCCGAAAGGCGCTCCTCTAACTCGCCACCTTTGTCAATCAGTTTTTTAAAAAAAGCCTGTGCCGTTTCGTGGTGGAGTGGGGCACTCGTCCGGTCGTAGTGGTCGAAGCTGATACCCAGTTGCTCAAAAGTGGCTTTATTGAGCGCATGGTATTTATCGATGATTTCCCTCGGGCTGATGCCATCCTTCTTTGCCCGAATGGTAATGGCGGCGCCATGCTCGTCAGAGCCACAGATGAAAATCACATCGCAGCCGAGGCCACGCAGGTAGCGGACGTAAATATCAGCGGGCAAGTAAGCGCCTGCGAGGTGTCCAAGGTGGAGCGCTCCATTGGCGTAGGGTAGGGCGGAGGTGACGCAGTATTTCTTCGATTTATCCATTTAATTTCAAGTAAAAAGTGGCGACTAGCATGCCGTAAATACATTTTAAAATTGAGGCTGCGAAGATAGCGGCTAAATCCTTAATCTTAAATTTTTGGCGATAGTTCCCAAAACAGGGACTGAACACGGCTGAATTACTAGCCCAAATTCAAATCTAAGCCACTAATGACTGTCCGGACTGAAACTATTACAAGGGCACTGGTTGGAAGGTGGTGAAAGATGGCTGGTCGGAAGTGGAGTTTGAACCAGTTAAGACATCGGCGTTGCGGCTTGAACTTCAGTGCCAAGACGGTGTGAGCGCCGGGGTGCATGAGTGGGAGGTGAGATGAAGTCCGAGGTTAGGAAGGTCGAAGTATGGGCGGCCACGAAGCGTTTTG
>JAIPBL010000108.1 GCA_021739645.1 Saprospiraceae bacterium | reverse complement strand
CTGACGCCTGAAAGGGAGTTTGACTTTGACCATAGTAATTGATGATTTTGCAACCACAAATTACTCGGCCAATTCCCATTCTTCAACCGATTGTCAATTTTTCAAAAATCCTCTTTTGGATTTCAAAACATACTCTTAGATTTTGAAGGATTAGATAATTTTGAATGGACAGGGGTAGCCATTTCCTCAAATTCTAGGTTTTTGTATGTAACAAAATATGAAAAAATATACCAGTACGACTTACTCGCTATGGATATAGATGCAAGTAGGGTGCTAGTTGCATCGCTAGATGCAACCAGCCCTACCGGAGAAATTACTACATTTTATCAAGCAAGGCTTGGCCCTGATGGAAGGATATATATTGCTGGCACCAATAATTCAAAACATCTTCATGTCATCTACAACCCAGACTGCAAAGGCCTTGACTGTAATGTTGAACAATATGTCATAAAACTACCTGCCATCAATAGGTTCACAATGCCTAACTTTCCACATTTTAGAAAAGACTATCCTACACATCCATGTGATTCAGTAAGTTTGGTTACAGGTTCTTTGCAACAAAAACCAGGGTTTAGAATTAGTCCGAATCCAACATTTGGCGAAATAAGAATAGAGTGTAAAGGTAAAGTTTTGAACGATTTGAGATTCCAGCTTTATGATATGGATGGAAAAGCAAAATTGTCAATACCTATTTCCATGAATGGTGAAATTGCGAAAATCAATTTAGAAGTGCCAAGTGGTATCTATATATACAAGATAGTGGGTAGTGAAAAGGTACTTTTGTGTGATAAAATCGTAATTTTAAAATAGGCCTTCAAAAAAAACGTTAATCCAAATTTTATTGAAAAATCACGGCTTCACCACCGACCCACTATTCAACCTTTCCTCCACGCATTTCACCGCCGCCTGCAGCGCCTGCTGTTGTTTGGGTTCCAGCAAGATAGACTCACTTTTCAAAAGGATTCAAAACTGCCAGCCCATCCAATCCAGAAAAATCAGCAACATTTCGGGTGATTACCGTGCAGTTGTTCAATAGGGCAGTGGCAGCGATAATGGCATCTGGCAGTTTCATTCGACGTGATTGCCTGATTTCTACGACCTTCATCACGACTGCGTCAGCGATAGGTAAGCGAACCAGCACATTCAGCAGGGCCTCCGTTTCTTGCTGTTCGGTGGAGTCGGAGAATGTGTAGCCCAAAGTTTCCATCCATGAAATATCCGAGACAAAAAGCAGGTCATCGGGTAGGATGAAATCATCGGGCATCAGTTTTTGCTGAGCGATGTAGATGATAATATTGGAATCGAGCAGGAGGTTACGACCACTCATCACGCTGCTGTTTTTGCCAAGCGGCAGGGTCTGTTATTTGCTGGAAAAGCGGTTTGGTCTGCTTTTGGAGCACTTGTTTGAGCAAGGCGAGTTGGTTTACAGGGGCCTGCTCATTGGGCGAAGCAGTGGGTGCTTTTTGGGCGGGCTTTACGATGCGCACGTAGTCCAGCGTGCTCAGGAATTTCAGGAGCACTTGATAGCGGCTATCTTCGATGTTTAAAATAAGCTGTTGCATATTTATGGTTTAGCGCAAAAATAAAGGAAAATGCCTGTTGCCGCTCAAATTTTATCCGTTTCATTCGGTTAGGCAACATCTTGAATTGGGGCAAGGAGAAGGCGATGTTTACGGCTTCACTGAGGGCGTACTATTCAACCGCTCCTCCACGCATTTCACCGCCGCCTGCAGCGCCTGCTGCTGCTTGGGTTCCAGCACGATGGTCTCCTTAAAATCGTTGTACTCGATGCGGATTTTTTCCACCAACCCATCCCGCAGCATAAAGAAATACTCCAGCGGCACCACGCAGGTATGCACATATTTCCACATCAGCACCTTGCGGTCGAACTCGCCGTCTTCCGGCACATTCAGCAGCTGGATGATAGGGCCATCCACGAATTTCAGGTAAACATTGTAGTCGGGTTCAATCATGTAAAACTTGCGCTCCACCACGGCCAGGGTGAGGAAGAACGAGCGGATATTGTGCTCGTTGCCGAAGCTGAAAATGGCCTTGCCCTCCTCCACGAGTTGTTGTCCTTCGAGGTTTTCGGCCATGTTGCCAGAGGGCGTCAGTACGCCGATGTTGAAAGGTTTGCTGGCAACGACCCTAGTGGAGTCGAACTCGTCCACTTGGTCGAGGGCGATGAGCTTGCATTGGGCAAATGCCTCGTGGCTGGCGGCTAGTAGCAATAGCAAAAAGGGCAGGAAGTATTTCATTTTCTCAATCGTTGTTTTTTTGAAACTTAGATTCAAGTCACAAAAGTAACACGGTCAGTTGGAACGTGCCTTGCGAACGTCATTAGTAGTTGAAAATTGTGAAATGGGAAAGCACGGTCTGGCAGACCGTGCTACCTGCGGATTTCAAATCCTGAAAAGCCCAGAATGGCGCTTTCCACAGTATCCACCGTTTCCACCCTAGCCAGTTCCGGCCCTCGTCGGCACCAAACTACAAAGTCGTTGAGGGCAGTTTCTGAGCCTTCGGCTTCGCAATACACGCCGCCATCCGGCAAGTTTTTCACGAAGCCAACCAGGCCGAACCGCTGGCCTGCCTGCTGCGCCGAGGCCCGGTACCAAACGCCCTGCACCTTGCCACGGATGGTGATGTTGAAATGTTTGAGCATGAACTAAACTACGCTACAACAATTAAACAGATTTTGTAAAGCCTTGGTAATCAATTAAAAAGCTTATTAAGAAGAGAAACAGGCGGGAAGATTGCCTAATGGTTGGGTGTGAAAACATCCACTATGACAATCAAATCGCCCGAGGAGGCGAAGTTAATCAACCTTCACGACTGCTTCCGGAAATCAGGCGCTCAAAGTTTGCCGACCTGGCGATGGCCACTACCTGCATCCCACAACTGTAACCTCAGCCTCGCTGCTGATTATGCCCCGCACACCGGGTGCGAGATAGACCGCAAGGCTGTTTACGTGCGCTTTTTCAGCACCAACATTGGCGAAGAACTGCAAAAAGGGGTGATGAGGGCCGTCCTCCGCCTTGCCCTAAAAAGCGGCTCGCCGTGCTGCCTGACGATGGACGGACGGACTGGAAGTTTGGTGCCAAATGGGTTCGACCTGGAAGGGCAGGGTTTCAAGCACAAGCACCAATTGGAAATAGTAATGGCGGTGCTCAATGCCCTGTGTGTGCTTGCCGGAAGCTTGAAGCATGATGCGGAAGCAATCGCCAAAGAAAAGCCAGCTCCGAAGAAATACGCAAACGGCAAAAGCTACAGCGAGCGATAGCTGTTTAACCAACAAGGATAGGCCCTGTGGCAGCCGATTGCCTCCTCAATCTTTCCAATGAACTATTTTGCTGTTTATCAAGCTTTTATGGGTTCGATTAATTTGTTGTAGAGTAGTTTAGAGTTTTACATTCCAATTCCACTACCCTAACATCTGCTTTTCCCCCAAAAACGGCTACCGGTACACCCGCTTCCCCGTCGCCTTGTACACCGCATTCGCCAGTGCGCCGAAGATGGGCGGGAAAGGCGGCTCGCCCATGCCTGTCGGGGCAATTTCATTTTGGACAAAATGCACGTCAATCGCCTTTGGCGCTTTGCTCATGCGAATCATGCGGTATCTATCGAAATTGGCATTTTTGACTGATGCCGGCTCAGGCATCCAGCAGCCGGCGGTGATAATTCACCTGCCCCAGGTGGTAATCCAGGTGGACGGCGAGGTGGACCATGAACTGCCCCGCCGTGGTGGGCACTTGAAAAACAGGGTTTGGAAATTCGGCAGCCATCTCTTCATCGGTCATTTTGTCCAGTACGGAACCCACTATTTCGATGGTGGCATCCACTTTTTCCAAAAGCTCGGCACGGGGGACATTTTTCAGGGAAAATTCCAAATCCCGCTGCCGGACATAGCTCGTGTTGCCCATCTCCGCCCCGATGAAGTGGTTGATGTTCCCCGCGAGGTGCAAGCACAGGTTGCCCGCCGAATTGGCGATGTTTTTTTCAGTGTACCAAATCACTTCTTCGTTCTGGTAGGCAGCGATTTCGGTTTTCAGTTTGGAAAGGTCGCGAAGGAAGAGTCGTTTGAGAATGTCTTTTAGCATGGTGAACCGGGTTTTGTTTTCATCGGTACATCAGGCACTGAAAGGAATTCCCCTGCCCGATGTCCACGATATAAATGATTGTTTCGCAGGAAGGAAAATAACACCCAACTCGAAAAGGAGTTGACACGAGCCTCAGCTACAGTAAAAATAAAAACAGAGAGGGTTTTGACCAACCATCTGGAGGCCGAAGTAAAAAGGGCTGGCCAGTGATTCAGGCCAACCCTTTTATACCTTCGTGAATAACATTTCATGATTAAAAAAAGCACGGAAAGGCGTCCATTTTTGCGCCGTGCACAGTCGCTGTGCGTTGCAGGTGACTGTTGTTTTTTTCAAAATCAGAACGCCATGCTCTTCCCGCCATCTACCGAAATTTCGGCGCCCGTCACGTAGGCGCTGTCGCTGGAGGCGAGGAACAGGGCTGTTTGGGCGATGTGCTCCGGCTGCCCGAAAGTCTTGAGCGGCACCTTGGCCTGCACCCCAGCAGCGAATTCGTTTAGCGCGTCTTCCGGCATGCCCATTTTACCATAAAGCGGTGTGGTGATGGGGCCGGGAGCGATGCAGTTCACCCTGATTTTGCGCTCCGCCAACTCGATGGCCAGTGTCTTGCCAAGTGAAAGCAATGCTCCTTTCGAAGCTGAGTAGGCGCTCGCTGTGGCCAGACCACTGTGTACCAAAATGGTCGTGTTCAGGATGACCGAAGCGCCATCCGGCAGCAGCGGCAACAGCTTTTGCACGGTGAAAAATGCACCCTTGAAATTGATGTCAAGGTTGGCATCGAAAAGGGCCTCGTCGGTCTGCTCGAACGGGGCGAAAAGGCCGACGCCTGCATTCACGAACAGCACGTCCACCTTTGTTGAAATGGCTTTGATACGCTCCGGCAACTCGTTGACGTGGGCCATGTTCGCCGTATCGGAGACGATGCCGTGCGCCCCGGTGCCGAGGTTTATCACGGCCTCTTCCACCGCTTGCGGGTTGCGCCCGGTGATGATGACTTTTGCGCCTTCTTTCAGAAACAGTTGGGCGGTCGCAAAGCCGATACCGCTGGTGCCTCCGGTGATGACTGCCGTTTTTCCACTTAATTTACTCATCTTGATAAATTTTTTTTGGTTAGAAAATCAATGATGGCGCAAAGATGGGGGCGATAAAATGCCCGGATTTTGCAGAAAAAACGGGACTGTTGTATTTCGGTCAAAAACTTACAATCAAATGTGAATCCCCCCCGACACCTCAATCCGTTGCCCGTTCACCCACTTGCTTTCGTCGGAGCAGAGGAAGGCCACCACGCCCCCGATGTCGTCCGGATGGCCCACCCTGCCGAGGGCCGTCATGTTCGAGAGCATCCCCTTGAGTTGCGGGTTGTTGCGGATGGCGGCGTTGTTGAAGTCCGTTTCGACAGGCCCCGGCGCCACCACGTTGGCACGGATGCCCCGGCTGCCGTACTCTTTGGCGATGTATCGGGTGAGTACTTCCACAGCCCCTTTCATGGAGGCATAAAGCGAATAACCAGGGTTGCTGAAGCGGGTCGTTCCGGTGGAGATGTTGATGATGCCGCCGCCGTCGTTCAGCGTGGGCAATAGTTTTTGGGTCAGGAAATAGATGCCTTTAAAATGGACATTGAGGAAGTCGTCGAACTGCTCTTCCGTGGCCTGAGCCATTGGTATGGTAGCGCCCATGCCGGCGTTATTCACGAGGAAGTCGGGCCGCCTGCCGTTGAATTTGGTGGCCAGCGTGTCCTCCAGGGCCGCCAAAAAAGCATCAATTCCGTTTGCTTTCAGTAAATTAAGTGAAAGAGCAGCGGCCTTCCGGCCCAGTGCTTCAATTTCAGCTACCACCTCTTGCGCCAAATCCGGCTGACTGTTGAAGGTCAAAACGACATCCAGTCCCTTTGCGGCGATAGCCAGCGCCATGTCTTTCCCAAGCCCCCGGCTACCGCCGGTGACAATTGCAATTTTGGTCATTTTTTATTGAAATTTTTATGGTAAAAAATCGAAAAGAGTTGCCACAATAGCTCAGACAAAAGCTTCCCTCCTGCTTTGTATCAACAATTGTTTGGGTGGGAGCCCAAATTTTTCCCTGAATGCTTTGGTGAAATGCGGGATGTTTTCATACCCGACTTCCATGACCACATCGGTCACGGACGTGTGGTTTTTGGAGAGCAGTTCGTGCGCTTTTTCAAGGCGGCGTTCAATCAGCCATTGTTTTGGTGAAACGCCGAACTGGGACTTGAAATCCCGCCGGAATGTGGAGATTGACCTGCCCGTGAGGTCGGCATAATCCTCGATGGTGAGGCCCTTTGCGTAATTGGCCTCCATGAATTCCCGCAGGCTTTTCCGCTCCTTGTTGTTGAGGGTGGCGAGGGCCGCTGTCAGGCAATTGCCGCCATTGGGCGAAGCATGTACCAAGTGCAAAAACTCGAAGAGCTTCATGGTTGTGAGCTGTCGGTTGGCAGGCCGGTTTTTGCCATACAGTTGGAGCATGGAATCCGCAAAAAGGCGCATGCCGTCCGAGCTGTCGAGCACCAGATGCGTGATGGATTTTTCCTTGCTGCAAGCGCAGTTCAGGGATTCGAGGAACCGGGCAATGACCTCCCGTTCAAAAAAGAAGACCATCGCCTCGAAGTGGCCACCCCGGGGCGGGATGATGTCGGACACGGTGTACAGCCCTTTGGGCAACAAAACAGCCTTCCCGGCAGGTATTTCCGTAAACAGCCCCTCATCATTTTCGATGCGCAGCAGTCCCTTCAACACCATTGTGATGGCGTGGGTGGACACGAAGCCTTCCTTGTGCCAAACGGCCTCCTGCACTTGTTTGTGGACGATGCAGGAAATGCCGTCAGCCAGCAGCGTCTGAATATTTGGGTCTTCGTAAAATGATTGCGGAAGTATTTTTAACATGGAAACAAAGGTCGGCGGCGGCGGAAAAGTTTATTATCGGGAAAGGGAAAAACTTTTGTTTTTCGGTCAGAAAAATAAAATGCTTCCTGTTCGAACGATGTTTTCAGGTAAAAACGACCCTCCATGTTTTGCCTACCCCATCACCTTATTCTCCCCCAAAAACGGCTGCCGGTACACCCGCTTCCCCGTCGCCTTGTACAGCGCATTTGCCGGTGTGCCGAAGATGGGCGGGAAGGGCGGCTCGAAAAACGAATACCCCCAAATTTTAGATGAATCCGAGGATAGTTTTTTGCCTTTTCCAATCATTGTTTTGGTTTTTTAGCGGCGATTGCTTTTTTCACTGCCTTGTCAAAGTCGGATTCCAGCAGTTTATCCTGAATGACCTGAAATTTTTCGTACTCTTTTTCTGCATGTTCGAGGGCAAACTGGTGGGAAATTTTCCCGGCGTGGCTCAAAATATTACGGTCGTTCAAGGTCAAGAACCCGTTCAGTTTTTCAATCCAGTCCTTCATGTACATCGGTATTCGGCGCATGGCTTGGCCTTCGGCAAAGACGAGATATTGCTCCACGAGGTTGTTGAGGGCGGCGAGCTCGGGTTCCAAGAGGTAATTTTTGGCGATTCCGACATCCTGTTTTCTGGGTTTCGCTCCTCGCCAACTGGTCAGCCCCATGTTTGGCTTGTTGCTGTCGGCCCGTTCGGTCACGATTTCGGCGGCTGTTTTCCCTGTGATTGCCCAGTGCATTTTGTTTTGGACTGTCTGGAAGAACAGGATACTGGTTTCCAAAGTCGGGTCGTAATCGGTGCTCGTGGCGTAGATATCGGTGATTTTTTGATAGAAACGCCTTTCAGAGGTTCGGATGTCCTGAATGCGCTTGAGCAGTTCTTCAAAATAATCGAAAGGCAGGTCAGGATTCTTCAAGCGCTCGTCATCCATCACAAAACCTTTGACGATGTATTCTTTGATGTGCTGGGTAGCCCATTGCCGGAATCGGGTGGCGACGGCAGATTTGATTCGGTAGCCAACCGATATGATGGCGTCTAAGTTGTAAAATTTTTGACTCCGTTCCACCATGCGACCTCCTTCTTTTCCAACTTGTAAGAAATCCTTACAAGTTGCTGCTTCGTCCAATTCACCTTCTTCGAAGATGTTTTTCAGGTGCATGGTGATGTTCTGGGGCGTTGTTTGAAACAACTCCGCCATGAGTTTTTGAGTGAGCCAAACCGTTTCGTTCTCCAGCCGTACCTCCAATTTGGTTTCGCCGGTTTCAGTTTGGTAAATGATTATCTGCGAGGTGTTATTCATATTGATTTATTTTTTGAAAATCTAAAACCATTGCGATAATAGCTCCGATTTCCGCAACGAAATTCAAGCCGATTGGTTTTTGTCAAGCACATTAGTTAAGCCTGTTTGCCATCGGATTGGACAACGAATGTAAGCCAGAATATTACTACGAAGTAAAACAAAAATTGCCTGCAACCCAACGATTGCAAGCAATTTCATCAAACTCGAATTTCTTAAATTCTATTTACCCCAACACCTTATCCTCCCCCAAAAACGGCTGCCTATAAACCCGCTTCCCCGTCGCCTTGTACAGCGCATTCGCCAGTGCGCCGAAGATGGGCGGGAAGGGCGGCTCACTCATTTCATCGTCTTTGGCAGGTCATCGATTCCAACTTTTGCTATCACAAAATCGTATTGAAAATCAAATGGTAGTGCGCAGTTCCCTGAAAAGTTGAACGGGTGTCAGCGAACGAACACCGAAAGGCAGGCAGGCATCTGGCAGTTTGACATTACGCTTGCTATCGGGCGCAGAGACTTCGTTGGTTACGACTACCAAAGCATGTTTTTTTGCAAAAGCTACCAAAAAAGCATCAGCTTCATCGGCATTCATAAAAATGTCGAGAGCGGATTGAGAATAGGGATGGTCGAGTTTTGCGTACGCCCAATTCACGACTTGGGCATATTCGGAGAGGGAAGTTGCTGATTCCTTGAAAAAATCATCGGGTAGGTTTTGCTCGCACCAGGTTTTAAGCGCGTCTTCGTTTTTGAACAATTCATTTTTCACCTTGTCAATGCTGCAAATCAGCCCGGCGTCCGCCATTGTCTTTATTTTTTCCCAAAAACTGGGAAAAACGTCCAACGGATAGGATTTCCGGTGGGCTTCGATAAAAAAATTTGCATCAAGCAGGTAGGGGGGCATGAGTAGTTCAAAGGATTTTTTGGGTGACGTTGTGAAAAGTATCGCCTTTCAACCCTGTGAGTTGATAGACTTCTCGGTGCAAGATTTTGCCAGATTTGAGTGCCTGGTTAAGCCGGGTTAAGAATGGAAGACCGAGCCTCACTTTTTGGGTAAGGTAAAAATCGCCGCCGCCAGCAGCGTTGGATTTGCGCTCAAAATGGCGGCTCATAAAATTATTGTAAAACCCGAAAAAGTTGTTTTTATCAATCAAGCCCAGGTCAAGCGCACGGCGGGCAGCTACAATTTCACTCACTTTGAAATGGCGGGCAGCTGCGGCGATTTGCGGTGTTTCACTCCAAAAATCGAGAAAATACTGGCTTGGCACGAGTAGTTCAGCAGCAGTTTGGTCGCAGAGTTTCTCCATTGGGTCATCAGCAGGGAGCATCATTCGGGAGTCAAAAGCTGCACTTTGACCTGTCCAGACATGCGCCAGTTCGTGTGCCATGGTGAACATTTGGGCAGCTTTGCTATCGGCGGCATTGACAAACAAAAAGGGCACGAACTCATCAACAAGGACAAAACCCCTGACTTCCTGCGGCTCAATTTTTCGGTGATTGTTGTTCTGAACCACACTGTTGAACGAAATGACAATGCCCAAATCTTCGATTTTTTGAGCCAAGTGCGCTTTAGCCAAACTCCAATTTGGAAAATGGCTTGCCCAGTCGGGAGAGAGTTTCAGCGTAGCACGAATGTCAGCGGCGATTTCTTCCGGCGGGTTTTGCAGCCCAAATTTACCAACGAAAGGCAGTGGGTCTTCTTCGATTTCTCTCAAATATTCAGAAAGCCAATCTTGCCGGTGCTTGAGCAATCGCAGGGTTTCCAGCACGTTCAGACTTACTTTGGTTGCGGCTGCCTTGCCCGTCCTGAAAAACGGGATGGGTATTTTCTCTACTGGAGGTTCAGGTAAAAAAAGATAACCGAATGGCAAATGCACACGGTGGGAGAAATCTTCGAGTTGTTTGACGGTTGGTTTTTTTTCACCATTGAGCCAATCTAAAATTTTAGGAAATTTTTGGGCAAACTCATCCAATTGATACCCAGCCCGGTCAATTGCCCAGGAAAGCATGTTTGGTTGGATGTTAATTTCTTGGCTCATTTTTCAGGACAAAACTATTGGTTTTTTATCAAGCAAGGGCGCAACCGAAGTCACGCCCTTGCTTTTTATTTTACCCCAACACCTGCGACTCTCCAAAAAACGGCTGCCGGTACACTCTTTTCCCCCTCGCCTTGTACAGCGCATTCGCCAGTGCCCCGAAGATGGGCGGGAAGGGCGGGTTGGCATGCTTTTAAAATTGATGGGCTCAATGGAATCATTGAGTGAAGGACAATTCTTTCAAGTATTGACAAACACCTCTGTTATGCCATTCAAAAATCTTGATTTTTTTTGCCGCCAGATTTGGCCATTGAGGGATTGTTTTTGGAGGGGATAGGTCACATAAAGCCACCTGCGGGCCCTTGTGAACGCCACATAAGCGTTGTTTTTTTCTTCTTCCATTTTGTTGTCATCCTTTGCCCTGTAATCGGGAAATGTCCCTTCATTCATTCCCATGACAAAAACGATGTCGAACTCCAATCCTTTCATCATGTGGACGGATGCCAAGGTTAAACCACGCTGGTTTGGGCGTTGGTTGTTGAAACCCATTGCAGCAAATTGACGGAAGGCTGACAATGAAATATTGCCAGATTGGGAGTGGAGAAACTTGTCCCAAGTTTGCTTGTATTCGGCAATATCAAAGTGGAGCAAGGTTGATTCTTCGTTTGGCAATTCTGTTTCTAAATACTTCTCCAAAATTGACAGGGCATCTGTCATCTGAGGTTGTTGACAATTGACTTTTTGCCACGCTACGGTTGCCAGTGCCAATTCAATTTTTGTCTTTTCATCGCTCACATAAGAACTTAGTTTTTCCAGCCTACTCAAGCCTGTTTCAGCGCTTACCCCATTAAGGTTTTCAATTTTGAGCAAATGGAGGATTTGCTGGAAGTGGACTTGGTTAGCGGGATTGCATAGAACCCTTGTACCTAAATCGAACAGTTTCATCAGGCGGGTCTCCATGTCGAGCGCCTCAACGCCTTTTTTCATAAAAAACTGACCATCGAAAAAGTCATCTTGCTTCAAGCATTTTTGCAAGGTGTTGAAGACGTAGCGGTTCCTTGCCAACACGGCTATTTTATCCAGCGTTATTTTCCCCTCTATTTCTTCGTGCTCATTCAAGGACACGATTTCCTTGATTTTTGAAACAATCCATTTCGCTTCGGCAAGCTCATCCGGGCAGGCAAAAACGGCAGCTTCGCCTTTATAAAATGCGCTGTGGCTGACACCATTTATGGACAACTTGCCTGCGAAGTCAATGACAGCTTGCGACGAGCGGTAGTTATGGTGGATTTCTTTTTTTTCTGCGCCAAAATCCTGCACAAAGTCTTCGAGCATAAATTTTTTGTCAGCGCCCGCATAGCCATGAATGCTCTGGTTTGGGTCGCCGACCATGAACACGTTGTGGTGTGTTTCGCCGCACAGGGTTTTTATCAAATGGTATTGAGCATAGTTCAAATCCTGCGCTTCGTCAACAAGGACGTACTGATAAATCCTTCGGTAAAGCTTTGCATCGTTGGGGTTTTCGTTCAACACCCGCCATGCCAATAGTAGTAGGTCATCGAAATCTATGAGGTTTTGCTCTCGCAACACCCTATTGTATGAAGTGTAGAGGATTTGCCGTTCCGGGTTCCAGTTGGGAAGGGGCGTGTCTTCATCAATGACAGCAAGGTTACGCTTCTCGTCGCTGATAATTTTGAGATAGTTATCGAGCATCTTTAGTTTTTCCTTCGATGCTTTTCCATCGTAGTAATTGCGAAGGGTGGGATTTTCCAGAAAAACCTGTTCGAGTATTTTTTTGCGGTCGTTTTCCCGCTCGATAATGTGTGGCATCTCCCCGTAGCCGAGCAGGTGCCTCCTCCTTTTCAGGATTTCCAGTGCAAAACCATGTATTGTGCCTATAAATG
>JAIPBL010000016.1 GCA_021739645.1 Saprospiraceae bacterium | reverse complement strand
TTGCCGCTCATCAGCTCGGCAACCAAGGATTCTTCTACCCCTGGTTGGAAAATTGATACTTTTGTTTTCTTCATAAGGTGTTCTTTTGACTGTAAAGGTATTTTGATTTAGACCTTGACACAGTTTATTGAACACCCTCTTTTTGTTGGTATAAAATTCCACCAAATCCTTATAAAACTAACAAAAATCACCGTCCTTCATTAACAAGACTCGCCTTCGTTGCTACCCCGCTGGGGATTCTCTGCAGGCAGCAACAAATCAGCGTATGTTTTTGAGGCAGCATTCGTGGTGCAGGGTAAATTGTTCTTGCAATTTAAACCCTGCTGTGTGGGCAGGCAGTGCCATGCTAATGTATTCGCTGGCCATCTGCTGGAGCGGGGTTTCGTGCCCTGCCACTATTTCACGTTGGCATTTTGCTTTGGCTGGATACCTAACAGCCATAGCATACAATCAAAAATCAACGCCATGAGTGAGGAACATCATTTTCATTTCATATTGAGAATTATCAAAGCCCATGATGACTAAGGGCATTGCGTTCTGAACACTCCTTTTTGATATTTGTGCGGAATTATATCATTAATCAAAAACCAAATATCATGAAAGCGCTAATTAAAATTCTAGCTAGCGCTCTGTTATTAACAGACGCAACCCAGTTACTACATGCACAAACCCTGGGACTGGGTGTACGTGGTGGCGTAAACATTGCAACTTCGGAAATAAGGCAGAAAATTGACGACTCTTGGGACACGGACGTGAAGGATTATATTGTCGGAGTCAACGCTGGCTTGGTTGTAGAAATCGGAGTCAGCGATATGTTCTCCATACAACCAGAAGTGAACTACCTACAAAAAGGGTATAAAACCACCATCGAAAATTCGACCAAGCAGGAATTCAAAACGTACCTGAATTACGTGGAAATGCCTATTCTGTTGAAAGGAAAATTTGGTGCAGGGGACCTGAAATTCAATGCGTTGCTGGGCCCAACCTTTGGTTATGCTTTTGATGGCAAAATCAAATCTGACGATGGAGATACCGATATTGACTTCGACAAAAGCAATATCAAGCAGTACGACATCGGTGGCATGGCAGGTATCGGCCTTGGCTATGACGTGTATCCGGGCACTGTATTCTTGGATGCCCGCTTGGGTTGGGGCTTTACGAACCTTGATGATTCCGACAATTCAGACAACTTCAAGTGGCGGAACAGGGGCTTTAATATTGGCATCGGCTATATCTATGATTTCGGGTATTAGCTTATGTAGATAGTTTCCGTTTGCGGGGTATTCGACGAGCATTATGCTCCGAAATAACCTCGGTCATGAGTAGTGGTTTTAGAGGAGTTGTGAAAGCAAAACGGCAATAGGTTACAGGCATTGGTTTGGTGTATCCAACAGGTTGTCGTAAGTCTATTGCCGTTTGCTGTTATATCCTGAAGAAAAGATTTACACTAAATATATGCTCAAGCTTCTCCCCAATTGGCTGCTTATCTTCCTCTTGTTTTTCAATGCAATTGGCGCTTATTATGGCAGCTATATGCTTATATCCGACCCATCGGGCTCAAAAATAAAAATGCCCATCGAAATGCTGCAAGGCACCCCGTTCAGCGATTACCTAATACCGGGATTCATTTTGCTATTGGTTAATGGCATACTGCCAACCATTGCAGGTTTGGGCCTGATTTTACAGCGCCCAAGAAAGCCGCTGATTCGTTTCTCTTTTTTGCAGAACTACCTGTGGGCTTGGGCACTTTCGCTTTTTTCCGGCATCGGCCTGACGGTATGGATTGGGGTTCAAATCTCTATGATCAGTGGCGGCGAAGTGGACACACTCCAGCTGGTTTATGGTGCATTGGGAGTTCTAATTACAGGGGTGACGCTGCTGCCAATTGTGCGAAATCGTTTCAAAATAGCCAGCGAGCCATAAAATAAATACAAAACATATAGCAATCCAATCACCACTCCCCCCAGTGTTCCGGCAAAGATTCGCCTAGCTTCGGAGGTTCATTTTGCCAATGCTGTTTTTTGAAACAGGCTACTTTTTTGCGCTAAAACAAAAAAAGCCCATGGCCGGAATTTGAGTCAAGCACGCCACTGCTGGAGAAGAAGGTCGTTTTTTCAACAAGACTTGGAAGTGGTTTTTAGAAAAAGACCTGCCACCACGACGTCGGACAAAGACGGGCAGTGTAAGCTAAAATCACCATGTGTGACTGACTATCATCATTGGCCTGCGGGGCTTCGCACACTTTCTTTGTGGCATGATATGCGGGTGTACTAAGGTTGTCTATGTTCAAAAAAAAAAAAAGCGAAACCAAATGCCATGACAGCAACCGAATTCATGTGCCAGTTCAAACCTGTTGAGCGTCCACTTTTTGCGTTCGCATTGAAGCTGACACAAAATCAGGAGGATGCCAAAGACCTTTGCCAAGAAACCTTGATGCGGGCCTTTGCCAACAAAGAAAAGTTCAGGGTCAACACTAATTTCAAGGCTTGGCTCACCACCATCATGCGGAACAAATTCATCAACCAATACCGCAGAAGCCGTTCCCATATTAAAATGGAGCAAGAGGTGGAGGGAAATCTAGCCTATCCAATCAATCATACGGTATACAACGAGGGCAGCACAATGCTGATGCTGGACGAATTCGACCAGATGTTCAGCGCCATTACCCCGGACCAGCGAACGCCTTTTGAAATGTTTTTTGAAGGATACCAATACAAAGAAATATCCGAGACATTGGGCATGCCCATTGGTACCGTGAAAAGTCGAATTTTTTTCGCCCGAAAAAAAATGAAAGACATTATCCGCCGCTATTATGGCACGGTGGATTTCAGGCGAGCATAGCCTGCATGCCTGAAGGCAATCTTGCGCTCAACGCTGTGTAATCCGATACACCAATAATTTTTGACCATTCACAAACATAATCTTGGGAAAATGGGAAGGCAACCTGTCTGGTCATTTCCCCTTCAACCATAACTAAAACATCATAACCATGTCAGTATTAAAAGTAATCGAATTAATGGGCAGCTCCACCAAAAGCTGGGAAGATGCCTCCCAAACGATGGTAACCGAAGCCTCGAAGACACTAAAAGGCATTCGCTCCATTTACATCAAAGACATGTCCGCAAAAGTTGAGAACAACAAAGTCGTTGAGTACCGAGTAACTGGAAAACTGACGTTTTCCATCATGCAATAAGTGAGCTTGGGAGTTATCTGAAGCTGTAAAACAAAATAGAACGGCGATGCAAAACGACCGTTCTGTTTTGCTTTATAACTGAGTGGGAACCCGTGTCAGGGAAACAACGGGAAAGTATTTGCCGAGGTGACTCTCATAGAAGCGCTTGCATTCCTCCTCCCGTCCGCGCACCACGCGCTTGCCAACCAAGGGGCCGCTCGTTTCTGTCACCACTGTGGCTTGGTCTTCCCTCCCGTCCTTTTCATAGAAAATAACTACCCAATCGTTTGTTTTGTGGAGCTGGTGGGCACGGGCGGTATTGGAAAACAGCGCCGTAAAGGCCCATTCGTCCATGTCGATGTGGTAAATGGGCAGCCAAGTTTCATTTTTGGGGTTAAAGCGTTTTGGGGCAATTTTTTTCAGTTCGCCCGCTTCGGCTTTTTGACGATACGCTGAATCCACCGCTAGCAACAGGTCAAGTGCCGGGCGGAATACGGGGCGGCTCTCTGCTGGAATTGCCCGCATGGCACTGCGCCGGGCATAGCCGCTCAGCATTCCGGCAAGGCTCGTCTGTATGGCCTCCACTCTTTTTTTCCCAAAGCCACCGACCTGCTTCAAACGGCCATCGTGGGCGGCCTGCTCTAGGTCTTCCAGGGTTCTAAGTCCCAGCTCCACCACAATGCGCTGGGCAAGTTCGGGCCCGATACCTGGGACTTGCTCGAAGACTTCCTCCGGTGTCACTTCGCCCATGAGGCGCTGGAGCAGTTGCGATTTTCCTGTTTTCACGTATTCTTCGATGGTGCGGGATAAGCCCTCGCCAATGCCGGGTATGGACTCCAGGGCTACTCCGTCACCCCTTGCTACGATGTCTGAAAGTAATCCTTCTCGCTGAAGCACCGTGCCTGCAGCGCGTCGGTAGGCCCGAATACGGTGTGGGTTGGCACCCTGTACTTCGAGGAGGTTGGCGATCTCATTCAACAACTGTGAGATTTGCCGATTGGAAATTGATTGGTAGATCATGGCTATTGAATTTTGATTATGCGCCAAACCGCCATAAACGCAGAATATGGGGTATTCAAATTTAAAGCCTTGTGCTGCTAATTGTTGATGAAGGATGTCAGCAGTCGTTGGTGAGATTTCTTAATTTACCTTTGATGAAAATCATGCAGCCTGAACCATTGCCACTAATCTCACCCTGCCCGATGACAAGCATCATTGGCGCTTAAACTGTCAAATACTTTCTTTGTAAGCAGCAATTTCACTTCCTCTCCTTTTTTGAAGAATGGCATTTCTCACCAAAAAAAAATGCCATGAAAAAACTGACACTGCTCATTTTCACGCTACTCTTCGTCTTTCCCGCCTTTGGCCAAAACCGTTACATCGTGGGCGGTGGTGGCGGGCACTTCATGATCGGTGCTACGTACGTTTTTGCCCAAGACGTTATTGGCTATTTACAGGAACCCACAGTGGTTGGCCCGGACTATGAGCCCACTCCGTTAGACATACAGGCTGGCGGCGAAGGCTACACTATGATTGGGCGGTTCAGCCTTGGTGGCGGTGGCTTTGGCTTCGGTGGGTTCACCGCAAGCAGCCCCAATGGCAAGGTTAAGCAGCGTGGAGGGGGCGGCTACCTCAAGTTGGGCTACCGTTTTTACGAGAAAAACACTTCGTTCGCTATGGTCAACGCTGGCGTGGGCGGCTTTGGCTACTCACTAAAAATAAAAAACACCTCAACGGAACACAGTATAATGTTCAACCAACTCGAACCCATTTTACCAGATAAGGAAAAGACCTATAGGTACGGCGGAACACTGTTCGACCTTGGTGTCAGTTTCAAGAGCGTCGTTACCCGAAAGCAGAATTTGAAAAAAATGAGTGGCTTCATTGCCGGAATGGATGCCGGCTGCCTGATGGGCGTACCGAGTTGGGATTGGAAGGGAGACGATGAAATACAAGGGCCGCCCGAGCCTGGCCTGATGGTCACCCCATATATCCGTCTGACGATTGGGTTGGGTGTTTTTAAATTGGAATGATGGCCGATAATGAGAACAACCCATATGCGTATATGGTATGGGGCAAAGGCCTTGTCAGTGCTGCCGTGTGGAAGTGACTATTGTCAACACAAACAACTGTTCCAAATCATTTATTCTTAATAACATAAGTGTTCTATTTGTAAAAAAGGATCAAATAAAAACCAAGTCACCATGTTACAAATAAAGCCATTTCAAAAATATACCGAAGAATATGAACAATGGTTCGAAGCGCACCCCATGGCCTACGAATCGGAGCTGTCTGCCGTCAAAATGCAATTGCTGAAAGTCGGCGAAAACGTGAGTGGCATCGAAGTGGGGCTCGGCTCGGCGCGCTTTGCAGCGCCGCTGGGCATTAAAGAGGGGTTGGAGCCAGCCAGCCGGCTGCGCGACATTGCCCGAAAAAAGGGCGTTGAGACAATAGGCGGAAGGGCCGAAAAACTGCCTTACCGCGACCTGCACTTTGATTTCGTGCTGTTTGTTACCATCGAACACCTCGACGATTTGGCGGCTGCCCTGAAGGAAGCGCACCGGGTGTTGAAGCACAAAGGCTCGGTCATTCTTGGGTTCATCGAAAAAGACAGCCTGATAGGCCAAGCTTACCAACAAAGGCGGCGTTTCAGTCATTTTTACGAGCACGCCACTTTCTACACCGTTGAGCGGGTAAAGAAACTGTTGAATGCAGCGGGTTTTACCAGCCTGGATTTTATCCAAACCCTGTTCGGCGAACTGGACGACATCGACGAACGCCAATCACCGAAAGACGGCTATGGCGAAGGTTCTTTCATCGTAGTAAAGGCCGACAAAAAGTAGCAAAATCCGAATAAAGTCTAAACCCAAGTTAGTTGAAAAAACAAATGCAATGAGACTCAAAATAAAGATGTACCTGATGAAGAAAGTCAAATTCATTTACCCAGAATTTGAAATAGACACCGTGGACTACCCCGAATTGGAAGGGAAAACCTTAGATGAAATCCGGCAGTACATCGAAGCGCATGGAGCAACGCTCCACCCGCTTCATGCCGAGTTCGACAACCTAATGGAGGAACTAGAACTAGGCGTCAAGACCATCGTGGAGAAGGAGTTCCCTGAGGAATCCATGTTTTTTATACAAACAGAAGAAGAGGTGAATCGGCAAGGGAATATTTCCTTGCCATTGGAGGAGTTTTAATTTCAAGAACCGTTACATAAACATAAAAAAGCCATGACAGCACTTACAAAAAAGGAACTAGAGCGACTGTCTGATGTGCACGGCGCAAGGTGTGTTTCCATTTTCATGCCTACCCACCAGCGCGGCGAGGAGGTGCTCAAGCACGTGGACCAAATTGCATTCAAAAACAAAATCGCTCAAATAGAAAAGGAATTGGTAGGTAGCGGAATGGCCCCAAAAGAAGCGCAAGAATTCATGTCCCCCGCCAAGGGCTTGCTCCAAAATGCCAAATTTTGGCGGCACCAGACCAGTGGGGGCCTAGCGGTTTTCTTGAGCAAGGATTTTTTGCGGTTCTATACCCTACCCCTAAAATTTGAGCCTTTCGTTTACCACTCACACGAATTTTATTTGACACCGCTGCTGCCCACGTTCATGGGTACGGGCCATTTTTACCTGCTTGCCCTCAGCCTTCAAAACGTGAAACTGTACCACGGTGACCGAGAAAGCTTCGAGGAAATCCTGTTTGAGGAACCGCTGCCACGGGGGGTAGAAGCCGTAGTGGGCGAGGATTATCAGGAGCAGCCCCTTGGATACCATACCATGAAGAGCGGGGGCCATGCCCAGGCCACTTTCCATGGCCACGGCGATTGGAAGGAGGATGAAAAAGACGAAATCCTTCGCTATTTCCGCGCCATTGACAGTCTTATTGCCCCGATGCTCGGCAGCGGAAATTTGCCCTTGGTCATTGCGGGGCTCGATTACCTCTACCCAATTTACCAAGAAGCCAACACCTATCCGCACCTCCACCCAGTGCCAATTGTGGGCAACCCAACCCAGTCCACGTCCGATGACCTCCACCAGAAAGCCTGGGAGGTGCTCGCATTCCATTTCGACGAGGAGCGGCAACGGAAATATGACAGCTTCACCCAGTTCCACGACACCGAGCGCACCTCAACCGACATTCACGAGGTGGTGCCGGCAGCAGTCACCGGCAGGGTGGACACACTTTTTTTAGCAAAAAACGAAGACGTTTGGGGCGTGTACGACCCGCGTGATGCTTCCCTCCGCCTGGACAATGAGCACAGCCTCACCAATACCTCCCTGACAAATCTAGCCGCAGTGAAAGTTTTCCTGAATGGCGGAAAGGTTTATCTCCAAGATAGGCAGACGCTTCCCATGTCCTATTCCGCAGTGAACGCACTTTACAGGTATTGAAACACACAAGAAAAATGGCGGCCTCAAGCCGCCATTTTTCTTGAATTGAGTTCTCGCAATAGCGCCATCACCTCGCTGTCTCCCACCTGCTCGAAATCCTCATAGAAGCCGCCCACACCTAAAAATGAGGCTGGCATGTGCAGACAAACGAAATCGTCCACCAGTGGTTTAAGCTCCCTAGCTGTTTCAGGCGGCGCTACCGGTACGGCCACAACCAGCCGCTTAGGTTGGCGCTTGCGCAACAACTTGATGGCCGCCATGATGGTACGCCCCGTGGCGATGCCATCATCAACGACGATGACGGTCTTGCCCTTTAGGTCAATGGGCTTTCGGCCATCCATGAAAGCATCGTACCGCCTCTGCAGCTCGGCCCGTATTCGCTTTATTTCATCTTCGATAAATCTGGGGGACAAGTTGTACCCTTCGTTCACGAAGCTGTCCTCCAGTGTGACTGCTCCAATGGCAAACTCCGGCTGCAGTGGATGCCCCAGCTTTTTGGTTAGGAGCAGCTCCAGCGGAAAGCGAAAGTAGTTGGCCAGGTAATGCCCGATGGGCACGCCACCGCGCGGCACGGCCAGTATCACGCCTTTTTCGTTCCGGTATTTCTCTAGCAAAGGCACCAGTTGCCTGGCGGCGTCAAGTCTGTTTTTGAAGTACATGGTTGTTGTTTTGGTTAAAAAAATGGGAGTTCGGGTCATTTCACCGTACTAGTTTCCCTTTTCTTCACGAGGTGCTTCTCGAACCATTGCGAAGCGGTTCCTTGGACTATGCCGACTATCCCCACTGCCGTGAGAAAACAGGACGAAAAGCGGGTATAGCTAGGAAAGCGTCAAGCGACATGTTGCTCAATGGCAATGTCTCCATGAAATGGATTTTGAGGATCTAAATTTCTCCATATCTGCCTTTATTATTCTATGACTATTCTCATCGAACCGCCTAATTGTCATCATTGTATATGACCGTGCGACAGGCGTTTTTTTGCTAAAAAATACCATGTCCAGTTTTATCATACAGCCCAACGGCGGGGTGTTCAACATCACGGATTTCCTAAAAAACAACACCATATCCCTGCACGACGAAAAAGCGATAGATGCCTTGATGGATGCCATCGGCAGCGCCCGCTGTGTATTGCTTGGCGAAGCATCACATGGCACGCACGAGTATTACACCTGGCGCACGGAATTGAGCAAGCGGTTGATTGAGGAAAAGGGCTTTTCCTTTATTGCTGTCGAGGGCGACTGGCCTGATTGCTACCGGGTGAACAGGTATATCAAACATTATCCTGAAAGTGGCGAATCTGCCCATGAGGTGCTTCACGCCTTCAATCGCTGGCCTACCTGGATGTGGGCAAATTGGGAGGTAGTGGCACTGGCAGAATGGCTGTATGCCCACAACCGCAATCTGCCCGCCAATAAAAAAGTAGGCTTCTATGGCCTAGATGTTTACAGCCTGTGGGAGTCGCTGGCATCCATCATCAATTACCTCGAAAAAGTGGATCCGGCAGCCGCCGAAACGGCCAAGAAAGCATGGGTCTGCTTCGAACCCTACATCGAGGAAGGCAGTGACTACGCCCGGGCAACCGTTGACCAGTGGGTGCCTGCCTCCTGCGAAACCGAAGTGATGGACATGCTGAAAGAGGTGCTCTACAAAATGCCGCAGTACAACACCGACCATGAGGCCGTGATGAACACGGGCCAAAACGCCCATGTGGCCGTGAATGCAGAGCGCTATTACCGGGCGATGATACAGTCTGGGCCAGGGTCTTGGAACATCCGGGACACGCACATGATGGAAACACTGGAGCGACTCATGGAATTTCATGAGCCGGCCGGCAAGGCCATTGTCTGGGAACACAATACCCATATCGGCGATGCACGAGCCACCAGCATGCGCCAATATGGCATGGTCAACGTCGGGCAATTGGTGCGGGAACGGTATGGGGTGAAAAATGTCTTTACCATCGGTTTTAGCTCCTACGAAGGGCACGTGATAGCTGGCCACAAATGGGACGATGTGATGCGGAGCATGCCCGTGCCTCCCGCAAAGCCTGGCAGTTGGGAGCACCTCCTGCACCAAGCTGGCCGCTACGACCGCCTGATGCTGATGACCCCCGAAGTAATGAAAGTACTGGGCGACCGGGAGTTCGAGCACCGTGCCATTGGCGTTGTCTATCACCCAGACAATGAAGTGGGCAACTACGTGCCCAGCCTCATGCCACGGCGCTACGATGCATTTTTATACCTCGATGAGACCAGCGCGCTACACCCGCTGCATATACAACCTGACGGCCACCAAATACCGGAGACCTTTCCTTTTGGGGTGTAAATGAGTAGCAACTTGTATTAAATACAAAAAAAAGCCCATCCTCTTCTGGACGGGCCTACCGACTATCACTAATTCGCTTTGGAACAAATACAATTTTATCTTTATCAAAAACCTGTCGCTCAAAGTTGGGGTTGCACATTTCCCGAGTGCAGGTTAGCAATGTCACGTTCAAGTATCGCCTTCAGTTTCAGCAGCCCCTCAACTTTTGATTTTAAGGTGCTTACGTCTTTACTGTCCGGGGCGATTGTTTCTAGGTTTTTGATGAGGGCCGTCTTCTCTTCAAGTTCTTGCCTAGCTGCCTCCGACGAAACATACAGGCTTGCGTTTTCCGTAACCAACATGTTGTAAGTCCGCTGAAGGCTATCCACCTGCTCCAAAAGATAGTTTTTCAAAATTCCGAAGTCTCGTATTTCGTCTTCAAGTAGTTCGATTTTGTGAGCCTTGGCTGCTCTTTCCGAATTCAGGTTGTAAGTATGGAACCCCAACAAAATCAAAACAGGCAGTAAAACCGAAGATATTGCGATAAACCCTTTGTTCGAGTTCATGGCCACATCAATTTTTTAGGTTAAAAATGCCATTGTACCAAGTATCTCCGCCCCCTCAATTTAGTAAGGGGACGGAGAATTTTTGGCACTATGGGTTCATAGTTATTCATCAAAATCAATTTCCAATCACAAGCCTGCGCATGGCTACGCCACCTGCCGAACGCATTTGTACGTTGTAAACGCCAGCTGCCAAACCGGTCAGGTCAAGGCTTAGTCGGTCAGTTTGGCTAGCAAACTGCTGGCGCTTTACCAACCTGCCCGTCATGTCAAGCACTTGCACTTCCATTGCCTGCGTCAACGGGTTTTGCAAAACAATCGTCGTCTGTTCGGAGGCCGGGTTGGGTTGGAGGGTAGCTCCCATGCCCCAGCTTGGCTCGCTGACGCCCGTCAGGTTTTGTACTGTAATGTTTATGCTCGTGATATTGCAACCATTCGCATCGGTAACTACCACAACATAAGTACCCATCGTCAGGCCGGTCAGGTCTTGGCTGGTGGCAGCAATTGGAAGCCCATTGCGAGTCCAAGCGTAAGTGTATGGCGTAACACCACCGGTGACACTGATTTGCGCAGCACCCACGCCCGCACCGTTCACGTCGTTAGTCACTAGGTCAACCGTTAGCTGCATGGCCGTAGGTTCGGCGATGGTGAACGTCAGCGTTTGCAGGCAACCAGCACCGTCCGTCACGGATGCTTCGTAGGCACCATCGCAGAGGTTGGTCACCGTCGTGCCTGTCTGGCCGTTGCTCCATGACACGCTGAACGGAGGCAGGCCACCGCTGATGGCCACCGTAGCCGAGCCGTTGCAAGTTCCGTTGCAGGTAGCATTTGTAAACGAAGGCGTAATGTTGGCTGCCGGGCTTACCGTCACCGTGAAGCTGCAAGTCGCATTGTTGCCTGCTGGGTCAGTATAGCTGAACGTTTGCGTCGTCATTCCAACCGGAAAATCAGCACCGGAAGGCAAGCCGCTGGTTTGTATGAGCAGCGCCAGGTTCAACGGGCAGTTGTCCGTCACGGTCGGCAGGGCAAACATGGCTGTTGGGTTACAAGAACCGACTGAGATGCCGGCAGGGCAATTGATTGCTGGCGCAATATTGTCCGTCACCGTCAACGTAGCCGTGTTGGATGTGCTGTTGCCGCTGCCGTCGGTAGCTGTTAGCGTCACAACGTGGATGCCGAGGTCAGCACAATCAAATGTGTTCGGTGAAACAGCCCAGTTGGCAATGCCGCAGTTGTCCGTGCTGCCAGCATCGAACAATGCTGGGCTGATCGTCACGCTGCCATTTGCGCCGAGTGCTGCACTAGCGTTTTGTAAAACAAGGGTGGGCGCCTCGTTGTCAGTTGCAACCAGTGTTACTACTTCTGAGAGGGAGCAGCCATTGAAATCGGTCACAACCACGGTATAAACGCCCGAACCCAGGCCAGTTAAATTATCTTCGGCACTTCCGTTTGACCAATCGTAATTGTAGCTCGCCGAGCCGCCCGTTACCACGGTCTGGATAGTACCAGAGAGGTCGTTGGGGCAGGCAGGGTTCGTGGAGGTCAGTGAAATGGCAAGCGGCTGTGGCTCGTTGACGGTGAAATTCAACGTGTTGCTGCAACCACCGGCGTCCGAAATGACAACCGAGTAGCTGCCAGCGCAAAGCGCGGTACCGTCGCCACCATTGCTCCAATCAATCGTCACGGGCTGCAAGCCGCCGGAAACGGTCAGGCCGACTGCACCATCGCAAGCACCTGCACAAGTCACGTCAGAAAGTACCGCAGCGTAGGTCAGCATATCTGCCACTATCACGTTGAAGCTGCAAGTACCGGTATTGCCAGCGGCATCTGTGTATTCAAAAGTCTGTACCGTTGTGCCGATAGGGAAATCGGCGCCAGAAGGCAAGCCCGTTGTTTGCGCATGCAAGAACATGTCCACGCCACAGTTGTCGCTGACAGTTGGAAGCGCAAAGTTCACTGCGGAATTGCAGGCAGAAGCCGACAGGTTGCTTGGGCAAGTGAGCGTCGGCGCTGTCAAGTCCTGGACAGTCACCTCGGCGCTGCCAATGATCTCGTTGCCGCTGCCGTCGGTCACTGTTACGATGACCGTCTGTGTGCCGATTTGGCTGCAATCAACGGTTGTTATGCTGGCCGACCAGTTGGCGATTCCGCAGTTGTCGCTGCTGCCAGCGTCAAAATCTGCTGCGTTCAGGTTAGCCGTGCCGTTTGCGTCCAAAGTCACGTTGATGTTCTGCAAGACGAGTTCCGGAGCTTCCGTATCCGCTCCCACGATATTGGTCGTGAGGGTTGCCAGGCAACCATGTGCATCCGTCACCGACAGCGTGTAGGAGCCAACGCCCAAACCACCCGCTGTGACAGCGTTGCTGCCGTTCGTCCAGGCATAGGTGTAGGGCTGGGTGCCACCGTTGACTGCTGCGGTAACTGAACCGTCTGCAACGCCATTGGGGCAAGTAGCATCGTTGTGAAACAATTCAGCAACGGCAAGCTGGCTAGGCTCTGTGATTTGGAAAGTCAGCAGGAGCGTGCATGCCGCAGCGTCCGTTACCGAAACCTCATAAGTGCCTGCCATTAGGTTGTTAGCTGTAGCTTGGTCACTTCCGTTCGACCAGCTGTACTGAACAGGGTTCATTGCGTTGCTCACCGTCACCGTGGCACTGCCTGTAGCGGTACCAAAACAGGTTGCGTTTGAGGTAGCAATGGATGCGGTGAGGGTACATGCAGCAGCATTTACGTTTGCTGTCGCAATGGCAGAGCAACCGTTGAAGTCGGTCACCACTACATTGTAAGCGCCTGGAGCAAGCCCAGCAATCATCGGTGTCGTGCCGCCATTGCTCCAATTGATGAAATAAGGAGGAGTGCCACCGCCCACGTTCACAGTGGCAGTGCCGTTGTTCATACCGGGCGCTGTTTGCGGCGTTGCCGAAACGGTGATACTCAGCGCAGAAGCTGGTTGACCAATGGATACCGTAGCAGTCGCCGCACAGCCGTTGCCAGAAGTCGCTGTAACAGTGTAGGTGCCGGCCACCAAGCCAAACACAGTGGGCACATGCGACCCGTTTGACCAAGTGTAGCTGAAATTTCCTGTTCCGCCAGCAGCAATCGCTGTCGCCGAACCAGATGGGAAGGCATAGCAAGTGGCATCCGTGCCCGTAGCAGTAACACTGACCGGCGGCGAGAGCGTTACCGTTGCGCTGGAGCTGGCAGTGCAGCCATTTGCCGCATTGGTGACGGTCAGTGTGTAAGTTCCAACTGCGTTCACTGTCGGCAGAAGTGTGTTTGCGCCAGAAACGATATTACCGTTCAAGGTCGTCCAGGCATACGAGAACCCAACGCCCTGCGAGGAGCCGTTGCCGTTGAGCTGGCCAATCATGACGTTGCAGTTCATGCTAAATCCAGTACCCGCATTTGCAACGGGTGGCGTGGTATTGAAACTCACCGTTACGGTGGTTGAACTGCTGCATCCGCTTTGCGTATTCGTCGCCGTAACGGTGTAATTGCCCGTCACACTCACGGTAGGGTTTTGCTGGTTGGAAGTAAAGCCGTTCGGGCCTGTCCATGCGTAGGTCACCAAGCCAAATGCGATGGCGTTGAGGGTGACCGGCGCTGCTGTGCAGCCGATAAATCCACCTGTAGCCTGCAGAACTGGGTTGGAAATGTTTTCAGCCACGGTGGCAACAGCTGCACCGCTGCAACCATTCAGGGTATCGGTCACCGTCAAGGTGTAGTCGCCGGGAGTGGTCACTACCGGGTTGGGTTCGTTGGAGGTGAACCCGTTGGGGCCTGTCCAGCCGAAAGTGGTATTGTTTGAAACAAAACTGCTGGACAAGGTCACGGATGACGATAAACAGGTGATGGTGCCGCCTTGGGCGAAAACAGTCGGAGCCACAGTGTCTCCATCTACCAAAACCATGTCGGTAGCGGTGCAGCCGTTTATGGTGTTCGAAACCGTCAGTACATAAGTACCAGCAGCATCCACGGTAGGCGTGGCAGTGTCGTCGCCTGCGGCAATGTTGCCGTCCACTGTCGTCCAGGCATAAGCAAACTCAGCGCCTTGCGAAGTGGCAGCGCCGCCCAGTTGCAACGAAGTTGCAGCACAAGTCAGCGTTGCGTCAGCACCAGCATCGGCTACTGGGGCGATGGTGTCCAAAGCAACGGCTACCACAGCCATTGCGGAGCAGCCATTCAGCGTGTCCATCACGGTCAAGGTGTAATCGCCCGGCTCGGTCACTTCGGGGCTTGGTTCAGTTGTGGTGAACCCGTTTGGCCCGTCCCATGTCAAGGAAATATCGTCGGTGGAAGTAGTGAAACTCAGCGTAACAGTTGCGTTAACACAAGTTACGTTGCCGCCAACTGCCGTTAAAACTGGTGGCTCGTTGTCCGCCAAAACACTGGCAGTGACGATGCTCGTGCAGGTCGTCAGGGTATCGGTGATGGTGAAAACATAATCTCCTGCCTCCATCACCAGGGTGTCCAACTCGTCAGATGTGAAGCCGTTCGGACCTGCCCAGCCGAAGCTGGTGTTCATCGTATCCACTTGAGCGGAGAGTTGGACTGCTGGCGAAAAGCAGTTCAGGATACCACCGGCTACGGCGAGTAGCGGCGGGTCGTTGTCGCCCGTCACGATGGTCGTGTCGGTTGCGGAGCAGCCGTTTTCAACGATATGAACCGTCAGCACATACGTGCCTGCGTGGTCAATATCAGGCGTGAGGGTGTTGGCACCCAAGAAGATGTGACCGCCATCGAAAGCCGTCCAATTGGTGGTGATGGAGTAGTTGGGGCCAGCGCCGCCAAACCCTTGCAGGGAAAGGGCAGAGTTGGTGCAGAGCGCGTTCACATCTGCCCCGGCATCTGCGGAGGGAGCCAATGTGTCCACGGTTACGGTAGCCACGGCCATTGCGGAGCAACCATTCAACGTGTCCATCACGGTCAGCGTATAGTCGCCCGCTTCGAATACTTCAGGGGTCAGTTCATCGGAGGTAAAGCCGTTCGGACCTGTCCATCCCAATGAAATATCACTGGTAGAAGCAGTGAAAGTCAGTGTTGTGGAAGTATTGGCACAAGTGATTTGGCCGCCAGTTGCTGCAATGACAGGCGCAATGGTGTCCGCCAAAACAATTGCCGTGGCAACGCTCTTGCAGGTCGTCAGGGTATCGGTGATGGTGAAAACAAAGTTTCCAGCTTCCAAAACACTCGGGTTCAATTCGTCAGAAACGAAGCTGTTCGGGCCTACCCAGCCGAAGCTGGTGTCCATGGTGTCCACTTGCGCGGAGAGTTGGACTGCTGGTGAAAAACAGTTCAGCGTGCCACCGTCAACGGCGAGCAGTGGCGGGTCGTTGTCGCCCGTCACGATGGTCGTGTCGGTTGCGGAGCAGCCGTTTTCAACGATTTGAACCGTCAGCACATACGTGCCAGCATGGTCAATATCGGGCGTGAGGGTGGTTTCGCCTGCGGCAACATTGCCACCGTCAAGGGCTGTCCACTGAACGTCGAGGGTATGGTTTGGGCCAGCAAGCGCACCGCCGTTCAGGGTTAGGGCGGAGTTGGTGCAGGGGGCGTTCACGTCCAATCCAGCATCGACAGTTGGGACAAGCGTGTCCACTGCGATGTCAATTTCAGCGATGGTCGCACAACCGTTGAGGGTGTCGGTCAGTATCAGCGAGTAGGTGCCTGCAACTTCTGTGAAGACAACGAGCGAATCGGTGGGTGAGCTGAACTCGCCACCGTTGGAGGCGGCCCATTCAAAAATGCTGTTGCCGCCAAGAACGCTCGCCGAACCGTCCAACTTTACAGTTGGATGACTGCAAGTCACATCCCCATCAGCAGAAAGCACAACCTCTGGGAACTGTGGCTCAAGTGTGTAACTGTAGCTAGCGTTACAGCCGTTGGCATCTTTTACCAGAAGGTCATAAACACCAGCAAGCAGGTTAGAGATGGTGTCGGTGGTTTCGGCATTGCTCCAAGCCAAATCGAATGGTGGTGCATTGCCGCTCACTTGCACACCGAGCGCGCCCAATTGCCCGGTACAGCCGGGCTGTACCATGTAAACAAGTGTTGCACTGAGAGGATTGGTGGGATCTGGCAACAGGATGTCTTCGAGCACGACCGTGATGTTGTCATCATCGGTCACCGATACATTGTACAGACCAGCGGGTTGCCCAGCAATGTCTTCGGTGGTTTCGCCATTGCTCCAAAGAAAGCTGTACGGTGCGATGCCGCCACTAACGGAAATGAAAAGTGCCCCGTCATCGCCGCTGAGGCAGGTGGGGGCATGGGCGCTGTCGAGCGACACCACCAGGGTGTCGGGCAGTAGGTTGGCAGGCGTACTTGCCTGCACTCCTCGGATGGCAAATAAAAAGGTAAACAGTAAGAAAGGTAGAAACGAGTTCTTCATGCGTAATTAGGTTTTTGATAATGAAATATGTTCATGGACGATTGGCTGTGCTCGCCCCGCTTACAATGATTAGAATTCAATTTTTTACTCAAAAGTGAACCTGCCCCACGCTGTTGTGGGGCAGGTGCCCAGTATTTGAGAATCATACCACTACTCGGGTTTGAGCATCTTATCCGCAGCCTGCGGCCATATATTCGAGCCGCAGTTGCAGATGATTACTTATAAGGCTGTTACTATGAGACGATTTGGAAACTATGCCTTTCACATATTGGTGGCTAAGGTTAAATCTGGTTACTGGTAAAAACAGTGTAGCGAGTTCTTGCAACGACAACCAAAAACATTCAAGGAAATAGGTAAAAGGAAGTGTTTGCCAATGGTTTGGATTCTGGTGAGAAGGAAAAACTTCGGTAAAATGCTCAGGCGAAATAAAGCATTGCGTATTGCTTGAAATCATGGGTACTCTCTTTTTAGAAATAAATTTTCGCCCCGTGGTCTCCCCTCAGCGACAGGCAATCTCTGAGTCCATCCCTGAGGGGAGAGCGGGGCGAAAATTTCAAGGCTTTAGTAAATCGGACAACTGGGAAATCTAATGCAGAAAAAACTCACACAAATTTTCTTGTACTTCTTGAGGTTCGTATTTGATGATGCAAAGATTCAGGCAAGCCCCTTAAACGGCCATTAAAGGGATATTAAAAGAAAATTAAAATGTAAGAATGTCAATTTGGCGGCTGGAGAGGAAGGCGCACGATGAAGACACTGCCTTTGCCGGGAGCTGATTTTAACTGGATTTCACCACTGTGCAGTTGCACGATTTTTTGGCAAAGTGAAAGCCCGATGCCGTGGCCCTTGGCAATCCCCTGAACGTTGGCAGCGCGGTGAAAGGCGTTGTAAATCTTCTCCTGCTCGTCGAGCGGGATACCGAGGCCGTTGTCACTAAAACGGATTTCGAGGCGGCCTTGGGTGGAAATCAGGGAGATTTGGACGGTGTGGTCGGGTGAGAACTTGCAGGCGTTGTCCATAAAATTCAGGAAGGCGATGGAGAGCATTTGCTCGTTCCCAGGAATAGTGAGCGCCTCCTCGTCATCCGGCAATGCTGCGTAGTCCATTTGAAAATGGTAGTTTGGGTGCAGCTTTGCCAATTCTTCTTGGGCAGTAAAAAGTGCTTCGTCCACCCTGCATGGCTTAAACCGGAATCGCTGGTTTTCCACGTCCGATTGGGCAAGTTGGAGCAGTCCCGTGGTTAGCCTTGCGAAGGCATCGGTGTCGTCGAGCAACGACTGGAGTGTGGCACGGTACTCCCCGGCGACGCGCTTCTTGGAGAGGGTGACCTGAAGTTGGCTGCGCATAACGGCCAGGGGCGTCCGCAGTTCATGCGAGGCATTTGCAACAAAGCTTTGCTGCATCTCGAAGGCAGTTTCGAGGCGCAGGAGCATCAGGTTGAAGTTCATGGCGAGTCGGGCAATTTCGTCGGTTCGGTTGCCTTCGTCCAAGCGCCGGTCCAAGTTCCCGGCGTTGATATTCGCCACCTGGTTGTTCATCTTGGCCAAGGGCGCCAGTCCCTGTTTTGCAAAAACCAAACCCGCCGGCACGGTGATTCCAATGCCCACCAGCCAGCCTATCAACAGAATCGTCCGCAGGTTTTTTAGCTTTCTACGGCCAAAGCGGTCATAAGCGGAGGCCATCACAACGAATTCCCCCTCACCATCCCGGTACATGAGGCCCACTTGTTCAATATCGCCAATTTTGAAAAGGATTCTTTCTTCCCGACGCACACGTTCCAAGAGTTCAGGCGGATAGGACTTGTTGGTGCTTTCGACGCTGCTGTAGTCAAGCTCGTTGTTTTTGTCAAAAATCAAGACTTGTTCCTCTGGCAAGGCAGGGATTGAATTTTGGTCAATGATTCGCAACAGCGCCTTGTCCACTTCCTGCACCGTGACGAGCAGGCGGGCCGTGGTCATTGCCCGGCTTTCCAGTCGGTCATAAAACTCTCCGCTGCGAAAACTGGCAGAAAACACGAATACGGCTACGGAAAACAGCGTCAGGATGGAGGCTACGATGGCGCTGAAGCGCAGGGTCAGTTTGGTGAGGATGTTCATAACTCCTTCAGCAAATAACCCATGCCGGGCTTGGTGTGAATTAGTTTTGGCTCAAAATTCTTGTCAATTTTCTTGCGCAAAAAATTGATGTACACATCCACCACGTTGGTGCCCGTATCGAAGTTTACGTCCCAGACAAACTCGCTGATATCGGATCGGCTGACCACCCGGCCGTTGCGTTTTAGCAGGAATTCGAGGAGCGCAAACTCCTTGGCCGTCAGTGAAATGGGCATTCCCCGACGGTGTACGGTCTTTGCGCCGGTGTTCATTTCCAGGTCGGCTACCCGCAGAATGACATCCTGCTGCGCCTCCCCTTCCGAGGCACTCCGTTTCAAAAAAACCTTGATGCGAGCCAACAACTCCCGAAAGTCAAAGGGCTTGATGATATAGTCGTCTGCCCCCACATCAAAGCCCGTTATTTTGTTCTCGATGGTTTGCATAGCCGTCAGCATGATGATGGGCACACTGGGATCTTTCGCCCTGACGCTGCGGCACACTTCGTAACCGCTCACATGCGGCAGGTTCACGTCGAGCAGGATGATGTCATACTTCTTGGAGCTCGCCAAGAAATTTCCCACCGCCCCATCGGGTGCATGGTCCACTTGATAGCCGTTCTCCTCCAGCCCCTGCTTAATGGAGGCCGCGACCTTGGGTTCGTCTTCGACGAAAAGGATGGAAGGTAGGTTCATGTTGGCAAAAAACGGTATTTATTGCATATTTTGATAAAACAACCGTAGTTTCTTTTTGTGAAGTCTTAGATTCAAGTTTGAAACGAAAGCTTTGCTGCTAGACTTTAACACAGGAAGCACCCGATGACAGAGAAGTTGGCGGGATAGCTTATTTTCGCACCCTCCGTGAATTCCGATACTTCTTGTTTAATTTAAACTCATCATGCACATCACACTCCAACGCCTCAATGACGCCGTCCACTTTGAGGGAAAAAACGACGACGGCAACACCATCCACCTCGACGGCAATCCCAATTTCGGCGGCGAGGGCAAGGGCGTTCGCCCGATGCAACTCCTGCTCATGAGCCTTGCCGGGTGCAGCAGCATGGACGTGGTTTCGCTTTTGACAAAAATGCGCCAAACACTCGACGATATCCGGGTCGAAGTGAACGGCGAACGGGACACCAACGAGGTGCCTCCCGTTTTTAAAAAAATACATCTCAAGTTTTTTCTAAAAGGAAATCTGGACGAAGAAAAGGTGACCAAAGCCATCAGCAAGTCCGTCGATAAATACTGCTCCGTGGCGAGGATGCTGGAGGGGAAGGCGGAGATTAGCTGGGATTATGAGATTGAATCGCCCTCGTGACTTCTTCTTCTGGGAGGATTGGACTGCGGGTTGAGTCAGGTTTTGTGTTGTGGCGTTGTTCACGGTTGTCGTCCCGCTGTGCATAAACTTTGACGCACACATTTCACAAATCCGTCACACACCCATCGCTCGCCGAACTCACCTGCTTCGCATATTTGTACAAAACCCCCTGTTTCACCCTCAACTCCGGCTGCACCCAGGCCTTGCGCCTTGCGGCAATTTCTTCTTCCGTCAAATGCGCCACCAGCTTGTTGTTCTCGGCGTCAATGGTGATGCGGTCGCCGTTTTTCACGAGGGCTATCAGGCCGCCGTCGTAGGCTTCGGGGGTCACGTGGCCGACCACGAAGCCGTGGGTGCCGCCGCTGAACCGCCCGTCGGTGATGAGCGCCACGCTGGTGCCGAGGCCCTTGCCCATGATGGCGCTGGTGGGCACGAGCATTTCGGGCATGCCGGGCGCTCCCTTCGGCCCCTCGTAGCGGATGACGACGACGTCCCCCGCCTTCACCGCTCCGCCTCGGATGCCGTCAATGCAGTCGAACTCGTTGTCGAAGACAATGGCCGTGCCCTCGAAGCGCTGGCCTTCTTTGCCCGAAATCTTTGCGACAGCACCGCCCTCAGCGAGGTTGCCGCCGAGGATACGCAGGTGGCCGGTGGCCTGTATCGGTTGCCCGACGGTTGCTATCACAGTTTGTCCTTCGGAAAGACTGGGCAGGACAGCGAGGTTCTCGCTGATGGTTTTGCCAGTAACCGTCATACAGTCGCCGTGCAGCAATTTTTCCGAAAGCATGTACTTCATCACGGCGGGTACGCCGCCCACCTCGTGGACGTTTTCCATGTGGTACTTGCCGCTGGGCTTGAGGTCGCCGAGGACGGGTGTTTTTCGGGAAATTTCCCGGATGTCGTTCAGCGTGAACGGGATGCGGGCGGTGCGGGCGATGGCCAGCAGGTGCAGCACGGCGTTGGTACTGCCGCCGAGCACGGTGACGAGGCGCAGGGCATTTTCGAAGCTCTCCCGCGTGAGGAGGTCAAGTGGCTTGAGGTCTTTTTCGAGCAACAGGCGCATGGCCGGGCCGATGGCGGCGCATTCTTTTTCTTTGGCTTCGCCAACGGCGGGGTTGCTGGCGCTGTACGGCAGCGAAAGCCCCAAAGCCTCGATGGCGCTGGACATGGTGTTGGCGGTGTACATGCCACCGCAGGCGCCCGCACCAGGACAGGCATTTCGGATGATGGCCTGCACTTCTTCGGCGGTGATTTCACCCGAATATTTCTTGCCGTGCGCCTCGAACGGTGACACGATGTCGAGGGTGCGGCCCTGCCAATGCCCGGTGGCAATAGTGCCGCCGTAAACCATGAGCGACGGGCGGTTGAGGCGAATCATGGCCATGACCGAGCCGGGCATGTTCTTGTCGCAGCCGGGGATGGTCACGAGGGCGTCGTAGTAGTGCGCCCCCATCACCGCCTCGATGCTGTCGGCGATGATTTCCCGGCTGACGAGCGAGTAGCGCATGCCCTCCGTGCCGTTGGAGATGCCGTCGCTGACGCCGATGGTGTTGAACTCCAGCCCGGTCAGCCCCTCCTGCCGCACGCTCTTGCGGATGTCGGCGGCGAGGGTGCGGAGGTGTCGGTTGCAGGGGTTGCCCTCGTACCAGTTGCTACAGATGCCGACGAAGGGCTGCAGCATGTCCTGCTCGGTGAGGCCCGCGCCGTAGAGCATGGCCTGGGAGCCGGGCTGGGTGTCGGAGGTGGAGACGAGGGAGGAGTATTTTTTTAGGTTGTTGCTCACGCTATTTTGATGTTTTTTTGATTGACGAATGTTGGTTACATAATTTTTGATTGTTGATGAAATGGCTGATTTCCAAGGTTTTATGTGTGATGTGGCACTTCAAAAATAAACAATCAATCTATTTCAAAAACAAAGTGCCTTTCCCGTTGCCGTCGAGAAAGGCACTTTGTTTTTCTGCGAAAAACTTCCTTTCTCAATCTGGTGGATTGACGACGATAATGTTGGTTAGGTTAGACATGGTGTAAATTTGGTGGTGGTTATATTTCATAACGAAATTCCTTCTTGTTTGATGCTCTGATGAAACGGCGTTGCTTTCAACTTGCCGTTCCAATCCATTTTTGAATAAACGAAAGTGGAAATCGCTTGTGGAGACTTAGTCGAATACCAGATAAAGTACGTGTACCGTAAGTTAAAAGTGTTAAAAATATTTAAGTAGATAAGTACGTACTTATCTACTCACATTCTTAATCTTTTCTTCCAGTAGTTTTATCTTGGGTTCGTATTCAGAGAGTATAGTCGCAAAAGTATCAGGGTGTTGTTCGACGATGGCCTGGCGCACGAGGTCGCGGAGTATTTTATCCCGGCGGTAGTCTTCTAGCTCTAATTCCTTCTTCGCCGTTTTTTCCTTTTTTTCGACTATCAACTTTGCGTAAGGATTGTCTTTTAGGCTGTCAATAGCAGTAGTTGTAATGTCAGGCTGGCTAACGGTGAGCAGCTTTATTTGCTCGTTGATGAGGTCTGCAGCTTCCTCTCGAAGGGTATCTACCTCCTGTCGAATTGCCAGCACTACCCTACCCTTCTCAACTTCTTGCACCTCACGCCGCATTTGCTCTTCCTTCGGGTCGGTGTAGCCGTTGCGAAGCGCATTGATGAAAAATCCGGGTACGCTGGTCTTTATCTGGTTGTTCACCTTCGCTCGGCGGGTAACGCGAATAGCCTGTCCTACCTGTTTCTCCGTGCAGCCGTCAAGCAGTTCCAAAAATGTGGTGGCAGTAACGCCGAATTGCTGCACGACTTCTTGCTGGAACTTGTTGAAAAGCAAATCCTTTGTCTTTTTTGGTAAAGCATCCGATACTTCTGCAACGGTTTTCAGTTCGTTAGCTTGGAAGGGCAACTCAAGCGGCTTTGGCACAACCCTACTCCGCGTATGTGGCACATCTTCATCGGGTTTCCTTCGAAAAATGAAACGCAGGCTAACCACTTTTTTACCCTCTTTCACTTTGATGCAGTCCGTGACGAGCAGGTCAGTATGCGAGTTTATTTCCTTAATGGCCGGGCTGACTACCCAGCGAAAGAAGTCAGGGAATCGCTGGTATTCCTTTGTTATTTCAAACATCCGCTTGATTTCCTCAATGTCCATGGTGCGCTCCCCGATGCTTTCGTATTGCTTCAAAAGCTCGTACACGCGAATGGGGTACGCACCTAGTTTAACGACGTTGCGAAGGTCGTATGCAGTGAAGTTCCGCTGGAGTTGGAGGAAAAACGGCTTCATTTCTTGCTCAATAGTCACATCAATATATTCTTGGCTCTCCCTCCCCTTCGACTCATTACCATCCTTCAGGTAGTCTATCTTGCGCAAAATATGGTACTGCACCTCGCGGCTTGTACCATCTTTCTCATAGCTGACAAAGAAAGACTTGCTCATAATGCTCTTTGCAGCTTCACGCAGCAGGTGGTAAGATTGATTGGATTTTAGGCTGAAGGCTCTGATAACGTCTTTGTACCAAACGCGGTAAACTTGGAAGTCATTGTCGTCGCGCCGAATCTGTGAAAGTATGGACAGGAAGAACCGCGTTTCCCAGATATCGAACCGGTAACGTGACTCTATGAGTTGGTTGGCTTTTTTGATGACGACGATGCCGCCACTTTTTCGTCTTCTTTTCCCCATGGCTGCTAAAAGTGAGAGATTTGGGACACAATCGACAAAAGTGAGGGATTTGGGAAATAATCATATTCGAAACGCATAGAGCATCCCTTAAAAGCATGTGTTATTTCCCAATTTTCTCACTTTTAGTCCCAAATATCTCACTTTTTCCCAATTCTCTCACTTTTTGTCCCATTTTTCTCTTTTTTTTTCCCAATTCTCTCACTGTAATTTCCCAATTCTCTCACACTACATCCCAATTCTCTCACTTTTAGGTAGTCTAATATCCTGATTATCAATTAGATAAAGCAGCCTAAAAGCTTTAAAAAAGAATAAAAAAGAAAACACCAACAAAAGGCTACTTCTGTTGGTGTTGATTCTCTTTAATTATAAAAATACAAAACCTTGAACCTGGGCTGTTAAAAAGAAGGCTAAAGTCTTCGTACCATTTTTGGAACTCAACTCACTTTTTTTTCCATTGTCGCTTTGCAATTTGATGCCAAATTTGCATCTTAGAAAATCAGAGGGACAGTATCGGATAAACAATTGATAATCAGGTATCTGCTTTCAAATTTTTTTAAAAAAGCACCTAGATTGATTGTGATTCAAAAAAAGTTTGAATAAATCTAAAGTCAAAACCTGATAGTATTTTTTTCAAAAACAGGGGAAACTTTTGATTCGCCTTTTTAACAGCCCACCTTGAACCCTATCCAAGGTCGCGCGCTATCAACATCTCGACGTAGTGCATAATATCGGAATCATGCTCTATGGCTTTTATTTTCAAGCGCTTGTGCAAGACAGGATGGATGTCAACTGACAAACGGACTTTCCTCACTGGCGCCTCCACCACCACCTCCCTGCTACCACGTCTGCTTGATTTTTTGCCGGGTTTTAGCTCGGCGGCCCTTTTTTCTGTTAACGACGTCACTTGTTTGTTTTTTGGTGCAGCTAAAGGATTGGCAACCTCCTTTCCGTCGTGGATTTGTTTGATGGCGGTTTCAATATCATCAGCGGAGAGTTGCTTTGGCTGCACTGCCAACGTACTTTTTATGTTGAAGGTCTTCTTTGCCATGTTCCTTATTTTTTAAGAGTCCTGAAATAGGTTTATAAAAGTTTTTCGATTTCAGCTGCGATGGCTTCAATCTCTGCTTGCGCATTTTTATCGCGCAGCTCCGCCACACCTAGGCCCTGCACGGTGGCTTCCTTGTAGGCGACGCGGGTGGACAGTTTGGTGTCAAACAGGTTAACGTCCATATCGCCAATGGCTTCGCCAATCTCTCTATCCAAGTTGATTCGTTCGTTGTACTTGTTGAGCAGCACATAAAGTTCCACCTTGCCTCCCATGGCCTGTTTGGTGATGCGGGCTTCTTCGTAGCGTTTCAGAAAAGTATCCAGTGCCCAAACATCCGTAGCACTGGCCAAGATTGGGGTGACAACTAGGTCACTCATAATGATGATACGGGTGGTTAGTTCGGTCAAAGCTGGTGTTCCGTCGATGATGACAAGGTCGTATTTTTTGCCGAGCTTGTTCAAAATTTGATCAGAAATAGTGTCAGGGTTTATGAGATAAACGGGTACTTCCGGTACACTTCCATCTTCTATCGCCGACCTTACACTTCCCCATTTTACGGAAGTTTGTTGTTCCACATCGGTATCTGCTATACACAGGCTTCGACCATTTTTTGCCAAATAAACAGCTAGATTCTGTGCTAAAGTACTCTTCCCTACCCCACCTTTAAGATTTGTAATTGAAATTATCATTTTTAATTTTAATGGTATAATTTATTGATTATCAATGCTTAGTATTTAAGTACGATACTTATTTAAGTAAATATTTGTTTCAAAATGAACGTTTTTTGGAATTTTTTATACTTACCTAAGTATTTACTTATGTAATCTATTCTCAAATATATTGCGAAGTTAGTAAACTTAGATAAGTATAATACTGATTTAAGTAAATAAGTTTGAATAGCAGTTAAGTTTGTACGTGTTTACTTTTTGTGAGTAGATACTTAAATAAGTTTTTAATTATTAAAAGTATGTAAGTGGAAAAGTACGTACTTATAGTAAGTAAATAAGTAAAAATAATTACCAGATGAAGATTCTAAAACGAATCCTAACTTTGCCGAAGATGCTCCGCCAATCTTAAAATAAAGCAATAGGCTTAAAAAAGAGGGTAATGCCCACAAAACGAACGAACTTCAGTTGTTCCACTTTAAAATCTGAAAACATAAATTGGATGGTGCTAAATGGCTAGGGTATTTTCTCATTCCGACATTCTTTCATCCACTCGTTTAAAATGAAAAGCAATATTCTCAAGGTCCATCCCAACGACAACATCATTGCCGCACTGCAAGACCTGCGGGCAGGGGAGCAGGTCGCAAGCAACGGCTATTCCATCGAGTTGCTGGAGGACATTCCAACCAAGCACAAGTTTGCGGAGCACGATTTTGTCGAAGGCGATGAAATAATCATGTACGGTGTACGAATTGGACGTGCAATGCGGCTCATTCTTAAAGGCACACGCATCAGCCGCGAGAACGTAGTGCATGACTCGGAGAATTACAGCGTAGGCAAGCGCCTAACGGATTGGCATCAACCCAATATTTCGAAGTTAAAAAACCGCACTTTCAAAGGCTTCCAACGACCGGACGGCAAAGTGGGCACGAGAAACTACTGGCTCGTAATACCGCTGGTCTTTTGTGAAAACCGCAACATAGAAGTGGTGAGGGATGCCATGCTGGAGCCACTCGGATACCTCACTGGGCGGCATTTTTCGGTGAATGTTGCGAAGCTCGTCCAGCTACACAGCAGTGGGGTAGGGGAGGACGAACTGCTCTCGGCGGACATTATCCGTGATGCCTCGGAGGTGCAGCGCAGGCGTCCGTTCCCAAACGTGGACGGTATCAAGTTTCTCACCCATGACGGTGGCTGCGGCGGTACTCGCCAAGACTCCGAGGCGCTTTGTCGCCTACTGGCTGGGTACATCCTCAACTCCAACGTGGCTGGGGCGACGGTGCTCAGCCTCGGCTGCCAACATGCACAGATAGAACTTCTAAGATCCGCGCTCGACGCCTTCGACCCGCAACACGGTAAGCCGGTTTTCTTTTTGGAACAACAAAAAAGCAAGTCGGAACGCGACTTCATCGCCGATGCAGTGAAGCAGACTTTCGTTGGTCTTGCGCAAGCAAACCGCATGGAACGCCGCCCGGCGCCACTCTCCAAGCTCGTCGTCGGGCTAGAGTGCGGCGGCTCAGACGGTTTCAGCGGCATTTCCGCCAACCCGGCCTTGGGCTACGCCTCTGACCTGCTAGCAACATTGGGCGGCACGATGATTTTGAGCGAATTCCCGGAACTGAATGCCGTGGAACAGAACCTGATTGACCGCTGCACGACGGACGAAATCGCCGAAAAATTTGCCCAACTCATGCGTAGCTACTCCCAGAGGGCCAAGGAGGTCGGCTCGGGTTTTGAAATGAACCCCTCGCCCGGCAACATCCGAGACGGCCTGATCACCGACGCCATGAAGTCGGCGGGTGCGGCAAAAAAGGGTGGTACATCACCTGTGACCGATGTGCTGGACTACACCGAACAAGTCACTCGCCCCGGCCTCACGCTGCTCTGCACTCCCGGCAACGACGTGGAAAGTACCACCGCTGAGGTGGGCAGCGGTGCCAACATTGTGGTGTTCACCACCGGGCTGGGTACCCCGACCGGGAACCCCATTGCGCCAGTGATAAAAATGGCCACGAACACAGCACTTGCTCGTCGAATGCCCGACATCATTGACATTGATGCGGGCACCATCATATCTGGCGAGGACAGCATCGAAACTAAGGGGGAGGAACTTTTGGAACTTATGATAAAAGTGGCGAGCGGCGAGGCGCAGACCCATGCCGAGCGGCTAGGGCAGGATGATTTTATTCCTTGGAAACGCGGGGTTTCGCTATGACACGGACTACCAGTCCGTGCTTTTTTTCAGTTGGCTTTTCTGGTAAAAAATTGGAGAAGCACAGGCAATCAGTCCGTGTAACTTCAATTTCTTTTGTTCGCCAATCTGTTTCACCTCCTCCAAAATGGCGAACTCTCTTTCGGTTCTTTTCGAAAGAATGAGCAGGCGCTCTTCTTTGGTAAAACCCTGTTCAATCAAGGTAGCGTTGATGGTTTCCATGTTGGCGAGCACACGCAGTTCGGTGACGGTGGCAAAGTCGCGCAAATTGCCCTTCTTGTCAGGGTTGCCTATTTTCCAGTTTTTGGCGGTGGTGCCAAAAATGACAACATTGAGCAGGTCGGCCTCGGAGGCGAAGTAAGCCCCTCCCGCTTGGTGCTCCAATCCAGCACGGGCACGATATTGGTGCGCACGGCGACGGTGTGGATGAAGTAGTTGCCCTTGGCCAGTTCCCGGCGGAGGTCCCATTTTTCGCCAATGTGGGCTGCATTCGATTCCTTCAGTTCCCTAAACTGCTTTACGAAATACACATAAAAAGCTGGACTGAGCCAGTTGCAGAAATGGACGGCAATATCGAAGTGGGCGTAGGTGCCACCATACCGCCCAGCGGGGGAGTTAATACCAATAGCCTTGGTCTTTTCAGCCCATTCCCCGGCAGCCAGTGCAAATGAATTGGAACCGCTTTCATTTTTAATGAGGCTGTCTCATAAGTCACTTTTTGAAAAACATGGCAGAATTTAATCTTAACACATAGGTTTAAAAAATCCTGTGTTGAATATTTTATGTTTACTTGTGAGACAGCCTCATTAAAATTCGGATTGTAGGCCGACTCCCAAACGCCCAAGAAATCCACGGTGGCCCAGTTTCCGCAAGGTATAGCTGGTGGGCTGGTCAACGACCTTGGCGATATCCGACAGGCAGATAAAATCCCCATGCTCCGTTTGCTGCACCCTGACCTCAATCCCTTAAACGTTTATGGTGTTTTTTGCCATCGCAGTTTGTTTTCGCAAAAATAGCAAAATGGCTGCCTAACAACAGGAGAACAACCTTTTGCTCCCCAAAAATGGCTTTATTTGCACCCCAATATGACCACCGGATTTGTTTGGACAGCCTTCGACACAACATGGCCATCCAAGCAAATTCGGTGGCAACAATGCTCAGTACGTATGTTTTTAATGGAACAAACCATGCGTTGGTACGGTCCCGAAGACCCCGTCACGCTCTGGCACATCCGCCAGGCGGGCTGCACGGGCGTGGTGACAGCGCTCCACCATATTGACTACGGCGATGTATGGTCGGTGAAGGAAATTGCGAAGCGCAAAAACCAGATAGAAGCCGTGGGAATGACCTGGACGGTGGTGGAAAGCCTGCCCGTGCACGAGGACATCAAAAAACAGAGCGGCGACTGGAAGACCTACCTTAAAAGCTATAAAAAAAACCTCCAAAACCTCGCCGAGTGCGGCATAAAGGTCGTCACCTACAACTTCATGCCCATCCTCGATTGGCTCCGCACCGATCCCTCGTTTCCATTGCCGGACGGCAGCCGGACGCTGCGCTTCGAGCGGGCCGCTTTCGTCGCCTTCGACCTGTTTTTGCTGAAAAGGCCGGGTGCTGAGGCCGATTACACTGCCGCAGAAATTGTGAAAGCAAAAGCCCGTTTCGATGCCATGAGCAACCAGGAGCGGCGCGTTTTGTACGAAAACATCCTGCTCGGCCTGCCCGGCGACGACGAGCCGTTCACTGCCGCCGAAGTGTTGGAGGCATTGCAGGGCTACGCCAAAATTGATGCAAACAAGCTAAAAAAGCATCTTTTCGATTTTTTACAGGAGGTAGTCCCTGTCGCAGAGGAGGTAGGCTTGAAATTGGCCATCCACCCCGACGATCCGCCATACCCGATGCTGGGACTGCCGCGGGTGGTCTGTACCGAGCAGGACGTGGCGGAACTACTGGCCGCAGCGCCGTCGCCCGCCAATGGGCTTTGCTTCTGCGCGGGCAGCTACGGCTCCCGCCCCGACAACGACCTACCCGGTATGGTCAAGCGGTTTGGCGACCATATCCACTTCCTCCACCTGCGCAACACGAAGCGCGACAACGAGGGCAATTTCCACGAGGCCGAACACCTTGGCGGCGACACCGACATGCCCGCCGTGGTACGGGAAGTATTGGCCATCATGCAGCGGCGGGGCAGCAGTATCCCCATGCGGCCAGACCACGGCCACCAGATGCTCGACGACCTCGATAAAAAGACCTACCCCGGCTACTCGGCCATCGGGCGGCTGCGAGGGCTGGCAGAGCTGCGGGGTTTGGAGAAGGGCTTGGCTTACGCATCTGGGCTTGCTTGAGTTTGGCGGCAGGCGGTTTGCAGCTAGCCCCCACTTTTTACTTTGATATTCCCGGCTTGTATTTTTGTTAACTCAATTTCACTTTTTCCTTCCAAAATGTACCTAATCGGCTACGACATCGGCAGTTCCTCCATCAAAGCGGCACTCGTGGAGGTGGAAACAGGGGCAACTTTGGCAGTTGCACAGTCACCCGCCACGGAGATGGGAATGATAGCCCACCAGCCCGGCTGGGCCGAACAAGACCCCGACGAGTGGTGGCAGCACGTCTGCACTGCTACTCGACAACTGTTGGCCGACTGCCTCATTGCGCCAGCGGAAATAAAGGGCATCGGCATCAGCTACCAGATGCACGGCCTCGTCGTTGTGGATGAAAAAATGAAGCCACTGCGCCCTTCCATCATCTGGTGCGACAGCCGGGCAGTGCAATACGGCAATCTTGCATTTGATGAAATTGGCCACGAAAAATGCCGCTCGCACCTGCTCAATTCTCCCGCCAACTTCACTGCTGCCAAGCTGGCTTGGGTGAAGGAAAACGAGCCAGGTATTTTCGCCAAAATCCGTTACTTCATGTTGCCCGGCGACTACATCGCCCTGCGACTGACCGGAGAGCCAATGACCACGCCCAGCGGCCTCAGCGAGGGCATCCTCTGGGATTTTCAGAAAAACGATGTGGCCGACATCGTGCTGGACTATTTTGGTTTTGATAAAAAACTGGTGCCGCACGTGACGCCCACTTTCTCGTTGCAGGGCAAGCTGACCCCCGAAGCCGCTGCTGCCACGGGCCTTGCCGAAGGCACCCCAGTTACCTACCGTGCCGGTGATCAGCCGAACAATGCCCTCAGCCTCAACGTACTGCAACCCGGTGAGGTAGCTGCAACGGGTGGAACTTCGGGTGTCGTCTATGGCGTCGTGGACAGGCCAACGTATGATTTGCAGTCGAGGGTAAATGGCTTTTGCCATGTAACCCACGGCCCGTCCAATCACCAATCACCAATCACCAATCACCGAATAGGAATCCTCCTCTGCATCAACGGCGCAGGCAGCCTCTACCGCTGGCTGCGCCAAACAGTGGGGCAGGGCAGCATCAGCTACCCGGACATGGAGCGGCTGGCGGCCTCCGTGCCTATCGGATCGGATGGGCTTAGGATTTTGCCCTTCGGAAATGGGGCGGAGCGGATGCTCGGCAACCTCGACCCCGGCGCCCAGGTGAACGGCCTGCAACTGAACCGCCACACGGCAGCGCACCTGTACCGGGCAGGGTTGGAGGGCATTGCTTTTTCGTTCGTGTACGGCGTTCAGATTTTGAAGGAAATGGGCCTCGGCATCACCGTGATGCGGGTTGGCAACGACAACCTGTTTCAGTCTGCCGTTTTTTCCAAAACCATCGCTACCTTGCTCGGCTGTTCGATTGACGTGGTGGAAACGACCGGGGCCGTGGGCGCTGCCAAGGCGGCGGGCGTGGCGACGGGCATTTACCCCAGTATCGAGGCTGCGATGGCTAGTGTACGGGTGACGGGGAGGTACGAGCCGGAGATGGAGAGGGTAGGGGAGTACCGTGCGGCGTATGGGGCGTGGGAAGGGGATTTGGCGAAGGCCATCGCTTAAACGTTACTAAGTGGTCACGTTTAGCTTAAAATACAACTATTTGGCAGAATTTATAATCAGTACCCCTGGTTAAAACGCTGAGAATCAAATTTTTATGAAAAAGAAAACCATCAACGTTCAAGGCTTGGCTATCACCATTGAGCAGGTGAAGGAGGACGATTATATATCGTTGACGGATATTGCAAAGCAATCAAGCGAAGAACCTCGATTCGTTATCCAAAATTGGATGAAAAACAGTAGTACCATTAATTACCTCTGGGAATGGGAACTGCTCCACAACCCAAACTTAAACCGTGTGCAATTGCACACGGTTTTGGAAATGACAGCCAGTAACAGGTTTGTCATGTCGCCGAAAAAATGGATTGAAACCACCGGCGCTATTGGCCTGGTGTCCAAAGCTGGGCGCAGCGGTGGTACGCTTGCTCACAAGGATATCGCCATAAATTTTTGTTACTGGCTTAGCCCAAAGTTCCAGATTTACCTCATCAAGGAATTCCAACGACTCAAAGAGGAAGAATTTTCTAAAAAAAGCCTCGAATGGCATATCAGCCGCATCACCAACCTTGTGGACGAGACCCGCAACTGGCTCGATACCATTCCCGGACAAGACCCAGACAGGAACAGGCTTAATTTTTTGAGAGAGAAAGGGGATGAGTAGCTACTTTACTACGAATTGAACCCCACCCTCTCCAATGACTTTTCCAACAACGGAATTTAATAAATTGACAATCAATAACTTATGGCAAATAAGAAAGTAAAGGAAACCTCAGACCCCACCATCACCCTCGGCAAAAAAGAATACTTCAAGGGCATAGGCCGCATCCAGTTCGAAGGCCCGGAATCCGACAACTCGCTGGCCTTCCGCTGGTACAACGAGGATAGGGTAGTGCGGGGAAAGGCAATGAAGGAGCATTTCCGCTTTGCGGTGGCCTGGTGGCATACGCTCTGCGGCACGGGCGGCGACCCCTTCGGCCCCGGCACGAAGGCCTTTCCGTGGATGAAATCGAAAGACCCAATGGACCAGGCGAAGGACAAAATGGACGCCGGTTTCGAGTTCATCACCAAAATGGGCATCCCGTTCTACTGCTTCCACGACTACGACCTCGTTGCTGAAGGTGATTCGCTCAAGGAAAGCGGCAAGCGTCTCGAAAAAATCACGGACTACGCCAAGGAAAAACAAAAAGAAAGTGGCGTTCGGTTGCTCTGGGGCACGGCCAACCTGTTCAGCCACCCGCGCTACATGAACGGTGCGGCCACCAACCCCGACTTCGAGGTGGTGGCTTACGCAGGTGCGCAGGTGCGCAATGCCCTCGACGCCACCATCAAGCTCGGCGGCGAGAACTACGTCTTCTGGGGCGGCCGCGAGGGCTACATGTCGCTGCTGAACACGGACATGAAGCGCGAACTCGACCACCTCGCCCGCTTCCTGCATATCGCGAGGGACTATGCCCGCAAACAGGGCTTCAAGGGTACGTTTTTCATCGAACCAAAACCGATGGAGCCGAGCAAGCACCAGTACGACTTCGATGCGGCGACCTGCCTGAACTTCCTCCGGGAATACGACCTGATGGCCGATTTCAAGCTGAACATCGAGGTGAACCATGCCACGCTTGCGCAGCACACGATGCAGCACGAGCTACAGGTGGCGGCCAACGCCGGGGCGCTGGGCAGCATGGACGCCAACCGGGGGGACTACCAGAACGGGTGGGACACCGACCAGTTCCCGAACAACGTGATGGAGCTGACGGAGGCGATGCTCGTGCTGCTGGAAAGCGGCGGCCTACAGGGCGGCGGCATCAACTTCGACGCGAAGACCCGCCGAAACTCGACCGATCTGGCCGACATTTTCTACGCCCATATCGGTGGCATGGACACCTTCGCACGGGCCTTGCTAGCCGCCGATGCCGTGCTGGAGAAGTCGGAATACCTGAAACTGAGGGAGGAGCGTTACGCTTCTTTCAACAAAGGGAAGGGCCGGGATTTTGAAAAGGGCAAACTGTCCTTAAAAGACTTGGCCAAAATCGCCAACGAGGTCGGCGAGCCTAAGCAGCGCAGCGGCAAACAGGAGTTGTTTGAGAACATCATCAACCGGTTTGCGTAAAGTGTCGCTGAACTCCAGTTCGGCGGTTTGTTTCAAAAAATTAATTATCAAGCATTTTCAAAAAATGAAAAACAGATTTTTCCCAATTATTGCCCTGCTTTTTTTGCTTGGCAGTTGCAACAACGCCCCAAGTGGCAACAACAGTGGCCAAGCCAAAATACCTGATAACCTGGGTGGCTACTGGGTCAACGACGCGTGGTGGCAAGAACTGAAAAACACCAAGTCGCCGATGAAAGCAGCGGAAAAGACGGGTGATGTGGCGGCAGCTATTTTTCACCAAGAAGACAGCACCAAATGGGTGGTTGACCTGAGCTATGGCTGGCACGAGGGGCAGCAACTAACCCTGCGTACAAAGGATGGCGGCTTACAGGCCTACGACCCAATGAACGCGGCGGTGCATCAATACAGCCTCACGCCACAGCCCGACGGCTCCATCCATCTCGATGCAACAGTGATGGTCCGCCTCGGCGATGCTTTCACCGGCTTCAATGTCATCGCCTCAACGCTGGTGGGCGGGAAGTACGACCTTGGTGGCAAGACAGTGGTATTTAACCCGAAGGGCACGGTGGTTGGGTTAGACGATTACTATCGCTACGAACTGCTGCTCGACTACGTGGCCGAGGACGTTCATGCCGACCAAATCATGCTCTCGAAAGAAGGTCTTACGCCCGAATTTTATGCCTTCAAGATGGAGGGAAACTACTTGCAACTTTTTGAAATTGACGACATAGGCAGCAAGGACGAGTTCAAGTATGAAATCGGGAAGTTGAAGTATGATTTGGTCAAGAAATAATTGGGGTAAACATGAATCATCCCGGATTTTGAAATTGCCCCATCGTGGCGATTTGATTCATGAATCCGGGATGATTCCTGTTTTTTGTAAAGAAAATTACGCAAAAAAAGAAGGGTACCAGCGGCGGCATTTCGCTACTGGTACCCTTTTTCATTTGAAGAAGCCTAAGCTATTTCCAGTGGATTAGTAGCCAGGGTTCTGGATGAGAATATCTGCACCCTGAAGGTCAATCTCGTTTTGTGGTATTGGCAAATATTCGTTCTTGTTTGCCTTGAAGGTTGCGCCAGCAAAAGGAGCATTGGTTAATGGCCTTTCGTGGTCCAAATAAGCGTTCAGCGTTGGCTCGGCAATGCCCCAGCGCACTAGGTCATAGAAGCGGTGGCCTTCGTCTGAAAGCTCAAGCCTGCGCTCAAAGCGAACAGCGGTTCTAGCCTCATCTTGGCTTGCGAATGCTGTGTAGGTGTTGATCACGTAATTGGCAGCCGGGCTTCCAGCGGCGTTAAGTACCGGGGAGTTCTTGGCCCTGGTTCTTACCATGTTCACATACTCCCGAGCTTTGTCAAGGTTGTTGAGTTCAACTTCGCACTCGGCAGCCATCAGCAACACATCGGCAAAGCGCATGAGGTTGTAGTTCACGGCAGAGTAGCCGGGAGTCCATGAGCTTGCGTCGTGCTCCGATCCGTCTCCGTCTTTGTAATAGATTAACTTTTTAGGAGAGTAAACGCCAGCGTAAGCTTGGTCACGAATCCAGTCAAAACCTGGGTGTGGTCCCCAATCAAGGTAAGGGATGCCACGGCGGCCAATGGCGTGGTCGAGCCTCGGGTCCAAGGGGCCAGCATCCGGCGTGAAGGCATCGGAGCTGCTTAGGCCCCTGTCGTCAACGAGTTTGTTGGCAGCGCTGTTATAGGAACCATCGAGCAGCGGCAAACCATTGGCACTGGTACGGAAAGAGTTTGCCAAATCGAAGCTGGGCTGGTTGAAGCCGCAGCAACCACCTGGCCTTTCCGGGCCAGAAGAACCGTTCGGGTAGTTCAAAACCAAGGCTGGATTTGCGTTGTTCACGCTGCCAGTATTAGCTGCAGCCTGACAAGCAAAAACGGATTCGCTGCTGTTGTCGTTCGATGCATTAAAAGCATCGGAGTAGTTGGCGTTCAGGGCATAAGGTGCACCGCTGGCCGTGACTCCCTTGGTGATGACTTCGTCAAACAGGGTTTTGGCTTCGGCATGTTTTTTCTGGAACAATTTGGCTTTGCCCAAGAATGCGGCAGCAGCCCATTTGTTGGCCCTTCCTGCGCCACTTTGCACTTCTGGCAGGTTGTCGTAAGCATACTGAAAGTCTGCTTCGATGAACGGCCACAGGTCTGCACTGTTGCTCACGGGTGTAATCTCGTCCCATGTTTCGTCCACGTATGGCGTGTTGTTGAAGTTTTTCTTCAATTCAAAGTAGTAAACACCCCTTAGGAACCTCGCTTCCCCAGCAATCCTTGTTTTGTCTGTTTCGGAGACACCTTCTTGTGCTTTGCCTACCAATTTCAGCGTGGCATTGGCACGGGCTACCCCTTCGTAACAGGCCCTATATTTTTCAAAAACAGAGCCGTTGTTGGTTTGTGTGCTGTAGGCTTGGACTTCGTTCACTTGTGATTGGTCCCCGGCGTTAGTGCCTTTGTTGGCATCGCCACCGACCACGCCCCCCCAAAACCAGTTGGAAACGTCAGTGTAAAAACCCCCACGGCCTAGCAGCATGCTATAGGAGGCAATCAAAGAGCCTTCCAGGCCAGCTTTGGAAGAAAGTTCGTTCTCGCTGAGGGAGCCCGTTGGGGCTACATCCAGAAAGCTGTCCTTGCAGGCCGTTACCAGAATGATAAGGGTCAAAAAGGACAATATTAAGATTCTAAATTTTTTCATGATAGACATTTTGTTTGGTGAAAATGAACCCGGAATGCTGTAAGCTGAATGGTAAAAACGACCGATTTTGGTTGTTTGCACTTCTCGCCAACTCATTTTGATAGATTCATTTCACTTTTAAAAAGTTTAAATTAAGAAAATTGCTTCTTTAAACTAGGTTTTAGAAGCCAACACTAACCCCGAAAACCCAGCTACGTGTGATAGGGTAGTTGCCAAGGTCAACACCAAAATTGGTATCGGCAGCACCTCCAACGCTTGGGTCCAAGCCGCTGTAACCTGTTACAGTCAATAGGTTGTTGACACTTCCAAAAACCCGCACCCGCTCCATGTTCCAGCCATTCACAAGGTTGTCAGGAAGGAAGTAAGACAAAGTGAGGTTCTGTACCCGGAAGTAAGAGCCATCTTCCACATAGAAGGAATTTGATTGTGTGTTGGTACTGAAGTTGGAAGTATTCTCAAACAACGGAATAGAACCAGAAGGGTTGTCAAAAGACCAAGAATCCTTCACGCGGTCGCTGATGGCTGCACCAGGGAACAAGGGATAGAAGTCTGTGAACACTCTCGAAATATTGTAGATTTCATTTCCGATGGAAGCAAAGGAATACACTTCAAGTTCAAAACGCTTGTAGTTCAACTTGATGGTAAGGCCACCCGTGAAATCAGGTACTGGGCTTCCCAAGGTAGTACGGTCATTGATGTCAATTTTGCCATCTGGCTTACCTGTGGGATTGCCATCGTCATCCAAGCCATTGATGTCCTTGAAACGGAAACGACCTGGTGCGGCTCCATCTTGGGTGGCTGCATCGGCAACTTCTGCTGCATTGGCAAAGATGCCCTGAACTTGGTAGCCATAGAATGCGGAGATTGGCTCACCAATCTGGTTCAACACGGGTGTAATGCCACGGTAGGTGGCGCTGTTGTTCGGGAGGTTCTTCACGTTCGGCGCCAGCTCCACGATTTTGTTGCTCAGGAAGCCACCGTTCAGGGTAACCTCATACCTAAAGTCGCTATTGATCCTTGCTTTGTTGACGATGCTGAAGTCAAGGCCCTTGTTCTCCATTTTGCCAATGTTCACAGATGGTGCGCTGGCAAAAAAGCCAGACTGTACCGTAACAGGTACTTGGAAAAGAAGGTCTTCTGTTTCTTTTTTCCAAAGCTCCACGCCTACGTCCCATTTGCCACCGAATAACAAGGCGTCAATACCAATATTCTGGGTGATGGCTTTTTCCCATTTCGCCAACGGGTTGCCAATCCTGGTACGGTAAAAACCTGGTACTGCACTACCGTTGGTACCGTTGATGTCATAGCTGGAAGCACCAACACTGGTGCCAAACAAGCTGTACTGGTTGTTCGGGTCAACGTTGTTCGAGTTGCCCATGATGCCGTAGCCCGCCCGAATTTTAAGGTCGTCAAAAACATCTTTCATGCCATCCATGAAAGGTTCGGAAGACAAGCGCCATGCTGCTGAAATCGCAGGGAAAGTACCGTAACGGTTCTCTGCACCAAAGCGGGAAGAGCCATCACGACGGACAACCGCAGAGATGATGTACTTGTCGTTTAAGTCATAATTCAGCCTACCGAAATAGGAGGCGAAGTTGACGCCAGAACTGTGGCTGCCATTAACTACCCGGGACTCAACATTTGACAACCCAACAAAATCAGGGCTTTGTGAGAAAGGATTGATACCAGAACCGCTCATGCCGCGGCTAGAACCCGTATTCAGAGCCTCTTGGCCTACCAAGACGTCAATGCCGTGTACGCCAAATTCTTTCCTGTAGTTTGCCGTATTACTCCAAACCCAGGAGCTGCGATAGAAATTGTTTTGTGCAAAACCAAAGGAGGCATTGTTCTCTTGGTTCTCGTAAGTACGCCTAGTGTAGCCAAAGGAGCTGAAATTGCTGTAATCCCCTCCAAAGCTGGTGCGAATTACAAAACCCTTGACAGGCTCCAATTCCGCGTAAACATTGCCAAATATGCCTACAGCAAAGGCCCTGTTGTTCTTTTGTCCATCCAAATTAGCAATAGGGTTTGCAGCGTTGTTAAAACCTTGTACCGCCGTACCGGCGTAGCCGCCAAACTCATCGTAAACAGGTATGATAGGCGACATCCTGGAAGCATCAAGGACAACGTTCTCGTCGTCGGAAGAACCACTGCCGCCACCGTCACCCAACAGCAAGTTGGCAGCGCGGTAAGTTGTTTGGATGTTCTCCCCGACGCGCAGTTTTGGCAGCAGGTCGAACTCCGTATTTACACGGAATGTGTAACGGGAAAATTTTTGATGGAGGAGGATGCCCTCTTGCTCCTGCATGCCCAAACCAACATAGTAGCGGCTATTCTCGCCACCTCCCGAAAAGCCGAGGTTATGGCGGTTCAACAAAGCATTGCGGGTGATGGCGTCATACCAATCAGTACCTTCCTTGTTGGCTTTTACCACTTGGTAGATACTGCCCGCCTCTGGATTTACATTGTATTTTTTTGCTTCTTCTGCCAAGTTGACGCTTCCGATGACTCCCTTATCGCCGCCCACCAGAAGATAATCTGGCAGCACTGGAGTCGAGCCTGTGCCGTACTGTGGATGGCTGTAAGCAGGGGTTTCTCCGTTTTGGATGGCAGCATTTTCGATTGCCTTCCAAGTCCAGTCGGCCTGCTCTTGTGGGTTCAGAATGCCTGCTCCTGAGCCAGGTGTAGTCACACCAACAGAGCCGTCGTAGGTCACCTTCATTTTCCTAGCGCCTTTTTTGCCTTTTTTAGTGGTGTAAACAATCACGCCACCTGCTGCCCTTGCGCCGTAGATGGAAGCGGCGGTGGCATCCTTCAGTACCGTTGTGGTCTCAATGTCATCTGGTGAAAGGAAGTCGGTGGAACCAACTGGCACACCATCCACCACATAAAGTGGTGCGTTGCCAGAAAGTGCGCCATAACCCCTAACCCTAACCTGGCTTTCTGTGCCGGGCTGTCCGTTTGTAATCACCGTTACACCAGCCACACGGCCCTGCAACTGCTGCTCCACGTTCCCCGAAGGGGAGACCTGAAGCGACCTCGAATCAACTGTGGACACGGAGCCAGGTGTGCTCCTCCTGGTGTCAACTGAGTAGCCGGTGACCACTACCTCGTTTAGGTTGAGGCCTTCCTGAAGGACAATCCTGACGGAGTTCTGACCATTCAGGGGTACATCTTGCGACTGGTAGCCTGTGTAGGAAATCGCCAGTACTGCATTGAGGTCCGGAGCATTCAATTCAAAACTGCCATCAATATCTGTGATGGTGCCCACACTGGTCCCCACTACTTGTACTGTAGCCCCGATAAGTAGGGAGCCACTTGCATCTGTGACGCTGCCCGTTACCCGTTGCTGTGCGTACAAATTTGCACCTAACAGCATGGTAAGGACTGTGAGTAAAAAAGTTTGCTTCATAATTACCAAAAAATTTAACTAGTGAAAGAAAAAATATCCCAAGAGGCTATCTAGTCCTCTTTAAGATTTAAGAATAGTCTATAAAATGTGGTTTTAAGAAATAATGCGGCGCTAAAAAAATCGACGTTATTTGGCGAAGGGTTTCAAACGGTCAGGTCAAAATAATTTGATAAGGCTCAGGGAGAATCAGGACGCCAAGATATTTTCTTTTTTCTTTCTAAAAAAATTTATCAAGGAAGTATATTTCGTAAAAAATACACAATCCACTATTTGTACTGAAAATCAGTGAGTTGGAAATATTATTTTTCATAAATAATGAAATGCTGGCGTAAAGATTCTTGGGTTTTTTCGCAGAAATCAATAGGATTTCTACCTTCGTTTTCCATAAATTAATCATGCAAACCTCCGACATGAGAAACTATCACTACCTCATTTTCACCGCCTTCCTTGCTTCGTTGGTTGCCTGCAAAAATGAAACTACTTTGTTTCGGCAGATACCTGCTGCCGATTCCGGCGTCTTGTTCTCCAACCGGATAATAGATAGCGACACCTTTAATGTATTGACCTACGAATACGTTTACAACGGCGGTGGGGTAGGGGTCGGCGACTTCAACAACGACGGCCTGCAAGACCTCTTCTTCGCTGGAAACATGGCCGACAACAAGCTCTATCTCAACCAAAAAGACTTCAAGTTCGAGGACATCACCGAAACTGCTGGCGTGGCAGGGGAAGACCGGTGGTGCTCTGGTGTGGCCGTGGTGGACATCAACGCCGACGGCTGGCTCGATATTTATGTTTGTGCCACTACCTACTCCCCCGGCTCCCGGCGGGCTAACTTGCTTTTCATAAACAATGGCGCCTCCCAATCACCAAGCACCAATCACCAGTCACCAGTCACTTTCACCGAAATGGCAGCAGCCTACGGCATCGCCGATACCTCCTACACCACGAATGCCGCCTTTTTTGATTACGACAACGACGGCGACCTCGACATGTACCTGCTCGTCAACGAAATGGACCGCCAAAAACTACCGAACAGGTACCGGCCCAAAATCACCGATGGCTCCTCCAGGCGCACGGACAAGCTCTACCGCAACGATGGCTTGGGGGCGGACGGGCACCCTGTTTTCTCTGATGTTTCAAAAGCAGCCGGCATCCAAATCGAAGGCTTTGGCCTCGGCGTCACCATTTGCGACATCAACCGGGACGGCTGGCAAGACGTTTATGTCACCAACGATTACCTCACCAACGACCTGCTTTGGATAAACAGCGGGGATACCACCGGGGCAGGCGTCACTTTCACGGACAAATCTGCCACCTACTTCAAGCACACCTCCTACTCCGCCATGGGCAACGACGTGGCCGACCTGAACAACGACGGCCTGCCAGACGTGGTGGCGGTGGACATGCTGCCAGCGGATAATTTTCGGCGAAAAACCATGCTATCCCCGAATAATTACACCAACAACCAAAACAACGACCACTACGGCTACCAGTACCAGTACGTCCGAAACAGTTTCCAACTGAACCAAGGCCAGTGCCCTGACTCAGATGACCTTGTTTTCAGTGAAATATCCATGCTGGCGGACATTGCCGGCACCGACTGGAGCTGGTCACCCTTGGCTGCCGACTTTGACAACGACGGCGACCGGGACCTCATGGTCACCAATGGTTTCCCGAAGGACGTGACCAACCGGGACTTTGTGGACTACCACCAAATGGCAGGGAACTTGGTGGACCGACAAACGCTCCTGGAGCAAATACCCGTTGTGAAAATCCACAACTATGCCTTCCAGAACGACGGGAAAAACATCCCGAGTTTCAAGGACGTCTCGGCTGAATGGGGCTTCACCCAGCCTTCTTTCTCCAATGGTGCAGCGTACACCGACCTCGACAACGACGGCGACCTCGATTATGTGGTCAACAACATCAACGACAGCGCCTTTATTTTCAAAAACCAGTTGGTGGAAACCCGTCCAAAACTGGCCAATTGGCTGAAAATCAAGTTTGCTGGACCACAAGGAAACTCCAATGGACTGGGGGCCACGGCGGAGGTTTTCACCAAAAATGGTAAAATGCAATACTGCGAAAACTCGCCCTACCGCGGTTATCTTTCTTCGGTGGAAAATGGGCTGCACTTTGGCTTGGATTCAACCACGATGGTGGACAGCGTTAGGATTACTTGGCCGGCAGGCCGAACAGAGTTATTAAAAAAAGTGGCTGCCAACCAAGTGTTGGAAGTAAAATTTGACAACGCAAAACCAGCCCCGGGTAATCAACCAACCACCACCTCAGCGCCACTTTTTGCGGACATGACCACGCAACTTGGCGTCAACTACACCCAGCGTGACAGCGATTTTATCGACTTCAACGTCCAGCGGCTGCTGCCGCACAAGCTTTCCCAGTATGGCCCCGGGCTGGCGGTGGGCGATGTGAACGGCGATGGCCTCGACGATTTTTACGTGGGTGGTTCCCATTTTTTCAGGGGCAGTTTTTTTGTCCAAAACCAGGACGGACAAAGCGGTTTTGTCCAACAAAACTTGTTTCAGGACACGGAAAAGCCCAAGCTGGAAGAAGAACTCGGCGTCCTGCTCTTCGACGTGGACAACGACAACGACAACGATTTGTACCTCGTCAGCGGCGGCAACGAGTTCTCGGTGGACAGCAACGTTTACCAAGACCGGCTTTTTTTAAATGAAAATGGACAATTCCTGTTGGCCCAAAATGCGTTGCCTGTTTTCGGAAAAAGTGGATCCTGTGCCCGTGCCGCCGACTATGATCGCGACGGCGACCTCGATATGTTCGTGGGCGGCAGGATGCACCCCACCGAGTACCCAAAACCTGTCAGCAGCTACCTCCTGCGCAACGACAGCCAAAAAGGCAGCGTGAAATTCAGCCTCGCCGACGATGCCCCCGCGCTGAAAGACCTCGGCCTCGTTTGCGATGCCCTCTGGACTGACTTCGACAATGACGGATGGGTGGACCTACTGCTCGCCGGAGAGTGGATGCCGCTGACTTTTTTCAAAAACGAAAAAGGGTTTTTCAATCCGCAATCTGCCATCCGAATCCCGAATTCGGCTGGCTGGTGGAACAGCCTTGTCGCCGCCGACTTCGATATGGACGGCGACATGGATTACGTGGCGGGCAACATGGGTAAAAACTCGCTCTTCAAGGCGGACGACCAACGCTACACGGCCGTGTACGCCGCCGATTTTGATGGCAACGGTTCGCTCGATGCCATCCCCGCCACTTTTTTCCCCGACCTGAAAGGCGACTGGGTAGAGTTCCCCTACTTCGGCAGGCCCGACATGGAAAAACAGGTAATCAAACTAAAGGGGAAGTTTCCGCGCCACGCCGACCTTGGCGTAGCTCCGATGAAGTCGGTAGTTGACAAGTTCCCAGATGTGCAGCCGCTCGTATTGAAAGCCGATTGGTTTGCTACCAGCTACTTGGAGAACCTCGGAGCGGGCAAGTTCCAATTGCACGAACTGCCGACAGCGGCACAACTGGCCCCCGTTCACGGCATCCTGACCGAAGACTTCAACGGTGACGGCAACCCCGACCTGCTGCTTTCTGGCAATGACTTCGGCACCGAGGTGGGCATGGGCCGCCACGATGCCATGAACGGGCTGGTGCTGCTCGGTGACGGCAAGGGGAATTTCAACCCAGTTTCCATGAAAGAAAGCGGCATCTGCATCCCCGGTGACGCCAAAAGCCTAGCCGCCGTGCGGGGCGGCGATGGTAGTTTATTGGTGGCCTCCGGCCAAAACCGGGGCAAATTGCAAATCCTGAAAGCTGGAATAAAACTGGAAACGATAGCGCTCCAACCCAACGACTGCGCCGCTATTTTGAAGTTCGGCGATGGGCGCACCATGCGTGCGGAGGCATCCTACGGTCAGGGATTTTTGTCGCAGTCGTCCCGAACGCTGTTTTTGCCACCGGGCGTGGTATCGGTTGAAGTGGTTGATTTTAAAGGTAAAAAACGGGTAATTGACATCAACGAGCAATAAATACCACCTCTCAAAACGTCACCGTCGCCCCCAAGGAAACACTCCTCCCGATGCCGTTCACGCCAGAACCGTGGTAGCGGTAGTCGGCATTCAGGATGTTCCAAATGCCCGGCTTCAAAACAAGGTAGGCTCCATCATTTACGGAGATGCTCCATCGGGCGTAAATATTCACGACCTGCCAGCCAGGCGTGCCACCTGCCGGGATTCGGTTGTCGGCTTTGTCGCCCGTTGCGAGGCGGTCCTGTTTGGAGGCAAAATTCCATTCTATTAAAGCCCACCAATAATAGCTTGCCTGCTTGCCTAATGCTCGTTGTTTCTTGTCTTCGTAAATCAACATCAGGCCGCCAAACATTGGCGGAATGCGTCGCAACGGCTCACCGTCCGTCACGTTCTGACCGCACTGCCAAGCAAGGTTGCCGCGGAGCCCCAAGTTTTTTGGTAAACTGAGCCAGCTACTCACCTCAACTCCCTGCACAAACCCCCGCTGCACGTTCTCCTTTTGGTAAACCGGATACCCAGCAATGCTGTCCGTGCCCACCCTCACCCGCGTGATGAGGTCGCGCAACTCGTTCCTGAAAACAGCCACCTCAGTACCCCAGCGCTCCCTTTTTTGCCGCCAGCCCAACTCGAAGTTGTAGGATTTCTCGGGTCGCAAGTCCGCCGTCGGCACCTCGTAGCGGAAATCCACGATGCCCAGCGAGCCTAGGTCGTCCACGTTCGGGGCGCGGAAGGCCGAGTTGATGCTGGCAAACGTGGAGTTGAACCGGTTCATTCTGCGAAGCGCCCCAGCATTCCAGACCAGTGCATTCGGCGTCAGGTGCGTCTTGCCGATATTGTCGTCTTCCGTTTTTATCGAAAAATGATTGAAACGCAGCCCGCCCGTGAAGTTCCAGTCGCCAGTTTCCCATTCGTTGGTACAAAAAATAGCCGCGCTCTGGTGCGTGGCGCCGTCGGGGTAGAGGCCCCGATTGGACGCCTCGCTGCCGGTGTCCGTGTCCACGTCCGTTCGGCGGCTGCCCACCAGGTCGTGGTAGGCTTCCAAGCCCACGGTCGAGCGCCACCACTCGGCCACGGTGAACTCCGCCAGCACGGAAGCACCGAGGCTGCGCACCTCGTCGGATTCCTTGCGCAGGGTGGGGGAGCCGTTCTTTTGGCTTTCCCGCTCCTCGTCGGTGCGGTGGAGCGAGGCGGTGGCGGTGATTTTTTGGAGGCCCGTTTTCAGGCTTCGGGCGGGGACTTGAAGTGGCTGCCACACCTTTCCCAAATGCGGCGCCAGCCACTCGAACCGGGCGTAGCTCAGCTGGCGCTGCTGGCGCGTGACGTGGTTCCGGGCGAAGTTTTCCAATTGGATTTTGTGAAAAATGGGCACGTCCGTCTGCCGGAAAAACTGGTGCGCCACGGTCAGCGTGGCATTGCTGCCCAGCCGCAGCTTGCCTTTCAGGTCGAAGGCGGCCTCGTCGTAGCCCGTTGGTTTTTGCACCCCGGTCGTGTCGCCGCCCACCAGGTCGCCGAACTTTCGGAACGTGCCGCCAGCGAAGAACGCCAGAGTTTTGCCCGAAAAACCTGTTTCGGCGTGCCCGGTTTTCTCCATGTTTTGGCTTCGCCAAAAACTGCTCACCTTGTTCGTCCAGCGTCTTTGCCGCTCATCGGAAAAATAGAGTTTCTTCGAAAAAACGTTCACCGTGCCGCCGAGCGCATCCGAGCCGTAGCCCACGCTGCCGCCGCCTTTCAGCACTTCGATGCTGCTCACGCTGTACGGGTCCACGGTGTTCAGGTACTGGTTTGGGCCGTACCGGAAAGTGGCGTTGCTGAGGCGGATGCCGTCCACGAGCAGCAGGGTCTGGTTCCCGGTCAGCCCGCGCAGGAAGGGCGAGCCGCCGCCGTGGTTGGTCTTCTGGACGAAAACGCCGGGCGTGGATGACAGTGCCTCTGGCACAGTGCGGCGCTCCATCCCAGCCCAAGTCGTGGAAATGGAGGCGGGTGTTTTGGTGTAGTCGCTGTCCATCCGCTGGGCAGTGACGACGACGGTGGGCAGCGGCGGGTAGATTGTGCGGGGTGGAAGCCTCGGTCTGTCGAGATAGGAAGAGAATGGAATACCAGATTTTATTGGCTTCAATCCTGGCAACGGCAACGGAGCGGGCACTGTTTGCGAAGCGCCAAATTTTACAAAAAGCCAAAAAAGAAAAAATGCGAGGTAACTTGTTTTCATAGCTGAAATTTGAAAATCCAAGGTATGCCATGGCCTTGTAATTGCGCTTGGTTTTGATGGAAATTGTGCCATGTCTGACAGTTTAATTCCCCTTCTGCTGCTCATAAAACCACTTCCGCTGCTCCCCCTCGTCGTCCATCTTCGGCCCTTGCTTGATTTTCTCCCAATTAAAGGTCTTGTGGTAAACGTCCATTGCCTTTTGCGGATCGAAAATCCGGGTGTCGGACGGCTCTAGCGTGTACGGCGTGAAGTCCGGTTTATCGGTGAAAAAATCGGTGAGCAGGCTCGCCGTCAGGTCGTAGTGGTTCACGAAGCCAGCATCGGTCAGCGTGTAAATCAGCCGGAGCAGGCTCCCGAAATTGGCGTGGGTGTGCGACACATAGCCTCGCTTCACATACGGCCCGGCCATGAGCAGCACGGAGCGGTGGGCGTCCACGTGGTCAACGCCGCCCTGCGGGTCGTCCTCGGTCACGATGACCAGCATGTTTTTCCAGTACGGCGTGCGGCTGAGGAAATGGAGCAGCCTGCCCAGCGCCAGGTCGTTGTCGGCCATGTAGCTTTCGAGGTACGGGTAGCCCTCCGTCGGGCGGGGGCCAGCGCCGTGGTCGTTGGGCAAGATGATGGTCAAAACATCTGGCATAGAATCAGCGCCAGCAAGCCATTTCTTCATAAATTCCTCCTCAAACTTGTCCATCCGAAACTGGTCGGGCACGTTCGTATTGTAGCCTGGGTAGGTGAAACTCGTGCGGTCGAACAGCACCTTCGGCATCGGGTAAACGACCGAGTGCCGCGCCCCGAACAGCGTGTCGAATTTCTCCTCCGACGGCTCGGTGTATTCGTTGGCTTCGCCAAAATTGTAGTAGGTCACGCCGTCCCGTGCGAGGTTTTCCCAGATACCGCCCCGCTCGTTGTAGTCTTCGGGGTCTTGTGCGCCCGTGGTGCGGGGGAAGCGCCTGCCCGGTGCGCTGCTGAACGGCTTGTGCGCTGCGCTGGTCTGCGAGTTCACCTCCACGTACTCGTTCGGGATGGTGCCGACCATCCATTTGTGGCCGTGGATGCTGGCGTCCGAGTCGCAGTAAAAATTATCACTGAAGGCCCATTGCTGCGCAATTTTCAGGTGGTTCGGCATCACGTTGGCGGCTGTCACGGCGGGCGACCCGGCCTTGTTCGCTGGCACGTCCACCCCCGTGCCGAAGCGGGCGAGCGTGGCGTCGCCCCTCGCCTGCGGCAGCTGCCCGAACACCTCGTCGTAGGTGCGGTTTTCCTTCGTAACATAGACGATGTGCTTGATGGGGCTCTCCCTAAGGCCGGGTAGGGTAGGGACTGGATTCTTGCCGTCGTCCACGACCTGCACCTCCCGGAAGGTGTTTTTCAAAACCTGCTGCGTGTATTTTTTCAGGGTCTCCTCGTCAGGTACGTCCACGATTTGAAAGGTGCCAAGCTGGATGTCGCCGATGTACGTGCCTTGCGGCGGAGCCGAAAAACCCGCACCACCGTTGGGCCCAGCGCCGTAGCCACGGGCCGAGGTGACGAAGATTTGCTTGCCGTCCGGCGAAACTTTCACCCTCGAGGGCATCCAGCCGGTGGGGATATAGCCCTTCACCTTGCCTTTTTTGGTGTCAATGACCGCCACGGCGTTCAAGCTCAGGCAGGCAACGTACAGTGTTTTTTCATCGGGCGAAAGCGCCACGCCGAAGGGCATGATGCCCCGGTAGTGGTCGAGGGTTTTGTGAAAACGGAGCGGGATGTCCCGCACGACCTTGTGTTTTTTAAGGTCAAAAACGGAGATGAGGTCGTTCTGCGAATTGGAAATATAGGCGCAGCGACTGCCCACCGCCACGGAGTTTGGGTGCGCCCCGCCCACGATTTCGCCCTCCTCTTCTTCCTCCTCGTTCTCGAATTCATCGCCGATTTGCAGGCCGGTTTTGAACTTGCCCGTCACCGTGTTTTGCTCCAAATCCACCGTCCAGATGCTCATCGCCCGCTCGTCGAGGGGGCTGCCGAGGCCGGGGATTTTTCGACCGTCGGGGTAGGTGACGCCCTCCTCCGCTTCCTTCGACGGGTAGCCGTAGGCGGGCACTTCGAGGCCCATCGTTCCAATGTTTTCAGGGGTAACGCCCGGCACGAGCGGGTAATCGAAGATGCCAACATTTGCGACAAAAGCCGTCCTGCCGTCCGGGGAAATGGCGATGCCGAACGGGATGCGCCCGACGGGGATGCTGGCCACCAGTTTTTGCGAAGCCAAATCCAGTTTTATTAATCGGTTGTTGCCACGGTCGAGGGCGAGGAGGTGGTTTCGCTTTTTGTCCAAAACGATATCTGTCAAGTAGCTGTCCTCGTAAGTTTTACCACCAAACTCCCCATCCACGCTGATGGTCTTCAAGCGGCGGTTGTTCTCCACGTCCAGCAGTACGACGGTTCCCTTGTCGCCGCCGGAGAGCCAGGCGGTTTTGCCGTCGGGCAGGAAGGCGATGCCCATGCAGGAGGAGCCTTCCAGCACGGCTGGCACGAACTTGTCGTAGCTGGGCATCCGCACGGGGCGGTCGGGGTTACGGAGGTCGATTTTCGTGACCACGTCGTTGTGCAGCACGAGCGCCGTTTGCCCGTCGGGACTGATGGCCAGACCGTAAGGCGCACGGGTGATGGGTACGGCCTTGCCCGCCGGGGTCACGTAGCGCCCGCTGGGCAGTACGGAGTAATCCGCCTCTGGCGAACCTATTTTGCAAAACTCGGTTGCGCCGGGGACTTGTAGGGTGGTGACGGTTTTTTGGGAAAAAATGGGGCAGATAAAAAGGTAGAATGCTAGAACGGGTAGGATGGTACTTTTCATGAATGATGCTTTGTTTGAGATGTGAAGGTAATGCTTGGGCGTAAGCAGATAGGGTAGTGCATTTTATTTTTGGGTTAAGTTAATGTCACTCCAAATTTTCAGGCGCAGCCTCAAAAAACTTCTAAGCTTCGGAAACTGCCGATGAATTAATCCAAAAATAACAACCTGCGAATCCATAATTTACTTGAACGCCGTAATCAGCAGTCCAAAAAAAATGGACGGAATGAAGTACCAAACTCCTTCTTTGATTATTATTGTTTTCGGCATCCTGGCTTTCAGCCGATGCGCAGAAAACCCGCAGAAAACCGATGGCGAAGCACTTGCCAAAATCCAGTGCGCCGCCTGTCATGCCTACCCATCGCCTTCGTTGTTGGATAAAAATTCTTGGGAAAAATATGTGTTGCCCCGCATGGGCGTCATGGTGGGCGCCTTGCCTGCCGACCTTGCCGAAGGTGCTGCACCTGCGCCGGAAGGTGCTTTTATTTCCAGAGAAGATTGGGAAGCAATCCGCCAATTTTACCTAAAAAACTCGCCATCCGAGCCAATTGCTGCCGAGCCGTTTTCCATCGAAAAAGCGCTTCCGCAGTTCGAAGTCCGGTTTCCCGACCACTACCTCAGTCCGCCGGGTACGCTGATGACCAAATTCGATGGGGAAAACCTCTACCTCAGCGATGTGCACACTGGCAATCTGTTCCAGTTTGACAACAAAATGGTTTTGAAAAAAACGGCAAAAGTGCCCGGCGGGGCTGTCTGGCTGAACCGCATCCCGGAGGGCGACCTCGTGACCTGCATCGGCTCGTTTTCACCGACCGATGAGACAACAGGCAGCGTGGTTTTTTTGCCAAAAAAGCAAGGCGCACCTCCCATCACGCTGCTCGACAGCTTGCGCCGCCCTGCGCATACCGAGCTGGCCGACCTCGATGCGGACGGGCGCTTCGACCTCGTGACCTGCGAGTTTGGCAAATGGGCGGGCAACCTCAGTTGGTGGAAAAACGACGGGCGGGGAGGTTTTGAACGGCATTTGCTCCGCAACATGCCCGGTGCCATCCGTTCGGAAGTGCGTGACCTTAACGGAGATGGGCTGCTTGACATCACGGCATTGTTCGGGCAGGGCGACGAGGGCATTTTTGTTTACTATAATAAAGGTGGCGGCGAGTTCGAGGAGGTGCGGGCGCTGCGTTTCCCGCCCAGCTACGGCTCCAGCTTTTTCCGTTTTTTCGACTTTGACGGTGACAGCCACCCGGATATCCTTTACACCTGCGGCGACAACGCCGACTTCCCGCCCGTGAGCAAGCCGTACCACGGCATCCATATCTTTCAGAATGATGGTAAAAATGGGTTTGAAGAAGTCTTTTTCCAACACCTGCAAGGTGCTTATGCCGCCGTGCCCGCCGACTTCGACCTTGACGGTGATATGGATATTGCCGCCATTTCCTTTTTCCCCGATTTTGAAAAAACGCCGGAGGCGGGTTTCGTTTTCTTTGAAAACACAGGCGACTTGAAGTTCAAGGCCCGCAGCTTTCCTGCGGTAGAAAAAGGACGTTGGATGGTGATGGATGCCGCCGATTTTGATGCAGATGGCGACCTCGACCTAGTGTTGGGTAGTATGGCCTTCGAAGTGGTGCCTGATGGTGGAGAGGTGAAAAGGTGGGTGAAAGATGGCATCCCATTCGTGGTGCTGGAGAACACGGCGAGGTGAAAATTTCAACCAAAAACAATCCAAAATTTACCCACAAGTCATAGTTTACAGTCGCATAACTTTATGATAATCAATTCTTTAACAGGTAAAGATTGTTGAACTATTTATTAAAAAACGCTTAACCTACCCGGTACTTTCCTTGACACCTGCCAAGCGTAGGTTTGCAGATAATTTATTTCATCAAAATTCAATTGTTCACCTATGACAAAGAGACTTTACCTCCTCTTTGCCCTGGCATTCTCATGTCTAGCGGCAAATGCTCAAACCCTCTTCGATGAGGAAATTCAAATCCCGGCGGGCTTTGTGCCTACCGAAATGGTAATGCCCCCATCCCCACTCACGACGCAGGTGCTGTTCGTCGGCGGTGTGGACATGGTACAGTCAACGCCCACCTACGGAAACCCTGCCGGTCAGGAAGTGGCCAAGGAATGGCACGACTTCATCGGTATCACCCCCGACAACTCTGGCCAGAGCATGGGCTGGGTGACGGTGAACCACGAGATGATTTACGCCTCTGACAAGCTTGGCGACGGCGGCGGCATGACGGCCTTCCGCATCAAACGGGCTGCCAACGGCACCCTGGAAGTCATGGACCAAACCCTAAACGATGGCCGCACTGGACAGTTTTTTAACGTGGACTTCGCCAACACGGTTGGCGAAACGGGCATGAACTGCGGCGGCATCGTTTCAATGGTAGATGGTCGCATCTGGACGGCGGAGGAGTGGTTCCAAACCAGCAACGCCGCCATTTATGCCACCGGCGGCGGCATCCGGGACACCTCCAACTTCGTAGTGTCTTCCGACATCCCCGGCTGGAACGGTGTGAGCCTCAAGCGCTACCAGAACCTGAACTGGATGACCGAGATTGACCCACGCCAAGCAAAGGCCATCCGCAAGCAGTACAACTGGGGCCGTCAAGGCTTCGAGGGCGGCGTCGTAGCCCCGGACAACCGCATCGTTTACCTCGGCCCAGATGCTACGCCGGGCTTCTTCGGCATGTTCGTGGCGAACACACCGGGCGATTTCACAAAAGGGACTTTGTTTGCCTACAAGCACGACAAGCCAGGATGGCCTTGGGTGCCCATCTGGGAAGACGGCGCCATGCTCAACCACCAAAACGTGGCCGCTTCAAAAGGGGCTACCATGTTCAACCGAATCGAGTGGGTGGCCATCAACCCAGACAACAACTTCATCTACTTCACCGAGACTGGCCGTGACAATCCCGGCAGCGCATTTGCCGCAGGCCAAAACGCAGGTGGCGTACATCACCCAGAAATCATGGCACGGGCGCAGGCACAAGGCTTGGCTTCTCCAAACGTATCTGGTTACTGGGATTATTATGGTCGGGTTTGGGAGTACAACCCAACCACCGGCCAGACCCGCATCTACCTCGAAGCAGGCCCATATTTTGCTGACAGCCCAGCCGAAGCCAACTACCCAGAGAAGCACCTGACCAACCCTGATGGTTTGAACGTGATCACGATTGACGGTAAAAAATTCCTGGTCATCCAGGAAGACCTGAACGGCACTTCCAAAGGTAGGGTGCCCGCTGGCGTGACCAACCCGCTTTGCGAGGTTTACCTGCTCGACCTGAGCATCCAAAACCCAACGGTGGACGACCTTATCCGATTGACCGCTATGCCTGCGGGTTCTGAGGTGACGGGGGCCATCATGACGCCGGACGGCAAGTCGCTGCTCGTCAACTCCCAGCACCCCCGCACCGACAACCCGTTCCCTTGGAACCATTCGCTGACGGTCGCCATCCACGGTTTCGACCAGGTGAGCTACGCCAGCCTGCAAAACCGCAGTGCGTTCGCCGACCCGGAAACGCCTGCTGTTGACCAGGCCAGTGCATTCTCCATCTACCCGAACCCGACCACCCGCACCGTCTTCCTGAACAAGCTGACGGACGTGGCCATTTACGATGCCTCCGGCAAACGGGTGCTCGTGAAGCGCAACACGATGGAAGTGGAAGTCAGCCATTTGAACACTGGCGTTTATTTCGTGCAAAACGCTGATGGCGAGACGATTAAGTTGCAGATTCAGTAAGCCGTTTTTTTTAAAGAAGTCAAGTGCCGGACGCCTGCGTGGTGTCCGGCATTTTCAAATTTTCAAGCCTTATGAACAAAAAAATACTTGCCTGTTTCCCCATCCTTTTTGCCATCCTGTTCTTCGGGAGTTTTTCGAGCGACAAAGCGAAAATTGCCTTGGGTAAAGTCAACCAACAGTTCGGCACTGGCCTCGACGAAACCGAGCTTGCCATCAGCGATTTGGTGGCTGCAGCGCAAAATTTGAGCGGCAGCGAAAAGTCCGTGGAAGTGTTGCAGGCCGCCGTGGCAGAAGCCCGTTTGAGCTATAAAAAAATCGAGTTTCTCGTTGCCTATTTCGATGGGGCCGACGTGAAAAAAAACATCAACGGCGCACCGCTGCCGAGCATCGAACCCAATGTGCCCGTGGTGAAGGTCATCGAGCCGAGCGGCTTGCAGGTGCTGGACGAGCTGGCGTTTGCCGACGATGTTTTTTTTCAAAAAGACGACATCGTGGCGCTGGCGCAAAAACTGGAAAAGGACTGGCGGGAAGTCCAGTTTTTTCAATCGAAAATAGACATCACGCACCGCCACATCTTCGAGGCCATCCGGCAGCAGTTGGTGCGGTCGTTCACACTCGGCGTCACGGGCTTCGACACGCCCGGCTCCGCCAATGCCATCCCGGAGGCCAAGATTGCCTTCGAGGGCATGTACGAGGCGTTCAAAAACTACCTGCCGATGCTGGAAGAAAAAGACCGTGGCCTCGCCATCGTCATGGAGGCCCGCATGGTAAACACGCTGGAATATTTGACCAAAAACGACGACTTCGACAGCTTCGACCGGCTGGAGTTCTTGATGAAGCACATCGAGCCGCAGTACCAGCTTTTTTACGAAATACACAAATCGCTGGGCATCGAGTTTGCGGAAGAAACCGACAAAATGCCCCGTGCCGTGAACTACCACGCTGCCAGCTTATTTGACCCCAGTTTTTTAGATGCAGGGTATTTCGCCAACCTCGACACGAAGCACCCGCTGTTTGAGAAAAGGAAGGAACTGGGCCGGACGTTGTTTTTCGACCCCATTTTGTCCAAAAACCTGGAGCGCTCCTGCGCCTCGTGCCATCGCCCAGAGAAGGCGTTCACCGATGGCCTGCCCAAAAGCCTTGCGGCGGACGGGCAGCATTCGTTGCTCCGCAATTCGCCCTCGCTCGTCAACGCCGTTTACGCCGACCAGTATTTCTGGGACCTGCGGGAACCCCGCCTCGACCGCCAGATGCTGCACGTGGTGTTGAGCAAGGACGAATTCAACACCGACTACCCCGAAATCCTCGAAAAACTTGGCCAGAGCGCTGAGTACCAGCAGCTTTTTGCCGAAGCGTATCCGGAACAGCCGCAGTACCAGCTTTCGACCTACTCCATTTCCGATGCGCTGAGCGCCTACGTGGCCAGCCTCACGGACTTCGACAGCCCGTTCGACCAGTACGTGCAGGGCAAAACGGGCGTGATTGACCCGGCCGTTAAGCGGGGATTCAACCTGTTCATGGGCAAAGCGGCCTGTGGCACTTGTCATTTCGCCCCGGTCTTCAACGGCACCGTGCCGCCGACCTACCTCGAATCGGAATCGGAGGTGCTGGGCATCACCGCCACGGCGGATACGCTGCACCCCAGCCTCGACACCGACCTCGGCCGCTATTCCAACGGTATGCCTGACGTGAAAGCTGACTTTCTAAAAACTTCTTTCAAAACCGTGACAGTTCGCAATGCGGAACTGACGGCCCCGTACATGCACAACGGCGCTTTCAAGACCCTCGAAGAAGTCGTGGATTTCTACAACCGGGGCGGCGGCAAAGGGCTAAAGCTTGACGTGCCGCACCAGACATTGCCTTTCGATGAACTGAAACTGACGAAAGCGGAACAGTCCGATTTGGTGGCATTTATGAAAAGCCTAGCGGGAGACATGGGCAAATTTTCCGTACCAGCGTCTTTGCCTGTTTTTGAAAACAATCCAACTTGGAACGATAGGAAAGTGGGTGGAAGCTACTAGATAGCTAGCGATACCGGATGGGTGGAAACCTGCTGCCAGTGGTACAGCATAACTTGGATTAAGAGGAAGCGCCTTCGTGTTGCTCCACAATCATCTTCAGTATTGCCTCTGTAATGTCCGGATATTCCACCTTTGGCACCGTCACATCGGCCAACCACTCGCCAATTTTAGCGTGTTGCTTTTTTCTCAAATTCTTGATGACTGGCACGCCCATCGCCTTCAATGCGGCGGCGTTGCACTGCTGCTCGTACTGTCCCCGCATGGGCACGACCATTAGTTTTTTACCCATAAAAAGCGCCTCAGCAGGCGTCTCGAAGCCTGCCCCGCAAAGTACGCCTGTGGCGCTGGCGAGGCTTTGCAAAAAAGCTTCATTGCACACGGGCTGCACGGCGACATTGCCTGCTTGGTATGCCTTTTTAGTGTGTTTTGAAAAAACTTCCCAATGCATATTCTTGAATTTGCCAAGCGTTTTCAAGATGCGTTGGTCGTCGTAGGCGGGCAGATAGACCGTGTAATGGCCTTGGTCGCCCACCTTCAATTCCCGCACCTGCTGTCGGATGAGGGGCGTGAAGATGCCCTCGGCGTAGGCTTGGAAATGGAAGCCATAACTATGCGTCACGGGTGCATAGCGCTTCAATACAGCTTTGCCGATGGGGTCGAATTTATTTGGCCGAGGCGCCACCTCGTGCAGCACGGCGGCTTGGTGACTCAGGCCGATGCAGGTCTTTCGTTTTAAAAAACAAGCCCATGCGCTCACCGGCTCGAAGTCGGAAATAACAAGGTCATAATCGAGGATGGGCAGGCTCCGTACTTCCCGGAAGAGGCGGAGCATATTGCTCTTGCGGTAGGTCTCCACCACGTCCACACCGCCTTTTTTACCGAAGATGAAGCTGAGGCCCTTGTACTGGTACCTGACAGGGAATCCCAGTTCCACATCAGCTTGGACGCCACTCACCAGCACGTCGAGGTCGCCCATGCGGGCGAGGATGGGCACGATGTCCCTTGCACGGCTGATATGGCCGTTGCCCGTGCCTTGTATGGCGTAAAGGATTTTCATTGGGCGAAAAAAAGGATTTAGTCGCTTATTGCCCCACCCATAGATGTTTCTTAATCATTTCATAAGATAGGCTTTATGTTCAATTTATATGACCTGTCGAAATTTATCCCTTAAATGGGTAGCATGGTTTTGTGTGGATTATTTGAAATTCTTTGATACTAAGCACTATGAAAACCTTGCCCAACAATGACAGGCAGGGGATACCTTAAACACAAAACCTGTGATATAACCCGAATTAAAACCTGTTCAATTAATGAAAAGAACGCTTAACATCTGCATCATCTCTGATGTACATCTCGGAACTTATGGCTGCCATGCCAAGGAACTGCTCAACTACCTTAAAAGCATCAAACCCAAGGTGCTCATCCTCAACGGCGACTTCTTCGACATCTGGCAGTTCAACAAAAAATGGTTTCCAAGCGAGCATGTGAAGGTTGTGCAGCGCATCATGAAAATGGCGATGGGCGACACCAAGGTCTATTATATCACTGGCAACCATGACGACGCCCTCCGCCGCTACTCCGGTTTTTCCATCGGCAATATCTATCTGCGCGACAGCCTCCTGATCCAGATCAACGGTGAGCAGCATTGGATTTTTCATGGTGACGTGTTCGACCTCGTCGTCCAATACTCCCCACTCCTTTCCAAACTCGGCGGGCATGGCTACGACTGGCTCATTCGCCTCAACCGCTTCGTGAACAAATGGCGAACGGCGCTGGGCAAGCCAAGAATGTCATTTGCCGCCAACGTGAAGCAGCGGGTGAAGGAAGCCGTCAAGTTTGTTGCAGACTTCGAGGACACTGCCATCCGGCTCGCAAGGGAAAAGGGCTATGGGTTCGTTATCTGTGGCCATATCCACCAGCCACAAATCAGGCAAAAGAACGGCGTGACCTACCTCAACTCCGGCGACTGGGTGGAAAGCCTGACCGCGCTGGAATTCAATTTCGGCAAATGGAGCATCTACGAGTACGACGAAGCGGATTTTGAGGTAACCAATCCCCGCCTGAAAGTAAAAGAAGCCCTTCACGACCCTGACGACGAAAAAGTGATGGACGAAGAGGCAATGCTGCTGGATATTCTGGGTGCCGTGAATGGCTAATCGAGGTTAGCTCCGCGCACCACCTGCTCCGCCAACCCAAACGACAGCGTCATGCCCGCCCCGCCCATGCCGTTCAAAATGGTGACGCCCGGCTCCGGCTCGACTACCAGCCAGCTTTTCCCGGCGGGCAGTTTGGCGTAAATGCCGTGCCACGTTTCAGCAACTTGCGGCTTCGGCAATCGGCAAAATGTTTCCAAGTATTTGAGAACCAAGTCGTTAAGTTCCGCCCGGTCGAAGGGGTCGAGGTGCAGGCCGTACTCGTGGGTGTCGCCGAGGGTCACTTCGCCAGCGTGGTTTTGGGAAACGAGGACGTGGATGCCCCACTTCAAGTACTCCGGCATTTCCTTTTCAAAACGGCTGCGCAAGGCGGGCAGCGAGGGCAATTTTTCGAACGCCTTGTAATGCGTCAGCGTGAGCCCAGCACAGAGCGAGGCGCCGAGGCGGGCTGGCTGTGCCGGGGTGCGCATCATCTGGAGCTTGCAGCGGGTGATGCCGCTATCGGTGAAGGCTTGCGGGTACAGCGTCTCGAAGTCCTGACCGGAACAGATGAAGATGCGGTCGGTACGGTGCTTTTTTCCGTCGCCAGTGCGGACCTGGCCGCTGTGGACTTCCGTTGCGGCCACGCCGAAATGAAATTCGATGCCGTATTTTTCAGTAAAATATTCTGGTAGCTTCGCAATGGCTTCCCGTGGGTCAACGATGAGTTCGTCGCTGCTCCAGAGTGCCCCTTTCAACCCCTTCAGCACGGCCACGGAGGACTTGTCCCGCACCTGTTTTTTCAAAAGCAAAGAAACGGCTGGCCTGCCTGCCTGATTTTCTGCGACAAATTCTTCCAGCACCGCCCACTCGTCGTCGTGGTAGGCGAGGTGGAGCGAGCCGTTTTCGTTGTGCCAGATGCCTGCCTCCGTGCAGGCTTCCTTCCAAATGGAGCGGCTGCGCAATGCCGTTTCGTACAGCTCGCCCGTCGGCTGCCCGATGGGCCAGACCATGCCGAAGTTGCGGATGCTGGCACCCACCGCCCGCTGGCTGCGCTCGAAAATTTTTACCTTAAAACCGCGGATGGCTAGCGCCCTGGCCGTGGCCAAACCGACGATGCCCGCGCCGATGACGATGGCGCTTTTTGTTGAACTCATAGATGGAAAAATTGCGGAAAGTAAAAAATCAGGAGAGAAGTACCTGTACTTCGGACTTGAGGATGGGCAGGTGGACTTTGATGATTTCCCAGATTGAAATTTCAGAAATATCGTCATAACCGTGCGTAATCCGGTTGCGCAACCCTATCATTTTCTCAGTGTGGCTGATTGCAACGTCTGGCTCAAGTTTCAGCAACTGATTGGTCGCTTCTCCAATGATTTCCAAACATCTTTCTATGGCAAGACGGGTCCTCAAATCAGATTTGAACGCTTCGAAATCGAGCAGTTCAGTGCTAAATTCCTCAATCCTTTCAATGCAAATGAGGATGTCCATCAAGTATTTGAACGACCTATGCTGCTGCATACAACAATTTTTTGCTTTCTTCGACTGCTTTCGCAAAATAGGGGTTCCTGAACGGTCGCTCGTGCAGCAAATCTATTTTGCGGTTGAACATCGCTTCCAAATCCAACTGCATGTCCCAGAGGTAGCCGCCCATCGTAATCGGGTCAAGCCCTTGCTGAAAAGCCACGATGAAATCAAGGTCGCTGCGGTCGGGGTCGAACTGGTCGCTCGTCACCGAACCGAAAGCGTAGAGCCGCTCCACCTGATACTTTTGGCAAAGCGCTTTCAACTCCTTTTCCTTCTTTTTTAAAATGGCGTTCATCGCATACGTTTATGCAAAGTTACGCCAACCTTTCCTGTGTTATTTTGCTTTTTTTGAAAAAATACCCCACCGATGCTCCCACCAGCACGATGCCCAGCACGCTTGCCCACAAATTCGCTCCCACCAAAAACCTGCTCCAAGTCAGCTGCACGTCCAAAAATTCTTTCAGCAGTAGCACAGCTACGCTACCCAGATAACCCACTGCATCCGCCAGGTACATGACGAACCCGATATTGCCGGGCTGGCGGTAAGCCGCTATCAGCCGCTCGAAAATGAGGCAGTTGAAAGGCACGTAGGCGAGGTACAGGCCAACGCCGTTGAGCATGGCCCAAAGTGGTGCCGAAAGCATTTTTTGTGAAAAAAGCAGGGTGCTGGAAAAAACCAACACCATGCCCAGTAAGATAGATAAGTGATTGAAAAGCAACGCTTTGTGATTATTTTTTACAAAAACCAGAAGGCTCATGCCCACGAGGACAACCAAGGTGGCGGGCAGTTCTGTTTTGGTAAAAATGGCAGATTGGCCGCCGTAGCCCAGTTCCTTCCACATTTCGGCGGCGAAATTGTCCCGGAGATCGCGCAGCACCGTCAGCAGCAGATAGGCTGCCACCAGCAGCACGATGCCCAACAAGAATTTTTGCAAAAAAGCCTTTCGTTCCTCGCCAGTCATCGGGCGGCGCTCGCTGCGGGCTTCGAGGTCGAGGTGGTCGGGTGGGGGAGTGCGGTCAAGGAGCAAGGCGGCCCCTGCCAGCGGTACGACGAACAGTGCGCCGGTCACGAACGGCATCCAAAACGGACTTTGGCTACAATCCACCATGACCCAAGTGCCCACGCTTTTCACAAAACCGGAAGCGAAAATGAAGGTGCTGGACAGCACCACGCCGAGTACTTCGGTCGTGCGGCGGCCTTCGAGGTAGCTGAACACGATGCCCCAAATCAGGCCGAGCGGCAGGCCGTTGAGGAAGAGGAATGCGATGTTCCAAGGTGGCGGCACGAGTGCAAAACCCAGCAACGACAGCCATGCGAAGCCAATCAACAAGACGATGCTGCGGAACCGCCCCGCCGGTTTCAGTTCCGAAATAAAGCGGATGCCGTAAAACTTGCTGGCCATGTAACCCAGCACCTGTGCCACCACGAGCCAAACCTTGTAGTTCACGCCTGCGTAAACGATGCCCTCGAAGGTGGCCGCCGTGAACGGTTTCCGAAAGGCGTACATGCAGGTGTAGGTGGCGGCTGCGGCGAGTGCGGCCAGCAGGGTTGACTGGAGGCGGCTTGCTTGTTTGCGTGTTTTGCTGCCTTCGGCAACAGCGGGAAATTGCGCAGCGCTATGCATGAGCGAACTCGTCCACCGTGAGCTGGACTACTTGCCAGATGTCGTCCACGAGGTGTGTGTGCGGGTAAGGCTGCAGCTCCTCGCGGGTGTGCGAGCCGCTGGTGATGCCGATGACCCAGCCGCAGCGGGCGTTGGTGCCCTCCTGGAGGTCGGCGGGGGTATCGCCGACCTTGGCCACGTTGGCGGGGTCGGTGACGCCAAACTTTTCCATCAGCAGGTGGATGGCGTCGGGGTGGGGGCGGCCCTGTTTCACCTCATCGGCACTGACCCAGGCGTCCACCATGTCTTGCCAGTCGAGTCGGTCAATGATGGTGTTGGTGATGTCGGAAGTGAAGCCGGTGTTGAGGGCCACTTTTGCGCCCATTTTTTTCAGGGTGCGGATGGTACGCTCCGCAAAAGGGGTTGGCCGCACATCGGGGCTGGTTCGGTAGTGGTCGAGCATGTTTTCCAGAAAGACCTCATGGATGGCCTCGATTTCTTCTTCGGTTGGTTCGAGGTGGAATTTTTGCGTGAGCAAAACCCGGATGGCGACTGGCTTGGGAATGCCCATGACGCTGTTGGCGTCTTCCCGGTCGATGGTGTAGCCGAATTTTGCGAAGGCAAAAATGAGTGACTCGTGGACGTTGTCGCTGTCGTGGACGGTGGTGCCCGCCATGTCGAATACGATGAGTTGGAGTGGCATAGTGAAATCGTTTTTTTTGTCAAAAAAATCAGGCTGCAGCGTGCAGCAGGTACATGCCCGAGTGGCGCCGCAGGTGTCGCAGGCACATCTGGCGGTACTTTTCGAGGTCGGGCAGTGGCTGTTCTACCTCCTTCGCTGCCTCGTCCCACTGGCGCATTTTCATCATCAGTTCAAATAGGAAATGTGCCTCGAAGGCGGCTGCTTCATCAGCGTCCATCTTGCCGCCTTGCCAGCTTAGGGTCTGGCGGCTAGCCTCGGAAAGCTTCTCGAAATACTGCTGGTTTTTGAAAGTGAGGTAGCGCTTGGCCTGCACGTGCCCCTCCACGAGGCGGCAGACCTTCTCCGAGAAGCCGAGCTTGCTCAGGAAGTTGCCGCCCACCTGTTCGTGGCGCAGGATGCCGAGGCCGGGCATTTCGTCTTCATTTGGTAGTGCGCACAGGTGGCCAATGTCGTGGAAAAGGGCGGCGAGAATGACCTCCTCGTCGCAGCCCTCTGCCTCGGCCATCCGTGCCGACTGGCAGGCGTGTTCTATCTGGCTGACTGGCTCGCCGAAGTAGGCTTCTTGGCCCCGGCGGGTGAGGATGTCGAAAATTTCTTCGGTGGCTTGTTCAGGACTTTTTCTAATCGGCATGACGATAGGGAAGCTTGCTGCATTCCGCTGGAACACCAGCATTTTCGGGGCGGCCTGCGGTCTGCGTTTTATGTGGCGGTTAACCATTTGATATTGATTTATTCACAGCACGAAGGTCATGCAGGACTATAAATTCAATGTGAAAGTGGGGTTAAGTTTTATAGTGGAGGTGAGAAAACTCCTATGTCAGACCCAGTTGGAGGTATGCCAAATGTTCGTTAGTTTTGTATTTCACAAACAAAACTGCCAACTTCTATGGACCTTGAGTTCGATGAAAAGGGATTCTTGTCTCCATACGGAGTTATTTCTGCCGACTTTGGGTTGTTCGAAGAAACCTTTGTTTCTGGGGTGCTTGGTTCTACAGCCCGGAAACCTATATTTGAGAACTACCAGCGCTACAATGCTGACCTTCGACAAGAAATACTGCCTAATTTTAGGCAATGGGTAAATGGGAGTTTTGTGACCAAAAAGCTGAACCCAAGGGATATTGACATCGTAACTTTTATACCTTTTGAGGTTTATGAAAAATTGAAAAAGGAGATTGAAGCGAAGTTTACGATGAAAGGCGCTGAAAAAAATTATGGCGTGGATGCCTACACCATCAAGGCTTACCCGGCTAACCATAAATATTATGAAGCAACAAGGTCGGACATGGCCTATTGGCAGCAACAGTTCAGCAAGACCAAATTTAACCGAGCGCAAAAACGTTATCCGAAAGGATTTATCGAACTAATTTTTTGAAAATGATACACAATGAAGCCATTGGCCTCCATATTCGGGTTGCCGATATTTTGGAACAAATTGAAGGATTGGACAAAATGATTGCCTTTCACGAAAAGCATTCACCAGACGATGCCATGCTTAAACAATATCAATATTTGAGGCAAAAACATTATCTTGAATTGGTGAAGATGATGAGAAAGTACAACTTCCATTTGTCGGAAATAAAAAGCAACAAAAGAAACGTGCCGATGAAAAAAGCAGCAGGTAAAGTGCCGCTGTCCACTGCCCGATAACCCCAACTGCTGCTAAGAAAAAGCCTGCCTGGAACAACCCGGGCAGGCTTTTTTTTTTTTGATTCCAACAAGCTCAAAATTACTTCAACAACCACATCGCCATATTTATGTCGTCATCGCCATACTGCCTCGTCACTGCTTCATCGTAGTTAATCGTGTTCGTGTTGCGTTCGGAGGCTGGGTACTGGAAGCGCTTTGGGATGCGTTCGCCGTTGCCCGTGCCATCGCCGACATGGAAGGCAGGCACGCCCGTGCGCCGGTGGTTGTAAAATGCTTCCCAGCCGCTGTTCTGAAAGAAGGCCAGGTACTTCTGCAACAGGATTTGCTCCAAACCATCAGTGGTGTTGCCAGCGTAGGCGACTTCGGGCTGCGCCAAATAAGCCGCCACATCGGTGATGCCGTAGAAGTTCATGCTGGCAGTGATGCCTTTTTCGTACCAGTCACCCGCATCGCCCGTCACCCAACCGCGGTTGATGGCCTCGGCGATATTAAAACAAAGCTCGGCGTAGCCAATCTGGATGCAAGGCTCTGGCCCCGCAAATGTGCTGTAGTAACGGGACTGGTTGATGGCGCTGTAATCGCCGTTGCCCATTTTGAAAGTCATATCGTCGAGGCCCTCGCCAGCGGGTGCGCCCACGTAGGCTTCAAAATCGGCGGCGGTCAGGCCCTGCGCAATTTTAGCTTCGGCGGGGTCGGCCACGACGAAGGTGCGGGGGTCTTTCAAATCCACCAGTGTGCCGAGGTAGGTGTCGCTGTGGTTGTAGCGTTTCGTGTCGAAGCCAACGTTGCCCGGATTGGTCGGGTAAGTGTTTGTCGAGCTGTTGTAGGTATAGGCCATGTTGTCGGTGAGGCTCTCCATGATCGGGTATTTGGCCGGGTTGTTCAGTACTTCGGCGAAACGGCCCTTCACGTTCAGGTCGCTGTCATCGGCGTGGTTGCTCAGGTGGATGAGCACCCGCAACTTGTAGGTGTTCACGACTTTTTGCCATTGCACGAGGTCGTTGCCGAGGTAAATATCGCCTTGCAGCGAATTGTCGCTCTTCGCAATATTGGCAGCGAGCAGGTCATTGGCTTCTTCCAACATATTGAGCGAAGCGACAAAAACAGCCTTTTGCGTATCGTAGGTCGGCGTCGTGTTCTCCAATCCCTGCAATGCCTCGGAGAACGGGATGTCCCCGAATTTCAAGGACATGCGGATGGAAAAATAGGCCCGGAAGAACTTGCCCAATGCGGCGTACGGGTTGTCTGGCCCGGCGAGTTTTTCCGCTTCTTCCTCCATCTTCACCACGTTGTTGAGGGTGTAAAAATCGAAGTTGGAGGTCGTCCAATTGTACTCGTTGTTGCCGTAGTAGTTGAAGTTGCAAAGGTGAAATTGGCTGTAACGCATCACAATGTTGTCGTTCCAGCAGTTGTCGAACATGTCGTTCAGTACGCCCTGAAAAATCAGCGACGGTGGTGCCGACGCTGGCTGATTGGGGTTGACTTGCAGGTCCTCGAAGGATTTTTCGCAACCTGCGAAGGCGAGGACCGTGATGATGAGAAGGTATTTTAGATTTTTCATTTTTTCTTTTTTGATTGACGATTGATGATTACATGAATACATGATTGTTGATGGAATGGAAAATGGCTTGGATGTTTTATGTTTGATGGCCGTTTTGCGGCAGCTCATTTGAAATTAATCGAGAAAACTACCATCATGGAAAAGAAAAAAACCACTCCACAGGAGGTCGAAGACCGACTTATCGAGTTTGCTTCCCGAATTATTGATGCTGTTGAGTCATTGCCAAAAACACCAGCAGCGAAGCACCTCGGCGGTCAATTGCTGCGTTCAGGAACTTCACCTGCCTTGAATTATGGGGAAGCTCAAGCCGCTGAATCACGGGAGGATTTTATCCATAAAATGAAAATTTGTCTCAAAGAACTTCGGGAAACCCTCATTTGCCTCAAATTGATTGATAAACGGACTTGGTTTCCAAAAGGCAAATTGGCCCCACTTATGGCCGAAAATAATGAACTCATTTCCATGTTTGTTGCCAGTACCAAAACGGCCAGCGGACATGGAAACAAGTGAGTTTTTGATTGACGATTAATAGATTACATGATTGATGATTGTTGATGTGATGTAAGAAGTTCGATTTTTTATGGTTGATGTGTGCTTATCGCAAATCGCCCATCATAAATCCTAAATCATCCATTCCATCAACAATCATCAATCATGTAATCATCAATCGTCAATCAAAAACCATCCAGGCGCACTCATCAAAATGTAAAGTTCAAATTCACCCCAAACCGCCGCAGCGTTGGCGACTGCAAGCTAGAGTAGCCCTGCACCGAGTTCGGGTCGGTCGTGCCCGTGAACTGCTCCACGTCCACGTTTTTCTCTTCCGCAAAATAGAGCAGGTTCCTGCCCACGAGGCTCACGCTGGCGCCTTGTATCACCCTGCCCTTGAATTTTTCCGCAGGGAAATTGTACGTGATGGTCACCTCCCGCAGCTTGGCGAAGGTGCGGCTCATCAAGTTGGCCTCCTCGTTGGAGTAGTAGCGGCTGATGTAATCCTGGAGATAAGTGGTTTGCGTGTTTTTGGCAAACTCCATCTCTGCGTAGTTGGTGATGTTGCCGTCCACGTCGTACTCCGGTGCCACGCCGTTGGAAATGACCACGCCTTCGGCCACCCAAGTTTTGTTGCCGAGGTAATCCTGATAGCGAGCATCGCCCATGCCAAGGCCGTTGGCGTCTTTGATGTTGTTCAGCACCGTCTCCTCGTGGCGGCCACCCCGGAAGGTCTGTCGCTGGATGTAGTTGACGATGTTGCCGCCCACCGCGCCGTCGAACTGGAAGCCGAAGCCGAGGTTCTTGTAGCTCAACGTGTTGCGAACGCCCCAGGTCCAGTCTGGGTTGGTGTAGCCGAGGAACTGAGGAATTGGATTGCGGAACGGGCGGCCACTGCCGTCGATGATGTTCTCGCCGGTTGGCGATTTCACGAACTCGCCAGCGTAGTAGGAGTCAATGCGGTCGCCCACTTCGAGGAACTGGCCGAGCTTCTCCACGCCGGGGTAGATTTCATCCAACGTCTCCCGCCAAGTGCTCCAGTTGAAGTCCACCTGCCAGTTGAAATCGGGCGTCCTCACGGGGCGGATTCCAAGCACCACTTCGTATCCTTTTTTGCGGGTCTTGATGCCGTTTTCCACGGCTGCGCCGTAACCTGTGGCCTCGGAAAGCGGCAGGTTGAACACGTTCGGGCCGTCGGTGGCGTTGAAGTAGGTCAGGTCAAGTGCCACGCGGTTGTTGAAGAACTTCATGTCAATGCCCGTCTCGAAAGCCGTTGCAAAAGAAGGCTCCAGGTTCGGGTTCACGATGGTCGTGGGCGAGTAGGCGCTCGGCTGGTTGTTGTACGGGAAGCCGATATTGTAGCCGCTGGAGTTGATGTAGTTCGGGCCGTCGTAGGGCGTGTAGTAGTCGCTGCCGTAATCGAGGATGTCACGACCAGCCACAAGGTAAGCCGCCGGGATGGTCGAGCGGGTAAGGCCAGAACCCACGTAAGCGTAGCTGCCACGCAGTTTCATGAAAGTAATGAAATCAGGAAGTTTCACCATTTCCGAAAGCTGTAGGCTCAAGCTGGCGGAAGGGTAGAAATAACTGTTGCCGGAAGTCGGCAGGGTGGAATGCTTGTCCCAGCGGCCCGTCAGCGAGAGGGTGATGGCGCGGTTGTAGGTCAAGTCCACGAAGCTGTAGGCACTCAGCACCCGCATGTCGGAATTGTAGTTGAACACTTGGCGGGTAAACAGGGAGTTGTTCAGGTTGTACCAGCCCGGCACGTTCAGATAGTCGGTGCTGGCGTAGCTGGAATTGTAGGAAAACGAGCGGATATTCCCCGCCACGGAAGCCGTGATGTCGAAGCGGGGACTGATGCTTTTGTCGAAGTTCAGGCTCAGGTCCGTGTTGTTCTCAAACAGGTTCCGGCGGTCTTCCCGGTAGTCGCCCTTGGCCTGTTCCCGGCCGTACACCGTGCCGGAGTAAGGGAATTTTTCGCTCCTAAAAATATCGTAGGTCGTGATCTGCGTGCGGGCCATCAGGTTCAAGTGGTCGGTGAAACTGTAGGTCAAAGCGCCGTAGCCGTACACATCCGTTTTTTGGTGGCCACGCAGCCATTCGTTGGCCATGAACCACGGGTTGTTGTAGCGGGTATGCTCGGCATATTTCTGCTGGAGGCCCTCTTTTCCTTCCTCCCAATAGTCCTCCATGTCGTCAATGTCCCAGTCCGAACCGCCCCAGATGATGATGTTGTAAATCAGGGAGTTCGGGCCGTACTGCACCTCGGGGATATTGTCGGTGAACTGGCGGTTGTAGTTGATGGCGCTTTCAAAACGGAGCTTTTTGTTGAAATTATAGCCCATCGACATATTGAAATTGCCGCTGTTCAATTGCGTGTTCGGCACGATGCCCTGCTGGTAATTATAGGTGCCAGAAAAACGGAGGTCGTAGTTTTCGCCGGAGGCGCTGACCGCCACGTTGGTGCTCTGCAACAAACCGGGGCGCAGGAAACGCTGGAGGTTGTCCTTGCCACGTGCCGTGAAAGGCGTTGGTTTGTAATTGCCCGTGAACGTCGTCCCACTTGGAAAGGTCGTCGTGTAGGTCTGGTCCGGCGTGTACTCGCCATCGTACTGCGGGATCAACTGGCCCTCAAATTTCGGTCCCCAAACGTCGTAATCCGAATCGTACAAACCGCCGCCCTTGCCATCGGCGTAGGCGTAGCGGCCGTGGTCGCCGGGGCCGTAGTCGTTCTGCACTTTCGGGATGGTCAAAAAGCCCGACTCAATCATGGTGGTATTGTTGAATTCCACCGTGAAACCACGCTTGTCCTTCGTTCCCCGTTTCGTTGAAATCTGAATAGCCCCATATTGCCCCCGGCTGCCGTAGAGCGCCGAGGCGTTTGGGCCCTTCAGCACCGTGATGGTCTCGATGTCGTCCGGGTTGATGTTCCAAGTGTCAGATTGGATGGGCACACCGTCCACCACGTAGAGCGGTTTGTCGCCCCGCAGCAGCACCGACGGGCCGCCGAGGAGTTCAGCGGAAGAGCCGACGGTGAGTCCGGCCACCCGCCCCGTGAGCGAGTTGATGGGGTTCGGCTCTCTGGCTTTGATTAAATCAGCGCCCTTCACGTCCTGAACGGCGTAGCCGACCCGGGCTTTTTCCTTGGTGATGCCGAGTGCCGTCACGACGACTTCGCTCAGTTGTTGCGAGTTTTCCGCCAGCAGGATGTTCACGAAGTTTTGCTCCGCAAAGACCACCTCCTGCCCGTCGTAGCCGATGTAGGAAATGACCAGCGGGGCGTTCGCATCGGCCACCCGCAGCTCGAAGCTGCCGTCAGCTTCCGAAATTGTGCCCGTGGAAGTTCCCTTCACCATGACCGTAGCGCCCGCCACGGGTTCGTTGGTTTTGGCGTCTTTCACGATGCCTTTCACGGTCTTTTGTGCAAAAAGCCCGGTGGTGCAGGCACCAATTGTCAATAAAAAGACAATAGCCACCCGCCAAGCCTTTTGGCTCAGCGCAAGTCTTGCTCGTTTCATAAATTTGTGAGTTTTAATTAAACAAATTCCTATTAGCCGGGGCAGCTTGGGGCTGTTACCGGCTTTTTTTTGTCGGCGATTTTACCGACGGCGCAAAGGTTGGACGAGAAAATTTAGGGGCGGTTATACTGGATTTAAGTATTGATGAAGTTTGTGTGAATGTATTTGGTCAAGTTGGACTGGCAACTATATTTCATGTTAAAACAAAGTAAAAATCACTGAAAAAACTGGGGTTTCCGTCAGGTTTGCAAAGCAACTCGGCAAGTCTTTATACGCTTATATGTGCCTAAAAAGTACAGCCATATTCTGCACTCAGAATATGGCTGTACGAACTTAATTTACTCTCACTAATAATGGTAAGTATGAAATATGGCGCAAACATCGCTGCGCCATGTGAACGGCGGTTTACCGAGAGGTTAAGCCTTGGCCAATTTCTTACCAGCCGTTTTTTTGGTAGTTGCCGCCTTTGCTTTTTTCTTTCCGACAGGTTTTGCCTTGGCGGCGGGCTTCGGTTTCTTCTCGGCTTTCACTTTCTCCGGTTTTGCTTTCAGCAATTTTTTGAGCTGCTTTTTGGCTTCCTTCAAATTGGCCTTCAACGCCTTTTTTTCAGCATCCAGCAGTTCCAGATTCGCCTCCGTCTCTGCGATATATAGCTTGGCAGCGGATACTTCTGGGTTTTCTGCTTGCTGCTTTTTGTCCTTCTTTTGATGTTTTCCCATGATCGTTGTTTTAAAGTTGGATTAATTTTTTGTGCAAAATTAACCTACAAGGTACACACCCAATGTTAAGTTTTCGCCACCATCATGGGTTGCGCTTTCTCAGGCCAACGTTTATTTCTTTTCCCCCAACTTCGCATGAGCTGCTGCCAACCTCGCAATCGGCACCCTCGGCCCAGAGCAGGACACATAGTCCAGCCCAATTTTGTGGCAAAAAGCAATGGATGCCGGATGCCCGCCGTGCTCGCCGCAGATGCCGATTTTCAGGTTCGGGCGCTGCCTGCGGCCCCATTCCACGGTGATTTCCATTAAGCGGCCAACGCCCTTTGGGTCGAGCACCTCGAACGGGTTGTCGTGTACCACGTCCAGTTGCTGGTACAGCGGCAAGAACTTGTTCTCCGCATCTTCCCGGCTGAACGAGTAGGTGGCCTGCGTCAGGTCGTTTGTCCCGAAGGAGAAAAATTCGGCCACTTTGGCCAGTTCGTCGGCCCGCATACAAGCCCGCACCACTTCTATCATAGAACCGAACTTGAAGTGCAGCGGCGCTTTCAGCTTCGCCTCGATTTTCTCCCGAATTTCATCCACAAAAACCTTCACGTGCTCCAGTTCCCGTGCGGTGCACACCTGCGGCACCATGATTTCCGGGTAAACTTCCACCCCAGCGGTTTGGCACTCAGCCGCCGCTTCGAGGATAGCCTGGATTTGCATTTTGTAAATCTCTGGGTAGGTGAGGCCGAGGCGCACGCCCCGGTGGCCGAGCATCGGGTTTACCTCGTGCAGTTCTTTGATTTTGCGGAGCATCCGCTCTTTTTTTAGGACGGCTTTCGTCACCAAATCAGCACCAGTGTGGTTGAACGGTGAGGGGTAGTCGTGCTTCAGTTCCTCGTTGGCTTCGAGCAGGCGCAGGCTGCCGTAGAGGTTGTTGACGCCGTCAATCGTGGTTTTCAGGTGGTGCAAATGTTCGAGTTCGCCGACCAGTTCTTCCTCGCTTGGCAGGAACTCGTGGATGGGCGGGTCGAGCAGCCGCACCGTCACTGGGCGTGGCGACATGGCCTTGAAGATTTCGACGAAGTCCTGCCGCTGTATGGGCAGCAGCCGGTCGAGTGCTGCCTGTCGCTCCTCCGTGGTGTTCGCCAGAATCATGTCAATCACGATTGGCAGGCGCTCCACAGCGTTGAACATCCGCTCCGTGCGGCAAAGCCCGATGCCCATTGCCCCAAACTCGACTGCTTTTTGGGCGGCGCCCGGCGTGTCGGCGTTGGCGAAGACTTTGAGCTTCGCAACCTCGTCGGCCCAGCCGAGCAGGGTTTGGAGTTCTTTGGAGAAAACGGGGTCCACCATCGGCACTTCGCCTTGGTAAACCTTGCCCGTGCCGCCGTCAATCGTGATGTAATCGCCTTCGAGCAGCGTTTTTTCGCCAATGACGGCCCGGCGCAGTTTCACGTCCACCGAAATGCCCTCGGCACCTGCCACGCAGGGCTTGCCCATGCCACGGGCCACCACGGCGGCGTGTGAGGTTTTGCCGCCCCGGCTGGTCAGGATGCCTTGCGAAGCAAAGAAACCGTGGATGTCTTCCGGCTTGGTTTCCTCGCGGACGAGGATGACTTTTTGGCCAGCCCGGCCCAACGATTCGGCCCGGTCGGCGTCGAAAACACAGTGGCCAGAAGCAGCGCCCGGCGATGCGGGCAGGCCTTGCGCCAGCGCCACCGCCTTGTGTTTTGGGTCAAGGCGGCGGAACAGCAGCTGCTCCAGCATTTCCGGCTGGATGCGCAGTAGCGCTTGTTCCTTCGTAATCAAACCCTCTTTCACCATTTCCACCGACGTGCGCACGAGCGCCGTGGTGTTCATCTTGCCGTTGCGGGTCTGGAGGCAGTAAAGTGTTTGGTTCTCAATGGTGTATTCAAAATCCTGCACCTCCCGGTAGTGGGTTTCCAGTTTGCTCCGCAAATCTTCGAGCTGACGGTACATTTCGGGCATTTCCTTGGCCAGTTCGGCCACGGGCTTCGGGGTGCGGATGCCCGCCACCACGTCCTCGCCCTGTGCGTTGACGAGGTACTCGCCGTACATCACGTTCTCGCCGGTGCCGGGGTCACGGGTGAAACCGACGCCCGTGGCGCTGTCCGGGCCCATGTTGCCGAAGACCATTGTGACGATGTTGACCGCTGTGCCGTTGGCCATGCTGGGCGTGATTTTGAACTCCCGCCGGTAGTCCACGGCCCGCTTGCCCATCCAGGAGTTGAACACAGCTTGGATGGATATTTTGAGCTGTTCGTAAACGTCTTCGGGGAACGGCTTTCCGGTGTGCTCCTGCACCACTTTTCGGAAGCGCTCGCTGATTTCCTTGAGGTCGTCGGCGCTGAGGCCGATGTCCACTTTCACGCCTGCCCGGTGTTTGATTTCTTCGAAATGTTCGTCAAATTTCTCGTCAGGAACGCCGAGCGCCACCTTGCCAAAAAGTTGGATGAAGCGGCGATAGGCGTCGTAGCCGAACCGCTCGTTGCCGGTCTGCTTGATGAGGCCGGGGAGCGTCTGGGCGTTCAGGCCGAGGTTGAGGATGGTGTCCATCATGCCCGGCATGGACATGGCCGAGCCGCTTCGCACCGAAACCAGCAAGGGGTTCGACGGATTGCCGAATCCCTTGCCAGTGGCCTTTTCGAGCTGCTTGATTTGCTCGATGGCTTGGTCCATCAGACCTTCGGGCAGTGCTTTGTTTGGATTGGCGAGGTAGGCTAGGCAGGCTTCGGTGCTGATGACGAATCCCGGTGGCACATTGAGCCCGATCTGGGTCATTTCACAAAGGTTGGCGCCTTTTCCGCCGAGCAGGTGTTTATTTTTTCCGTCGCCTTCGGCAAAGGCCCAGACATATTTTTCAGTTGTAGTGGGGATGGTGGCGACGTCATCGCCGCTGTGAAAGGTGGCTTTACTAGTCATGACATTAGATTTTTAGCAAAGTTTAAACCTAAAAGCTTGGCGGCAAATGATATTTGGCAGCAGGCAGGGAGACGGAAGTCATCGGCTGGCCGGAGTGGCGTTCGGTTAAGCGGGGGTTATGGGAAAATTAACTTCCCGTCAGTTACTTTGCCCGCCCGCATTTTTCCTTTCTTTTGTGAAAACAAAACTCCGCAGAATATGAAAATTCACTTCTTCCTTCTCCTGCTCGCCGCCCTCCTTTTCACCCAATGCAAGACCGCCCAGCGGGCTTCCGGCGAAAAACTCTACCAATCCCTTGCTGCCAAGCGGGTGCAACTGCCCAACCAGTGGATGCTCACCCCCGCAGGTGACGTGCACCGCCAGCTTGGCGACCTGCCGCTGCAAATCGCCGTTTCGCCTTATGGTAATTGGCTTGCAGTGACCAATAATGGGGTAGGGGTGCAGAAAATCCAACTCTTCCGGCAACGGGATGCTGTACTGCTCAGCGAAATCGAAATCCCAAAGGCGTGGTATGGCTTGGCGTTCAATGAGGACGGGAGCAAACTTTACGCCTCCGGCGGCAACGACAACCTGATTGCCATTTTTAAAATAGAAAACCAACAATTGGTTCGGGACGGCGAAATCGTACTGGGGCAACCCTGGGGGAAGGAAAAAATTTGCCCGACCGGGTTGGCGCTCGACGAGCCAAACAACCACCTGCTCGTTGGCTCCAAGGAGGACAATATGCTCTATGTCTGCGATTTGCGGAGCAAAAAAGTGGAGAAGAAAATCCCGGTCGGCGGCGAGGTGTTTGCGGTGCTTGTTTCACATAAAAGAAGCGAAGCCTATGTCTCGATGTGGGGGATGAAAAAAGTGCTGGTTTTTGACTTGAAAACCTTTGAGATAAAAGCCGAAATCGCTGTGGGCGACCACCCGAACGAGATGGTCCTGAACAGAAAGCAAGACCTGTTGCTCATCGCCAATTCGCACGACAACTCGGTGCATGTCGTTGACCTGCCCAGCCGCAAGACCCTCGAAGTGCTGAATTGCGCCCTGTTCCCCGACTCGCCGAACGGCTCGACGACGAACAGCCTCGCCCTCGGCAACGCAGACGCAACGCTCTACGTGGCCAATGCCGACAACAACTGCCTCGCCGTTTTTGACATGCGCAAACGGGGCGAGAGCCGCCCGCTCGGCTTCATCCCCACGGGCTGGTACCCGACCAGTGTGCGCTTCGCTGGTTGGAAAATCTATGTCGCCAATGGCAAAGGCATGACCTCGCTGGCCAACCCGGAAGGCCCAAGCCCACTGCGCAAGGCATCGGACGAGCGGGCCGGGCAGTACATCGGGGAACTGTACCTAGGCACCCTGAGCGTCATTGATGTCAGGGCATCTTTTAAGCATTTGGCCGCTTACTCCAAGCTGGTTTACGAAAACACACCCTACAAAAAAGAGAAGGAAATGATGGCGGAAGGCGAACTAGGCAACCCCATCCCGATGAACGTCGGTGGGCCTTCCCCGATTAAATATGTGTTCTACGTCATCAAAGAAAACCGCACCTACGACCAAGTGCTGGGCGACATGCCGGAAGGCAACGGCGACCCGGCGCTCTGCCTTTTCCCGGAGAAAATCACCCCAAACCAGCATGCCCTCGCACGGGACTTTGTGCTTTTCGACAATTTCTACGTGGACGCCGAGGTGAGCGCCGATGGCCACAACTGGAGCACGGCGGCCTACGCCAACGACTTCGTGGAGAAAACCTGGCCCACCAGCTACGGCGGTAGGGGCGGCAACTACGACTACGAGGGCACCCGGCGCATTGCTTTTCCAAAAAAAGGCTTCATCTGGGACTTCTGCAAGGCGGCGGACGTGAGCTACCGAACCTACGGCGAATTCGCCGATAACGGTGCGAATTACGAAACACTGGAGGGGCACTTCTGCCCCGGCTACTCGGCCTGGGACATGGACTATCAGGACATCAGGCGACAGGCGGACTGGCAGCGGGATTTTGATAGTTTGTTGAATATCAATCAAGTAGCCCGTTTCAACACCATCCGCTTCGGCAACGACCACACCAGCGGACTCCAAAAGGGCGCCTACTCGCCCTACGCCGCCGTGGCGGACAACGACCTCGCCGTGGGGCGGCTCGTGGAGCATATTTCCCACTCGAAAATCTGGAAGGAAAGCGCCATTTTCATCCTCGAAGACGATGCCCAGAACGGCGCCGACCACGTGGATGCGCACCGCAGCACGGCCTACATCGTCAGCCCGTACACCCGGCGCAATTTCGTAGACCACACGATGTACTCTACTTCTTCCATGCTCCGAACGATGGAGCTGATTTTGGGGCTGCCGCCCATGAGCCAGTACGACGCCGCCGCCACGCCGATGTGGCGCTGCTTCACGGCCACGCCGGATTCCACGCCGTTCAAGGTGCTGCCCGCCCAAGTGGACATCGAGGAGCGGAACGTGGCGGTAAACGAACTGAGCCGTATCAGCGAGACCTTCAACCTGGCGCAAGTGGACGCTGTGCCGGACAGGCTCTTCAACGAGGTGCTGTGGAAGGCGCTGATGGGGACGGAGATGCCGGCGCCGAGGCGGGCGGCGTGGGTGAGGGCTTCTGAAGGGGAGGAGGATGAGGATTGAATGCAGTGACGGCGTGACTTTGGCGTCACGCCGTTACTTGCTCATGATTTGGGGTTGATTTTAGTTTTAGTTATGTTGGTTACTTCCCAGAATTGGGGGTAGTGGGAAGTAATTGCACCTTTTGCGAGCCAGATTTATAAATTTATCAGGATTGCTTGCTTCTTAAAAAAAGTTAATCGTAATATTGCAATTAATAAATAAACTCTCAGCATGGGACTGACGAAAACAAAGAATTTCACGAGAGAGCAGAACGAGCTTGCAGCGATAGCAAAGGTGCTCGCTCATCCCGCCCGCATTGCCATACTTGAACATCTTTTGAAGGTTGACCAATGCATCGGCGGGGAAATCGTTGAGGAGATACCTTTGGCACAGCCCACCATTTCACGTCACCTAAAAGAGCTCAAGTCCATCGGAATCATCAAAGGTGATACCGAGGGGAACAGGGTCAACTATTGTATCGATGCGGCAAGGTGGAAGGAAGTACAGGCGATGATGAACGGGTTGTTCGATACGATGGTGAAAGAACAGGATTGTTGTTGAAGTTTTTTTTGGCTGCAATCATTCTAATATTGCGATAAATAAATCATCCATTCCAATGGAAAATATCAAGTTCTACAAAAAGCTCCAAACTTATTGCGAAACCCTCGAAAACGAGGCCGACCTGATATCGGAAGAACGAAAGAAACAACTTGCCGAACTTAGCGACTACATTTTTGAAAAAAAGAAAGCGGGCGAAGAAGTGAGGCTCACGGTCATCTGCACGCACAATTCCCGCCGCAGCCACATGGGGCAGCTTTGGTTACAGGCCGCAGCCGCTTATTACGGCATCGAAGGGGTGGTGACCGCTTCGGGCGGGACAGAGGCCACGGCGTTCAACCCAAGGGCGGTTGCCGCACTCGAACGGGCGGGGTTCGACATTGCCAAGGGCGGCGGCGAGGACAATCCGCAGTACGAAGCCTCTTACAGCTCCAGTTCCGGCAAGGTGCTGATGTTCTCCAAAAAGCATGACGACCCTTTCAACCCGCAATCGGGGTTTGCCGCCATCCTGGTATGCTCGGAAGCGGATGCCGCTTGCCCCATTGTATCCGGTGCAGCGGCGAGGCTGGCCATTCCTTACGAAGACCCTAAGCATGCGGACGGCACACCGTCCGAAGGACAGGCCTATGACGACAGTTGCAGGCAGATAGCAAGGGAAATGTTCTACGCCGTGCATTTTGCAAAGCAGAAGATGGAAACCGAATAGAAAAGGGAAACCCGATTTTAAAACACCAACAAAAGCAGCTAAAATGAGCGCCGACAATTGCAGCCCCGCCGCCGGGCGGAAAAACCTTTCCTTCCTCGACCGTTACCTGACAATATGGATTTTCCTTGCGATGGCCGTTGGCGTTGCGGTGGGCTATCTTTTCCCGTCCTCCGGCGATTTCATCAATTCCTTTTCGAACGGGACGACCAACATACCGCTTGCCATCGGGCTTATTTTGATGATGTACCCACCCTTGGCGAAAGTCCGTTATGAGAAGATGGGCGAGGTGTTCCGCAACACCAAGGTGCTGGGGCTGTCGCTGTTGCTCAATTGGGTCATCGGCCCCGTCCTGATGTTCATCTTGGCCGTGGTTTTCTTGCACGGCCATCCCGAGTACATGGTCGGGCTTATCCTCATCGGGCTTGCCCGCTGTATCGCAATGGTCATCGTATGGAACGAGCTGGCGGAAGGGAGCAGGGAATATGCCGCTGGGCTGGTGGCGCTGAACAGCATTTTCCAAGTCCTGCTCTACAGCGTCTATGCGTGGGTGTTCATTACCGTGCTGCCACCGTTGCTCGGCATGGAAGGGCTGGAGGTAAATGTGTCCATCGGGCAGATTGCCGAGAGTGTGGCCATCTACCTTGGCATCCCGTTCTTTGCGGGCATAGTCAGCCGTTTTTCGCTCATCAAATGGAAGGGCGAGACATGGTTTGAGGAAAAGTTTGTCCCGTTCATTTCTCCCATCACATTGATTGCCCTGCTGTTCACCATCGTGCTGATGTTCAGCCTCAAAGGGGAACTCATCGTGCAGATACCAATGGATGTGCTCCGTATTGCCCTGCCATTGGTCTTCTATTTTGCCATCATGTTTTTGGTGAGTTTCTTTTTGGCAAAATCCCTTGGTGCGGATTACTCAAAAAATGCCTCCATCTCTTTCACCGCAGCGGGCAACAACTTCGAGCTTGCGATTGCCGTCGCCATCGGTGTGTTCGGCATCAACAGCGGACAGGCTTTTGTCGGGGTCATTGGCCCGTTGGTGGAAGTACCCGCCCTGATTGCCTTGGTCAATGTGGCCTTTTGGCTTCGGGACAGATATTACCCTTCGGTTCGTTAGAATATTCAGCCCGGTACTCCCAGCACTTCAAGTTCTGGGAGTACCTGACCATATCAAAGCACCCCCGCGAAAATCAGGACATAATAAATACCTGTCAGGACAAACACCCCGCCCGCCACATAGCGCATCATTTTTTCAACCTTGCTTATTTTATTGAAAACAGCCCCTACCCGGTGCGCTGCAAATGCCAATAAATAAGTGAACAAAATAACGGGCAGACCGGTGCCAATCGCAAAAACAATGGGCAGGTACAAACCCGATGCGCTCGAAATGGTCATCGGTATCAACATGCCGAAATACAATGCCCCGCTGTAAGGACAGAATGCCAGGGCAAACACCACCCCCAATAAAAACGAACCCAATAGGCCTTGCCCATTGAACCGCTCAGAGAGCTTTTCCTGAAAGTTGGATTTCCCCAAAAAATTCAGTTGAATGACATTGAGCATGATGAGCCCGACGATGATTAACAATACACCGAGGTATTTTTCACCATTTTGTTGGAACAGGCGGGCGACATGGAATTTGCTTGCCCCAAAGTACAAGACCAGCCCAATGACCGTGTAACTGAAAGCCCTGCCCATTGAATACAAGACACCGCTCAACAATACTTTCCTTTTGCTGGAAATATTTTTTGAGATAAATGCCGTTGCGGTGATGTTGGTCGCCAATGGGCAGGGGCTGATGGCGGTCATCAAACCCAACACAAAAGCGGATATAATGGGGATATTATAACCGTCGAGAATTGACTGCAAATAATCCATTACAATGTTTTGAGCTGCCCGTTTATCTTTTCTCTCAGTTCGGCAGAAAAGGCTTCCCTGTCCGTGCCTTTTGCGAAAGCAAAATTGGTGAGGTCAATGTGTTGCTCCTGCCCGCCTTTGATGACGTTGATGAACAATGCCGTGCCAGTAGCCTCAAATTTTTCTGCCATGGCGTAGTTTTTTTCTTCATCGACATTGACGGTCTTAAATTCGAGTTTACCGCTCTTCACCGCCTCCTGAAAATAGGTCTCAACGGTATATTTAGCATTGGCCTCAATGGCCTTGCAAGTGACACATCGGTGAGTGCCGTAGAAATCAATCACCTCGATTTTTTTCGAGCTGTCGGCCGTGGCAATGGTCTTGCTGTTGTCCTGCCCTTGGCAGGCCGTAAAAAACAGCAAGAATGCAAATGGCAACATTTTTAAGTACTTCATTTTTTTAATTTTATAGTATGATATTGAAAAAATACCCTGAAATGATAATGCAAAGCGTTACCACTCCGAAGAATATTCCAATCAATTTTAAAGTCATCACTTTCTTTAACAGCATCGCCTCAGGTAAGGACAACCCCACCACGCCCATCATAAATGCAATGGCAGTTCCCAAGGGGATTCCCTTGCTCACCAATACTTGTACGACAGGCAATATTCCCGAAGCATTCGAGTACATCGGAACCGCTAAAATCGTTGCGATTGGCACGGCAAAAAGGTTGTCCTTGTTCATATATTTTTCGAAAAAACCTTCGGGGATATAGCCGTGCATCAAGCCGCCAATGGCGATGCCCACCATGACGTAAGGGACTACCCCTTTCAGTATTTTCATTACTTCGTCCCAAATGATTGGCAACCGCTCCTTAAAAGGGGTCTTTTCTGCTGCAAAAGCTTCCTCTTCCCGCTCGGCATTGGCAATCACTTCTTTTACCCAGGGCGTGAGGAAACGTTCGGGTTTGAACTTACCCAAAATGATACCGGCCGCCATGCCAAGCAGGACACCGCTTATCACATATATCAGCGTTATTTTCAGGCCAAAAAGACCGACAAACAACCCAATGGCCACTTCATTGACCAATGGCGACGTGATGAGGAAAGCAAAGGTGACCCCAAGCGGAATCCCTCCCCTCACAAAACCAATAAAAAGCGGGACAGAAGAACAGGAACAAAAAGGCGTGACCACCCCAAAGAGCGAAGCCATCAAGTATTCAAGCCCATATAATTTATTGCGGGACAAAAAATTCCGCACTTTTTCGATGGGGAAATAACTGTTTACCATGCCCATGAAAAATATGACGACAAAAAGGAGCAGCAATATTTTTACACTGTCGTAAATAAAGAAGTTCAATGCCTCGGCAAGGTGCTGTCCCTGCTGCATATTGAGCAGGTCAAACACTATCCAATCCGCCATGTTTTGTACCCAATCAAACATCACCTTTTTTGATTATTGAGCCAGAAACCGAACAGGCCCTTTTCACCGTGTTGAATATCGTCCCATATTTTTCGATGTTCTTTTTCAGCAATCTGATCCTCAACTTTTCGTCCCCGCTAAAAATGGTCAGCTCATAACGGATGTCATCCATGCCTAAAGGGTTTTCCAGACGGGCGGCACTCACCTTAATGCTTGCCCGGTCATATTCAAAGTGGAGCAGGCCGGAGAACCGCTCAACGTTTTTCAAGATACAGGCAGCAAATGAACCGAGGAACAATTCAGCCGGGTTGGGCAGTTTTTCCGCACTGGCATCGGTGGTGCCAAAGGCAATTTCTGATTGTTTGATTACCAGTGAGGCATCATTTCCCGCAATTGAAGTGGCTGAAATTGAATATTCCATTGTTGCAACCTTTATCCGTTCAGCAATTCTATCACCTCCGATTTGGAGGGTATCCTCCCCTTGATCGTCACCTTTTCATCAATGACCAATACCGGGGTCGAGAGGACATTGTATTTCATGATTTCCATGATGTCTTCCACCTTTTCGATGGTGGCTTCTACCCCCGCTTCCTTTACGGCCTCTTCCACCAGGGCCGTTGTCTTTTTACATTTTGGGCAACCTGTGCCGAGGATTTTTATATGTTTCATTTTCAAGAAATTAATAGCCAATCGCAAATAAACGATTGGTTTTGTTAAATTTTTTTATTCGAAAAAAGCAGCGAAAAGCAGTTTTGCCTTTCTCCAGTTTTCTTTGTTGATGCAGTATTTGATTTTGGGAGGGTCGATTTCCCCCTGAATCAGTCCGGCATTTTTCAGTTCTTTCAAATGCTGCGAAACGGTGGATTGGGCAATTGGCAGCAGTTGCACCAAGTCCCCCGTAAAGCAACAGCTTTGTGTACTCAACAAACGTAGGATTTCAAGCCTGGTAGGATGGGCAAGCGCCTTGGCAAACCTGGCCAATTCTTCCTGACTGTTGACCGAAACTGGTTGTTCTGCGAGTACTTTCATGTTCTTCATTTATCGTGCATCGTAAATTTACGATTGAATTTTATGGGTTTCAAGTTTGCTGCCCAATTTTTATTGGATAATGATAAAAGTCACTCTATTTCAGGGCGATTCAAAATATCTCATAATGGGATTTATGTTGAATAGATTGCAAACAGCCCTGTCTTGTCCTGAAAATGGGAAAGAATCTTCCGCGTATTGAACATTTCAAGCCCCTCTTCTTTTTATTTAGAAAGCACATTGCGTAAGCGCCAATTCTCCTTGTCTTGCAGGCGCTCTTGATTAAACGGTGCTAAAATAATTAACCAAGCAAACCATTTCTGAATGAACCAGACACACCTTTCCATCAACCAACGGGATGCAGTGCTCCTTGCCTTGTTTGAATACATGCCTGTGGGCATGATATTGATAAACCGTGAAAGTGACGTCCTTTGCGCAAATCCATTGGCTTTGTCCCTACTTGGAATTGAGCCAGATGAGATAATGGGAAGGTGTGTTTCAGATTTTATACCTGCGCTGACGGAAGCCGTTTGGGAAAAGGGCTGCAATCGTGCAATCGCCTTTCCCGTTGGTGCAGATCAAGAGGTTTTTGCCTTAGATGGCAATGGCAGCAAAATTTCGGTGAGTGTGGAGCTGGCGTATGTGCCATCTGCCGACGACACTTTGGGCATTGTTTTCCTAAAAGACAATGCCCAAATTCAACCGCTTTTGAGGGAATTGAAAAAAGCGAAAAAACAGAGCGAGTTGAAATCCCATTTTGCTTCAATGGCATCCCATGGGTTTCGGACACCGTCCACCCCCATCCACAATGATTTTCGTTTTGGAAAAACCGGAGGCTGGCAAGGTGCGTTTTGACCCGATAACCTAGAATTTTAAAGTTCACTGAACGTGTGCAGTGTAGTTTTGAAAAATCAATCTAACATGAAAAAGGCTAAAGGAACACCTAAAGTACTCAGCGCCTTCAACGTTGATTACAGTGCATCGGGTGAGGATGATGCACCAGCGAAAAAGCCGCCTGAAATCAAACCAACCAAAGACCCTCAGCCGCCAGTGCCACCAGACGAACAGCAGCCTGTGAAAGATCCGGCGACCAATCCCCCACCGCAGGAAATACCACCTATCAAAGAACCACCAACCCAAGTGCCTACAGACCCACCCAATTGGGTTTAACTGCTTGGTAGCAGGCATGAAATGCTGTGGAGTTGTACGATTTAGAAAGCCAAGAATTTCTCGGTCTAGGTTTTTAAAAACAATTGCTGCCCGGACTTCTACTCCTGCGTGGAAGTATAAAAACGACGGGTTGAACATCTGCCATTAGCAGTTTGTTTTAGCCAAAAAGAGCGGCACATAAGCGTCAACAACTCTCATTTTCCAACCGTAAATTTCAAGATAATGAGTACTACCACCCTACCAAAAGTAAAGCATGCAGCTAAAGAAATTGTCTATCCATTGAACGTAAAAAGGGTCATGATAGGCCTTGAACTCAACGGAACTGACGAGTCGGTATTGGCGTATTTCAAGTATATCGATCAGTTCTTAAAAGCGGAAAAGATATCCTTCGTCTACGTTAAGCCAACTGTAAGTCCCATCTTCCCGCTACTCGACATTTATTACTACCCAAGTGAATCGGCCGGGTTGAACGAAAAGCAGCACGAGCAATTGATGGAAAAAATAGAAGCGGAACTGAAAAACGTTTTTCCCAAAGAGGACATGGCAAAAGTGAGCTTTTCCGTAGAAAGCGGCCCACCTCCCGAAGTCCTCGCCAAAATAACTGATAGCGCCCATGCTGACCTTGTTATCATCGGCAAACGGGCAATGGCCGAGTATCACGTGATTAATGCGATGAACATCGTCCGCATGGTGGATGCCAACGTGTTAGTGGCACCGGAGAAGTCACGTCCAGCCCTCCAAACGATATTGGTGCCAGTTGACTTTTCAGATTATTCAGCAAGGGCTTTGAAAACTGCGGTGGGTTTCAAGCACGCTGCCATGCAGCCGGTGAAAGTCGTGGGCATTCACATTTACCAAGACAACAGCTTGCACCTATATGGCTTGGGCGGGATTCCGATGACCTACGAACAGGACATAGCGGGCAGATACAAAGATAGTTTCAACGAATTCCTTGCAGAAAAACTACCCGCATTAAAAGATGACGTAGATATAGTCCTGGAAGAGCACTCTAGGCCCCAAGTAGCCCAAGCCTTGCTGAAAAAGGCACATGAAATTGGAACAGACCTCATTATAATGGGCAACAAGGGCCACTCCCGGCTGTCCCAGTTATTACTAGGCTCCACAACGGAGGCCTTGCTCCGAAAAAATGAGGATATTCCAGTTCTGGTAGTTAAATAAACGGGAGTTCGGAGGTTTTCAAACAGCAGAGCTCCAGCCCCTTTTTGGAGGGTGGTAAATATAGAATTCAGCAAGCCTTGGATTGAACCTTTTACCCATGTTGGGCTTGGGTGAAAAGTACTGTCGAAGCCTTCTTCGACAGCCCGGGCGCCAAAGAGGACTTTGGTGATACATTAACTAAAAACCGACATGAGCCAAACTTTTGAGCTCGTCTCAGTGTTAATATTTACGTTTGGGCATTTTGAAACACCTTGATTTTCAACTTCTTACCGTCCATTTACCACAAACTATTGCTTGATTTTTTCCTAAAGCAACCTCAATACGGAGGAATGGAAGGATTGGATTAGCAACACGCTTCGAATATAAGAATGGCGCTTTTATTCCTGCCAATTGTTTAGTCTGCCATGCTTCTTTCGAGGTTTTTTTTGGACAAGCCCATACCGTGGTTTCTTTTTGGCAGACTTGCGGGACACCCTAAATTATTATTTTCCTTCGCCAAATCAACCTTACCAAGGGCGGATAAAATACGCTAGCGGCAAGTATCTATTTTTTAACTTAAAATTGATTGATCATGAGTAAAGAAATGTATTTCGAACGGGCGCTCAATTGGGCGAAAAGCAAAGGCTTATACGGCATCAAAGCAAATACGGAAGGTTATGAAACACCTGCCCAATTTACCAAAGCAGAAGAAGAAGCACCTTATATCCCGGACATCACCGGAAAGACAACGGGCGGCAAGTATTATATTGAAATTGCCCTCAAGGTGGACAACACTCGTCGGCGAGTTTCAAAATGGAAACTGCTCAATACTTTGGCCAACATGAATGGAGGAAAACTTTTCCTTCTGGCACCGAGAGGCCACAAGTCGTTCGCAGAAGATATCGTGAAAAGCCACAACCTAAATGCGAGAGTAGTGTACCTCAGTTAGAACAGGCGAGCGCCCACCCTATTTTTTTAACCTAAAAAACTAAGCACTATGATAGTTGTAAATGTAAAAAGTGGAGAATCCATAGATAAAGCCATTCGGCGCTACCGGCGAAAATACCGGGATGTTGGCGTACGAAAAGAACTCATGGAGAGGAAGCAGTACACCAAGCCTTCCGTGAAAAAGCGGCATGAGCTATTGAAGGCTGTATATCGGGAAAAAAAGCTCCAGGAGCTGGAGTATTAACTCCAGCTACCGGAGCTCAACTAGCCCGATTCAAAGCTAATTGAAATCCATTCTGTTGTTTTTAGTCTCAATTGGACTTTGCCATCTCTGGTTTTTCTTTGCCAGCGAGGAATTTTTCCAGTACGTCCGGTATTTTTTCAATGGCTGCCGACAGGCCGTGGCTCGTCCGTGAAGGCACAAAGGAAATCTCCTTTCCATGCGTTGCCAAGAAGCCCAGCGGCTCAATGCCGATGCCAGCGCCTGCACCGCTGCCTTCGCCGTGCGCATGTTTTTCATCACCGCCCTCGCCGGCACCGTAGCCAAATCCCAAGCCCACCCGAATAACAGGCACGCAGGTAAATTCGCCCAGCTTAAACTCTTTGCCCACAACGGTTTCCGTGCGGGCCTCTGTTTTTAGAAATTCTGTCACCTTGGACAGCACCTCATCGAAATTGGTTTTCATAAGTGAATTTTTTTTTGGTTTAAATGAATGACCGCAAAAACGCCCCGGCAATGTGCCAGAGGCGGGTTTGCAGCAGTATTTCCAGTTCTTCCTTGCCCATAAAATTGATGTTCAATTGTCGTTTTCGCTTGCTAAGTGAATGGAAAAGTGGGTAGAGCTGTGCGTTTCGGACATAGTCGCCAGTATCCCAGTTTACCCGAATTCGCTTCACTTTAATAGCCCTAAATAAATTTTTGACCAGCGACCAAACCTTCCTCGCCGAGGGAACCCGCTTGGGTTTTCTGGGGCGCTTCTTTTTTGGCAGCAGTGATTGCCCGCCGCCGGGCTTCCATTCTTTTTCCCAAAAAAACACCTTGAAGAACCAGCGCCAACCCTCGTCGCTAGGTACGCCTCGAAAACCAAATATGCCCAGCCACCTGACCCTGTAGAGGGCATGGCTGGTATCAATTTCGAGTTCCAGCGGCAACCAAAGGAGTAGTACGAGCGGGAGTAGTATTAATGCCAGTAACCAAAGCATGGGGCAAGTTTGAACTGCAATTTGCAGAATATGCTAGGTGGGCAAAATGATGAGGGTCATGGTGCTGGGGTGATTGATGTCAATGCTGGGCGGCAATGCAAACCCTAGTTCGTTGCAGCCTTAAACTCGACCCAAAAAGTCGAACCTTTGCCCAGTTCAGAGCGGCAGCCAAGGGTTCCGTTCATCATCTCCGTGTAGCGTTTCACGATGAAAAGCCCTAGGCCAGTACCTTGGGTGCTGCCCACATTGGATGCACGGTAAAAGCGGTTGAACAAATTCTTTTGGTCTTCCGCTGAAATGCCGATGCCCCGGTCGTTGATCCAAAATCCTGCCTTTTCTTCCGAAACGAAACTCACGACGTTGATGGGTGCGCCTTCCGGCGAGTATTTTATGGCGTTGGAAAGCAGGTTGATGACGATGTTTTTCAGCAAGTGGGGGTCAAGTTGGAAAGATTTGTCACCCTCGTGTTGGTACTCGAAAGATTGTCCGTCTTTGAAAATATTTTTCAGATCAGCATAGGCATCTTCAATTGTTTCGGGTAGGTTGACTTCTTTCAGGTTTGCTGTTATTCTTTCTTCTTCCAATTTGTTCAGGGACAAAAAGTCGTCGAGTATGCCCGTAAGGGTTATTATCGAGCGGTTGATTCTTTCGACATGCTTATAAATGCCTGCCATTTCTTCTCGGTCTGCATAGGCTTTGATAAGTTCGACAGAAGATTGGATGGCAGTGAGCGGTGTGCGGAACTCGTGGCTTGCCAAGCTTACAAAGCGGCTTTTCAGCTCATTGTTTTTTTTCTCCTTTTCCAAGGCAATCTTCATGTACGCTTCGGTCTCTTTTTTTTCTGTTATATCACGTGTAAAAACGGCAATATGGTCAACCTGCCCATCGGGTTCATATAGGGGAAATGCATCGATGGTAAAAAACTGGTTAGTTAGGCTGTTCAGCACCTCGAAATCTCTCAGGATGGTACCATTCAGTACACCTCGAAGTTTTGGCTCAACAATGGCCCAGATATCGTCCGTGGCTTGGGGAAAGACACGTTTCCCAATAAGGGATTCTGATAAAAAGCCATACTGACGAACCATTTCTCCGCCGATCACCACGTAGTTGAAATTCTTGTCCAAGATGCTGATAGCGCCTAGGGAGTAATTGTCGATGAGTTGTTGAAACAGGTATTGGCAGGTGTGCAGCTTGGGCTGCAAGGTTTCAGCTAATTGATTTTTAAGTGTGCTGCTCATAATTGGTTGCTTAGAGTGCGATAAAATCAACTGAATGGTAAACAAATATAGCCAATTCTATTGGCTAGGTGATTTTTGTTAGGAGTGTTCAATTAACTGTGTCAAAAACTTTGATTAAAGCGATGAGGGTTATTCCGTCCCTGTAAAAAAAGAACACTTTAAAGTTCTTTTTTACGGGGATGGAAATAACCCGGTCATTGATTCAGGTACGGCACTATCC